>NZ_JBPKBH010000001.1:572708-576544 GCF_051388915.1 Yinghuangia sp. YIM S09857 | reverse complement strand
CCCCCCCCCAGGCCAGGTGCGCGGCGGCGTATAGCAGGGCCAGGTTCCCGGCGACGGCCAGCGGCTTGGCGACGCCCCAGGGCAGCAGGGCCAGCGGCGAGAAGGTGAGCGCGGCCCAGGGCGTGTAGGTGAAGGGGAGGCGGGCGGCTCCCACCGCGAGGCTGTAGAGGCCGTGCCCGCCGTCCAGGGCGGCAGCTCCGCCGGCCTGGTAGACGCGCAGGTCGCCAAGCCACCACATCTGGCCGGGACGGGTCGCGGCGAGCGTGAGGTACACGAGCAGGGACGCGCCCAGAAGCACCGCCGACGCGCGGGCGAGGCGGCGGGCGGCGGTGCTCCACAGGTCGTGCGTTCGGATGGGCCTTCGGGGGGACACGTCGGGCATGGGCCGAGCGTGTCAGCGCCCTTTGCCGACGCGTCCGCATTCGACCGGGCGCGTCAGGGTGATGACGGCCTTTCAGGTGAGTGCGGCGATTCGCGGCGCGCCGTTGGTCCGTTCGGAGTTCGGCTACGCGGTTCCCCGGCCGTCCGCCTCGCGCGCGGTCCGCTCGGCGCCGAGTCGGGCGTAAAAGCGGATGACCTCCATGTCGTCGACGGAGCCGGGGTTGACGGCCTCGTCGAGCGCGCGGCCCTGGAGGAGCTTCTTGACCGGGATCTCGATGCGCTTGCCGGTGAGCGTGTGCGGTACGCCCGGCGCCGCGATGATCTCGTCGGGCACGTGCCGCGGCGACACCTCGGTACGGATGACCTGCTTGATGCGCTCGCGCAGCGCGTCGTCCAGCTCGACGCCGGGGGCGGGCACCACGAACAGCGGCATCCAGTAGCCGCCGTCGGGTTGTTCGATGCCGATGACCAGCGACTCGGCCACCTCCGGAATGCGCTCGACGGCCTCGTAGATATCGGCCGACCCCATGCGCACCCCCTGCCGGTTGAGCGTCGAGTCGGAGCGGCCGTGCACGACGACGGTGCCGCGCGAGGTGACGGTGATCCAGTCGCCGTGCCGCCAGACGCCGGGGTAGGTGTCGAAGTAGCTGGCCTTGTAGCGCTCGTTGTCCGGGTCGTTCCAGAAGCGGGTGGGCATCGACGGCATGGGAGCGGTGATGACCAGTTCGCCGACCTCGTCGACGACCGAACGGCCTTGCTCGTCCCACGCGTCGACCGCACAGCCGAGCGAGCGGGCCTGGAGCTCGCCGAGGTGGACGGGGAGGGTGGGGACGCCGCCGATGAAGGCGCTGCACACGTCGGTGCCGCCGCTGACGGACGCGAGCCACACGTCCGGGACCGCGTCCTCGTAGACCCAGCGGAACCCGTCGGGGGGCAGCGGCGAGCCGGTGGTGCCGACGCAGCGCAGGCGAGACAGGTCGTGGTTGTCGCGGGGGCGAAGGCCGCGCTTGCGGCAGGCCATGACGTACGCGGCGGAGGTGCCATAGACGGTGGTGCCGGTGCGTTCCGCGACGGTCCACTGGGCGTCGGGGGCTGGATGGCCGGGGCTGCCGTCATAGAGCACGATCGCCGAGCCCACGAGGAGGCCGCCGGCCAGCAGGTTCCACATCATCCAGCCGGTCGAGGTGAACCAGAAGAAGCGGTCGCCGGGGCCGAGGTCCAGGTGCAGGGCGTTGTGCTTGAGGTGTTCGAGGAGGATGCCGCCGTGGCCCTGCACGATGGCCTTGGGCAGGCCGGTGGTGCCGGAGGAGTAGAGGATCCACAGCGGGAAGTCGAAGTCGACCGGCTCGAATTCGTCGGGGTGGTCGCCCGCGGTGAGGTCGTCCCACGCGAGCGCGCCGTCGGGGGCGGGGGTGCCGAGCAGCGGCACGTGCACGGTGTGGCGCAGCGTGGGCAGTTCGCGGACCAGCTCGGCGACCTCGTCGCGGCGGTCGATCTCCTTGCCGCCGTAGCGGTATCCGTCGACGGCGATGAGGAAGACCGGTTCGATCTGCTGGAGCCGGTCGAGGACGCTGCGGGCGCCGAAGTCGGGCGCGCAGGACGACCAGACCGCGCCGACGCTCGCGCAGGCCAGCAGCGCGACCACGGCCTCGGGGATGTTGGGCAGGTACGCCGCGACCCGGTCCCCCGGCCCGACGCCGAGCTCGCGCAGGTTGTACGCCAGCGCCGCGACGCGCCTGCGCAGCTCGCCCCAGGTGATCTCGCCGGGCTCCAGTCGCTCGTCGACGTGCACGATCGCGGTCTCGTCGGGGTGCGTCTCGGCGCGGCGGAGCGCGTGCCGGGCGTAATTGAGGCGCGCGCCGGGGAACCACTCGGCGCCGGGCATGTGGCTGTCGCCAAGGACGGCGCTGGGCGGGGCGCTGAAGGCGACGTCGAAGTACGCGCATACGGACGCCCAGAACGCCTCCGGCTCGGCCACCGACCAGGCCCAGAGGTCGGCGTACCCGGCGAACGGCCCGGTCCCGCGGTCCTCGGCGAGGCGCGCGGCGAAGTCGGTGACGCGGGCGGCGCGGACGCGCTCCTCGGAGGGGCGCCACAGGACCTCGGGCTCGCCGGGGGCTGCGGGCTGGGGCGCGTCGGACATGCGGGTACCTCCGGGCGTCACGGCCGCCGGCCGGGTTCTCGGTCCGGCGCGCCGGGATGGGGTCGGGATGGAGTCGGGCCGACCGGACGGCCGACCGCGCCCGAGAATGCCACCCGCGCGGCCGTCGCGCACCCCTTGCGCTACGCCCGGAAGGTTGACAGACGCGGTGCCGAGGCGGGATGTTACTTGCGGTAACACCGAGTTTTCCGCTGCACCCACGTTCTGCTGCACCCTCCGCTGCACCACTCCCGCGCACCACGGACGATCGAGGAGACCCGGCATGCCGGTTGCGTCTGGCGTCAAGGACCGCGAGCTGACCGCGGAGCGCCTGCTGGCCGCGTCCGCGAAGAACTCCTTCGACCCGCTGAAGGACATCGACTGGGACGCCCCGCTGCTCCCGGACACGTACTTCATCAACGAGAAGCGCTGCACCCTCTACGGCACCCGCACCTGGGCGCGCATGAGCCCGGCCCAGCGGGTCGACCTCACGCGGCACGAGGTCGCGAGCACCGCGAGCGTCGGGATCTGGTTCGAGGTGATCCTGATGCAACTGCTCATCCGGCACGCCTACGACCAGGACATGACGAGCCGTCACATCCAGTACGCCTTCACCGAGATCGCCGACGAGTGCCGCCACTCGACGATGTTCGGCCGCATGATCGAGAAGTTCGAGGCGCCCAACTACGGCCCCGGGCGCTACGCGCACGAGCTGGGCCGGGCCATGAAGACCATCGGCTTCGGCATCCAGACCTTCGCGGCGGCGCTGATCGCCGAGGAGATCCTCGACACCGCCCAGCGCGAGATGATGCAGGACGAGACGATCCAGCCGCTCGTCCGCGACGTCTCCCGCATCCACGTGATCGAGGAGGCCCGGCACGTCCGGTACGCGCGCGAGGAGGTCGTCCGGCGCTCGCCGCGCCTCAACCGCGCGGAGCTGGAGTTCAGCCGCCTGGTCATCGCCCGGGCCGCGCACGTCATCGCGCACCACCTGATCCACCCGAACGTCTACGCGGCGGTCGGCCTCGACCCGAGGCTCGCGCGGCGCGAGGCGCTGGCCAACCCGTACCGCGAGGAGACGATGCGGACATGGGGGCGCCGCCTGGTCGGGTTCTTCGAGGACAACAACCTCATGGGCGGCCCCGGCCTTCTCCTGTGGCGCCGCTCCGGCCTGGTGCCCCGCGACTACCGGCCTCCGATACGCCCCGCCGCCTGAAACGGCACCCTGAACCCGCCCTGAAGCGGCGTCCGAGCCCCCGGCCGGGCCATCCCCTCACCGAGCCCGGCCGGGCCCGCCGCCGCACCGAGGGGCGGC
>NZ_JBPKBH010000001.1:570400-572595 GCF_051388915.1 Yinghuangia sp. YIM S09857 | reverse complement strand
CCCGGGCCCGCCGCCGCACCGCCGCGCATCCGCGCGGCACCCACGCACGTACGGCCGATCACGAAGCGCGGCTCCGAGCCTCACGGGGAAGCGCCACGCGCCCTCTCCTGCCCGAGCGGGCATCGCGAGCGGATTCGCGAGGAACCACGGGTCGCGCTCTGTCGGGCAGGCCATGCCCCCGCTCGCCGATCGCACGCAGCCCGTCGCGTTCAGCGAGCCCGCCCACCCGAAGCCCACGCCGCTGCCCCACCCCGCCGGTGGCGGGTGGCGCGGGTGGGACCGGGAGCACGCCGCGGGCTCACGGCCGCGTCGCGGGCACGTCTCATCGGGGGGCGTCTTCCGCAGGTCAGCACGCGGATTGTGAGGAGTGCTACTGCCGACCACCTTGCCTCGGGTAACTGACGTACCGTCAGAATAGGGGGTGGGGTCCGCCAGGCCCCTACCGCACAGCCTCCACCGGAACCGTCCGGAGAGGACTGCACCCGAGACGAAGGAGGCCCAGGCGATGAAGGACCACAAGCCTGTGGTCCCCGGCTGGTTCACCACGGACGACGAGGACTTCCGGCTCCTCGGCACCCGGTGTACCGCCTGCGGGACCGTGTTCTTCCCCCGGCAGGACACGTTCTGCAAGAACCCCGCGTGCGCGGGCACCGAGTTCGAGGAGATCAAGCTCTCGGGCCGCGGCACCGTGTGGTCGTACACCAACGCCGGATACCGCCCGCCCGCACCCTACGTCTCCGACCCGGACGCCGAGTGGGTGCCGTTCACCATCGTCGCCGTGCAGCTCGCCGAGGAGGGCATGATCGTCCTCGGCCAGGCCGAGCCCGGCGTCACCGTCGACGACCTGACCGTCGGCGCCGAGGTCGAGATCGTCCCCGGCGTGCTGTACGAGACCGACGACCAGGTGTTCACCACGTGGAAGTTCAAGCCGACGGGAGCCTCCGCATGACCAGGGACCGTGAGGTCGTCGTCCTCGGCGCGGGCATGCACCCGTGGGGCAAGTGGGGCCGCAACTTCGTCGAGTACGGCATCAAGGCCGCCCAGGACGCGCTCGCCGACGCGGGCCTCGACTGGCGCGACATCCAGTACGTCGCCGGCGCGGACACCATCCGCAACGGCTACCCCGGCTTCGTCGCCGGGGCCACCTTCGCGCAGGCCCTCGGCTGGACCGGCGCCCGCGTCTCCAGCTCGTACGCCGCGTGCGCCTCCGGCTCGCAGGCCATCGCCAACGCCCGCGCGCAGATCCTCGCGGGCCTGGTCGACGTGGCCCTGGTCGTCGGTGCCGACGCCGCACCCAAGGGCTTCTTCGCCCCCGTCGGCGGCGACCGTCCCGACGACCCGGACTGGGTGCGCTTCCACGTGCTGGGCGCCACCAACCCGACGTACTTCGGGCTGTACGCGCGCCGCCGCATCGACCTGTACGGCGCCTCCGTCGAGGACTTCGCCAAGGTCAAGGTCAAGAACGCGAAGAACGGCCTGCACAACCCGAACGCCCGCTACAAGAAGGCGTTCACCCTCGAAGACGTCGCGGCCTCCCCCGTCGTCGCCGACCCGCTGCGCCTGATGGACATCTGCGCGACCTCCGACGGCGCCGCCGCGGTCGTGCTGTGCAGCAAGGAGTTCGCCGCCAAGCGCACCACCAAGCCGGTCCGCATCTCCGCGGTCTCGACGGTCACCCCGACCTTCCCGAGCGCGGTCATCGAGATGCCCGACATCGCCACGGACTCGTCGGCCGCCGTGCAGCCGAACGACCTGTCCTTCCGCGCCTCGCTGGCCCACGCGGCCTACGAGGAGGCCGGCCTCGGCCCTGAGGACCTGAGCCTCGCGGAGGTCTACGACCTGTCCACCGCGCTGGAGCTGGACTGGATCGAGGACCTGGCCATCTGCGGACGCGGCGAGGCGGAGAAGCTCCTGCGCGACGGCGAGACCGAGGTGACCGGGCGCATCCCGGTCAACGCCTCCGGCGGCCTCGGCTCGTTCGGTGAGGCGGTCCCGGCCCAGGCGATCGCCCAGGTGTGCGAGCTGACCTGGCAGCTGCGCGGCCAGGCCGGCGCGCGGCAGGTGCCGGACGCCAAGGTCGGCATCACGGCGAACCAGGGCCTGTTCGGGCACGGTTCGTCGATCATCGTGACCCGCTAGCGGCCGCCCGGACCGGCAACGGCAGAGGTAGCGGCACAGAGAGCGGTTCCATCGAA
>NZ_JBPKBH010000001.1:495263-570252 GCF_051388915.1 Yinghuangia sp. YIM S09857 | reverse complement strand
ACCCCGGCGTCCGTACGAAGGGTGCGCCATGGGATTCCCGTCCGACGTCGGAGTCGTCGACCTGCTGATGGGCCTGCCGAACAAGGACCGTCGCTGGTGGGCGACCGCGATGGCCGGCACGCTGCGCGACGAGGACAGCCGCAGCGGCATGACGCATCCGGCCGGCTACATGTTCAAGGACCTGCCCGAGATGGAGCGGTCCGCGTCCTCCGCCGAGGACCTGCTGCGGGCCATGGACGCGTTCGGGATCGACAAGGCGCTCATCCCCGTGTCGTTCGAGGACGAGGGCACCGTCGACGCCGTCCGCAGCCACCCCGACCGCCTGCTCGGCAGCTTCCAGGTCGACCCGACGAACGTCATGGAGGGCGTACGCGCGCTGCGCCGGGCGCGCGAGGAGGCGGGCGTCGTCGCGGCGTCGTTCTTCCCGTGCGGCTGCACGCCGCCGGTGCCGATCGACGACCGGCTGGCGTACCCGCTGTACGCCGCGTGCGTCGACCTCGGCCTGCCGGTCTTCGTGAACGCCGGCATCCCGGGCCCGCGCGTACCCGCGACCGCGCAGGACGTCATGCGGTTCGACCAGGTGTGCTACGACTTCCCGGAGCTGACGGTCGTGATGCGGCACGGCGGCGAGCCGTGGTGCGACCTGGCCGTCAAGCTGATGCTGAAGTGGCCCGGTCTGCACTGGTCTTCGTCGGCGTTCGCACCGAAGCACTACCCGCGCGAGATCGTCGACTACGCGAACACGCGGGGTGCGGACAAGGTCATGTACGCGGGCTACTTCCCGTACGGGCTCACCCTGGACCGCATCTTCTCGGAGCTGCCCAACGTCGGCTTCAAGGACGAGGTGTGGCCGAAGTTCCTGCGCACCAACGCACTGCGGGTGCTGGGGCTCTGAGCGGGCGGGTCCGCGGCCCGGTGGGCGGCCGCCCGTCCGGTCACGGCGGCGGGGCGGGCGGGTACGGCGGGACGTAGGCCGGTGCGGCGTACGGCGGTGCGGGCGCGGCCCCGTACTCCGCCCCCGCGTGCTGCGGCCCCGCGTACCCAGCCCCCGCGTACCCCGGCGGCGGGACGCTCGGGCGCGGCGGCACCGGTGGCGCGGGCGGCGGGAGCGAGGCCAGGAACTGCGCCTGGCGCGACCGGTAGATGTAGACCGCCAACCAGACCACGGCGACGACCACCAGGATGACCAGGAACACCTCGAAGCCGCTCCCGTCGCCGAAGCCGCCGCCTCCACCGCCTCGGTATCCACCTCCACCGCGTCCCCCGCCCCCGCCGCCGCTGGTCCGCTCCGGCGCGAGCGCCAGTTCCTCAAACACTGCTGCCTCCCCCGACAGGCTCGACGAGCTTCGACGGTAGCCAGCGCCGGAGCGTCCCCGATATGGGGAACTCCCTTGCAAGGAGCGGTGCGCGGCCGTCGTGACAGGGTTGTGACAGCGGTACCGCCGACCGGGTCGAAGTTGTGCGCCGCACGGCTGACCGGCGGTCGCACACCTGTCTGAACCGGCGCGCGGCGGGAGATCGAAGGTCCATGAGCACACCCCCAGGCCGCCGTTCGCGGCCCTGCGCCGTCCCCGCCGTCCCTTACCTCGGCGCCGTCACGCCGCCTTCCGAAACCGACCGCCGGAGCGAGGCCGACACCCCGGACACCCGGCCGTCGCCGCTCTGCCGCGCGGCGCGGATCCGCCGCCGCTGAGCCCCGTCCGGGGGTGCGATCAGTACCCGACCGTGAAGCGCGCCCGGTGGTGCTGGGGACGTTCCGCCTCGTCGATCAGGGCCACGGCGAGGTCTTCCATCGAGACGGACGAGTTGCCGTCCGCGTCGACCACGAGCTCGTCGCCGCCGAGGCGGTAGGTGCCGGTGCGCACGCCGGGTTCGAGGACCGCCGCCGGGCTGAGGTACGCCCAGTCCACCGCGGCGGGGGCCGCCAGCGCGGCGTTCAGCTGCTCACCGCAGGCGAGGGCGATGGGCCGCCAGGAGACGGGGAATTCGGGCGTGTCGATGACGGTCAGGCCGCCGGTGCCCGGCACGGTGAGGCTCCCGGCGCCGCCGACGAGGAGCAGCCGTACGCCCGTGCGCTCGGCCCCGGCGAGGAGGCCGCGCGTGGCGGCGAGCAGCCCGGCCTCGCTGCCGGGGGCGGGGCGGGTGGCCCCGACGAGGAGGTCCTGCCCGGCGGCGAGTGCGGCGACGTCCTCGGCGCGGGCGGCGTCGCCCGTGCGGCGCCGGGCGTCCGGGTGCAGGTCCGCGAAGCGGGCGGAGTCGCGTACGACGGCGGTGACTTCGTGGCCCCGGGCGAGCGCCTCGGCGACGACCCGGCTGCCGACGTTCCCGGCCGCTCCGAACACGGTGATGCGCATGGTCCGCCCCTTCGCTCAATCTCTTAGCACTAAGAGAATATATCTCAACGCTAAGACATCCGCTACCGTGGCGGGGTGGCTGATCATGTGGACCGCATCGTCGGGCAGTGGGGGCGGCAGCGCCCGGACCTGGACGTCTCGCCGATGGAGGTGTTCGGCCGCCTGACCCGGGCGGCGCGGCTCGCGCAGGCGGAGATGGGCCGGACGTTCGCCGAACACGGCCTGGACGCCCCGTCGTTCGACATGCTGGCGACCCTGCGCCGCAGCGACCCCCCGCACCGGCTGACGCCGGCCGAGCTGATGCGCGCCTCGATGGTCACCTCCGGCGCGATCAGCCAACGGCTGGACAAGCTGGAGGCCCGCGGCCTGGTCACCCGCACGCGCGCCGAAGCCGACGCCCGCAACGTCCACGTAGCCCTGACCAAAGCCGGCCGCACCCTGATCGACGCAGCCCTACCCGATCACCTGGCCACCGAGGAACGCATGCTCGCCACCCTCACCGCGGCAGAGCGCAAGTCCCTCACCACAGGCCTCCGCGCACTGCTGAAAGCCCTGGGAGACACCGCCGAGGACCCCGAGTAGGGACTGTCGCCGGAGTCGCGTCGGCCAGCGCGCGGGCCGTGGTGCGTGCGGGCCGTGGTGCGTGCGGGCCGGCCTCGGCGGGATGCGCAGACCCGACCCGGCGCCCACCGAGCATCCGTCACCCGTCCCGGCCAGGGGGCCGCGCAACGCCTGGCCGATGCCCCCGCCTCACCAGATAGTGGACGGCGGCGACCGGACCCGCCGCCACCGCCACCGCCACCACGGCACGGCGCGTCGGCCCCGCTTCCGCGAGCAGCGCGAACGACCCCAGCAGAACGGTGGCAACGCCACCGCGCAGGAAGGCGATGACGATGTCGAGGGTGGTGTCATCCCGGGAGGCGGCCATGGCCTCATCCTGACAGCCGTGCCGCCGCCCCGGAGGGACGCGGCGGCAACGCGCGCGCGGGTGACGGGGATTGGGCGGTGTTCGGGGTTGCGGGTCCGCGATACGGGCTTCGCGGGCTCACGACCTCGCTGCGTCGCGACTCAGTCGGGAATGCCGCCGCTTTGCAGGAAGCGTTCTACCGGGAGGGTCGCCGCGCCCAGGGCCACGGCGTCGGGACCGAGGTGGGCGAGTTCGATGGTGGTGCCGGCGAAGGGGCGGCGGAGGGCGTGGTCGGCGGCGGCGGACTGGATGGCGGGGAGCATGCGGGCGCCGATGGCGAGGCCCGCCCAGCCACCCAGGACGATGCGCTGGGGGTTGAAGAGGTTGACCAGGTTGCCGATGCCCACGCCCAGGTAGAGGGCGGTCGCGTCGAGGACCGACGCGGCGTCGGCGGAGATGTCGGCGGCCGCGACCAGGGCGGCGATGCGGGTCTCCTCGTCGGCGCCGGTGAGCACGTCGTCGGGGCGCAGTTCGCGGTAGCGGTCGAGGATGGCCTCGGCGCCGACGTACGCCTCCAGGCAGCCGAGGGCCCCGCAGCGGCAGCGCCGTCCGCCCACGTCGACGGTCAGGTGGCCGAGTTCGCCCGCGCTCGTGGTGGAGCCGCGGTACATCTTGCCGTCGGTCACTATCGCCGCGCCGATGCCGGAGCCCAGCAGGATCATCACGGCGTTGCCGATCCCGCGCCCCGAGCCGAACCACATCTCGGCCCGGCCCATCGTCTTCGCTCCGTTGTCGATGTGCAGCGGCAGATCGGTGCCCGCGCGCAGCAGGCGCCGCAGCGGCACCGCGTCCCACCCGGTGGTCTGTCCGTGCACCAGCAGGTCCGCCGACTCCTCCGGCCCCGTGTCCGCGGCGCCGTGCTCGACCAGCCCCGGCACGCCGATGCCCACGCCCATCACGTCGGACGGGTCCACCCCCGCGTCGCGGCACACCTTGTCCAGCCCGGCCAGGATGTGCCGGACCACCTCGTCCACGTCCGCACCCTGGGCTGACAACGCGAAGTCGGCGCGCGCCAGTTCACGCATGCCGAGGTCGAACAGCTCGACCTTGACGCCGGTTTCGCCGACGTCCACGCCGATCACCCGGGCGTGCTCCGGCTCGACGCGCAGCAGCACACGCGGACGGCCGCCCGAACTGTCCAACGCCCCGGCCTCGGTGACCACCCCGGCCTCCAGCAGGTCGCCGACGACGTTGCTCACGGTGGCCTGGCTGAGCCCGGTCAGGCGCGTCAGGTCCGGTCGGCTGAGCGGCCCGTCGGCGTACAGGCGCTGGAGCACCTGGGCGCGGTTGGCACGCCGCAGACCCTGCACCGTACTGAGCTTGTCGGACTGCCTGCCGGACTCCATCGTGGCTCCCACCGTTGTCGTACCTCCAGATACTTCAACACTTGAAACAAGCTGGTCAACCCGATTTTACCGGGAAGTTCGCCTACTCCACACTCTTGACGCTGCTGTTCACCGCCAGTTAAATCACACCGCGAACAAAGTCCCCCTGCAATCGAGGAGTCGGTCAACGTGCGAGTACGACGTGTTCGGAGAGTCGGCCCTGCCCTGGCGGTGACGCTGTCAGCCCTCGTCCTGGCGGCCTGCGGTGGAGGCTCCGACTCGGACGACGACGGCGGCGGCTCGGGTGCCCCCGGCGGCTCCGCGGGCAAGACCATCACGTACTGGGCCAGCAACCAGGGCACCAGCATCGAGCACGACAAGCAGGTCCTGAAGCCGGAACTCGACAGGTTCACGCAGCGCACCGGCATCAAGGTCGACCTCGAGGTCGTGCCGTGGGACGACCTGCTCAACCGCATCCTCGCCGCCACCACGTCCGGCAAGGGCCCGGACGTCCTCAACATCGGCAACACCTGGTCCGCCTCGCTCCAGGCCACCGACGCGTTCGTGCCGATCGACGACGCCGTGCTCGCCAAGGTCGGCGGCAAGGACCGCTTCCTCGCGACCCCGTACGCCGCCACCGGCGCCGAGGGCAAGCCGCCGATGGGCCTGCCGGTCTACAGCAGTTCGTACGCGCTCTACTACAACAAGAAGATCTTCCGCGAGGCCGGCGTGCAGCCGCCCAAGACCTGGGAGGAGATGGCCGAGGTCGGCCGCAAGCTGAGCACCGACGGCCGCTGGGGCCTCGCGCTGGAGGGCGGCAGCTACACCGAAGGCGTGCACCACGCCTTCACGTTCGGCAAGCAATACGGGGCCGAGATCTTCACCAAGGACGGCAAACCCGCCTTCAACTCCCCCGGGATGGTCCAGGGCGTCAAGCGGTACGTCGACCTGCTCGCCAAGGACAAGATCGTCAACCCCAGCAACGCCGAGTACAGCCAAGGCACCCAGTCGCTCAAGGACTTCGCCACCGGCAAGTCCGCGATGCTGATGTGGCAGGCCGCGCAGGGCTCACTCGTCTCCAACGGCATGAACCCGGACGACATCGGCGTCGCCCCGATCCCCTTCCCGGCCTCCGCGCCCGCCGGCGCGCCGCGCATCAACAGCATGGTCGGCGGCATCAACATGGCGGTCTTCAAGGACTCCGACGCCAAGGACGCCGCGTTCGAGTTCATGGCGTTCATGACCAGCGCCGAGACGCAGAAGACGCTGAACAAAGCGTACGGCTCGCTGCCTTCGGTCAAGGACGCCTACGACGACCCGGCCTTCCAGACCGAGGGCGTCAAGGTGTTCCAGCAGGCCCTGGCCGAGACCGCGGCGCCGCTGCCGCAGGTCCCTGCGGAGAGCCAGTTCGAGACTCTGGTCGGCAACGCGGTCAAGAAGCTCATCGCGGACGCCGCCTCCGGCAAGGAGGTCACCGAGGCCGCCGTCAAGTCCGCGCTCGACGAGGCGCAGGAAAAGATGGTCGCCGCCGGCTGACCCCTCCCCGGTCCGACCGCGCCGAGCGGGACTCCAAGTCCCCCGCGTCGGGCCCCTGGAGACCGCGGTGCGGCGGCCGTCCGCCGAGGCGGCCGGCGAACCGTACCGGCCCTGCCGCCGCACCGCGCCCCACGCACAGCGCGGCCGTCCCGCAGCCGCAACCCACGCAGGCGCCATGACGCGGCGACCGCAACGCAGCCACCGAAGGAAGGAACGACCCGATGGCCGCCACGACCACCCGCCGGGCACCGGTCGCCGAGGACCCGCCGGACGACGGGCCGGGCGGCCGCACCAAGCCGGCCGCCCGCGGGCGCCTCCCACGCGGCCGCCTGCGCATACCGCGCAGGGCGCTGCCGTACGTCCTGCTCGCACCCGCCATCGTGCTCGAACTCCTGGTGCACGTCATCCCCATGGCGGTCGGCATCGGGATGAGCTTCCTGAAGCTCACCCAGTTCCACATCCGGCACTGGACCAGCGCGCCCGGCGCCGGATGGGACAACTACCGGCTCGCGGTGGACTTCGACGGCCCGGTCGGCAAGGCGCTGCTGGACTCGTTCTGGGTCACGGTGATGTTCACCGTCCTCGTGGTCGGCATCTCCTGGCTGCTCGGCATCACCGGCGCCATCCTCATGCAGGGCGCGTTCCGCGGCCGCGGCCTGCTGCGGGCCCTGTTCCTGGTGCCGTACGCGCTGCCGGTCTACACGGGCGTCATCACCTTCGGCTTCATGTTCCAGCGCGACACCGGCCTCGTGAACCACGTGCTGGTCGACCAGTTGGGCCTGATGGAGGACCGGCCCTTCTGGCTCATCGGCGGCAACAGCTTCTGGGCCCTGGTCGTCACCGCGGTCTGGCGGACCTGGCCGTTCGCGTTCCTGTGCCTGATGGCCGCGCTCCAGAACATCCCGCGCGACGTCTACGAGGCCGCCGCCCTCGACGGCGCCGGGGTCTGGCAGCAGATCCGCCGCGTCACGCTGCCCATGCTCGCCCCGGTCAACCGCGTGGTGCTGCTGGTGCTGTTCCTGTGGACCTTCAACGACTTCAACACGCCGTACGTGCTGTTCGGCAAGTCGGCCCCCGACGAGGCCGACCTCATCTCGATCCACATCTACCAGAACTCGTTCGTCACCTGGAACTTCGGCACCGGATCGGCGATGTCCGTGCTGCTGCTCCTGTTCCTGCTGCTGGTGACCGCCGTCTACCTCGGGGCGGGCCGTCTTCGGAGGGGGAAGTCCGATGCTTGAGCCGCGCTGGTTCCGCTGGGTGCGCCTGGTCGGCCTGACGCTCCTGACCGCGTTCGCGATGATCCCGGTCTACGTGATGGTCACGTCCTCGCTGAAGCCGCTGCCGGACGTGCAGGGCAACTTCCGCTGGTGGCCGTCCGATCTGACGGTGCAGCCGTTCATCGACATCTGGGACACCGTTCCGCTGGCCGACTACTTCGTGAACAGCCTCATCGTGTCCACCTCGGCCACGGTGTGCTCGGTGACGATCGCGGTCTTCGCCGCGTACACCATCAGCAGGCACCGATTCCGCGGGCGGCAGGTCTTCTCCATCTCGGTGCTGTCCACCCAGATGTTCCCCGGAATCCTGTTCCTGCTCCCGCTGTTCCTGCTCTTCGTCAACATCGGGAACGCCACGGGCGTCGAGCTGTACGGCAGCCGCCTGGGGCTGATCATCACGTACCTGACGTTCTCGCTGCCGTTCTCCATCTGGATGCTGGTCGGCTACTTCGACTCCATCCCCCGCGACCTGGACGAAGCCGCGCTCGTCGACGGCAACGGCCCGATCGGCGCGCTGATGCGCGTGGTGATCCCGGCCGCGTCGCCGGGCATCGTCGCGGTGGCCGTCTACGCCTTCATGACCGCGTGGGGCGAGGTGTTGTTCGCGTCGGTGATGACGGACGAGTCGACGCGCACGCTCGCGGTCGGCCTCCAGGGCTACGCGACGCAGAACAACGTCTACTGGAACCAGGTGATGGCCGCCTCGCTGGTGGTCAGCGTCCCGGTCGTCGCCGGATTCCTGTTCCTCCAGCGCTACTTGGTCGCCGGGCTCACCGCGGGTGCGGTCAAGTGACGTGCCCGCGCGCCGAGTTGGCGCCGCCGCGATCCGCCCACCGCGTTCCGGAGGCACCGCAAGTTCCGGACGCGCGGCAAGTTCCCGGCGCTTCGCGAGTCCCGGACACTCCGCAAGTTCCCGAGGCTGCGCAGCCTTTGTGCGTTCCGCAGACTCCGTACGTTCCGCAGCCTCCGTATGTTCCGCAACCTCCGCACAGCCGCACAGCCGGCACGACCCGGGAGACCGCACGCATGCCTGACCTGTCCGAGTTCCCCGAGGATTTCGTCTGGGGCGCGGCGACGTCCGCGTACCAGATCGAGGGCGCGGTCGCCGAAGACGGCCGACTCCCGTCGATCTGGGACACCTTCAGCCGGATCCCGGGGGCCGTCGACAACGGCGACACCGGCGACGTCGCCTGTGACCACTACCACCGCAGTTCCGAGGACATCGGGCTCATGCGCACGCTGGGCCTGGACGCGTACCGCTTCTCCGTGGCGTGGCCCCGGATCGTCCCCACCGGCTCCGGGCCGGTCAACGCGCGCGGACTCGCCTTCTACGACCGGCTCGTCGACGAACTGCTGGCCGCCGGGATCCGCCCGTTCGCGACCCTCTACCACTGGGACCTGCCGCAGGGCCTCCAGGACGTCGGCGGCTGGACCTCGCGCGACACCGCCGAGCGTTTCGCCGAGTACGCCGCGGCGGTGTCCGCCGCCCTCGGCGACCGCGTCACCGACTGGACCACGCTCAACGAACCTCTGTGCTCCGCCTGGATCGGCCATCTGGAGGGCCGGATGGCGCCGGGTCTGCGGGACCTGGAGGCCGCCGTACGCGCGTCGTACCACCTGCTCCTCGGCCACGGCCTCGCCACGCAGGCGATCCGCGCCAACGCGCCGCGCACGCCGCAGGTCGGGTACGTCGTCAACCTCAGCCCGATCGAACCCGCGAGCGACCGGCTGGAGGACGTCGCGGCCGCGGTGCGCGCCGACGGCCACGTGAACCGCTGGTGGCTCGACCCGGTGCACGGCCGCGGCTTCCCCGCCGACATGCGGGAGCTCTACGGTGTCGAACTCCCGGAGCTGGACGGTGACTTGGCCACCATGGCCCAGCCCTTGGACTACCTCGGCATCAACTACTACTTCCGCCAGATCGTCACCGCCGACCCGGACGGCCCCGCACCGTACGCCCGCCAACTCCCGGTCCCCGGCTCCCCGGTCACCGGCATGGACTGGGAGGTCCACCCGGACGGCCTCGAAGACCTGCTGGTCCGCGCGGCCGCGGAGTATGGCGCCAAGCGGCTGTACGTCACCGAGTCGGGCGCGGCCTGGCCGGACACCGTCGACGCCGGCGGCGCCGTGCACGACGCCGAGCGCACCGCCTACTTGGAGGCGCACCTGGCGGCCTGCGGACGGGCCCTCTCCCGGGGCGTGCCGCTCGCCGGGCACTTCGCGTGGTCTCTGATGGACAACTTCGAGTGGGCGTACGGCTATGCGCACCGCTTCGGGCTCGTGCACGTCGACTACGAGACGCAGCGGCGGACGGTGAAGACGTCCGGTCGACGGTACGCGGAGCTGATCGCGCGGCACCGCGAGGCTGCGTCCGAGGTCGGTGCGGGCGGTACGGGCGGTCTGTCCGACGGCTTTTCCGCCGTCATCACGCCGGGTCGCGCAGCCACTTCTTGATCAGGGCGCCGAGTACGGTCGCCCACAGCAGTCCGCCCGCGCCGATCAGCGCCGCGGTGATCTCGGGGGCGGGGGCGGCGATCACGGCCACGGCCGCGATCGCCGCCGTGAGCCCGGCCAGGGCCAGCAGCAGATTGCGCAGGTGACGCGGCGCGGGCCGCCCGGTCTGTGCGGAGGGCGTCGGCGTCGGCGCCGGGGTCGATGCGGGGGTCGGTGCCGAAGTCGGTGCGGGAGCCGGTGCCGAGTTCGATGCGGAGGTCAGTGCGGGAGTCGGTGCCGAGTTCGATGCGGAGGTCAGTGCGGGAGTCGGTGCCGAGTTCGATGCGGAGGTCGGCACCGGGCTCGGGGCGGGGGCCGGATTCTGTGCCGGTGTCGGTGTGGACATGTTGGGTGTGAACTCTCCTTCGCGGAGGGGCGTGGGGAGCAGGTCGTGTTCCCGCCTGGCTCAGGCAGGCAGGCGGGAGCGGCCCGCTCCGCGGCGTCGGCCGACACGCCGACCGGCAGTCACGATAATGCAATCGCGCGCAGAAGAAAGCACCCGAGAGACGCAGTTTCGTGCAGATGCACGTGCATCTGCCCATGCATGGGTTTATGACTTCCGTCGATCTTTGCTTATCCCAGCAGGTCAGCGCACTGATCTTGCCGGGCCTCCGGGATTTCCATGATTGAGTCGACTAAATAGACGACTTTCCTCAGAACCATGAGTTCGCATTATCCGGAGGCCGCACCGGGCGGGAATTCAGCACAATCAGGACCGATCGCGGCTTTTGGTCCAGGTCACGCGAGAAGCGGCGCGCCGGCGGCAGACTGGTGACATGCGTATTCGTGCCGCCGTCGCCGCGGAACTGCCCGCTCTCCAGGACATCGAGATCGCCGCGGGGCTCTGCTTCCGGGACGTCGGCATGCCCGAGATCGCGGGCGACGAGCCGCTGCCGGTCGGCGAGTTGGACGCGTACCGGGCAGACGGGCACGCGTGGGTCGCGGTGGACGCCGACGACCGGCCCGGCGCGTACCTGATCGCCAAGCCGGTCGACGGCAATCTGCACGTCGAGCAGGTGTCCGTGCATCCGGACCACGCGCGGCGCGGCGTCGGACGGGCGCTGATCGACCACGCCGCCGAGCACGCGGCCGAGCACGGCATGCCCGCGCTGACGCTGACCACGTTCACCGAAGTGCCGTGGAACGCGCCGTACTACGCGCGGATCGGCTTCAGCGTGCTGGACGAGGCCGACGCCGGCCCCGGACTCCGTGCGGTCCGCGTCGCCGAGGCCGCGCACGGGCTCGACCGGTGGCCGCGCGTGTGCATGATCCGGCTGTTGTGAGCAACGGGACCACGGACCCGCAACCGCGAGGTCGGGACCGCTCGGCCGGGACCGGACGTGGGATCGGCGGCGCCGGCTCAGCGCCGCGGGGCCAGCGACAGTGCCGCCTCCAGCGGGTCGGCGTCCGGCCGCGGGTCGATGACGGCGACGACCGGGACGGTGACGCCCGCGTCCACGTACTCCTGGATCCGCGCCCGGCAGCGCTCCGGCGTGCCGTGCACGACCAGGTCGTCCACCAGCTCGTCCGGGACCAGTTCGAGCGCCTTCTTGCGGTCGCCGGCGGCCCACGCGTCCCACATCGGCTTGAGGATGTCGCCGCGCCCGAGCCAGCGGTGGAACTCGGCGTAGACGGGGACGTTCAGGTACGACGTGATCATGCGCCGCCCGATCGAGCGGACGAGGACCGGGTCGTCGAACGGGCACACGAAGATCCGCGCGACGATCTCCTTGCCGGGACCGCCCGCGTGGACGTACGGCACGACCGTGCGCACGTCGTCCGCCGAAAGCCAGTTGATGATCGCCCCGTCGGCCTCGCGCCCGGCGAGTTTCAGCATGCCCTCGCGCAGTGCCGCGACGAGGATCTGCGGGGGCTGCTGCGGCGCGCGGGTGAGGCGGAAGCCGCGTACCGCGAAGGTCTCGTACTGTTCGGTGACCTTCTCGCCGGTGAACGCCGCGCGGAGGAACCGGACGGTGTCGCGCACCCGGTGGTACGGCTTCTCGAACTCCGCGGCGTTCCACGACTCGACGATGAGCTGCGACGCCGACCCGATGCCGAGTTGGAACCGCCCGGGCGCGAGCTCGGCCAGCGACGCCGCGCTCATCGCGAGCGTCGCGGGCCCGCGCGTGTAGGGCGAGACGATGGCCGTGCCGAGGCGTACGGACGGGTCGGCGAGGGCCGCGACGGTGAGCGGGCTGAAGCCGTCCAGACCGTCGACCTCGGCCGACCAGATGTCCGTGTAGCCCGCCGCGACGAGTTCGCGCACGAGGCGCGGGTGCTCGCTCAACGGTGCGTTGAGCGGGACGGTGATGCCGTAGCGGTACGCGTTTTCGGTAGTCACTGAGCCCTCCGCGAAGTCGACCCCACAAGTACCACACCGTGTCGCCGGTGTGGACGCCCCGTGGTCGACCTTGTGTGCGGCCACTGATGCGGGTGCGGGATGCGGCGCGGTACCTGCGTTCGACTACCCGAACCAGAGCGTCGAAAAAGCCGGGCATCTGAGATAGCGTCAGGCGCGCCCGACGGACCTGCCGGGCACGCGCCTGTCTGACCACCTACCCCGCTTGGCAGGCTGGGCCCGCTTGGCCTGCGCGTTTTGCTCGGCGTGACTGACCTCCTTTGACCTGCCTGACCTGCCTGACCTGCCTGACCTGCCTGACCTGCCTGACCTGCCTGACCTGCCTGACCTGCCTGACCTGTTTTAGTCCGCTTGTCCTGCTCGGCCCGCCGAATCGTCGATCGGAGTTGTGACGTGCCCAACCTGTGCCTCAACACCTTCACCTTCTCGCCGTACGCGGGCGCGAAGGAGCCGGTCGACTTCGCCGCGCTCCTGGACGGCGTGCGGACGGCCGGTTTCGAGGCGCTGAGCCTGGACGCGTTCACCCTCGCGGCCTACGCCGAGTCCGGCCGGTCGTTCGACCAGCTCGCCGAGCAGATGCGCGCGGCCGGGCTCACCTGCCCCGAGATGCTGGGTTTCGTCGTCGCGGAGGACGAGACCTCGACGCTGGACGGCGCGCGGCAGGTCGCCGAGGCGATGGGTGCCTTCGGGTCGCAGTTCGCGCTGGGCATGGTCACGCTGCCCGCCGACGCCCGCTGCCAGGACCTGTTCGCGCGCTGCGCGGAGATCATCGCGGCGTCGGGCGGCAAGGCGGCCGTCGAGTTCCTGCCGTTCACCCCGATCGCGACGATCGCCGACGCCCGCGCGCTGGTGCGGCACGCGGGCACCGACCGTGCGGGCGTGCTGGTCGACTCGTGGCACGTGTTCAACGGGCCGAACACGCTGGCCGACCTCGCCGCGATTCCGGCCGAGGAGCTGGCGTACGTGCAGTTCTGCGACCACCCTCAGGTGCTCGGACCGGACGCGGACACCGCCACCGAGGCGATGTCGAACCGCGTCATGCCCGGCGACGGCGTCTTCGACCTGCACGGCTTCCGGGCCGCCCTGGACGCGGTCGGCTTCGACGGGCTGGTCAGCGTCGAGGTGATCAACCCGCGGCTCGCGGAGCTGGGCGTCGCGGAGTTCGCCCGCCGGGCGTGGGCGGCGGCCCGGCCGTACTGGAGCTGACGCCGTCGATTGCGCGTCGCGTCAGGCGAACTCGACGCCCGCCGGCTCCGCGCGTCACGCGAACTCGACGTCCCGGCCGGTCGCCTCCCACGCCCGCACGTCGGCGCGCACCTGGTCGGCGTGTTCGAGGACCGCGTCGACGGCGTCGTTGCCGAGCACGAGGCGCAGCGGGGTGTTGACGGCGTCCAGCGCGGCCAGGATCGCGGCCGCCGCCTTCGCGGGGTCGCCGGGCTGGGTGCCGTCGGCCGCCGTGAAGTTCTCGCGGAGTTTGCCGACGGTGTCGGCGTACGCCTCCAGCGGCTCGGACGCGGTCAGCGCGGAACCGTTGAGCCCGGTCCGGAACGCGCCCGGCTCGACGATCATCACTTTGACCCCGTGCGGCGCGACCTCCTGGGCCAGCGCCTCGGTGAGCCCTTCGAGCGCGAACTTGCCCGCGCAGTACCCCCCGACACCGGCGAACGCGAGCTGCCCGCCCATGCTGGTCAACTGCACGACAGCACCGGACCGCGCGGCGCGCATGTGCGGCAGCACCGCGCGGGTGAGCGCGGCGGGGCCGAAGAAGTGCAGGTCCATCAGGTCGCGCAGCTCGGCGTCGGTGGTCTCCTCGACCGCGCCGAGATGCGCGCGTCCGGCGTTGTTGACCAGCACGTCGATACGTCCGAAGCGGGCGACGGCCTCCGCAACGGCTGTTGTGATGCGCGCCGGGTCGGTGACGTCGAGCGCGATGGCGGCCGCGCGCTCCGGGTGTGCGACGACGACGTCGGCCAACACTTCGGGGCGGCGGGCGGTGAGGACGACGGAGTCCCCGGCGTCCAGTGCCGCACGGGCGATCTCGCGTCCGAAGCCCGAGGACGCGCCGGTGATCAGCCAGATGCGGTTCTTGCTCATGTGAGGCTCCCGTCGTACCGGATGTGTCTGCCGTAGCGCCTCGTGCGGCGGTACGGCGGCAAGCCTCGTCCGGCGGGGTGGGAGCGGTCCAATACAAGCCGCCATAGCCGTTGGTAATGAGAACGCGGAAGATCCCCACCGGGAGCCGGGCGCGGGCAGTAGGAGGAGGGGGCCGGGCTCAGCCCTTGATCGACTCGGTCAACCGATCGCCGGAGGTCGCAGTATGGGACTGAGGCACCTCACCGTGCGAACCCGGCTGCGGAGGTGAGTCGTGACGGAAGCGGCACCGAACTCACCCCGTCTGCCGTGGCCTTGGCCGATCGCGGTGGTGTTCGGGGCCGCGGTTGTGGTCTGGCTGTTCGTGTTCTATTGGGTGCCGCTGAGTCGGGAGTACGACCGGACGACCCATCTGACACGGGCTCTTCTGTCCACTGCGCTCATCGTTTCCGTCGTCGTGTTCGCCTGGCGCGCGCTGGACCGGCGGCCGTGAACCGGGGTCGGACTCCCGGCGACGCGTATTGCGTGGCGGCACGTGGGGCTCGGAGTTCGCGTACTGGCTCGGACCGGCGGCCGCCGGCTTCGCGCTGTGTCTGGGGATGGGCTGGGCGAGCGTCTCGCTGCGCGTGCCGGCGTGGGAGGCGGTCGCCGTCGCCGCACTGCTGCACGAAACGTCCCTTCGTCGCGGACGGCCTCGGAGATCGTGTCCGAACGGCCGTCCCACCGTGAAGTGGATCATGCGGCAGCCCGCCGACATTCGGGCGCCCCGTGGTGGCTGTGCGGGGCCCGGTGGTTCGGTCGGGGCAAGTGTGACCCTATGGTCGCGCGTCGATCCGGCTCCGCAAGCCGAGTTCGGCGCCGAACAGCAGGTCCGCCGCGCGCGGCCAGTCGACCGCGAGGGTGATGGACGTCGCACTGGCCGGGTTGGGCACCGCGCCCCACTGGCCTCGGCTGTAGGTGACGTCGACCGGCGCCCAGGTGAAGGCGTTCCGGTCCAGGACCGCGCAGGCGGCGAGCGGGTCGTGCAGGAGTTTGCCGTCAGGACGTTGCGCCAGGTAGACCGCCATGCCCTCCCGGGCGAGTTGCACGCCTCGGGTCAAATCCGTTGCGACCCCGAGGCGTTCCTGGAGGTCTGCGTCCCAGGTGATGCCGTGGGTGACGTTCTTCGACACAAGGTCGCGGTGCACGATGCGGTCGGACGCGAGCGCGGCGAGTGCCGCCCGTTTGTCTCCGCCGAAGTTGAAGGACTCACACGTGGTGCGGCCCGAGAACTTTTCCAGGCGGTGTTCCTTCGGCACCAGGTTGTCCCCGGCGAATCCGCCTTGCGCCACCCACCGACGTACCGCCACATCCTCGTGTTGGGCCAGCAGTTGCCGCAGGTTGTGCAGCGGGGCGCCGGTGAGGACGACGGTGCCCGCTTCGGCGGCGAGTACCGCCGCGAGTATTTCGTGCGCGGGGCCGTCGGAACGTGTCGGCGGGAGCGCACCGAGCCAGTCGTGGTGGAACGACGAAACCGCGTCGGCAGGACTGTCGACGTACCGCGCTCCGACCGGGACCTCGACACCGAGGCGACCCAACAGTTCGCGTACGACGGCGAGTTGTGCGGGAGTGCCGGGATTGACCGTCACCGCGGCGAGGCGCGCCCGCGGATGTGTCGCCAGCAGGCACAGGGTCAACGCGTCGTCGGGGTCGCGGGTCTCCATGTCGAACACGACGGGGACGGGAAGGGCGGTTGCGCTCACCCCCGGAGGCTATTCGGAGAGTCAAACGGGTTTGCATATTTGGTCTGGACCATTGACCGAGTGGTCCAGACCTTTCTAGTATCGCGGCACTGCTTGGCGAACGCGTGCGGTTGCCGCGGGTTCGCCGGACGGAGCAGGTCCCACCTCCCCGTACGTCGGACCTCACTCGGGAGCAGTCTTGAGCAGTGGAACGCGCACCCGTGCTCACCGTCCCCGCCGATCGAGAGTCACCGCCGCGCTGATCGCGTTCGTCCTCCCCCTCGGGGTGCTGATCGGCCTGTCGAAGCCGGCGGCCGCGGCCACGTCCGCCACCGCCACCTACACCAAGACCCAGGACTGGGGCACCGGCTTCGGCGCCCAGTGGGTCGTCAAGAACACCGGCAACACGACGCTGAGTTCGTGGGCCGTCGAATGGGACTACCCGGCCGGCACCCGGGTCACCGGATTCTGGGACGCCGACGTCACCTCGTCGGGCAACCACTGGACCGCCCGCTACAAGTCCTGGAACGGTACGCTCGCGCCCGGCGCGAGCGTCACGTTCGGCTTCAACGGCGCCGGGCCGGGTGCTCCGTCGAACTGCCGTGTCAACGGCACCTCGTGCGACGGCGGCACCCCCGGCGACAATCCGCCCTCGGCGCCCGGGACTCCCCTGGCGGGCAACGTACAGGACCATTCGCTGACACTGACCTGGTCCGCCGCCACCGACGACAACGGCGTGCAGAACTACGACGTCTACCGCAACGGTGCCAAGGTCGCGACGGTGACCGGCACTTCGTACCCGGACAGCGGGCTGGCCACCGGAACGACGTACCTCTACAGCGTGACCGCGCGGGACACCGCCGGGCAGACGGGGCCCGCGTCCCCGGAGATCTCGGTGACCACGACCGGCGGAGGCGGCCCGGGCGGCGACAAGATCCGCCTCGGCTACTTCACCAACTGGGGTGTGTACCAGCGCAATTACCACGTGAAGAACCTCGTCACCTCCGGCTCGGCGGGCAAACTCACCCACATCAACTACGCCTTCGGCAACGTCACCGGCGGCGCGTGCACGATCGGGGACGCGTACGCCGACTACCAGAAGACGTACGACGCGGCCTCGTCCGTCGACGGCGTCGCCGATACCTGGGACCAGCCAATCGCCGGCAACTTCAACCAACTCCGCAAGCTCAAGCAGCAGTTCCCGAACATCAAGATCCTCTGGTCGTTCGGCGGCTGGACCTGGTCGGGTGGCTTCGGCCAGGCCGCGCAGAACCCGGCGGCGTTCGCCGAGTCCTGCTACCGACTTGTCGAAGACCCGCGCTGGGCCGACGTGTTCGACGGCATCGACATCGACTGGGAGTACCCCAACGCCTGCGGCCTCACCTGCGACAGCAGCGGATCGGCGAGCCTGCGCAACGTCATGTCCGCACTGCGGGCCCGCTTCGGCGCGAACTACCTTGTCACGGCCGCGGTCACGGCCGATGCGACGCCGGGCGGCAAGATCGACGCCGCGGACTACGCCGGCGCGGCGCAGTACATGGACTGGCTCAACGTCATGACGTACGACTTCTTCGGAACGTGGGCGACCACCGGCCCGACGGCGCCGCACTCGCCGCTGACGTCGTACCCGGGCATCCCGACCGAGGGCTTCCACAGCGACGCGGCCATCCAGAAGTACAAGGCCAAGGGCATCCCGGCCGCGAAGCTCAACCTCGGCATCGGCTTCTACGGCCGCGGGTGGACCGGCGTCACGCAGAGCGCCCCCGGAGGCAGCGCCACGGGCCCGGCGCCCGGCACATACGAACAGGGCAACGAGGACTACAAGGTGCTCCGCAACAGCTGCCCGCCGACCGGCACCGTCGCGGGGACGTCGTACTCCCACTGCGGATCGAACTGGTGGAGCTACGACACACCGGCCACCATCACCACGAAGATGGCCTACGCCAAGAGCCAGGGCCTCGGCGGCGCGTTCTTCTGGGAGTTCAGCGGCGACACCGCCGACGGTGAACTCCTGACCGCCCTCGACAACGGCCTCAACTAGCCCCACTCCCCAGGGCGGCCGCCGCCGCCCCACCCTGGGGGATGGCACCCGCCACCCCCACCAACGAACCCGGGCCCGGGCCCGTCCCCCGGGCCCCGGGTTCACCAAGCCCCAGCGCCTTCGAGCGCAGTGGAGGCTGTCGTACGAGCAACTGACCGGCGGCGCGGACTCGTTCCGGGAAGACTGGGGCACCTGTGCCGGTGCCCGCAAACCCGGGGCTTCGATCGCCGGGCGCGGACGGGTGATCCTGGCGGTTTGGGAACGTCGCCCTGGCTCAACTCAGTGACGACGGACGCGACTCCCCGGACGAACGGTCTCGCGGCCGTGGTGTTGTCGGATGTCAGGTGTCGATGCCCAGGCCGCCTGCGATGGTTAGCTCTCTGGTGGTGAACTCACCGGTGAGCATCGGCATTGCGGTGGCGATAGCTTCCTTGGCCTCGGGCAACTGGAGGGACGCGTCATGGTGGGCCTTTGAGTCCCAGACTTCCGTGACCAGGATCGTGTCCGGGTCGTCCGCGGCCAGGCCGACGACGTAGCTTCGGCAACCGAGGTCCCGGAGGCTCGCGGCGCCGGAGAGCAGAATCTCGACCACGGCGTCGCGTAGGCCGGGCTTGGTCTTCATGGAGCCGATGTAGCCGTAGAGCATGTTCGTTTGCCGCCTTGGGTCGCCGAGGTGTGAGTCGCGGGTGTGCGTCGCCAATGTGTGTGCCGTCAGGCGTCTTCGGTCAGGGGCGCGGCGCGCCAGCGCCATTTGCCGCGGCGGCGGTCGTGGCCCGGGATGTCCGCGCGGCCGGTGGCCCAGAGGAGGGTCTGCCAGCGGTGCGTGTCGGCCGGCGCCTCGGGGAACATGCGGGCGAGCGTACGGTCACACAGGTCACTCGGCGGGGTGAACTCCACGCCGAGTCCCGCGCCGATGTCGAATGCGTGGACGAGTGTCTCCACGACGCCCATCGCGGCGAAGCCCTCGGGGTCGGAGACGCCGTACGAGTGGTACGCCCGTACTGTCGGGGCGCGCGTGGCGACCAGGGCGGCGAGCATGCCCGCACTGGCTTCGAGGACCTCGTAAAGGGCCTCGGGGCCGCCCTCGCGTTCGACGTGCACGGTGTTGCCCGGTCCGTCTTCCCGCTTGTACGTGTAGACGAACGGCACGTAGCGCGCCAATGGGGGCGTGGGCGCGGCGATTTGCCCGGCGTACGCGAAGAGGTCGTCGGCCAGGTGCTCCGCGGTCTCCCAGCAGTCCCAGTCCAGCGGGCCCGCCTGCGCCGACCAGTCGGCGTCGGCCGGGGCGCGGCGAAAGGCGGCGATGGCGAGCGAGACGGCGTACTCGACGTCCCCGGCGCTGACGGGGATGCGGGGTTCCGGGGTGTCGGCCATGCGGCGAACCGTACCCGAGGAATCGCACCCGCACGCGTCGTGACGGTCGACCAGGCTACCTTGATCGCCTCATCGGACGTGAAGGCGGAGGCTTGTCGTGCTGGACGGTTTGGACGCGGTCGCATGGGCGACGCTGAGCCACGCGTACGGGTCTGCTGAGGACCTGCCCTCCTTGCTGCGCGAAGCCGCTGCCGACGATCCGGAGCGGCGCGAGGAGGCGGTCCAGGAGTTGTTCGGGACCGTGTGGCACCAGGGAACCGTGTACTCGGCGACACCGCACGCGGTGCCCTTCATCGCGGAGTTGGCCGTGCACGGGCCGGGCCATCGCGGCGACATGCTCCACCTCCTGGCGTGCGTCGTGGAAGGCGGCGACGATTGCGGTGGCGACGCCGAGGCCGTCGAAGCGGGCCGCCGCGCGGTGTGCGTCCTGCTCACGAACCCGTCGGATCTGTCGCGGTTGTCAGGACTTCCGGGCCTGGCGGGCGACGCCGATCGGGAGGTCCGGGAGGCGTGGCTCCGCGTGGTCGCCGCGTGCGGGTCGGGTGCGGCGCCTCTGCTCCCTCTCCTCGACGAGCGCCTTCGGGTCGAATCGGATCCCGTAGTGCGCGCCGACGTGGTCACGACCTTCTCCAAGGTGGATCCGTCCGCGGCCTCGGTTGCGGCGCGACTGCGGCCGTTGGAGCGGGACCCCGCCCCGCAGGTGCGCTTCGCGGCGCTGACCGAGATGGTGCGCGGCACTCCGACGCCGTACCCCGAAGACCTCGTCGCCCGGGCCGTCGACGCCCGCTTGGCGGCAACGCCGATACCCGAACGCGGCTGGCCCGAATTGAACATATCCTTCGAGGATTTGCTTGCCGAAGACGTCGGTGCGGCCTTGTTCGCGACGGCGCACGCCGCCGCAGCCGGCTCACGGTGGTCGCTCGCGTTCGCCGTCGACGAGATTTGGCGTGACCGCGAATCCGACGTCCTGCCTTGGTACTTCGAGGACCTGCGAAGCGCGGAGGACGACAGGCGGACAAGTCACGCACTGGCGCGGATCGCGCGGGCCGCGGCCGCCGCGCCCGCCTTGGCGGCCCCGTACATCGAGGTGCTTTCCCGATACGCGGCGGACGACCATGAGCCGTCGACCCGGGCGGCGGCGGTCACCGCGCTGGCCCGTGCCGGGTCGGTCGAAGCGATCGACCGGTGCGTGCACCTGGTCCGCGACGCACCGGGCGACCACGGCACCGACCCGGCCGTCGCCGCCACGGTCGAGGTCTTCGCGGAGCGCGCGGAACCGGTCGCCCTGGCGATCGCCGAACGCCTTCGCGATGCGGCCGGCGGTAGCGCCGGCACGGGCGACCGTACCGCCTCCGCGGGCGGCCATCGGGACACCGAGATGATCATGTCGCTCCGGGCGTTCCCGGATCTGGCCGAGACCCTGGTCGCCGACCTGGTGACGTTGCTGGAGTCCGACCACAGCCCGCACGCGGTCGTCCTCCTCCTGGAATCGCTGGGCCCACGGGCGCAGGCCGCGGTACCCGCGCTGCTCGAAGTCGCCCGCGGCAGCGACGAGACCTTCATGAACCTCGTTGCCGCGACCGCGTACTTCCGCATCACCGGGGACTCTGCGGTGGCCCTCGACCTCTTCGATCGGAGACTGCGCAGCGAGGACGCACAGCGCGTGTACGGGCGGGTCGGCGTACTCGGCAGAGCCGCGCTCCCCTTGCTGCCCCGGCTCGAAGGCGGCCTCCGTGCGGGCATCGATTGGGCCAGGGTCGGCGCGGCGGAGTCGATCTGGCGCATCACCGGACGCGTCGAGGACACGGTGCCGGTGATCGCCTCCGAGGCACAGAAGCCCGACACCAACAACTACGGCAACGCGCAGGCCGACGCCATCCGTGCCCTCACCGAGATCGGGCTGGTTCCCGGCGTGCTGCTGCCGGACCTGCGCTTGTTCGCGGACTCCCCGCGGCGGCTGGTCCACGACGGAACGCACGACGGCACCCCGCACAAGGACAACACCGCCCGTGACGCGGTACGCCACCTGCTGAGCACCGCCGAGGCCAGCCCGCTGCCGGTGGCCCCGCCGATTCCGGACGACGACCGCGGGTGGGGCCCGTGGTAGGGAGACGGTACGGCCTCGGCGTCGTTCAGTGCGGGAACGTGGCTCAACCCGCGCCCCAAAGGGCGCCGGACAGTCGCTCAAAAGGGCGCCGGACAGTCGCTCAGGAGGTGCCGGGGACCGAGGCCTGGTAGGCCGTGAACAGGGGGACCGTCCCGGACGCGTCCATGACGGCGCAGGCGAAGGGACGGTCGAAATTGAGGTCGAGAGTGGGCGCGGGCGGGTGCCAGCTCATGTAGTCCATGCGGACTTCCGTGACGGACGCCGCCTCGACGCCCTCCTCGTCCACGCGCAGCAGCGACTCCTGGTCGACGCGGTCCACGAACAGCGGTTCGGGCGAGAGGGCGCCGAATTCCGCCGCACCGTCGGAGAGCGCGAGTTCGACGCCGAGCATCGGGAGGTGGTCGTGCACTTCGAGAGAGGTGCGGAGGGCGAACCGCGGTAGACGCAGCGAGACTTCGTCGAAGGCCACCGGGTTCCCGGCGCTGCGCGGGGCCCAGGCCGAGGACATCACCGGGGCGGGCGGCATACCGTCCGGTCCGAGGGCGAAGCGGATGAGGGCGGGGTCGTCGCCGGCGCAGCGGAGTTCGACCACATGCACGGCGCCACCGTACGCCCCGATCGTCCACACGTCGCCCGCAGGCACCTTGCGGAACATCGTCGGGACGTCCTCGGGCTTGCCGTGCGCGGGCGTGAACGTGCGGGCGAGGGTGTCGTGGCGGTTGAACGGCTCGGCCCAACGTGCTTTGAGAGCAAGCACGTTGACGAGTATCAGGCGGGTGAGCGGGCCGGGGTCGGCCGGCATGCGCTCGATCAGGCCGTCGGTGGCGCGCGTGATCCACGCGTCGATCGCGGCGGCGTCGTCCAGGTCGCCGAACTCGATGACGGGCAGGCCGTCGCGGAACGTCTCGCGCAGTGGCGCCCGGCTCCAGATGCCCGTGGCCACCGCCAGCGCGTCGGTCGCGGCGAGGTCCCGGGCCACGGCGTTGACCAGCGGCTCGGCCTCGGGGCCGGCGACGCCGAGCAGGTCGGCCAGTTCCTCGGCGGTGTCGCCGAGCGCGCCGCACGAGATGCCAGCCAGCGCGAGCCACAGTCCGGTGGGCGAGCACACCACGTCGCCGCCCGCCGACTCGACGGCCGGATCCGACAAGACCCGGTCCAGCCAGCGGGATCCCAACTCGCGAATTTCCCCCGCGTATTCACGGACAGTCAACCCGCACTCGCCGTGGGCCATGAAACCGCCTCACCGTGTCGAAGATCGCCGGACCTCCACACTAACCCGCCCCCACACACCGCAAGCCAACCGTCGAAGACCGCCGGACCTACACCAGCCCGCCAGACCGCAAGCCACCCGTCGAAGACCGCCCGACCACCACGCCAACCCGCCCCCATACCGCAGGCCAACCGTCGAAGACCGCCCAACCTCCACGCCAACCCGCCCCCACACACCGCGAGCCAACCGTCGCGCACACAGAAGGCGCACAGGAGACGCACACAGAAGACGCGCTCGTGAGTCGCGGAACCGCGCCCGACCCGCCTCCCCCTCCCGCCCGCCCTTCCATACCTCGGGAACGTTCGCCGCCGCCGCGAAGTGCCGACGCCGATCCCCTGTCACCCGAACCAACGAAGTCGTCGTCGCGCCGGCCGCCAAGTTCGACCGAGCGTTCGATGAGCGTTCGATGCTGCCACCCGCCCACGGCCGGGCAGCCCCGCCGACACCCCACATCCCCGCGTCAGGCAATCGCTCGAAACCACCGGCGCCCACCACGGCGCGCGGCGGGTGGAAACCTCTGCTTCCGGGCGCGACAATCCGGCGATGGGACGTGATCATGAAGACGCCGTGCGCCGGATGCTCGACAAGCAGGAGATCCACGAGGTCGTGCTGCGCTACTGCCGCGGCGTCGACCGGATGGACCTGGACGCCGTACGCGACTGCTACCACCCCGACGCGACCGACGAGCACGGCAGCTTCTCCGGCGACGTCGACGCCTTCGTG
The DNA here is from genome assembly GCF_051388915.1 of Yinghuangia sp. YIM S09857. Classification (NCBI taxonomy): domain Bacteria; kingdom Bacillati; phylum Actinomycetota; class Actinomycetes; order Kitasatosporales; family Streptomycetaceae; genus Yinghuangia; species Yinghuangia sp. YIM S09857. The sequence goes on along the minus strand of NZ_JBPKBH010000001.1, from coordinate 546,611 downwards.
GCATGGATCGGACGCCTGCTGCCGCGCTACACGATGACGATGCACCTGGTCGCGAACCACCTCGCCGAGTTCGCGGGTCCGGACGCGGCTCGCGCGGAGACGTACGGCATCGCCTTCCACCGCACCGACTCCCCCGACCCGCGCGGCAATCTCACGACCGGATTCCGGTACGTGGACGACTTCCGCCGCCGCGACGGCCGCTGGCGCATCGCGCGGCGGGTCGCCACCACGGAGTGGGTCCGCGTCGACGACCCGGCGGCGCACTGGCCGATCCCGGAGGGGATGCTGACCGGCCGCCGCGACCGCACCGACGCGGTGTACGCGCCGCTCGCCTGAGAAGGCGCTCCCCCACCGCACACGCCAACGGCACCAACATCAGTACGCGCCAACTCGCCCGTCACCGCCACCCCCACAGCCACCCGCCCTACCGCAACCCACTCCCGCATCAACACCCCAGTCCGACCCGGCCCTCTCCCCGCCCACTTCACTGGACGCAATATCGAGTCTTGTTTTCTTGCGTCCATCTCAATACGGTCCTCCGCGTCGGGGGCGCATCAACCAGGCGACGGAAGAGGGCTGGGCTCATGGCGATTTCCCGCAGATCCGTACTGTCCACCGGCGGCGTGGCCGGCGCCGCACTGCTCACCGGGGCCGCCGCGGGCACCGCCGAGGCGGCCCCGGAGCAAGCGGCCCCGGGCGCGGCAGCCACACCCGCAAGCACAACAGCATCCGACCCCTCGTCGGCCCTGCTCTGGCAACAGCCCGGCAGGATCGGCGCACCCAGTGTCACCGGCCTGCACCTCCAGTTCGGCGCGGACGCGTCCCGTGAGGTCGTGGTCTCGTGGCTCACCCCGCAGCCGGTCACCCGGCCCCGCGTGCGCTACGGCACCGTCGAGGACGGCTTCGGCCGCAGCGTGGACGCCGAGACGCGTCACTACCGCGACGGGCTCTCCGGCGTCGAGGTGTTCGTGCACCACGCGCGCCTGACCCGGCTGCGTCCCGCCACGCGCTACGTCTACTTCGCGAGCCACGAGGGCGCCGCACCCGAGACCGGCGTGTTCGACACCGCGCAACGCGGCCGCCACCGCTTCACGTTCACCAGTTTCGGCGACCAGGCGACGATGAACCTCCGCAAGGAGATCAAGCTGCCGCCGGGCACGCCGTCCCCGAACGGGCCGTACCCGCTGCACTCCAGCAACAACATCGGCACCCAGGCCTCCGCGGACATCGTGGCCGCGGTCGAACGCGTCGCCCCGCTCTTCAACCTCGTGAACGGCGACCTCTGCTACGCGGGCGTGGCGGGTATGTTCGGCCAGGACCGCGTCGCGACATGGGCCGACTGGTTCATCTCCAACAGCCGTTCGGCGCGCTTCCGGCCGTGGATGCCCTGTGTGGGCAACCACGAGAACGAGAAGGGCAACGGGCTGCTCGGTGCGTCCGCGTACCAGGCGTACTTCACGACACCCGATTCCGGAACAGACCGCGAGATGAAGGGACTTTGGTACTCCTTCACGGCGGGCTCGGTACGCGTCATCAGCGTCGCGAACTGCGACGTGGCGATCCAGGACGCCGGCGACAGCTACATCCGCGGCTATTCCGGCGGCGCGCAACGCACGTGGCTGGAACGGGAGTTGCGTACGGCCCGGGCGGACCGCGACATCGACTGGATCGTGGTGTGCATGCACCAGCCGTTCATCTCCAGCACGCGGAGCGGCAACGGCAGCGACCTGGGCGTCCGCGAGGCCTGGGGCCCGCTCTTCGACCAGTACGGCGTGGACCTCGTGGTCAGCGGCCACGAGCACCATTACGAACGCTCGCACCCGCTCCGCGGTCGCCTCCCCAACGAGACCCGCACCCCGACCCCGGCCGCGACCCGGCAGGACGTCATCGACACCAGCCTCGGCACCGTCCACATGATCATCGGCGGGGGCGGCAACTTCGCGAGCTCCCACACCAACCTCTTCGACCGCCCGCAAGGCCGTGTCATCGTCGCCCGCAGCGACCAGGACAGCCCGATCCTGCCCGGCCACAAGGACTCGATCTGGGTCACCGAGGACGCCCCCTGGGCGTCCGTCCAGGACCGCGAAAACCCCTACGGCTTCGCAGCGTTCGAGGTCGATCCCGGCGACCGCCGATCGGGCCGCACCCGCATCAACGTCACCTACTACACCTTCGAAGGCGCCCACGGCGCCCTGACCCCGGTGGACCGCTTCACCCTCGAACGCCCCCGCAACGACGCCCACCGCTGAGGCCCACCCTGCGAGGCCGCCCGAGCGGTGGCCTCGCAGCCCCACGGGGTCCAACACGCCGTTGTCAAAGCCGCGTTCGTCGGGGGCATGGCCCGGTCAGGGGACGCTGACGCCTGGGGTGTCCCTTGGGTGCGGCTGGGGCGGGATTCCCTCTGCGGTGGGGTCGGTTGGGGCGTCCGCGGGTTTGCGGAAGACTCGGGTCGCGTGGATCTGGCCCAGGCCTTCGGGGATTTCGGGGTCGGGTTGGGGGAGGCCGGGGCGGAGGTGTTCCTCCACGGAGATGTATTTGAGGCCGGCTCGGAGGTCGGCGTCGTTGCGTAGGCGGACCACGAGAGGGAACTCGGCCAGGGCCGTTGTGTCGAACAGGCCCGTGGTGTAGATGAGTTGCACGCCGAGGGCGTCGGCGACGGCGCGTTGCAGTTCCAGGAGGTAGGACGCGTTCGCGCGGCCGATCGGGTTGTCCAGGAAGAGCGTTCCCGCGTGGCGGTGGCGGGCGCGGCCGCGGTCGTTGCTGCGGAGTGCGGCCATCGTGCAGTAGAGGGCGATGGCGGCGGTCAGCAGTTGGCCGCCCGAGAAGACGTCGCCCATCTGCCCGACCGGCACGCGCTCGGCGCGCAGCACGGAGTCGGGCTTGAGGATCTCGACCTGCACGCCCCGCGGTTCGAGGCCCGCGTGCACACCGCGCAACAGCAGCGTCATGCCGTCGCGGCGCACCGGGGCCGCGTTGGGGCCGCGTCGGGCGGTGCGCGTGGCCTCGTCCACCACCTCGCCCAGCCGTTCGGACAGGTGTGCGGCGTCGGGGTCGTCGAAGCGGATACGCAGGAATTCCTGGCCCGACCACTCCCCCAGTTCCTCCGGCAGCCGCGAAAGGCGTTGCGCCGCACGGAGGGTCGTGAGCGCCGCGTCCACCATGCCGCGCAGGCGGTCGACGATGCTGTCGCGGTTGCGTTCGATCTGGGCCAGCTCGTCGGTCAGCACCCGCAGCCGCGGCTCGAACGCGGCGGCCCAGGCGAGCGCGTGGTCCGGCAGTGCGGACAAGGGGAGTTCGCGGATCTGCTGGCGGGCGGGCATGCGCACCTGCTCGAACCGCGTGGCCCCGGCATGCCGTACGACCGCCTCCGCGCGCTCGCGCACCTGGCCCTCGGCCGCCGACAGTTCGCCCGCCGCGGTACGCAGCGCCCGCCGGAACGCCGTCGCCGCCTCACGCGCCTCGGCCGCGGATCCCTCGAAGGGGACGACCTGTTCGTCCTCGGTGGACTGCTCCGCGGCCGGAAGGGTGTCGGTGAGCGAGACCGAGATCTCCGCGAAGACGGACGCGCCCGACTCGGCGTCGGACAAGGCGCGTACCAGACGCGTGTGCGCGTCCCGGGCCGCCTCGACCTCCTCGCCGCACGTGGCGTGTTCGGCCGCCGCCTCGCGCAACAGCTCCTGGGCGTGCGCCGGATCACGCGGCACGCGGTCCTCGGGCAGCTCGACGTGCGCGTCGCGCCCGTCGCCGGGGGCGTGCCGCTCGACCTCGCCGCGCAGGCGGCCGAGGAGTTCGTTGGCGGCGTCAGCGCGGCCCTCGATGGTGCGTACCTGTTCCTCGGCACGCGCGGCGGCGGCGAGCCGCGAGGGGCCGTCGGCGCCGTCCGGGCTCTCCAGGAGTTCGGCGGCCTGCTTGCGCACGCGTGCGGACAGCCGGTCCAACGCGGCCTGTGCGGCGGCCTGTTCGCTCTCCGCACGGGCCTGCTCGGCGCGCAGGTCGGCACCGACGCCGACTTTGTCGTACAGCACCGACGCGGTCCGGTACGCCTCCCGCAGCGCCGGCAGCGACGCCGATGCCTCCGATGTCGCCGCCGTGTCGTCGCCTTCCGGGGCACCGCTGATCTCGGCGCGCTCCTCCAGCAACGCCCGGGTGGTGCGCCGCGCGTCGTCGGCCGCGCGCTGGGCCTGGCGGCGGTCCTGGTCGGCGGCGCGGGCCAGCAGCTGGTTGGCCTCGGCGGCGCGCTCGTGTTCGCCGGTCTCCTGGTCGAGTTCGCGGATGCGGCGGGTCCAGCCCGCCCGTTCGCGCAGCCGGAAGGCGAGTCCGGCGAGCGTGTCGGCGCGGCGGCGCGCGAGTTGCGCGGCGTCCATGCGGCGGTCGCGCTGGTCCACGGCGCGCGTACGCACGGTCTCGGCCGCCGCGGCGGCGGCCTCGGCCGCGGAGCCCGCGGCGCGGGCGGCGACCAGGGCCTCGGTGGCGGCCTCGACGGCCGTGGCGAGTTCGCCGACCCGGCCGACCGGGCACGAGGCCCGCCACGCGGCGAGGCGCCCGGCGAGCGTACGGTCGCCTTCGAGGCGGGCGGCGCGTTCCCGGATGGCGTCGTCGCGGTCGGTGGCGCGGCGGCGCAGGGCGGTGCGCTCGGTGTCGGCGGCGCGTTCGTCGTGCATGGCCGGGTTGGGCGGCACGAGGAACACCGCTTCGGCGTCCGGGACTTCGGCGCGGGCGGCGAGCAGGGCGTCCGGCGTGCCGACCGCGACCGCGGACCGCGGCAGCAGCGCGGCCTCCGCCAACACCTCGCGTGCGCGGGCCATTTCGTGCGGGGCGGTGACGACGACGCCGTCCACGAGGTCCGGGTGCGCGTCCAGGACGGACGCGTGGCGCTCGGGCGGCACCGACTGGGCGAGGTACCGCCAGCCGGGCAGGGCGGGGATGCCGTGTTCGCCCAAGTACTCGACGGCGGAGAGTACATCGGGGCTCGGCGGCAGCAGGCCGCCGTCGCCGAGCGCGGCGAGGATGCGGCTGTCCTCAGCGGCGTCGGTGCGCAGTTGGAACAGCGCGCGCTCGCCTTCCGCGACCGCATCGGCGAGTTGGCCGCCGAGGATGTCCGCGGCGCGGTCGAGGACGGCGGCGGGACCGCCGGGTCCCTCGGGGTCGTCCGCGCCGGGACCGGACCCTGCCCCGGAAAACGCCCCCGTCCCGAACTTGCCTTCCAGCCCCAGGAGTTCGGCGACCCTCGGCTCGTCGAGCAGCTCTCCCGCGGAAGTCCGCACCCCCTGCAAGTCGTGCTCGGCAGCGGCCAGCTTGTCCGCCGCGCGGGCCGCGGCGAGTTGCGCCCGCCCCCGCTCCGACTCGGCGTCGCGTACGGTCGCCGCCGCCTGTTCGACGGCTGCGCGCGCCTCGCCCCAAGCCGTCGCGGCGGCCTTCTCCTCCGCCGCGGCGCGCTCGGCGGCCTCGGCGGGGTCGTCCTCCTCGGCGATCCAACCCGCCTCGACCGCCTGGCCGAGTTCGCTGCCGACCTCGCTGAGACGGGCGCGCAAGTGCACGGCCTCGCTCCGGGTGCGCTGCGACTCGGTGGCTGCGACGGTCGCGGCGCGCTGCGCGGTCTCGCCGCGTTCCTGGAGTTCGGCGGCGCGCTGTTCCTCCTGGTCCGCGCGCTCCTCGGCGACGGTCGCGGCCGCGGTGAGGGCGCGGACCAGCGCCCCGGCGGCGGCCTGGCGGGCGGCCAGCGCCGGTGCCGCGTCGCGCTCCGCCGCCTGGATCGCGGCGGCCACGCGCTCCGCCCGGTCGACGGCCGAACGCTGCCGCAGCACCGCCTCGGTGCCCAGCCACGCCGCGTGCGCGCCGCGCGCCTCGGTCAACTCCCGCTTCAGGGAGGCCCCGTCGGCCTCCGCCGCGGCCAGCCGCATGTTCGCGTGCCGGTGGGTGATCTCCGCGGTGATCAGCGCCGTATGCGCGCGGGAGCGCTGCGCGGCGTCGACGGACTCGGCCGCCGCGGCGACCTGGTCGGACAGGTCGGCGGCCCGGCTGCGCTCGCGGTCGGCGCGCAGGGCGAGTTGGCGGCCGAGCGCGCGGGCGTCCTCCTCGGCGGCGTGGTGTCCGGCGCGCACCCGGGCCCGCTGGTCGGACGCCTCGGCGAGGGTGTGCAGCAGCCCGGTCGCGCCCGCCACGAAGTCGCGCTCGGCCATGAGTTCGGCTCGCTGCGAGAGCTTGGCGGCGAACCCGTCGACCAGGTCGGCGAGTCCGTCGGTGTCCGCGGTGTCGGTGACCGCGCGCAGCAGCAGGTCCACGAAGTCCGCGTCGTTCTTGACCGCGAACAGGCCCGCGGCCTCGCCTTCGTCCGCGTTCATCTCGCGCTGGTAGCGGAAGAGTTCGGGGTCCAGACCGAGGTGGTTGAGGTGGTCGTTCCAGCGCTCGTGGATCTCCTCCCAGACGACGTCGACGTCCGGGTACAGCTTGGCGGTCTCGGCGAGGGCGTCGCGGAAGCCGCGCATCGTGCGGCGGCGTCCGGACGAGACGACCGGCAGGTCGTCCAGCGTCAGGCCGGGGCCGGGCCGGAACGAGTACCACGCCTCGGCGAACTTGCGGGGGTCGGAGGACACTTGGCGTCCGCGCCACTCGCTGACCTTGCCGACGACGACGAGTTCGCCGGTGAGGGTGTGCTGCCATTCGAGCGCCACGTGGCCGCAGTCGTCGGCCAGGAGGAACTTGCGCAGTACGCCCGAGCTCGCGCCGCCGAGCGTGTTGCGGTGGCCAGGCAGCATGACCGAGAAGATCAGCTTGAGCAGCACGGACTTGCCGCCGCCGTTCTCCAGGAACAGCACGCCCGCGGGCGCGGGGCGGCGCGGCGGGCCGACCGGCTCGCCCTCGAAGAGCTGGGCCTGCCGGGGCGCCGGGTCGGGCACCGGCTCGCCGACGCCGCGCAGGTCGAGCACGGTGTCGGCGTAGCGCGCACCCGCGGGCCCGATGGAGAACAGGCGGACGCGGGACAGCTCGTACATCGGTGGCGTTCTTCTCTCGGCTCGGCGGGGTGGTTCGCGGGTGGATGGTTCGTGGGTCGATGGTTCGTGGGTCGATGGTTTGCAGGTCGGTGGTTCGCGGGTCGCGGACTGGCGGGTCGGCGGGGTCGGGCAACGGAGTCGGGCATCAACAGGTGCGGCGGTTCGGACGATGCGGCGTACACGCGGCACATGCAGGCCGCACACAGGCAGCCGTACGCCCCGCTCAGACGCCGTGGAAAGGCAGCCCCGCCCCCGGCGCCAGCTCCCCCGCGTCGTCGGTCGGCGGCACCAGTGTCGCGCCGCCGTCCGACACCGGGACCACGCCCAGTTCGAGCAGCTCGCTCATCGCCGCGGTCCCGGCCATGTCGCGCACCTGGAGCTGGTAGCGCGCGGTCGTGCGGTACGTCCCGCCCGCCTCGTCCGACACGCGTTGCAGGAACCCGGAGTCGACGAGGAAGGCGACCGCCTTGCCGACGATCCCGATTGTCGACGCCGACAGTCTGCGCGCGTCCTTGGTGGCGCCGGTCGCGCTGCGCCGCGCGTACACCCGCCAGGCCGCCTCCAGCCCGGGCGAGTCCACCGCGGGGTCGATGTTCTCCCCCGCCTGCTCGGCGCGCTCCTCCAGGCGGCGGCAGGCCTGCCGGACGAAGGCGTCGACGCCGTGCACGCTGATGCGTCCGACGTACGAGTCCTCGGCCAGGTCGTCGGGACGCGGGAACGCCAGGGCCGCTATGGCCAGATGCGCCAGCCCGTGCAGGAAGCGGTCGGTGGACTCCGACGACGCGCGGCGGGCGTAATCGCTCATGCGCACCGCGAAGACCGAGTCCTCGGCCGCGGTCACCGCCATCCCGGCGCGCGGCGACACCTCCAGCACCACCAGGCCGAGCCCGGCGGCGACCGCGTGGCACAGGGACGCGAAGCGCGGGTCCTCGCGGTGGCGGCGCACCAGTTCGGCGTACTCGGCGTCGCGCGCGGGCAGCAGCTTCGGCTGGAGGCCGAACGCGACGAGCCGCGCCGCGTCGCTGACGTCGCCGGACGTGATGGGGGCGGCCGCGGGCGGCCCGGCGGCGTGCTCCGCGGCGGTCCCGGCCCCGATGCCGCCGCCCCCGGCGAAGTGGCGGTCCTGGGCGGGGAACGCGGTCGACTCGGTCATGCGGTCCCCTGCCCGTCCTGCGCGGCGCCCGTCCGGACGTCCGTCTCGCTGATCACGTCCACGCTCACATCCATGTCCATCTCCGGGACGCCGTCCGCGCGTTCACCCGGAACCGAACCCGAACGCGGAACCGAGCCCAGCCCCGAGCCCGGCCCCGAGCCCAACCCTGGCCCCGGCCCCGGCCCCGAGCCCGGATCCGGATCCGGTTCCACCCCAGGCTCCGGCCCCGGCTCCGGCTCCGCCGAAAGCAGCGCCGTCCCGACGATGAGGTCCGCGCCGCCCACCTCCGGGTCGTCCAGCACCACCCCGTCGTCCACCGCCACGAGCAGCGACCGGTCCCCCTGCCGCAGCGCGGTGCCGACCGGCGGCGACGCGGCGTGGAAGGCCAACAGGGCGACCAGGTACGGCAGATCCGGGTCGCCCGCCCGCGCCTCCGCGAGCAGTCCGGACAGCCTGCGCGGCGCGTCCGGCGGCAGGTCCAGCAGCGCCGCCGCCGCGTCATGCTGCGCCTCGCTGAAGCGGCTGTCGTCCGGCGTCGCGACGAGGTCCGGTTCGGGCAGCTCGGCGCCCAGGTACTCGCGCTCCAGCGGGGGCGTGAGCAGCAGTTCGGTGAGGTCGTGCAGGCGTACGGCCACCGGGGTGCGCAGCCCGGTCCCGGACGCGAAGAACCGGTCGGTGACCGAGCGGGCGTCGGCGACGCCCAGTTCGAGGACGGGGCGCAGGAGTTGGCCGTACAGGTCGAGGCCCGGACGCTGCGGCCGGGCCGCGAACGCCTGCCGGTCCTGCTCCGCGCGGAACAGCGGCCCGGCCTCCATCAGCCGCGTCTGCAACTGGGTGTGGCGGCGGATGCAGTCCTGCACGATGTCGACCAACTCGGCGGCGCTGCGCTTGTGCTCGGGCTCCTCGGCCTCGTCGCGGGCGCGCCGGATGTTGGTGAGGATCGCGTTCTCGTGCCGGTAGCGCTCGGCCACGTGGTCCAGCGCCTCGTCTATCAGGTCCGGTACCGCCTTGAGCCAGTCGACCGCGCGGACGTTCCGGCGCGTGGCCTCCAGCGCGCGGCGCAGCGTCTCGGCGTACTGGACCGTGCGGTAGCGGGCCTGTTCGGCGGCGAAGCGGGCCTCGGCGAGGCGGCCGCGGCGGATCAGGTGTTCGAGCTTGACCTCGGCGGCGATCTGCGCGCTCGTGACGTCGGTGTCGAGCGCGCCGACGAGGACGTTGACCGCCTCGTCGGTGGCGCGCAGGAAGATGTCGCCGTTGGGGCCGGGGACTTCTTCCAGGAGCTTGAAGTCGTAGTCGCGGCGGACGTATCCGCCACCCTGCGTCAGCGTGCCGTACACCGCCCGGAAGCCCCGGTCGACGCTGCCGACGTTGATGAGGTTCTCCAGCACCCAGCGGGCGACCCTCTCGTGCTCGGCCGGGGTGCGCTCGGGAGCCTGGGCCGCGACGCGCGGGCGGAGCCTGGCGACGACCTCCTCGTGGTCGGCGCCCGTGTCGAAGTCCATGGTCACGGTGACCAGGTCGATGGCGGTGAGGCCGATCTCGGCCATCGCGTAGACCGAGTACTCGCCCGCGAGGTTGACCTTGCGCGCCTCCAGGTCGTGCAGCGGCGCGGTGCAGGCCAGCGCCTTCAGGCGGCGCGCGAGACCGTCCTCGGTGACCCCGGAGCGGTGCGGCACGGCCCCGGGGATGTGCGGGGCGCTGTGCGGGGTGCCAAGAGGGGCAGCCTGGGCGGAAACGGTCACGGTCGACAAGAGTAGAGCGTCGGGGCGACAGTCCCGGCCGTGCCTCGCCGGTGTCGTACGGAGGCGGTTGCTCCGTTCGGACGCGGCCGGGCGAGGGGCCGTCGCCGGGCAACGCTACCCGATCGGGTGCGTCCGCCCGGGGCAGGCGGTCATGGGGGTGTCACGGGCGGGCCCGCCGTGGTGCCGGCGTGCTCATACGGCGGCCAGTCTGCGGCGTGCGGCCGCGCGTACGCCGTCGTCCTCCGCGGGGTCGCGGGCGAGGGCGCGCAGTTGCTCGGGGACGCCGTCCACGCGCATGTCGGCCAGGTCGACGGCGACGAGCCGGGTCCCGGCCTCGCAGTCCCACAGGCAGTCGACGGCGGTGGTGGCGGTGAAGTCGGGCTCTATGCGGGCGAGGGTGTCGACCGCCCGCGAGCGGAGTCCGGCGCAGGGGCTGGCGCGATAGAGGTCCCGCACCGGGTCCAGGGCGTCGGCGAGGGCGAGTCGGCCGACGCCGTCGACGAGGTCGAGGAGCTGATAGCGGTCGCGGTCCGGGCGGCAGCGTCTCAGGGCGGCGACGAGGGCCGGTCCGTCGGCCTGTTCGCCGGCTCCGGCCAGTATCCGCACGGCCACCTCCCCCAGCGCGCCGTCGGCGCCGAGCCATCCTCTGGCCCGGACCACGGCTTCGCCGGTACGCAGGCCGCCGACCGCCTGTACCGCCGCCTGCCGAACCGGAACCGGCGAATTGTCGGCGAGCGCGTTCTCGGCGAGGTCGAGCAGCGCGGGGTCACCGACGTCGCCGAGGTAGCGCAACGCCGCTATCCGTGCACCGGCGGCGCCCGACCACGCGGTCGCGAGGATCAGGCCGCGGTGCTCGGCGGTGGCCACCGACGCGAGGCGTCTGCCGCACACGAAGCTGCGGCGCGGGCTCGCGGCGGCCTCGGACAGCACTTGGTCGACGGTGGGCCGGGGTCCGGGGTCGGCGGGCTTGCCGCGCGACAACTCCCAGCGCCACCAGTCGAGGTCGACGCGTTCGACGATGGAGCGCATGCGCGCGTCCTGGAAGCCCCACACGCGCCACGGGCGCATTCCGGAGCCCCGGCGCACGCAGTCGTACAGTTCCTCGTCGTCGCCGCGTTCCAGAGCCAGGACGAGCATGCCGTGCAGCGCCATGGGGTTCGAGGCGCGGGTCAACTGCTCGATGGCGATGGTCCAGTCGCGGCCCTCGGCCGCGTAGCGGCGCAGCAGGGCGACGGCGTCGTCGCGGCCGGCCCGGGCGAGGGCGCCGAGTACGGCCAGCGGCAGCGTGGTGCGCTCGGCGTCGTCGTCGGTCCAGTCCTCGTCGCACAGGAGGTGTGCGGCGAGGGCGTCGAGCGGCGCGTCGAGCCGGGTGTACAGACGCGCGTAGTAGAGGGAGCGGGACTCCGTCGCCGGGACGGCGCGCGGATCTCGCAGAACGCAGGAGTCGAGTGCGGCGACGATCTCGGCGCGCGCGGCGTCGCCGACGGCGGCGAGCGCCCGGCGGGCGCCCTCCCCGTGGCCGCTGCGCAGCAGCGCGAGCAGGTCGCTCTGCGACGGGTGGCCCGCCGGGGCACCCGCGGGGTCGGCGGCTGCCGCCGACTCGATCGCGGCACGTGCCCGACTGGTCATGACTTGTTCCTGGCTGGATCGAACATGCCGACAGCATCCGGCTCCCCGGATCAGGGGGCAACAGGATTTCACCCACATGAACGCCGGGTGGCCTGGAACGGACCGTTTTGCGGTCCTCGCCGAGCCGGGCCGTGCGGGTTCAGGCCTGCCGCGGAAAGCTGATCCGGGGTCGGTGGCGCCGTACCGCCCGGTAGTCCTCACCGGGCAGCGGGGTGAGCATACGGGCCGGGACGTACGCCTCCTGCGCGCAGGTCCGGGTCTGCACCTCCCCGGCGTGCGCCACGGCACCCCAGACGGGCCAACTGACCCGGGCCCGCCAGGTGCCGTCGCTGTACTGGTGCCAGCTCACCAGCGTCACGTCGAGGCTCTGCCCGTCCGGCAGCCGCAGCCGCACGCGCGGGGGGCGCATGCGGCGGTGCGGGCGGGCCAGATCCGCCGTACCGCGCGGCTCCGCCGGCGGGGCGGCGAGGGCCTCGTCGGTCGGCTCCGACGCGGGGGCGGGAACCCGCGCCTCAGGGGGCGCGGGATCGCTCCGTACGGGGCGCAGCGGGGTCGCGGTGAGGGCGGGCGCGGGGGTGGGGGCGTGCCCGACACGACGTGCCGAACCGGCGCCGGCCCCGGTCTTGGTGCTGGTCACGGGGCACATTGTGGAACGCGGACGCCGCCGTGCCGGGGGACCTGCGCGGCCCGGTCACGCCAACCACCCGTGTGGCGCAAACCGCCGGGGCACTCCGCGCTACGACACCACGCGCAGGTCCGGCGGGCCGCCGGCGGGCAGGCCGAGCATCACCGCCAGGTCCTCCACCAGATGCGCCGCCTGAGCGAGCGTCAGACGCTCGACCGTCCACTCCTCGGTCGGCCGCCCCTCCGCATCCGTGTGCGGCCCGAACCGCAACTCGACCGGCCGCTCCGCATCCGTCGACCGCAGCACCGGCACCCGCGCCACCAACGTCACGTTGTTCGACATACCGCACTCCAACCTTCCGGGGCCGTTCTCAGCCCGAGAGACTTATCGACACACATCGACACCCCGCCCCCACCCCTTAACCCCCCACCAAGGTGACCTCCCCCACACGCCCTCAATCGCCACGGCCGCACGATCCGCACCCCGCGACCGACGCCACCCTCAACGCGGCGGCAGGTCACCCAAGAAGGGAAGCGCAGGATCGCGGTCACTGGTCAGTTCCCGATTCCGTACGCGATCCGGCCCCGGCGACCTGGAGTGGTCGACAACGCGGCCCAGCCCGCCGCGTGCCACGGGGTGGCCAGTTCCCGATTCCCTACGCGATCCGGCCCCGACGACCTGGCGTAGTCGACAACGCGGCCCAGCCCGCCGCGTGCCACGCGGGTGGCCAGTTCCCGATTCCGTACGCGATCCGGCGCCGACGACCTGGAGTGGTCGACAACGCGGCCCAGCCCGCCGCGTGCCACGGGGTGGCCAGTTCCCGATTCCCTACGCGATCCGGCCCCGACGACCTGGCGTAGTCGACAACGCGGCCCAGCCCGCCGCGTGCCACGCGGGTGGCCAGTTCCCGATTCCGTACGCGATCCGGCGCCGACGACCTGGAGTGGTCGACAACGCGGCCCAGCCCGCCGCGTGCCACGGGGTGGCCAGTTCCCGATTCCCTACGCGATCCGGCCCCGACGACCTGGCGTAGTCGACAACGCGGCCCAGCCCGCCGCGTGCCACGCGGGTGGCCAGTTCCCGATTCCGTACGCGATCCGGCGCCGACGACCTGGAGTGGTCGACAACGCGGCCCAGCCCGCCGCGTGCCACGGGGTGGCCAGTTCCCGATTCCCTACGCGATCCGGCCCCGGCGACCTGGCGTAGTCGACAACGCGGCCCAGCCCGCCGCGTGCCACGGGTCGGGACCACGGAGGCCGGGGTTCGGCTGGGATGGGGGGTATGGCGGGCCGGGGGGAGGGGGTACCACCATGGGAGGCGGTGTTGCTGGGTCGGGGAGGGTGGGCGTGATGGAGGCGTGCGAAGGGCTTGCGCCGGACGCCGCCGAGCGGGTGTTGGAGCTCGCCGTCTCACATCCGGATCCGGCGACGCGGGCGGATTTGCTGGCGATTTTGGTGTGCGTGGCGCTGCCCGAGCAGTTGCGGCCGCGGCTGTCGGTGACGTTGATGGACGCGCTGTCGGTGGCGGACGCGGAGTTGTTCCCGGATCTGGTGCGCACCGCCGCGGGGAGCGACAACGCGGCCGTGGTGATGTGGGTGCGCGCGTTCGCGGCGACGCCCGGGCCGCGGCGGCTCGCGGCCCTGGAGGCGCTGGTCGACGCGGGCGACCGCGATGTGGGGATCGAGTTGCAGCACCTGATGCGCTCGCCCGAGGCCGCGGACCGGGTGGTTGCGGTACGGCTGCTCGCCCGGTGGCGGAGGCGTGGTGGGGGTCGGGTGGGGCAGGGCGAAGAGGAGAGCGAGGCAGGTCCGGGGCCGCCGGTCGAGGCGGCGTCGGCTGAAGCGGCGTCGGCTGAGGCGGCGTCGGCTGAGGTGGCGGCCGGTCCAGCCGGGGTGGCGGCGGTTTTGGACGGCCATCTGGCGGTGGTGGACACCGCCGCGGAGGCGGCTCCCGCTGAGGCGATTGCCGTCGAGGAACCCTGGCGTCCGACCTATCACGGGATCCTGCGGGTGGTCGGCTCTCGGTGGTTCGAGCTGATGCAGCGTCACCCGCCCATACACGCAACCTCGTTGCCGCCGGAGCGGCTGGGACCGCTGCTGGTGGACCGGCTGTTGGACAGCGCGGTCGCGGGGTCGGACGTCCCGTCGGTGAACGGCACCGCGCGGCGCCGGACGGTCGAACTGCGGGAGTGGCCCTCCGAGATGCCGTCCGAGACGGCCGTACGCCTGGCCCGCGAGCTGAACGGCGCCTACCTGCCGGACCGCACCGGCCTGTTCCGCCGCTACCGCCTGGCCCGGCGCGGTGAAGGACCCGATCTCGCGGTGTCCGCCCAGACGTTGGCCGAACTCGCGGGCGTGGGACCGCCGGTGGCCGCGGTCAACGAGATGCTGGGCGCGCTGCTCTCCCCCGACCCGAACGAAAGCGCGGATGCCGCATCGTTCCTGCGCACGGCCCTCGAACAGGCCGCCGCGGCACGCACCCACGGGGCGTACCGCCCAACCGAGCATTGAGCGCGAGGAGATACCGAGTCAAACGGCGGCCCCGGCGTCGAGTGGGAGAACTCGACGCCGGGGCCGCCGGGTAAGCGTCAGACCGCGCTCAGGAAGGCCTTCACGATCGGGCCCGCCGCCTTGCCGCCGGACTCGCCCTTCTCGACGATCACGGCGACCGCGATGTCGCCCTTGAAGGCGATCATCCAGCCGTTGGTGAGCACCTGGCCGTTCTCGCTGAACTCCGCGGTTCCGGTCTTCGCGCCCTCGGCAACGCCCTTGAGCTGCGCGGCCGTTCCGCCCTCGACGACGCTCTGCATCAGCGCGCGGAGCTGGCCCGCGATGGCCGGGTCCACGGGCTTGGCCGCGACGCGGCCCGGCGGGGCCGGGTCGGTCACGATCACCGGCTGGTTGAAGGTGCCGGAGTCGACGGTCGCCGCCACCGAGGCCATCACGAGCGGGCTCGCCTGCACCTTGCCCTGGCCGATCATCGACGCGGCCTTGTCGTTCTTGCTGGCCGCCGGGGGCACCGAGCCGTCGAACGTGGTGGTGCCGACGTCCCACTGCTGGCCGATGCCGAACGTCTCGTTGGCGACCTTGGTGAGGGTGTCGTCCTGGAGGCGGTCGGCCTGCGCGATGAAGCCGGTGTTGCAGGACTGCATGAAGTCCGTGCCGAAGGTGGCGTCCGGGATCGGCTTCAGGTCGTCGTAGTTCTTGAACGTCTGGCCGTTGACCACAAGGGTGTTCTCACACGGCGCCTTGTCGGTCGGCTTGAGGCCGGCCTGCATCAGCGCGGCCGCGGTGACCGTCTTGAACGTGGAGCCGGGCGCGTAGCGGCCGTTGAACGCGTTGTTGGCGCCGTTGGCCGGGTTGTTCGCGGCGGCCAGGATGCCGCCGGTCTTGGTGTCGATCGCCACGATCGAGGCGTTCTTGTCCGAGGCGGCCATGACCTTCTCGGCCTCGGTCTGGATCTTCTGGTCGAGCGTGGTCTTGATCGGCGTGCCCGGCGTGCCCGCCTTCTCGAAGAGCGGCGTGCCGACCTCGGCGCCGTTGGCGTTCTTGATGGTCACCTTGGTCGTCGGGGTGCCGCCCAGTTGCGCCTGGTAGCGGGCCTGGAGGCCGCTCGTGCCGACCTGGTCGCCCGCGCCGGCGTTCTCGTAGCCGGGCTTCTGGAGGATCTCGTCGGTCGCCTCGCCGACCTGGCCCACGATCTGCTTGGCCACGGTCGACGTCTGGAGCGTGATGTCCTTGATCACTATCGCGGCGCCGAAGCGCGAGAGCTTGGGCTGCGCGATGCGGTCGAACTTGTCCTTGCTCAGGTTGACGACGAAGACCGCGTTGTCCGGGTTGGACTTGGCGACCTGCTCCTTGAGCTTCGGGATGTCCTTGTCGAAGACCGGGTCGGAGAGCGCCGCGTAGATGGCGTCGGCGTCCGCCCCCATCTTGGCCGGCCACAGCGAGATCGACACCGCGGGCATCGCACCCGCGAGGTTCCCGCCGTTGCGGTCGAGGATCGACGCGCGGTCGGGGGTCTTGCGGACATTCGAGAACTTCCAGCCCTCGTCGAACTGCGGGTGCAGGATGTTGGCCTGCCAGTGCACGAGCGCCTTGCCGTCCTTGTCGATGACCGGGACGGCCGACTTGATCGTCAGCGGCTCCGGCACACCGGCGACGGTGAGCTTCGCGGTGTACGCGAGGCTGCCGGGCGCGTCGTCCTTGCCCTTGGTGTAGCCCTCCGCCGTGTACTCGCCCTGCCGCAACTGCAATTGCTTGCGCGCGTCGTTGAGCGCGGCGGTCGCCTTCGCCGGGTCGTCCGTGAGCGCGGCGGCCTTCGGGATGTCGTTCGCCTGCCAGGCGGCGAGGAATTCCTTCGCCGTCGCCTCCGACGTGTCCTTCTTTCCGCCGTCGTCGCTGCACCCGGTGAGCGCGAGCGCGACCACGACGGAAAGGGCCACCGGCACCGCCGAGGGAATCCGTCGTCTTGTCCTGCCCACTTACGCCTCCTGCTTTGCCGCCAACCGCCGGGTCCCCCGGCCGTACGTGCCGCCACGCTATCCAACGCCGCCGCGAGCGGAAGCCCGGCGGTGGGTTCGGGCGCCGGTTGTGACCGACCTGTAGATGTTGAAATCCGACCGGTATGACGAATCGCGGAGGCCGACCGCCGACGGCCCGCTCCCCCGCGTGCGGACATGGACACGCATCGTCAGATCGGATGACATGACGGGTGGCTCCTCATCCTCTCGCACGAAAACTCCTGCCGCACGGAAACCAATACGAGGAGATGCGCGTCGGATAGAGACATGGGGCCGTACGGCACAGGCCCAACGGACATCCGGTCGGGGAGTGCCGGTCGAGCAGGAGGAGAACGGGGCGATGGGGACCACGAGGATCGCCATTCCGACACCACCGCGGTACGGGTGGCAGGAGGACGCGTCCTGCCGGGGAATGGACGCGGCATTGTTCTTCGGCGACGACCAGGAGCGGCCCGGCGAGCGCCGGGCGCGCGAACGCGTCGCGAAGAAGGTGTGCATCAGCTGCCCGGTGCGGCGGCTGTGCCTGGACCACGCGCTGACCGTGCCCGAGCGGCGCGGTGTATGGGCCGGGATGGGGGAGACCGAACGGGCGGCACTGCTGCGGGAACGCGAGCACGCCGCATAGGGGCCGGACGGCAGAGGGCTGAAGACACGGGGCTGAAGGCACGGGGCTGAAGGCACGGGGCTGGATGCAGACAGCGGGAGACAGCGGACGCAGGACCGGAGGGCGGGACCGCAGGACCGGGCGTCGCGGGGGCGGCCGGTCGTCCGACGCTCAGCCGGGCAGGTCGGCTTCGGCGACGAGGCCGCGCACACCCAGGCGTTCGCGTACGCGCGGCTCACACGCGTCGACGATCACCGCGACGCCGGCCCACTCGGCCCCCGCCTCGGCGACCATGCGGCGCACGGCGTTGGCCTGCGCGCCGGACTCGATCCACTCGTCGACGAGCAGGACCCGGTCTCGCGGGCCGAACAGCCGCCGCGGCGCCATCAGCGTGAGCCCGCCGTCCTGGTAGTCGGGCGGCGTCTGCGCGCGCAGCATCGGGTCGTCGCCGTCGCGCTGGCCCTCGCCCGCGATGCGGTACTCCTTGCGGACCTCCACGAACCCGACGCCCAGGTGGACGGCGGTGAGGGGGCCGAGAACCAAGCCGCGGGTCTCAATACCGGCTACCACCGTCGGCGCGCCTGCGGAGTCGTCCGGGGACGCGGCACCGCTGCCCTCGGCGTGCGGCTCGGACCGCGCCTCCGCGTGCAGTTCGGCAAGCGACGGGCCGAGCATGCGCAGCAGCTCCGGGTCGCGCCACCATCCGGACAGGTCCGCGAACTCGCCGACAGGCGTGTCACGCCACGCGAACGCCTCCCGCAACAGCCGGACGACTCGCTGACGGTCCGTCACACCCATACCGTCACACCCATGCGCGGATAGCCCGCCCTTTCCCGCCGACGACCCGGCCGCCCCAGATGAGCGAGCCATCCGAACGACCTGAACGACCTGAACGACCGGCAAGGCTACCGGTCGCACCACCCGGTCACACCACGTGGAACACCGGCCCCCTCGGAGTGAACGGCAGCCGCGCACCCCGCGGCACCAGGAACGCGTGTTCGCGCCGCACGGCCACCCGATCGCAGTAGCCGTCCGTGATCACCAGGATCGGCCCGTCCGGTGGGAAGTCCTCGACACGCTGGAGCAGGTCGACCCCCGGTTGCAGCACCGTCCCGCCGCGACCGCGCACCCGTACGCTCCCCGCAATGTCCTCGACCGCCATGTACCCCGCGTCATATGCGGCCGCGTCGCAGAACACCACGCGGGCGCGCGGCACATCGCGCGCAGCCGCATATGAGGCGATCGCCCCCAGCGCCTTGCCGAGCAGTTCGCCGTCCATCGACCCCGAGGTGTCCAGGACGACGCCGAACGTGCACTGCTCCACCGCCTCCTCCGGCAGGTGCCGGCCCGGCCGCGGGATGTCGGGGGTGGCCGCCTGCCGCCGCGAGGCGCGCGCGTACGACCGCCTGTACTCGGGGGCGCGCACATGTTCGTCGAACCAGCGGGCCAGTTTGGCGTCCCAGGCCAGCGGCGGGTGTTCGAGTGCCCGGATCTCCTCGATCAGGCCCGCGGGCACCAATCCGCGCCCACTGTCGTGGTACGCGAGGCCGGTCGACAGAGCGCGCCGGTAGAACGCGTCCAGGTCGACCGCGTCGCGCGGCCCGTCGCCCCCGCGGTCCCACGGCGCAGGCGGCAGATGGCCGCGCTCCCGCTGCCGGGTGCCGCGGCGGTCGGCCGCCTGCGGGTCGCACAGCCAGTCCCCCAGCACGTCGCCCGTCTTGCCACCGTGGGTGCGCCCGCCGAACGTGCGCAGTTTGCGGGCCCGCCGCAGGTCGGTGACGAGGGTGTCGTACACGGCCTCCGCCGACAGACCGCGCAACTGCGGGTCGTACAACAGCCCTTCGGGCATATGTCCGACACCCATCTGGACCAGCCAGTCGTTGATGACGAAGTCGCAGGCGATGTTGAACAGTTCGGGATCGCGGCCCTCGACGCGCCGATCGTGGCCGAGGGCGGCGTGCAGCATCTCGTGGGCCAGCACGAACCGCCACTCCTCCGGCGTGAGATCGGCGTGCGGGTTGACGTAGATCTCCCCCGCACTGGCGCTCACCGCCGCGATCGAGATGTCCCAGGCGCGCGCCACCTCCGGGTCGTCGACGATCGTCAGCCCCGCGGCGAGCGCGCCGAGCAGCGGGTACGCCGACACGAACCAGTTCAGCGCCCGGTCCCACGGCCCGCGCGAGGCTTTGCGCCGGACGCCGCCGGCCTGCTCGGCGGCCCGGGCCATCGCGTCCTGCGCGGCGTTCGCGAGGGTGCGCGCGAACTCCGCCGTCCAGTCGTGGTCCCACGGCTCCCAAGTGCAGTCGTGGCCGCGCGGTTCGGGCAGGTATTCGAAGCAGGGACGCGCGCCGTTCGTGCCGAGACCGCGCAGTTCCGGCGGAATCCCGCGCTCCGCCCAGGTCTCGGCGAGAGCGGCCTCGTCGCCGTTGGGCAGTGGGGGCAGGTGGACGAGCGGCACGCCGACGCGTACCGCCTCCTGGGCGAACCGTTCGACCGCGACGCAACATGCGATCGCGTACGCCTCCGGCACCGGTCCGCCCGGCTCGATCCCCACCTCGCGCAGACGGTCCGGCGCGAGGTGGCCGAGCCCCAGGTGCAGCAGCAAATGGGTGAACACCCAGGCCCATTCCTCCGGTCGGCCGTCCTGGTACGCGTTCACCTCGATCCCCGCGCGCGAGTCGATACGCGCCCACGCAACCGGCGGCTCGGGTTTCGCCTCCCGCACGGACGCGGCCCGCGCAAGGCCCCGCATCGCCCAGTTGCCCTCGGTCATCTGCCATCCGGCCGCGCGGGTGCGCAGTCGGCGCGCGGCCCGCTCGTGCGCGGCCTTGGCCCCGGGCCCCTGCCTGGCTCCCGACCTCGCCACCGCGTCACTTCCCCGCGCGGGCGGCCACCAGCCGCGGCATGTCCTTCGCGGCCTCGACCAGGAACCAGCCGGGCAGCCGGGAGTTGCCGTGCTCGTCGTCGGCGATCACCAACTGGGCTATCTCCAGCGAGATTTCGGCCAGCTCGACGAGCAAAGCCTTGGAGCGGAACGCGAACTGGCGCACGGCGGGCGACGCGTGCCGCTTGTCGGACGGCAACTCCTTGGCCATCCGAGCGCGGAACGTCTCGGCGAGGAAGTACAGCAGGTCCCGGTCGGCGGGCGCTGCGGGCCAGCGCGCGTCGCCCTTGAGGATCGCCTCCAGCCCATAGGCGTTGCGCACGGTCTTGAGGTACGCGAGGAACCCGGCGGCATGAGTGGCCGTCAGTGTCCCGTGCGCGAGCAGCGTCACGATCTCGGTGCCGCGCGGACCGGAGACCGCATCGCCGTACGACGCAAGCGTGTCCGACAGCATGTGCCAGCTCCGCGGCGTGGAGAACGGCTCCTCGCTCTTCGGCGGCGCGCTCCACAGGTGGTCGGGACGCTGCGTCAGGTACTCCACGATCCACGGGTGGATCCCCGCGTGCACCGCCCACGTCAGCCAGTCGGCCGCAGATGCGCGCAGGTGCACATGGACGAGCCGGTTCGCCAGCGCGGACGACATGGGACGCGCGAGCGCGTTGTCGGTCGCCCGGTTGCCGGCGCCGATGACCACCGATCCGGCGGGCAGTTCGTAGGTGCCGATGCGGCGGTCGAGGATCAGCGAGTAGAACGCCTTCTGGACGTCCGGGGACGCGGCGTTGAGCTCGTCGAGGAAGAGGCAGTACGGCTCGTCGCGGGCGATCTGCTCGGGCGGGCAGAAGCGGCTGCGCCCGTCGGCGATCTGGGGTACGCCGATCAGGTCCTCCGGGGCGAGTTGTGTGCCGAGCAGGGACACGCATTCGAGGCCGAGCCCTTCGGCGAACTGCCGGATCATCGAGGACTTTCCGATGCCGGGCGCACCCCACAGGAACACCGGGCGCACGACGGCCACATGGAGCAGCACCTCGGGCAGCGCGGCGGGTGTCACGGTCACGGAAGAATGCACAGAAGTCCTCAAGCAGATCGGAAGGTCGCGGAGGCCCGCGGAAGGCCGGGATCGGGCGGGGCGAGGGGCCGCGGCGAGGCGCCGGAGGGGCGGCGCGCGGCCGCGTCCAGGGTGGCGGGAGGGCTCGTACGATGTCACCCGGTTTTGCGCGCCGGGCCGCAGATGCCGCTTGAACCGCCGACCTTCCTCTAACGTGTGTCACAGACGACTGATCACCTCCGGGGAGCCCCCCCGGAGCGGCCGTCGACCCGAACGACCGCGCAGGCCCGAACGACCAGGTACTAGGAGATCGCCCTCGATGACGATGGTGCGGCTGCGGCGGCAGGACCCGCGCGTCGTCGGGTCGTACCGGCTGCTGCGCAGACTCGGCGCGGGCGGCATGGGCGTCGTGTACCTGGGCACGGACCGGCACGGCAAGAAGGTCGCGCTCAAGCTGATCCGCCCGGAGCTGGCCAACAACCCGGAGTTCCGCTCGCGTTTCGCGCGCGAGGTGGCCGCGGCGGCGCGCGTGCGCGGCAACCGCACGGCCCCGCTGGTGGACGCGGACCCGGAGGCGGCCCGGCCGTGGCTGGCGACCGCGTACGTCCCCGGGCCCTCGCTCCAGCGCCGGGTGGGTGAACGCGGGCCGCTCGGCTGCGTCGAACTGGCGCGCGTCGGCTCGGCGGTGGCGGACGGGCTGGTGTCGGTGCACGCCGCGGGGGTCGTGCACCGCGACGTGAAGCCGTCCAACATCCTGCTGTCGCCGGACGGGCCGCAGATCATCGACTTCGGCATCGCGTACGCCGACGGGGCCGGGACGCTCACCCATACGGGGACGGCGGTCGGGTCCCCCGGCTTCCTGGCGCCCGAACAAGTGCGCGGGCAGCCCGTGACCCCGGCGACCGACGTGTTCGCGCTCGGGGTCACGCTCGCCTATGCCGGGCGCGGGAGTTCGCCGTTCGGGTCGGGGCCGGTCGACGCGCTGCTCTACCGCGTCGTGCACGAGGAACCGGACCTGGAAGGCGTCCCCGGGCCCGCGATGCCGCTGATCTCGGCGTGCCTCGCGAAGGACCCTCTCATGCGGCCCAGCGCGGAGGAAGTACGCGACCGACTGGCCGTCCTGGCACGGCGTCAGGCGGAGGCCTCCGGCGACTCCGGGCCGCGTTCGGGACCGGTGCGCACCGGGGGCGTGAAGTCCTCGGGACCGGGCCCGGGTTCGGGGGGATACCCGGCGCAGGGCTCCGCGTCGGGCAGCCACGGTGTGAAGGCGGGGCCTGGGCCGAAGTCGGGTGCCGGGCACAAGTCCGGGTCGAAGGCGCCGGGGGTCGCGGGCATCGCCGCGGCGCTCGCGGGCGCGTCGGGCTCGGGCGGCGGCGGTCCGCATCCTCGTCCCGCGGCCAACCCCGGCCCTGGCGGCGCCGATTCCGACCCCGACACGGCGCGCAACCGCACCCAGGGCCGACCCTCGGCACCCCGGGGTACGGCGACCCCCGGCCCGCGCTCCCGGGGCGGCTCCACCGGCGGTACACGCCCTTCGGCCCAGCGGCGCCGCCGCCGGGTCCTGGTGCACCAGGCCATCGTGTTCGTGATCGTCACCGCCGTCGTCGCCCTCGCCATCGCGGCGTTCCAGGGCTCGGACGACGACTCCGGCACCCCGCGCCCCGCCGACAACCCGCTGCCGACCGAGACCGCCGGCGCGCTGGCCCCCGCCGCCACCGCCCCCGCCGCCGACTGGGCGAACCGCACCTACGCGGACCCCACCGCGGGCGGCGCCTCCCTGACCCTGATCAACGGCTCCGCAACCGTGGGCGCGGACCGCGTGGACCTCTCCGAGACCGTCCCCGCAACTTTCGTCGGCGAGCCGGCCGTGGTCGTCGTGCTCACCCGCACCCCCGGCACCGGCGGCCCGGTCACGCAATTCGTCGAGCTCTTCCGCTTCGACGGCGGCGTTCCGGTGCCGCTGGGCGTCAAGGCCGTGCAAACCGACCCCCGCGCCACCGCCACCAAGTGGACCGTCGAACCCGGCGCGATCCTCCGCACCACCACCATTCCCGGCGAACCGGACGTGGTGAGCCGCTACGGCGTACGCCCCGACGGCACCCTCAACTAATCCCGCCCCGGCAACCGACGGCGCAGCAGGAAACACCGGGCACACGCCACCGACGAGGCCCCAGGCGCAGCCTGCGCCCGCGACGGTCGCGCCCGGCGGGCGCTCGCCCAGCCCACGACGCCACCTCTGTTGGACCGCGGAGCCTTCGGGTGGCCCGGTCGCGAGCCAATGCAGCCGCAGGCGGCACGCTCACGCACCAACGCCCGATGTCTGTCCCCGCGCGACGAGCCAGTCCAGAGCGTTTGGCCCTCCGCCACGCTCACGACAGTCGCGCACAGCGATCGCGGGGTGCCGGCCACGGCACCACGACAGTTGCCGCGGGCGCGCACCGACTCGGAGTTGGGAGTCGCCGCGTGCGGACGTCGGCGCCCCCCCACGCTGAGGGTCCCCGGCACACCTGAGGTGGTGCCGAGCGTCGAACGAGCAGGCGCCGCTTGGCACGTGCGGGGGGGATGGCACGAGGGCGCGGCGGTGCGGGACTGGCACGGAGACACCCGGAGCCGCGTTGCGAACCGGACGTGGTCGCGTGGGCCAGGCGACCGATCGCCGCTCACGACCATCGCGGCCATGCTCGGACGCCGTACGCGTCGTGGCGCGCTGTGGTCGTCGGCACAAGTCCTGTGGGACCGAACGGTGGCGGAGTTCAGTCGGCTTCGAGTTGCCGTGGTGCGCCGGCCGCTGATGAGGGCGTCACCGTCGTCGCTGGCCGGTCGGGGGCGGAAGCGGCGAGGCGCCCTCTGGCCCCAAACGGGGGGAGGGCGCCTCGGGGTTGCCTTGGGTCAGCCGAACTGGCGTTCCAGGTCCTTCAGTTTTTGCTCCAGGGAGTCCAGACGCGGGAGCGTCATGGTGTCGTCTTCGGCGGTGAGGTCGATGACGTCGCGGGCGGGGGCAGTTCCCTCGGTCGGCGCCGGAAGGGCAGGACGGCCCGGGCCGGATGTGCTTTCGGCTATGGCCGGCTCCGAAACAGCTTCGGAGCCCCCACCTCCCGGCAGCGCCGCGATCTCCTGGCGCGGGCCGGAGCGGCCCCAATGGCGGCCGTCTCCACGGCTGATCGCCTTCAACTGCGCACGCTCGCGCTTGCTCTGGAGGCGGCGGCGCTCCCGCGTGTCCTGCTTCGCGCGGCGGTCGTCGCGTACTTCCTCGACGGCCTCGTCGAGGGTACGCACGCCCTCAAGCAGCATGAGGGACCAGGCCGCGTACGTCTCCCGCGGGGCGCGGAGCCAGCGGACGATGCGGATCTGCGGCAGCGGCCTCGGGATCAGGCCCTGCTCGCGCAGCGCCGCCCGGCGCGTCTGCTTGAGCGCGCGGTCGAACAGCACCGCGGCGGACAGCGACATGCCCGCGAAGAACTGCGGCGCGCCCGCGTGGCCGATGCCGCGCGGCGCGTGGACCCAGTTGAACCATGCCGAGGCACCCGCGAACGTCCAGACCAGAATGCGGGATCCGAGTGCCGCGTCGCCGTGGCTCGCCTCGCGGACGGCGAGGACGGAGCAGAACATGGCGGCGCCGTCGAGACCGAGCGGGACGAGGTACTCCCAGCCGTCCGTCAGCCCGAGGTTCTCACGTCCGAAGCCCATCAGGCCGCGGAACGACAGCGCGGCGGCGATGGCGGCGCAGCAGAAGAGCAGCGTGTACGACGCGATGCCGTACCAGAGTTCTTTCCGCCTTCGTCGCTCTTGATCGCGTTCCCAACTGTCGTCACCGGCCAGGGCAACTCCGGTGTCGCGCTTGGACCTCAGCAGGTACGCCACCAGTGCCACGAGGAGCACGAATTCGACCAGGCCGACGACGGCCCAGGCCAGGGGTACACCCATGATCTTCATGAAGCCGTTGTGCCTCACTTCCCATACCTGGTCCGGACCGCGGACGCCGGTCCCCCGTGTACCCGAGCGAATCGGCGCGCGCCGGACCGGAGTTCGGAGCGTTCCCTGCGCGCCGGATGCCCCCTCGTACGGCGCCCTATCTTGGCGGAAAATCCGCTCCGCGTATCCCGAACGGCGGAACAACCCCTCTCCGGGTGAATGGCGCTTCACCCTTGAGGGACCCCTCCGCGGCCGACGGGCGCGTGGTGATGGGACGGTCCGAGAACCGGTGCGGTCGAAAACTCGACCGCCCGACGATACAGCCGTTCGGGTGATGCATGCGCCACCGCGTCGTCTCCCGCGCGTAAACGTCGGTGAAAACCGGATGACAACCCGGTGCCGACACGTGGAACCTTGCCGCACAACGGACATGACGGACCCTCACCAGGACGGACGTGGAAAACTGACCGCGATGACCGCGCACCACGGGATCAAGCTGCACCGCCGGACAATTCGTCTGGACGGCCGCCCCTGCACCGTTCTGGGCCTGCGCCCGGGAACCGTCGAGCGGTTCTCCGTCAACGAGTTCCACGACACCTGGCACATCGTCACGCACCGCGCTGGCGCACTCCTGTTGGGCTCGCTGCTGTGGGGCATGGCGCACCAACGCGCCCAGAACACCGTGTTGGTCGTGGACCGGCCATTCCTGGACACAAACCCGTTCGATGCGGAGCCGTCTCCGCCGATCGTGATCGCACCGGCGCAGTCGGCGCCGTTCGGCGACCGCGCGGCGCGGGAACTCCGGCGCCGGCTGCCGCTGTCGACACCCTCCGAGGGCACGGTCAGGCTGCGCGCGCCCGGGTACGCGGAAGCCCTCGCCGACACCGGGGCGTGGTTCCGGGCCCAACCTGCGAGGCACTTCCACGGGTACGACGAGCGGCACCGCCGGCCGGCCATCGGCATGCGCGCGGGAGTTCTCGTACTGCCCGGCACCACGCAGTGGTTGCGCGAATGGGCCGTTCAGATAGGCTCGCTGAACCCGGCGTGGCCCGGAGCGGCATCCGGTCACGGCATGGTTTATGACTACATGCACACCGATTACAGCCTGGAAGTCCAGGTGTTCGACAACTACCGCGACCGCGTGACGGCAGCGCGGATCGCCCGGCGGCAGATCGCGGCTGAGCCGTCCGCCCCGACCGACCCGCATTCCTTGCGTCCGCTCATCTGGGACCGCGGCACCGGGATCCACGCGCGGGTGCGGCGCAACAGGCGGGCGCACCAAGTCGCTTCGCGACGCGGCATCGGACCTCGGCCGGAAACCGGGTGACCCGGACGCCGGGCGCCGCGATCATGCGCGCAGTGCCCGTTCGATCGCGAACAGGCTCGCAACTGCCGCCGCGATCAGGCACGGTGCCATCTGTTCGGACGTGAGTGCGGTCAGGTCGGTCCACTCGTCGTGGTCGCGTCCACCGGGCCGCGAGGCCACCAGGATCGCGGCCAGCGACCACTTGCCGGCCGTCGCGAGCGCCCAGCCGCCGAGGATCCCGGCGGCCACGCGGAACGGCCGGACCAGCCCGCCCACCAGCAGCACGACTCCCGTCAGCGCCACGCCCATGATCCGCGCCGGTCCTTCGGGCGCGGTGACGAGGACGGACGCGGAGCCCAGCAGCGCGCACGCGAGCGCGGCCACCGTCGACGTGGGCCTCGGCTTCAGGCGGACCCGGTACAGCAGCAGGAGCGCGGCGAGCATCCCGGCCGCCCACGCGGCCAAGTACGGGGCGTAGTCGAGGATCGGGTGCAGGTCGTCGGCGCCGCCCGGGATCGCCGTGCCGCGGATCACCACGCCGTCGACGAGCCAGACCGCGGCGCCGCCGGTGAGCAGCGCGGCGGCGGTCTCGGCGTGCCGGTCGGAGAAGGCCAGGCGCGCCGCGACCAGGACCAGAAGGAACGGCAGATGGGTGGCCGCGAGCATGACGGCGAGCAGGCCGCTGTCCTTGGGCAGACCCTCCGCCACGAACATCCAGTCGAGTACGCGGTCATGGGAGTCCGCCGCGGCCACGGCGCCCCGCGACGGATCCGGCTCGGCTCCGAACGCCGCGCCCATCTCCCAGGATTCCCACGGCTGCGCGGCGATTCCGGCGGCCTCGCCGCCGAGCGGCACCGTGTGGAACTCCAGCGTCGCCCACGACACGATCCAGACGGCGACCGCCGCCAAGGCGGCGAGGCCGACCAGGACCAACAGGCCGCGGCGCCGCGCCGATTCGCCGGCGGGCGCGGATTCGTCGGCGGCGGACGGGGAATCGGGCCACGCGGCGGTTCCCGCATACGGTGCCTCGGACCGGCTGCCGGTCGCCTCGTGCACCGGGAGCGCCGGACCGGGTAGCACGCCGGGCGGGAGTTCGAGTGTCGAAGGCCGGGGAGCCAGGCGTGGGAGCGGAGTGGTCAGCGCCGTATTGGGGTTCGCGACAACGATGTCCCCTTCCGAGGCGACAGGCGAAGCGGGCAGGGCGGGCAGTGCGGGCAGGACCGGCGCTGCGGGCAGCGCGACGGGCGGTCCGTCGGGCGTGCCGCCGAGCGCGCGCACCACGCCGTCGGCGTCCGGACGGGCCGCCGGGTCCTTCACCAACAGCGCCTCGATGACCGGCCCGAGGTGGTCACCCGCATGCGGCGCGGGCGGCACCGGCTCGGTGACGACCGCGGCGACCAGCGCGGCGAGACCGTCCGCCGCGAACGGCCCGGCGCCCTCCACCGCGTGGAACAGCGTCGCTCCCAACGCCCAGAGGTCGGACGCCGGTTCGGGTCGGCCGCGGATCTGCTCGGGTGCCATGTACGCGGGGGTCCCGACGACGGTGCCGGTCCACGGGCCGTCGTCCAGCCGCCGGGCGATGCCGAAGTCGGTCAGCTTCACGCGGTCGCCCGGCAGCAGCATGACGTTCTCGGGCTTGATGTCGCGGTGCACGATGCCCAACGCGTGGGCGGCGCCGACGACTTCGGCGAGGCGGCGGCCGATCGCCGCGACCCGGTCGGCGGACAGCGGTCCGTGCGCGTCCACGACGGCGGCGAGGGTCGGAGCGGGGACGTACTCCATCACGATGTAGACGTCGGCGCCGTCGCGCACGACGTCGTGCACGGTGACGGCACCGGGGTGGTTGAGCCGAGCGGCGGCGCGGGCCTCGCGTACCAGCACCTCGCGGATCGCCGGGTCGCCCTGGATGGTGGGCGCGTGCAGGCACTTGACCGCGACGGAGCGGCCCAGCACGGTGTCGGTGGCGTGCCAGACGACACCCATGCCGCCGCGTCCGAGCTCGTGGTGGAGCTCGAACCGCTCGGCCAGCAGCCGTTCGCTCACCCCGCCGCCTTTCGCCACCCGCGGTCGGGCTGTTGCCCGCCGTGTCAATTGTGGTGGTTAGGACAGGAGTTGGTCAGTACCTCGGCGGCGCGAGACTGGAGACCGAGGATCAGGCCTTCGGACGGGTCGCGTAGAAGACGACGGCCGAGGCGGCGGCGACGTTGAGCGAGTCGATGCCGGCGGCCATCGGGATGCGCACCCACGCGTCGGCGGCGTCGAGCGCGCGCCGGGACAGCCCGTGGCCCTCCGAACCGAGCATGAGTGCGCAGCGGTCGAACTGCTCGGACGGCAACTCGTCCAGCGGCGTGGCCCGCTCGTCCGGCGTCATGGCGAGCACGCGGTACCCGGCGTCGCGCAACACGCCCAGACCGGACGGCCATTCGGCGAATCGGGCGTACGGAACGGAGAACACCGCGCCCATCGACACCTTCACCGCACGGCGGTACAGCGGGTCGGCGCAGTCCGGGGACAGCAGGATCGCCCCGATGCCGAGGGCCGCCGCGCTGCGGAACGCGGCGCCGAGGTTGGCGTGGTCGACAAAGCCCTCGAAGACCGCGATCCGCGCGGGGCCGGTGACGTCCCCGGAACCGGCCGCCGCGCCCAGGAGTTCGGCGGGCTCCGGCAGCGGCTTGCGCTGCATGGACGCGAGCGCGCCGCGGTGCACGTGGTAGCCGGTGACGCGCTCCACGACCTCGGGCGCGGCGACGTAGACCGGCGCCCCGGCCTCGGCGGCGAGCGCGACGACGTCGGCCATCGCGTCCAACCAGCGCTCGGTCAGCAGCATCGACCGGAGCGGATGGCCGGTGTCCAGCGAACGCCGGATCACCTTGTCGCCCTCGGCCATGAACAGGCCCTCGGCGGGCTCGCGGCGGCGGCGCAGCTCGACGTCGGTGAGGTCGGTGTAGTCGGTGAGGCGCGGGTCGTCCGCGTCGTCGACCCTGACAATCGGGTCGGTCGGACGGGCCGAGTCGGTCAGGTCAATCGGGGAAGTCGGTTCGATCGGGGTACTCGGATCGATCGGGCCGGTCGACTCGTTCGACCCGTTCGGGCTGGTCATGCGTGCTCCTCACCCGGTCCTGTGCTGCCGCCGACTCGGGGTCAGTCGGTTCCGCCGATTTGGTCGGCGACGGCGACGACCTCGCCGATGACGACGATGGCGGGGGGCCGCATGGCCTGCTCGCGTGCGTCGGCGGCGGCGTTCGCGAGGGTGGTGCGCAGGGTGCGCTGCGTCGCCATGGTGCCCTCCTGGATGATCGCCACCGGGGTGTCGGCCGGGCGCCCGTGCGCGACCAGCGTCTCCGCGATCGCGCCGAGGCGTTCCATCGCCATGAGCAGGACGAGCGTGCCGCGCAGCCGGGCCAGGGCGGGCCAGTCCGTCAGGGACTGCGGGTTGTCGGGGGCGACGTGCCCGGACACGATCGTGAACTCGTGTGCCACGCCCCGGTGCGTCACCGGGATGCCCGCGATCGCCGGGACCGAGATCGCGCTCGTGATGCCCGGCACCACCTCGACCGGGATCCCGGCCGCCGCACACGCCATGGCCTCCTCGAAACCGCGCCCGAAGACGTAGTTGTCGCCGCCTTTCAGGCGGACCACGAACTTCCCCGCCGACGCGTGCCGGATGATCTCCTCGTTGATCGCCTCCTGGGCCATCGCCCGGCCGTACGGAATCTTCGCCGCGTCGATCACCTCGACATCGGACGGGAGTTCGTCCAGCAGGGCACGCGGTCCCAGGCGGTCGGTGATCACGACGTCCGCCTCGGCCAGCAGGCGGCGGCCGCGCACGGTGATGAGGTCGGGGTCTCCCGGGCCGCCGCCGACGAGCGCGACGCCGCCGCGCTTGGCGCGGAAGTGCGCCGCGCCGAGCGTCCCCTCGCGCAGCTCCTCCAGCACGCGGTCGCGGACCGCGGCCGCGCGGCGCGGGTCGCCGCCCGCGAGCACGGCGATCTGGAGGCCGTCGTGCCGCCCGCTCGCCGGGGTCCAGGC
Source organism: Yinghuangia sp. YIM S09857 (assembly GCF_051388915.1). Classification (NCBI taxonomy): domain Bacteria; kingdom Bacillati; phylum Actinomycetota; class Actinomycetes; order Kitasatosporales; family Streptomycetaceae; genus Yinghuangia; species Yinghuangia sp. YIM S09857. Next base: position 516,168 of record NZ_JBPKBH010000001.1, on the reverse strand, counting down.
ACTTGCGTGCGAGGCGTCGTCGGAGCGTACGCAGAAGATGCGGCGTGCCTCGGCGTCCGCCTCCACGGCGGCGTTCACCGCCGGGTCGTCGGTGGCGGCGATGACGTACCAGGCGCCGTCCAGGTCCTCGGCGCGGTAGCCGCGCCGCTCCCAGCGCAGCTCGCCGTCGTCGGCCATCGCCTCGACGGACGGCGTGGCCTCCGGCGCGACGACCAGCACATCGGCCTTCGCGTCGACCAGCCCGGGCAATCTGCGGCGGGCGACCGTGCCGGCCCCCACCATGACGACCCTGCGACCGGCGAGCCGGAGGCCCGCGGGGTAGGCCGGGACGTCGTCGTACTTCGGGGACATGGCGCTCTTTCTCACTATCCGTCGGAACCCGGGCCGTCACGGCCCCGGGCCGGACCGCGCGGGACGGGGACCCGCCCCGCGCGGAGGCGGGTCAGCCCGTCTTGCCGCTGACTCCGGCGGAGTCGAACGTGGCCACATCGTGCATCACGCGGGCCGCGCTCTGCACCAGGGGGAGGGCCAGCACGGCCCCGGTCCCCTCACCCAGCCGCAGTTCCAGCTCCACCAGCGGCCGCAGCCCGAGCTTCGCGAGCGCGGCGGCGTGGCCCGGCTCGGCGGAGCGGTGGCCCGCGATGCAGGCGGCCAGCGCGTCCGGGGCGATCCGGTGCGCGGCCAGCGCCGCGGCCCCGGCGATCACACCGTCGAGGACCACCGGGGTACGCATGGCCGCGGCACCGATGATGAACCCGGCCAGCGCGGCGTGCTCCAGCCCGCCCACGGCGGCCAGCACCCCGATCGGGTCGTCGGGGTCCGGCGCGTGCTTGGCCAGCGCGGCCCGGACGACCTGCACCTTGCGGTCATGCGTGCTGTCGTCGATCCCGGTCCCGCGACCGGTCACCTCGGCGGCGTCGGTCCCGGTGAACACCGCGATCAGCGCGGCCGACGCCGTCGTGTTCGCGATGCCCATGTCCCCGGTGAGCAGGCAGCGGTTCCCGGCCGTCACCAGGTCGCGCGCCGTCTCGATGCCGATCTCTATGGCCCGCATGACCTCCTCGCGCGACATCGCGGGGCCCTGCGTCATGTCGGCGGTGCCGGGACGCACCTTGCGCGGCAGCAGTCCGGCGCCGACCGGGAGCTCGGCGGCGACGCCGACGTCCACGACGCAGACCTCGACCCCGATCTGCCGGGCGAACGCGTTGACCACCGCGCCGCCCGCGAGGAAGTTCTGGACCATCTGCGCGGTGACCTCCTGCGGCCACGGCGACACGCCCTGTGCGTGCACCCCGTGGTCGGCGGCGAACACCGCGACGGCGGCCGGCTCCGGGACCGGCGGCGGACACGTCCGCGACAGGCCCGCCAGTTGCGCGGAGATCATCTCCAGCACGCCGAGCGACCCGGCGGGCTTGGTCATCACCTTGTGGCGGTCCCAGGCGGCGCTGAGGGCCTTGGCGTCGAGCGGCCGGACCGAGCGGATCGTCTCGTCCAGCAGGCGTACGGGGTCCTCGCCGGGCAGCCCGCGCCGCCCGTACTCCTCCTCGTGCACCACCCACGACAGCGGGCGCTGCTTCGCCCAGCCGGACTGCTCCAGCTCCGGCTCGTCGGGGAAGGCGTCGACATAGCCGACGCACAGGTACGCGACGATCTCCAGGTGCTCGGGCAGCCCCAGCGCGTGGCTCAGCTCGCGCTCGTCGAAGAAACTCACCCAGCCGACGCCCAGGCCCTCCGCGCGCGCGGCGAGCCACAGGTTCTCCACCGCGAGCGCGCTTGAGTACGGACCCATCTGCGGCTGCGTGTGGCGGCCCAGGGTGTGCCTGCCGCCTCGCGTCGAGTCCACCGTGACGACGATGTTGACGGGCGTTTCGAGGATCGCCTCGGTCTTGATGCCGAGGAACTGCTTCGCCCTCGCCTTGGGCAGCGAGGCGGCGTACGCCTCGCGCTGCCGGGCGGCGAGCTCCTGCACGCCCGCCCGGGTCTCCGCGGAGCGGATGACGACGAAGTCCCACGGCTGCGAGTAGCCGACGCTGGGCGCGTGGTGCGCGGCCTCCAGGACGCGGATCAGGACCTCGTCGGGGACCGCGTCCGAACGGAAGCCGGTCCGGACGTCGCGGCGCTCGCGCATGACGCGGTGCACCGCTTCGCGGTCGGATTCGGCGTAGGCGGGGGCGGGGTCGGCTTCGGGGTCGCTCTCGTGGTCGGTCTCGGGATCGGCCTCGGAGTCGGTGGCGGCGGTCTCGGGGGTGGGCTCGGAGTCGATCGTGCTTTCGCTCTCGGTTTCGGGGGCGGTGGTGGTGCCCGTGGTGTTCGGGGCGTCGGCACGGCTTTGTGCGGACGCGGCCTCGGATTCGGACGGGTCCTCGGGCGAGCCGTCGGGCCGGGAGCCCGCGGGGTCGGCCTCGGGGGCCGTTCCCTGGCCGGGTGCCGCGTGGGCGTCGGCCGGGGGCTCGGTCTTGGCTGCGTCGGCGTCGGCGGTGGCGTTGGGTCCGGGCTCGGGCTGAGCTTGGGCCTCGATTTCGGGCTGGGACTCGGTCGCGGCCTGGGGCCCGGCGGAGGAACTGGCCTCGGCCGCGGCGTCGGGCGCGGCAACCTGGGCCACTCCTTGCGCCGCCGCTTCCGCGGGCGCGGCCACAACATCGGCCGTCGGGTTCTGCGCGTCGTCAGGCTGGACCGCGTCGGGTTGGGCCGTGTCGGTCTGAGCCGAATTCGGCGCGGCCGCAGTCTCCTTCGGCTGACCGGCGGGCTCGGCGGCAGGTTGCGGTACGGCGGCGGCCCGGGCCGCCGAACTGTCCGCTCCCGCCCCCGCAGGCACCTGCGCCGCAGCCGGTGCGGCCTCGCCCTGCGGAGTCGCCGACAGCCGGACACGCCGACGACCGCGTACGGCCTCGGTCCCCTGGTCGACGGCCGGAGCCGCCGCGGCGCCGGAGGCCGCCTGCTGGTCGGCAGGCGTACCAACCGGTGCCGCCGGTACGGGGGTTGCGGGGGCAGCCGAGGTGTCCGTCACTTCTTCCTTGCCTGTCTTGCCTGTCTTATCAGTCGTGCTGGTGGTGTCTGCGTCGGCCGTCTTGCCCTTGCCCTTGCCGTTGCCCTTGTCCTCGCCGGCGGCGGGTCCGGTCGTCGCGTCGGCGGGTGCGGGTGCCGCGGCGGCCGGGGGCGGGACCACCGGCGGAACCGGGATCGGCCCCTGATGTGCGGGCGCGGACGGTGCGCCGGCCGCCGGCGTGGATGCCACCGGGATGTTCGATGCCGCTTCGGCGCCACGGTCCTCCGAGCCCTCCGCGTGGGTCGGTGCCGGGGCGGCAGTCGTGGGCACGGACGCGGGAGCCGGCGCCGGGGCAGCCGGAGCCACGTCGGCCTGAGCGGGAGCGGCCTGAGCGGGGACGGCCGGAGCGGGGACGGCCGGAGCCGCGGCCCCCGCAGGTGCCGGGGCCGGAGCCGCAGCCGGAGCGGGCGCGGGGGCCGGAGCGGGCGCAGGCGCCGGGGCGACGCCCGCCTGACGCGCCCGGCGTGCCGCAACGCGTCCCGTGGGCAAGGGCGTCGGAGCACTGCCAACTACCCCTGGAGCAACGGTACTTGATGCCGCCTGACCGGGCGCGGCACCCGGGCCCGGCGGTACCGCGTTCGCATTCGGCACCTCGCCCGGCGCGGGCGTGGCCTGACCGGCGGGCGGCGCGGGAGCGTTCGGCACGACTGACGGAGCGGCCTCGGCAGGCGGTGCCGACACGGCAGCGTCCGCCCCAGTCGCCGGAGTTACGGCCGCCTGGGCGCCCTCCCCCGGCGCCGAGGCAGGCAGGTTCACGACATTTGCGCCCTCGGCACCGAACGTCGCCCCCTGCGGCGGTACCGGCGCCGTCCCGGCAACTGCCGGACCGGAAGCGCCTTCCGCGGCGGCAGCCTGCTCGTTCACCGCAGGCTCCTGCACCGGGACCTGTCGTGCGCGCCCGCGAGGCCGTACACCTGCCAGCCGCGTACGCGACGGCGAAGCGGCTTGCCCCGTACTCACGTTCTGCGGGGCGGCCTCCTGCGCGGGTGCGGCGGCGGCGGACTCAACCGCACCCGCGGGCTGTGCCGCCGGCGGCTGCCCGGCCGGAGTTTGCGCCTGAGACGTACCGGAGTTCGGCACGGGTGCGGCGGCGTCCGGCGCGGCAGCCGGGGTCTCCACAACCTCGGGGGCTTCGTTCGCGGGCGCGTCGGCGCCTCGCGTACGCACACTACGCGTGCGTACACCGCGGCGCGGGGCCGTCTCGGGGTCGGCGAACGCGGCCGTACGCATGCGGCGCGGCGTACCCGCAGCGGCAGGCGCCTCCGCGCCGACCGGCGTGGCGGATTCGGCACCGCCGGACTGCGCGATGGGAGACGGCTGCGCGGCCGCGGCGGGCTGCCCGGCCGCCGGCGTGGAAGTGCCAGGCTGGGCCTGCTCGGACGGCGTCGGCGCCACCGGTGTGCCCGGCGCCCCGGACGCACCCGGCGCTGTTCCGACCGGAGCGGCTTCGGCCTGCGGCGGAGTCGCCGCAACGGCCTGCGAGGGTTGGGCCTGCACGGACTGGGCCTGCACGGGTTGGGCCTGCACAGGTTGGGCCTGCGGAGCAGCGGACTCCTCCGCAGCCGCGGGCGTCGCCGGACTTGCCGGGGTCCCCGCAGCCGCGGGAGCTTCCATGACTCCCGCAGCCCCGGCTGTCCCCTGGGCCGCAACCGCCTCAGGACTCGCCGGTGTCTGCTGCACCGCGTTCGGCTGCGACGGGCCCGATTGCGCGATGTCGCCGGACTGCACCGGCCCCACGGGAGGCGGCGGGATGCGCGGGACGTCCGAACCCGGCGCATCCGCAACCGCGTTCGACCCCGAGGGCGCGGCCTGGCCGGAAGTGGCGGCGTTCGGCGCGGACGGCTGGGCAGCGGGTGACGGACCAACGGGCTGAGCAACCGGCGGCGGCGTCGCCGGAGCCGGGCTCGCGGTGGGGGGCGTCAGGCGCGCGGTGACCTCGGCGATCGGCTGCGCGGGAATCCCCGCCGCCTGAGCCCCCGATGCCGCGTCCCCGGCCGGGGCTTGCGCCGCCTGGTACTGAGCGGAGGCGGGCCCCCGCCCCACCCGGCGCTGACGCCGCGGCGGAAGTGTCGTACGCGGCCCCTGCGCGAGCGGAGCTCCCGCGGACATCGCCTGGACCGGCTGAGACTGCGGCGATCCGGTCGGCTGGTGCGGCAGTTGCACCGCACCGGGCGCCTGCCCTCCGGGTGTCGTGAACGTCACCTCGGCGGAGGCCGGCGCACCGGAGTGATGCGGGTTCGGTTGCTGGGGCGCGGCCGGAACGGGCCCGGAGCCACCCGGCAGTTGGCCGCCGGGAGACCCCGCCGGGACCGCACCGGGGCGTACGCCGGACGCCGGAATGGCGCCACCCTGCGCCCCCGCATGGGCGGCGCCACTGTCCCCGGTCTGCTGCCCGACGACCGGTTCGGCCTGCGGAATCGGGGTCGGCCGGGATTGCGGCCGGGGCTGAGACTGCGGCTGGGCCTGCATCTCGGCCTGCGCCTGAGGGTGCAGTTGGGCCTGCGGCGGTACGGGCTGTCCCTCGGCCCCAACCGGCGTTCCGGCAACCGGCGGTGCCTGCACCGGCGGCACCTGCGCCTGCGCCTGCCCTTGGGCCTGAATCGGCCCCGGTACGTGCGGCTGTGCCTGCCCCGCACCGAACTGCTGTGCCTGTGCGGGCGCGTCAGCCTGGGGAGGCTGGGCCTGCGGCGCGTGGGCCTCCGGCGCGCTCGGCTGCACGGGCGTCAAACCCGACGGCGGCACGGGCGCGGCCGCCGCGGCCGACATGCGGTCCGCGAGGGACCGTACCGGTCCCGAAGTCGGCGAGATCCCCGCCGCATTTCCCGGGGGAACCGCACCGAGCGCCCCGGACGACGCCGGGTCCACCGGCGGCGGTCCACCGAACTGCTGTACGCCCTGCGGCGGTACGGGCTGCCCCGCACCGAACTGCGGTGCCGCGGCGGGCTCCCCCGCCTGCGGCGTCCCGGGCTGCGGCACCCCCGCCAGGTCGGGACCGCCGTACGCCACCTGTCCAGCAGGCGTGTCGAACTGCGGTCCTCCGGCCTGCGGCGGAACAGGTCCGAGCGGCGACGTCGCCCCCTGGACGCCACCGAACTGCGGCGCGCTCGGCGCCTCCCCGCCCGTCGGGACCGGTCCGCCCGCCTGTGCCGCACCCGGCTGCTGCGGCGTCAGCGGCACCTGCGGTACGTGCTGCTGCGCGACATGCGACTGCGATGCCGCATCGTGCGGCGCCGGAACGGCCTGCTGCGGCACGGCACCTTGTTGCGGCACACCAGGTTGCGCCGCCCCGGCCTGCGGCACGCCCGACAGCGGAACATCGGCCTGGGAACCACCAGGCTGCACGAAACCGGGCTGCACGAAACCAGGCTGGGCAACACCGGGCTGCCCGCCCTCGGGCAGCCCGGGCCCGGCCTGCGGAACTCCCGGATGCGGTACGCCCGTCTGCGCGATCCCGGGCTGTGCAACGCCCGCATGACCGACCCCGGGCTGACCGACTCCAGGCTGCCCCACACCCGCCTGCGGAACCCCCGCCTGCGGCAGGCCAGGCTGCGGCACACCGCCCTGGACCATTCCCGCATCCGACGCAACCGCCCCCGGCATCCCCGGCTGCGGCATGACGGACTGCGGCATCACCGGCTGCGGCATCCCCGCCTGCGCCCCCGCCGGCCCGTTCGGGAACCCCTGTCCCCCCACCGGTGCCTGGGCCACGTACTGTCCCGACTCCGGCGACGGGACCTCCGCCCAGCCGCCCTGCGGCCCCGGCATCAACAGCGCGTCGTCGTCGTCCAGATCGTCGAGATCGCCGAGGTCGTCGACGCCGGGGTACGCGTACGCCGGCCCGGGAGTGCCGGGATGCCCCGGCCCACCCGCGATGCCCTGCGGCCCCTGAGCTGAACGAATCTCGTCCGGCTCGCTCATGTCGTCAACACTCCCTCTAGTGCAGCCGTGAAGGCCGTTGTCGTGGCACGGTCCCGTACCGCTATCCGGAGCCAGTCCGGGCCGAGGCCCGGAAAGGTGTCGGCCCGGCGGACCGCGAAGCCCCGCTCGCGCAGGAGTTCGCGGACCGTGAGGCCGTCCTCGACGTGCGCCAGCACGAACGAGGCGCGGGGTTCGACGGGGAGCCGGACCCCGGGTATCGCCCGTAGTCTTTCGACGAGGAACGCCCGATCTGTCGCGAGCGTAACGGCCGACGCGGACGCTTGGGCCAAGGCGTCGGGGCCGCTGCACGCCTCGGCCGCGACGAGCGCGGGGGTCGACACCGACCACAGCGGCTGCGCTTCCGCGCAGCGTCCTACCAGGTCGGAGGGGGCGAGCAGGTAGCCGATGCGGAGGCCTGCCAGGGCCCAGGTCTTGGTGAGGCTGCGGACGACGACGAGGCCTTCGACGTCCCGTCGTTCGGCGAGGCTTTCGGGTTCGCCGGGAGCGGTGTCGGCGAACGCCTCGTCGACGACGAGGACGCGTCCGGGCCGGGCCAGTTCGGCGAGCGTCCCGGCGCTGTGCAGGACGGATGTCGGGTTGGTGGGGTTGCCGATCACCACGAGGTCGGCCTCCTCCGGGATCCGTGCCGGGTCCAGGCCGAAGCCCTCCCGTTCGGTGAGGAGGACCCGACGGACAGTATGCCCGGCCGCCCGCAGCGCGGCCTCCGGTTCGGTGAACTGCGGGTGCACGACCACCGCGTGGCGCGGGTTCAGCGCGCGGGCGAGCAGGACGAACGCCTCCGCGGCGCCCGCGGTGAGCAGCACTTCACCGACCGGGCGGCGGTGCCGGGCCGCGACCGCGGCGCGCGCCGCGGTGGGATCGGGGTATGCGGCGAGGTGCGCGAGGCTTTCGGCGATGCGTTCGGTCAGCCAGGCGGGCGGGGTGGCGCCGCGCACGTTGACCGCGAGGTCGACGAGCCCGGGGGCGACTTCGCGGTCCCCGTGGTGGCGCAGGTCGACGTCGTCCGCGCGGGTGTTCTCACGCGGAGGGTCTGCGGTGGCGTACGCGGGCGCGGACGATGTGTCGGTGGTGGTGCGCATATGCCTTGTGCCCGTGCCCCTGCCCTGCGTCGTGCGGTCCGCCGTCGTGCCGTCGGCGTCCATCATGCTGGTGACTATGCCGTTCCGGGTCGGCGGGGTCGTCGGAATGATCACAACCCTGCCCCCTCTGATCGTTTCACTGACCGATGGCCGCCGTCACGCGGTCGTTCATGTCGGGTTCCCACCAACCCGATGGCGTGCAACGGCAATCGTGCACATAGATGGGTGCCGCCTGCTGCGGGTTTTGGCAATCAACAGCTCGCCGCCGCGTGTTGCGGTGATCGCGGCCGCCTCGGCGACGCTCGGGGTGCCGACGGCGGCGCCCACCGCGGACGACGGATGCGGCACCGCGACCCCGGCGAGCACCTCGGCGGCATAGTCCCGCAGTTCGGCGCCCAGTGCCTCGGCCAGTGCGCGTATCGCGGGTTCGCCGCGCTTCGCGGCCACCGTCGCCACGATCGCCACCGCGTCGGCCGACAGGCCCGCGTCCGCGAGCGCCGCGCGCAGCGTCTCGTCGACTTCCGCGAGCGCCACGCCGCGCGACGCGCCTACGCCGACAGCGAGTCGGGCGTTTCCCGGCAGAACTGGACGTTCCATTACAAGCGCTCGCCCCACAGCACGAACACCGGGTCGTCCGGCACGAGCCGGTGCGCGGGCCCGCTCGTGGGCGCGAGGCGCGAGGATTGCAGCAGGGTGCCGTCCACGGCGTACCCGGCGCCGGTGAGGGCGCCGTGGACCGTGCCGACCGACTCCAGGGCCGGCAGCACCGTCACGACGCGCTCCGGGCGGCGGGCCGCGCAGGCCGCGACGACCTCGGCTCCGCCGCCGCCGACGAACGCGGCGTCCGGGTCCGGCATCCGGGACAACGCCTCGGGTGCGGTGCCGGGCACGACATGGATCTCCACGCCGTAGCGCGCGGCGTTCGCGGAGATGTGCTCGCAGCCGACCGGGTCGCGCTCCACGGCGATCACCGCCGCGCCCTGCCGGGCGATCTCCACCGCGAGCGCGCCGCTGCCCGCGCCGACGTCCCACACCAGGTCGCCCGGCGTGGGCCCGAGCCGGGCGAGCACGACGGCACGCACCTCGGGGCGCAGCGTGGCGGCCCCCGCGCTGTCGTACGCGTCCTCGCCGAGCCCCCAGCCGCGCACCGGGCCGGGGAAGTTCGAGCGCTGCCCGGCGATCCAGCCGGCCGGGGCGGAGGTGACGGGGTTGGGACCGACCACGATGACCACGTTGGGGTCGGACCAGGTGCGGTCGGCCGCCTTGTCGGCGGCCAGCATCGTGACCTCCTCCTGGTCGGTCCCGAGGTTCTCGCACACCACGAAGGTGCGCGGCACGTCACGCAGCATCAGGCCCAGTTCGGCCGGGCCGGAGCCGGGGCCGGTGAGCACCGCGACCTTGCCATAGGCGCGGCACACGTTCACCGCTCGCCGCAGCTCGCGGCCGTGCGCGCTGACCACCTTGGCGTCGTCCCATGGCATGGCGGCGCGGGCGAACGCGTGGGCGACCGAGGACACCGCGGGGACGATCTCCAGTTCGAGTCCGTATTCCGGGCGGCGCAGTATGCGGACGATTCCGAAGAACCCGGGGTCGCCGGACGCCACCACCACCGCGCTGCCGCGGTGCTCGCTGATCCGGCGCGCTGCGACGTGAACGTTGCCCATGACGACGCGCTCGGCGGACTCGGGGACGTCCACCGCGTCCAAGTGCCGGGCACCGCCCGCCACGAGGGTGGCGGAGGCGAGCGCGGTCCGGGCGGGACCGGACAACGGCGCACCGTCGTACCCGATCACCGTCACCCTGTCTGCCATATGCCTACCGTCCCGTTTCCGTGCGTTTTGCCGCGTACCGTCATCCGGTCTCACGGGGCACGACGTGTTCCGGCCGCGCGGGGTTCCCGACACGACCGAGGGCCGATCATGCCGCGCGGCGGCCACGGTACGCATCTCACCCGGCCGTGTCGCGTTCCCGGGCCCGGTGTCGGCCGTGGGTTCCGCGCGGTCGGCGCCGTGCCGGTCATGCACACGGTGCCGCCCCGCGGCACGCCGCGGCGAACCGGCCCGCGAAGCCGGGGGAACCGGCCCAGTGGGTGTGCAGGTACGAGGCGTGCACACGTCCGACCACGAAGCCCTCGCGGACCGGTCCGACCGCCGGGCCCCCGGCCCGGGGACGGGTCGGCGTCGACTGCCAGGCCGCGTGTGCGCCCGCGCCCGGGGCCACCGCCGTCCGGTGGAACTCGTGCCCGCGCACGGCCGTTCCGGCCTCGGCGAGCACCGAGTCGGCGGCGGCCACCGCCTCGCGGTAGCCGAGCGTCAGCCGTTCCGTCATGTGCGCGTCCGCGTCGAGGATTCCGCACATGGGACTGCCGTCGAGGGAACGGGCCAGATAGAGCAGCCCCGCGCACTCGGCGGCGACGGCGCCGCCGGCGCGGGCGAACGCCGCGACGGCGGCGCGCAGCTTCTCGTTGGCAGAAAGGTCGGCCGCGTAGACCTCCGGAAAGCCTCCGCCGATCACCAACCCCGCGGTGTGCTCGGGCAGATCCGCGTCGCGGAGCGGATCGAGGGGCACCACCTCGGCACCTGCGGCGGCGAGCAGCTCGGTGGTCTCGGCGTAGCCGAAGGTGAACGCGGCACCGCCCGCGACGGCGATGCGCGGGCGTGCGCGGCGGGCTTCCGGCGAACTGCCCGTCTCGGTCTCGCGCACCGGATCCCAGGGCTCGGCCGCCAACGGCCCGGCGGCGCGCGCAATGCGCCACAGCGCGTCCAGGTCCACCGCCGCGCCGACCAGTTCCCCGAGGGCGGCGACGGTCGCCACCGCCTCCGCGTGCCGCTCGGCGGCCGGGACCAGGCCGAGGTGCCGCGACGGCTTGGCGATCGCCTCGTACCGGCCGAGCGCGCCCAGGACCGGGATGCCGAGTGGGTCCAGGGATTCGCGCAGGATCGCCTCGTGGCGTTCGGTGCCGACGCGGTTGAGGATCACCCCGGCGACGCGCACGCCCGGTTCGTACGAGGCGAACCCTTGCACGAGCGCGGCGACCGAACGCCCCTGCGACCTGGCGTCGACGACCAGCAGGACGGGCGCCGCGAGGAGCCGGGCGACGTGCGCGGTGGAGGCGAACCCGCCGAGGCCGGCGGCACCGTCGTACAGGCCCATGACGCCTTCGACCACGGCGATGTCCGCACCGCGCGAACCGTGTGCGAACAGCGGGGCGACGCGCTCCTCGCCCACCAGGAACGGGTCGAGGTTGCGGCCCGGCCGTGCACAGGCGAGGGCGTGGTAGCCGGGGTCGATGTAGTCGGGACCGACCTTGTGCGGCGACACGCGCGCGCCGCGGGCGGCGAGGGCGGCCATGAGCCCGGTCGCAATCGTGGTCTTGCCCTGGCCCGACGCCGGCGCGGCGATGACGACGCGCGGCGTCGGCGCACTCACCACTCGATGCCCTTCTGGCCCTTCTGCCCGGCGTCCATGGGGTGCTTGACCTTGGTCATCTCGGTCACGAGGTCGGCGTGCGCGAGCAGGTCAGGATGCGCGTCGCGCCCGGTGACGACCACGTGCTGGCGCCCCGGGCGCGAGGCGAGCGCGTCGATAACGTCGGCGACGTCGACCCAACCCCATTTGATCGGGTACGTGAACTCGTCCAGCACGTAAAGCCGGTAGGTCTCGGCGGCCAGGTCGCGCCGGATCTGCGCCCATCCCTCGGCGGCGTCGGCGGCATGGTCGGCCTCGGTGCCGGGGCGCCGTGTCCAGGACCAGCCCTCGCCCATCTTGTGCCACGTGACGGGGCCGCCCTCGCCGGTCTCGTCGTGCACGCGCCCGAGGGTCCGCAGCACGCTCTCCTCGCCGACACGCCACTTGGCCGACTTCACGAACTGGAACACCCCGATGGGCCACCCCTGGTTCCAGGCCCGCAGCGCGAGGCCGAAGGCCGCGGTGGACTTGCCCTTTCCCGCGCCGGTGTGGACGACGACGAGAGGGCGGTCGCGTCGCTGACGTGTGGTCAGGCCGTCGTCCGGGACATGGTCGGGCTTGCCTTGCGGCATGGTCGTCTCCTCGCGTTCGGGCTGGGGCGGGGTAGGGCGGGTGCGTTTCCGGGAGGTTGTCCCCCTAGACGCGTCGTTCTCGACCGGCTCTGGTGATCGCCTCACCATCGACTCGCTCGCGCACGTGAACTCGCGCTTGCCGGCGGTTCGCGGCGCGTCGGCGGCGGTGGCCGGTCAGACGGCGGTGCGGAAGTCGCGTACGAGTCCGGCCAGGCCGTCGGCGGCAAGTTCGCCGAGGCCCAGCACGGGGCCGCCGAGGTCGGCGGCGAGTCGTGCGGCGAGACCGAGGCGCACCGGGCCGCTCTCGCAGTCGACCACCACCGACGCCGTGCCCGACGCGGCCAACAACCCGGCGGCGCGCCGCGCTTCGCCGAGCGCGTCGCGGCCGTGCGTCGCGCGCCCGTCCGTCACCACGACGACAAGCGGACGTCTCCGGGGGTCGCGCAAGCGCTCGACGCGCAACGCCTCGTGCGCGCGCAGCAGCCCGGCCGCGAGCGGCGTACGCCCGCCCGTCGGCAGCGCGGCCAGCCGCGCCGCGCCCGCCTCGACCGACGACGTGGGCGGCAACGCGAGTTCGGCGCCGGATCCCCGGAAGGTCACCAGCCCCACCTTGTCGCGCCGCTGGTACGCGTCCAGCAACAGTGAGAGCACCGCACCCTTTACTGCGCGCATGCGCGCGCGGGCGGCCATCGAGCCGGACGCGTCCACGACGAAGAGCACGAGATTGCCTTCACGGCCCTCGCGGACCGCCTCGCGCAGGTCGTCGCGCCGCACGACGAGCCCCGGGCCGCGTCGCCCGCGCGCGATCTGGTGCGGCGCGGCGGCGCGTACGGTGCCCGCCAGGTGCAGGTGCCCCGCGCGGGCCCCCGTTGGCCGGCGCTCCCTGGTCGTACGGCCGGTCCCGGTCTCGGCGCGCGACCGCCGGCCCGCCGCGCCGTGGCCGAGGCCGGGCACGGCGATGAGCCGGGCACGGTAGGGCTCGGCCGCGGCTACGGCCGGCTGCTCGGCGGCGGCTGCGGATTCCGGGGCGGAGCGCGGGTGTTCGGTTGGCGGTGGTGTCACGTCGAGCGGGGCCGTGGAGGTGGCGTCCGCGCCTGCGCCGGAATCAGGCCGCGGGGCCGGCGGCGCTCCCCCGCCCCCCGGCCCCCCGTCGGGACCCGGTCCGTCGGGCCCGCCGTCCGGGTCGGGGTCGGGATCGGGGTCGGGGTCGGTGTCCGGATTCCGGCCCGCATCGGCGTCCGGCCCAGGGCCGTCGCCCGGCCTGTCCGACCCCTCAACCTCCCCCGGCTCCTCCGACAGCGCCTCGTCCAACCTGTCCTCGTCAAGACCCGGCGCGTCGAAGGGATTTCGGCGCCGCCGGTGCGGCAGTGCCAGCCGCGCCGCCTGCCGGACGTCACCTGCCCCGACCTCCGTACGCCCGTCCCACGCGGCCAGCGCCATCGCCGTCCGGGCCGTGACCAGGTCGGCTCGCAGCCCGTCGACCTCGAAGGCCGCGCACACGCGCGCGATCCGCTCAAGTTCCGCGTCCGGCAACACGACGTCCGGCAGCAGCGCCCGCGCGCTCCTGATGCGCTCCGCGAGCGCCGCGTCTTCGTGCTCCCATCCGCGTGCGAAACCCTCCGGGTCGGCCTCGTACCGCAGCCTGCGCCGCACCACCTCGGCCCGTTCGCGCGGCTCGCGGCTCGCGGCGACCTCCACCGTGAGACCGAAGCGGTCGAGCAACTGCGGCCGCAGTTCCCCCTCTTCCGGGTTCATCGTGCCGACGAGGATGAACCGCGCGGCGTGCCGCACCGAGACGCCCTCGCGCTCCACATGCGCGGTGCCCATCGCCGCCGCGTCGAGGAGCAGGTCCACCAGGTGGTCGTGCAGCAGGTTGACCTCGTCCACGTACAGCAGCCCCCGGTGGGCTGCGGCGAGCAGTCCTGGTTCGTACGCCTTGACTCCCTCGGCCAGCGCGCGCTCCAGGTCGAGGGATCCGACGAGGCGGTCCTCGGAGGCGCCGACCGGGAGTTCGACCAGTCGGGCCCGGCGCACCTCGCCCGGCCCGTCCTGGTCGTGCGGGCCGTCGGGGCAGGCGGTGTCGGGGGCCGCGGGGTCGCAGGCGAAGCGGCAGCCGGACACCGTGGCGGTGTCCGGTAGCAGCGCCGCGAGCGCCCGTACGACGGTCGACTTCGCGGTCCCCTTCTCCCCGCGCACCAGCACGCCGCCGACGCCGGGCGACACGGCGTTGAGCAGGAGGGCGAGGCGCAGGTCGGCGAGTCCGACGACGGCGGAGAACGGGTACCCGGCGGTCACCGGCGAACCGCCAGGCTCCGGGAACGGCACGGTATGCGCGGCGACATGGGCTGTCGGCCTCCCTCGGGTGTCCACGCCCTGGTAGGTGGCGGGCCCGCGGCACGGGCCCGGACAGCCGGAAGTGTCTGGCTCCCGGAGGGCTCATGCCCCGCACGCGGACGCGTCGAACGAGTCGGCGCGCCGGTCGGGCCTGGCCTTCCGGTCACAGTGGCGGGACCGCTCCGGTGTCGCACCGGATTCCTTCCCTGCTGTCGGGCGACAGCCTCTCACACGCCCCCGCGCCTGATCCGACCCCGCCCGCCGCGATGGCAGACTGCCCCCATGGAAGACCCCGGCCTCGTCCCCGACTACGCTCCCGACGTCCTCGGCGCCCCCTACGAGAGCGCGACGCTCCGCCTCCGCGACGACGCCGAAGGCGAGGCCGTCGCGACCCTGGTCCGGCGGCGCGCGGACGTTCCGACCCGGCGCGCGGTGCTGTACGTCCACGGGTTCAACGACTACTTCTTCCAGACCCACCTGGCCGACCGGTTCACCGCGCTCGGCTTCGACTTCTACGCCCTCGACCTGCGCTCGTACGGCCGCTCGATCCGCCCGCACCGCCGCACCAACTACATCGACGACCTCGGCCGCTACGCCGAGGAACTGGACCTGGCCGCGCAGATCGTGCGCGACACCGAGGGCCACGACACGCTGCTGGTGAACGGCCATTCGACCGGCGGCCTGATCGCGGCCCTGTGGGCGCACCACCGCGCCGGGCGCGGGATTGTCGACGGGCTGTTCCTGAACAGCGCGTTCCTCGACCTGAACGCCCCGCTCGTGGCGCGGACCGTGGGCGTGCGCGCCGTGCACGCGGCGCGCCACTACGTCTCGCAGCGCCCCCTGCCCGGCGGTCTCGGCGGCGGCTACGGCCAGAGCCTGCACGCCGGGCACCACGGCGAGTGGGAGTTCGACCCGACGTGGAAGGCCATCGAGGGCATCGCGCCGTACGCGGGCTGGGTGGCCGCCGTGCACCGCGGCCACCGCGCCGTCGCGCGCGGACTCGCCGTCGACTGCCCGGTGTTGGCGATGTCGTCGACCGCCAGCGTGGACGGGCGCGTGTGGCACGAAGGGCTGCACACCGCCGACGCGGTGTTGAACGCGGACCGCATCGCGCTGCTGGCGCCGCGCATCGGGCCGCACGTCACCATCGTGCGCGTGCCCGGCGGCATGCACGATCTGACGCTCTCGGGCCCCGAGGTGCGCGCCCGAGTGTTCGACGAACTGGCGCGCTGGATCGGCGCGTACGTACCGTCCGCAACGTCGGCACATGGCGCGCGAAGCCTGTCACCGGATCGGGTTAACAGGTGACGGCGAGTACACAAAATCCGTTCTACCTGCGGCGATTCCCGGTGCTGGACTGTTAGCATCGCCGCGTGGGGGCTCACGAGGTCGCGAACACCGGTTACGCGCGGGCGGTACGCGTCTACGAACGGGCGCGCCCTTCCTACCCGTTGCCGGTCCTGGCCGAGCTCACCGACGCCCTCGGGCTGGGCGCCGGCCGCACCGTGGTCGAACTGGGCGCCGGCACCGGCCTGTTCACCCGCCTGCTGATGCTCACCGGCGCACGCGTGGTCGCGGTCGAACCGGTCGCGGCGATGCGCGGGCGCCTCGTGGAACTGCTGCCCTCGGTGACCGTCGCGGACGGAACGGCCGAGCACACGGGCGTGGCCGCCGGTTCCGCGCACGCGGTGATCGCGGCGCAGGCATGGCACTGGTTCGACGCGCAGGCCGCCCCCGCGGAGGTCGAACGGGTGCTGGCCCCGGGCGGCGGGCTCGGGCTGGTGTGGAACACGTACGACGACACGGTCCCGTGGGTGCGCGACTACCAGGACATCTACTTCCGGCGCGCGCCCGCCGACCTGCCGTCCCACCAGGACGGCACGTGGCGCAAAGTCCTTGAGTCCCGGCCGGGTTGGAGCGGCATCAGGGAGCGGCACTTCCCCAACCCGCACAGCATGTCGCGGGACGGCGTGATCGACCGCATGCTGTCGAGCAGCCACATCGCCTGCCTCGACGCCGCCGAACAGGCCCGCGTGCGCCGCGAGGTCGAAGACGTGCTGGACGGCCACCCGGAGACGCGCGGCCGTGACACCGTCGAACTGCCGTACGTGACAGACCTGTACTGGACCGTCCGCGCCAACTGAGCGGCCCGCTCCGGTTCCGCCCGACGCGGCTCGACCGGCCCGACCCGCCGAGTCCGGCTCAACCCGCGGCGACCGGAGCCGGCGGACGGCGCATCTCGACGTGCGGGATGCCGTCCTCCAAATACGTCTCGCCCGCGCGCCGGAAGCCGAACCGGCCGTACCAGTCCTCCAGCGGCTCCTGCGCGTCCAGGATGCACGGCGCGTCGCCGACCAGTTCGAGGGCGTGCTCCATCAGGCGCACCGCCGCGCCGGAGCCGCGCTCGGCCTTCGCCGCGCAGAGCCGGCCGATGCGCGCGGTGCCGTCGACGTCCCGCAGCAGGCGCAGAGTCGCGGCGATCTCGCCGCCGCGTTCGAGCCACAACTGCCGTGCGCCCGGCTCCAGGTCGCGGCCGTCGAGATCGGGGTACGGGCACTGCTGCTCGACGACGAAGACGTCCACGCGCAGACGCAGCAGCCGGTACAGCACCATGACGTCGAGGTCGAGGGTCCGGGCGCTGCGGAACTCCAGATCGCTCACGCGGTCCACGGTACGCTTTCCGGCCCCGCGAACGGCCCGGCCGGGCCCGTGTGTCGGGACCCGGCCGGGTGAACTCGCCGCGCGACCGCGGCATCGGTGCGATCCGGGCTTCGTTCGCCCGGCCGTCCGGTCAGAACGCGGCGAGCACCGAGCCCTGGTAGTTGTCCTCGATGTACTTCTTGACCTCGGGCGAGTTGAGGATCTTCTTCAGTTTCTGCACGTTCTCGTCGTTCTCGTGGCCCTGCTTGACCACGAGGACGTTGGCGTACGGGTTGCCGTCCGCCTTCTCCAGCACGAGTGCCTGCTTGGCCGGAAGGTTCGCCTGGAGCGCGTAGTTGCCGTTGATCACCGAGGCGTCGACGTCGTCCAGCGTGCGCGGCAGTTGCTCGGCGTCCAGCGCCTTGAACCTGAGGTTCTTGGGATTCCCGACGACGTCCTTCTCGGTGGCGTTGACGCCGACGCCGTCCTTGAGCGTGATCAGCCCGTTGTCGGCGAGCAGCTTGAGGGCGCGGCCGCCGTTGGTGGCGTCGTTCGGGAAGGAGATGGTCGCGCCGTCCTTGATGTCGGCGACGGACTTGTCCTTCTTGGAGTACAGGCCGAGCGGTTCGAGGTGGACCGGCGTCACCGGGACGAGGTCCTTCTTGTTCTCCGAGTTGTACTTGTCCAGGTACGGCTTGTGCTGGAAGAAGTTGGCGCCCACGCTGCCGTCGTCCAGCGCCGGGTTCTGGAGCGAGTAGTCGTCGAAGACCTGGACGTCGAGCTTGAGGCCCTCCTTGTCCGCCAGGTTCTTCTTGACGTATTCGAGGATCTGCGCGTGCGGTACCGCGGAGGCACCCACCTTGAGCGTGCCGGTCCCGGAGGACGAGGAGTCGTCGTCGCTGCCGCAGGCCGCGAGGCCCAGGGCGAGGGTTCCGACGGCCGCGAGAGATATGAGCTTGCGCACGAAGAGTGCCTTCCTACTGTGGGTGGGTGGTTCTCAGCGGTGGCTCAGCCGGCGCGACACGAAGTCGCCGACCAACTGGACCGCCTGCACGATGACGATCAGGACGACGACGGTCACGAGCATCGTCCGGTCGTCGAAGTTCTTGTAGCCGTAGCGGATCGCCAGGTCCCCGAGGCCGCCGGCGCCGATCACGCCGGCCATCGCGGAGTACCCGATGACCGCGATCACGGTGACGGTGAAGCCGGAGACCAGGGACGGCAGGGCCTCGCGTACCAGCACTTTGCGCACGATCGCGGCCACCGACGCGCCCATCGCCTGAGCGGCCTCGACCAGGCCGCGGTCGACCTCGCGCACCGAGGTCTCGACGAGCCGCGCGAAGAACGGGATGGCGCCGACGGTCAGCGGCACCACCATCGCGTCCGTGCCGATCGCGGTGGCCTGCCCGAACAGGCCCATCACCCAGCGCGTGAACGGGATCAGCGCGACGAGGAGGATCAGGAACGGGAAGGACCGGCCGACGTTGACGACGAAGCCGAGCACCTTGTTCACCGGCGGGACGGCCAGCAGCCCGCCCTTGTCGGTGAGCACCAGCAGCACGCCGAGCGGCAGTCCGACCAGGACGGTGAACAACATCGTCCAGCCGACCATCGAGAACGTCTCCTGGGTCGCCGTCCACAGCAGCGGGCGCAGTTCGTCCCAGGACATGTCAGGCCTCCTTGGCCAGGCCCGGGGCGGCGGCGGCCACGTCGGACGCATCGGATGCATCGGTCAGGTCGGTCGCGCGCGCGGTGAGCTGTGCCCCGATCACCGGGGGCGCGGCCGGCGCGTCGAAGGCCGCGTCCGGGTGGTCGCCCAGGACGTCCACCTGGAGCCCCTGCTCGCGCAGGTAGCCGATCGGGACGACGTTCTGCTCGAACGGGCCGTCCAAGGCGATGCGCATGCGCCCCACCTGCCGTCCGCCGACGGTCTCCACGGCCGCGCCGAGGATGTTGACGTCGACGTTGTACGTGCGGGCCAGCGTCGACACGAACGGGTGGGCGGTCTCCTCGCCCCGGAAGGTGATGTCGACCACCGTCGCGCCCTTGCCGTCGACCGGGACGCCGAGCGGGAACATGTCCCGGGCCAGCCGCGAGTCGGGGCGGGTCAGCAGGTCCGCGACGGTGCCGGACTCCACGACGCACCCGTCCTCCATGAGCGCGGCGGAGTCGCAGATGCTCTTGACGACGTCCATCTCGTGGGTGATCAGCAGGATCGTCAGGCCGAGCGACGTGCGCAGATCCCGCAGCAGGCCGAGGATCGACCGCGTGGTCTCCGGGTCGAGGGCCGAGGTCGCCTCGTCGCACAGCAGCACGCGCGGGTCGTTGGCCAGCGCGCGGGCGATCCCGACGCGCTGCTTCTGTCCGCCGGACAGTTGCGCCGGGTACGCCTTGGCGTGTGCCGACAGGCCGACCAGGTCCAGCAGTTCGGCGACCTTGCGCCCGCGCTCGGCGCGGCCGACACCCGCGATCTCCAGCGGAACGGCCACGTTGCCCGCCACGTCGCGGCTGCTGAGCAGGTTGAAGTGCTGGAAGATCATGCCGATGCGCAGGCGCTCGGCACGCAGTTCGCGGGACGGGAGCGCGGTCAGTTCGCGGCCGCCCACCTCGACGGTCCCCGAGGTGGGGCGCTCCAGGAGGTTCACGCAGCGGATCAGCGTGCTCTTGCCGGCTCCACTGCGTCCCAGGACCCCGAAGATCTCGCCTTCGGCCACGTCCAGGTCGACGTGGTCGAGGGCGGTCACCTCGCGATCTCGGGTGCGGAAGACCTTGGTCAGGGCGTGGGTACGGATCACCGTGGGTTCCAGGTTGCTCGGGGACCACCGCCGCAGCGGGCAGGACGCAGCCCGACGGATCGTCGGCGGCGAGCATGGTCAGAGGCTGGTGGTTCGGGTCGAACGGGGATGAACCGGGGCGCCGCCGGTCGGCGGGGCGCTCATCCGGTCGCCGGGCTCAGGGCCTCAGCAGCCGCGCATTCGACACATTCGGCACATACAGCGGGGAGCCGTGGCGATTGCCCCGACTGCGCGCATGTGTGCCGTGATGAACATGCCAAGGATTAAATCAGACCAACCGCGACGATGGGAAATCTCCTCGGCCGCGATCGGATGCGAAAAGCCCCGACGACCATGACTTCGCAGGTCGCCGGGGCTTTTTCGAGTTGTTTCCAAGGCGTGAACGAGGGACTTCACCCTTGGGCCGGTGCGGCGATCGGGCCCTGCGGTCGGCTCGGGCCGACCGCGTGAAACCGGTCACGCACTACCGGTCACGCTTGCCGGCTCATGATCGCCGGCTCATGGTTGCCGGACGCTTACCGGACATGCCGGCCGGTCTCGCCTGCGGGTCACGCGGCGAGAGACGTGGCCTTGGTGAGGTAGACCAGGCTCAGGCGCGGGCCGACCCGTTCGACGCGGGCTTCCGCGTACCCCAGCCGCGCGTACAGGCGCAGGTTGTCCTCGCTGCGGTGTCCGGTGAACAGCTCGAAGGACTCCGCGTGCGCGAGCTTGTCCTCGACCGCGTTGAGGAGACGCGTGCCGAGGCCGTGGCCCTGGAGGCGGGGGTGCACGATCAGGCGGCCGATGCGGGCCACCCCGTCCTCGACGACGCCGCGGACCGAGCCCACGACCTCGTCCCCGAGGCGCGCCACCAGCACGGTGTGCGTCTCGAACTCGTCCCTGAGGCTGTCGAGGGACTGGGTCAGAGGCGCGATGCCGTAGTCGTTGTAGAGGGCCGCTTCGCCCTGGTAGCAGAGGTACTGCAACTTCAGGATCTGCTCGGCATCGGATACGTCGGCCGTATCGATGCGTACGTTCTGCCCCATCCGGTAC
>NZ_JBPKBH010000001.1:430661-495123 GCF_051388915.1 Yinghuangia sp. YIM S09857 | reverse complement strand
CCCCCCCCCCCCCCCCCCCCCCCCCCCCCCCCCCAGGCCCTGATCGCCCTGATCGCCGTGCTTGGTGCGGAGCGGCCGCGGTTGCCCGCCACCCCGTGTTCGGTCACTGTTCCACACGGCTTTTCCGGTTCTTCTACCCGGGTGGGAACGCGCGGCACACCCGCGTTTGTCGGCCAAACCCCGTACGGCTCAGGGCAAACCGATCAGACGGCGCACCGCTTTGTCGCGAAACTCCACCGCGGCCCCGAAGTTCTCCACGATCCGGGAGACCAGCAGCGTCACCTGGGCGTCGCGGCCCACCACGTACCTGCCCCGGGGCTCCGGATCGGTGGCCGCCGCCGCGACGACCGCGGCGACCCGCTCGGCGTCCGTCCAGAAGGGCTGGACGAGGGTGAACCCGAGGTCGAGGCGGCGGAACGCGGTGGCGTATTTCGATCCCCGGTAGCGGTGCGCGACGTCGGCCATGTCCTCACTGATGCCGCTGCGGAAGCCGCCGGGCGCGACGACCACGACGTGCACTCCGGACCCCGCGACCTCCAGGCGCAGCGCGTCCGAGAGCGCCTCCAAGGCGTGCTTTCCGGCCTGGTACCAGCCCATGAGCGGATAGGTGACCTTGCCCGCGACCGACGAGATCTGGATGACACGGCCCCAACCGCGGTCCTGCATATAGGGGATGGCCAGCCGGGCCAGGCGCATGGGGGCGAAGACCGCGGTCTCCAGGTGGTGCCGGGCCTCCTCTTCCATGACATCCGCGACGGGTGCGTAGCAGGTGCCGCCGGCGTTGTTCACCAGGACGTCGGGGCGGATCTCGCCGACGACGTCCTTGCATCCCGCGGCGTCGGTGACGTCGAGGATGCGGGTCTCGACCTCGACACCGGCCTCCTCGGCCGCCCGCCGGACCTTGTCCCCCTTCTCGGCGGACCGGACGGTGCCGACCACGCGCATGTTGTCCCGGGACGCCAGCGCGAGCGCGCTCGCCAGGCCGAGCCCGGAGTTGGCGCCGGTGACGAGGGCCGCCCTGCGGGGTGGTCGGGCATCGGGTCGGTCGTGGAGTTCCCGGTTCTGGAGTTCCCGGTTCTGGAGTTCCCGGTTCTGGAGTTCCCAAGGCTTCGGTTCCTGGGGCTTCGGTTCCCGCTGATGCGGTGGCTCCTGCGCCACGTTCACCCGCCCGTCATGCTCGGGCCGTCGGCACTCCGCTTGGGCGCGTTGGCGGCACCACGGACTCCGGCGGGCTTGCGGGCCGCCGGAGTCCGGGTGGTCGCCGTGGCGCGTGCGGTCGCGGTGCGGGTTGCCGCGGTCCGCGCGGCCGTCGATCGGGCCGGGGTCTTGCGGGTGCCCGGCTTCCGGGCCACCGCCGCTTTGGGTGCGGCAGGCGTACGGGCGGCGGGTGCTGCCGGCGCCTCGGGCCGCGGCTCTGTCTCGGTCTCCGGGGCGGCCCGGTCCTCCGGCCGGGCCTCCGGCTGCGGCTCCGCGGCGGCGTACCGCGTCGTGCCGCCGGGCGGCCGGTCGAACTCGTGGGCGGCCTTGAGCAGGACGTTCAACTGCTCGACGATGCTGTCCGCAAGTGCGAAGGGGTCGGGCAGCGCGTCGCGGTCCGCGAGCACCCCGATGTCGATCTGGTCGTCATAGCTCATGCCTCCGACGAAGAGGCCGAATCCGTCCGCGATGATGCCCATCGAATGGAACGCCTCCACCTTCTGCCCCTGCGAGTACAGCGTCGCGCGGGGTCCCGGAACGTTGGAAATGACCGCGTTGCACACGGGCGGCAGAAGCGTGGCCAGCTTCGCCGCGCGGTATGCGTCACCGCCGAGGCCGACGACGGCCGGAGGCGGGGTGTCCGCCAGGCCGGTCAGCAGGTCGTTGCCCAACGCGCCCTGCACGGCTTTGGAAGCCAGCGCGTTTTCGTGGATGCAGAGCAGGCGTTCGGCCGGATCGTCGACGTCTGTGGACAGGCCGACGAGCATGCCGGTGATGAGGTTGCCGCTGGAGCGGGTGCCGCCCTTCGTGGCGTCGACGGGGACAGTCCCCACCAACTGCCTGCCGGGGGACTCGCCGAACGAGTCGAGCAGGCTCCGCACCGCGCCGCCCACGATGGCCAGCACGACGTCGTTGACCTTGACCCCGAAGGCGTTCTTGACGGTCTTGACGTCAGACAGCGACACCGTGCAGAAGCCGTACGAACGAGCCTTGCCGACCGGCTCGTTGAACCGGGTGCGCGGCATGTTGAGCGGCATGGCCTGGCCCAGCCGCCCGGTCATGGCCGCCGCGACCACGCCCCGCGCGGTCGAGCCGAGCTGCCCGGCCAGGCGTACCGGAGTACCGGCAAGCGACTTGGCCGGCTCGGCGAACCGGGCGATGCCCTCGGGGAGGCCGTCGCCCTCGTCCGGCATCGGCAGCGGGACGAACTCGCGGGAGACGCCGCCGTGCGGGTCGGCGTCGAAGAAGACCTCCTGCATCGAGGCACCGGCACGGCCGTCTATGCACGCGTGGTGCACCTTCCACAGGTGCGCGATGCGGCCGTTCTCCAGGCCCTCGACGACCCACCACTCCCACAGCGGGCGTTCGCGGTCGAGCCGGTGCCGGTAGATCTCGGTGGCGAGTTCGGCCAGCTCGGCGCGTCCGCCCGGCGCCGCGACGGTGGCGCGGTGCACGTGGTTGCGGAAGTCGAAGTCCGGGTCGGGGACCCAGTGCGGCCGCGACAGGCCCCAGGGCCGCTGCACCAGTCTGCGGCTCAGCAGCGGCAGGCGCGGCAGCCGTGCGGCGAGGGTTCGTTTGAAGGACTCGAAGTCGACGCGTCCGCCGGTGTCGGAGGCGTCCACGATCGTGAGGCACACGACGTGCATCGGCCATGTCTCCGACTCCAGCGCCAGGAAGGCCGAGTCCAGACCGGAGAGCTTCACCAGGTGTTCCTCCTCCCGATGCCCGACGAGGTCAGGGCATCATCGATGAAGCGGCGGGTCTGCCGGTTCCACATGGCCCCGATGTGCGAGCCGCGGTACCAGCAGACGGACGGTTCCTCCCAGTGCTTCCAGAGCCGGTACGCCTGCTGCGGCGTCGCCATCCGGTCGGCGAGCCCCGCGTAGACGAACCGGCGCTCCAGCGGCACCCGTGGGGTGAGGGCGAGCGGCGAGACGACGCGGTGTACGGTCGCGGCCTCGCTCCCGAGCAGCCCGGCGGCCTGCACCTCGCGCTTGATGTCGTCCGGTACGTGGTGCGACATGACCCACGCCATGTCGACCGACGGCACGCCCACGACCACGCAGTCGAGGTCTTCGAGACCCGCGAGCAGCGCGGCCACGTACGCGCCCAGGGACAGCCCGTGCACGGCGATCCGCGTCGCCCCCTGGCCGCGCGCCCAGGCCAGGCAGCGGCGCACGTCCCAGACCGCCTGGCCGAGCCCGTGGACGTTGCCGAGGTAGTCGAAGGAGATGAACGGCGTGTCCTGGGTGCGGGACGCCTTGCGTGGCCCGTGCATCGGGAGGACCACGTGCATGACGTTGAGGCCGAACTCGCGGTGTGCCCGCTGCGCCCGGAACGCGGCCAGGTCACCGGGGCGTCCCATACCGAATCCGTGCAGGTTGACGAGCCAGGGGCGGGGTTTGCCGGGGTGGCGGAGGACGTAGGCCCACACGCGCTGGTTGGCGCCGGCGGACTGCCACCGGGTGGCGCCGGGGATGCCGGGCCACGGAACATAGCCGCTGTCGAAGGCGAGCTGCTCGTAGCTGATGGTGCCGTACAGCTTGCCCCGGACGACCGGGTCGGTCAGCGGTGGTGGTTCGGGATGGAACAGGGCCGGGTCGTCGAGGTACGCCTCGGCCTGGAACTTGCCCAGGGCCTCGGCGACTTCCTCGCGGATGCGCTGCGCGTCCCCCGGTCCTGGGGACAGGCGGCTGGTGGACATGAACGCGACGACGAGCTCGTCGAGGAAGGCCGCCGAGACGAGCCCGGGCGTGGGGAACACCGTCGGCATGTCCGGGTAGTTGCGGCGCTCGGCGCGCAACGACCGGACGTACGACCGCACTCCGAACCCGACCGAGCGTGGGACGCTGCGCAGCATCGTGCCCAGCGGAATGTCGGAGAGCATCGACGCCGACTTCTCGCCCTCGGACCTGAACTGTCGCAAACGATCGAACACGGTCGACTCCCCTCCCCCGAGTGGTGAGTGCACGACCCCTGCCCAAAGCGGGGCAACACGGCGCCGTCGATCACGCTCAGTGGTTGATCGGCAACCCTGAGGCGATCCGGCAGGCTCGACAGTAGTACGGAATCAACGGAGCGAACACAGTCACTCGCCAGTAGTAACGGCGAATTCACATATGCGTCCGGAAGCTTTACTTCCACTCAAGACCGCACACTCGGTGGCGACAGCAACGAAACGGAACGGCAACGCGGCCGATTTGTATCGGGCCGAACGACCGTTCCGGACATCGGTTTGCGGCACTTCCCCACCACTTCGCGACCACGAGGGTGAAACGATGTCCTGACGAGATCGATCCACGATCGCTCCGGGGGGAAGGAACCAGCACGTGCCGCCGCTGCAACCTGATGATCCGTCACAAATCGCCGACTACCGGCTGTTGGCGAGGCTCGGCTCCGGGGGGATGGGGCAGGTCTACCTTGCCCGTTCGCCGGGTGGCCGGACCGTGGCGCTCAAGCTCGTACGTCCCGAACTCACCGCCGAGGACGGCTTCCGGACCCGCTTCCGGCGCGAGGTCGCGGCCGCCCGCCGGGTCTCCGGCGCCTACACGGCGCCCGTCGTGGACGCCGACCCGGACGCTGAGATCCCCTGGCTGGCCACCGCCTACGTCGCGGGCCCCTCGCTGACGGACGCGGTCGCCGAGCACGGGCCGCTGCCCGAGCCGACGGTCCGCGCGCTGGCCGCCGGGCTGACCGAGGCGCTGCGCGCGGTGCACGGCGCGGGCCTCGTGCACCGCGACCTGAAGCCGTCGAACGTCCTGCTCGCCCTCGACGGCCCGCGCCTGATCGACTTCGGGATCTCCCGTGCCGCGGACGACACTTCGATCACGTCCACGGGGCTGGTGGTCGGCTCGCCGGGCTACATGTCGCCCGAGCAGGCCAACGGCGGGGAGGTCGGGCCGTACTCGGACTTCTTCTCGCTCGCGTCGGTCCTGGTCTTCGCCGCCACCGGGCTCGGGCCGTTCGGCGGCGGGTCCGCGGCGTCGCTGCTGTACCGGATCGTGCACACGCCGCCGGACCTGGAGCCGGTACCCGCGTACCTGCGGCCGATCGTGGAACCCTGCCTCGACAAGGACCCCGCCCGGCGACCGAACGCGGGCGAACTCCTGGACCTGGCGGTGCCCGACGGGCAGACGACCGAGGTCCTGACGCGCTCGGGCTGGCTGCCTCCGGCGATCACCTACGCCATCGCGGAGCGCAGCGCGGCGGTCCTGGATCTGGACTCCGGACTCGGCTCGGACGCGGGCAGCGGCGCGGGCAGCGGCACTGCGGGGAGCGGCGGTGCCGGAGGCGCCGCGGGGAGCGCCGGCGCCGGAGGCGCGGGCGGAACCGCGGGCAGCGGCCCGGCAGTTCCGACCGGGGTCGCCGCACCCGACAATCCGGGCAGCGGCCAAGGCGGATCGGCTCCGTCACAGCCCGCGGCCGCGCCTCCCCCGCCGTCGTACGCGCCCACCGTGGGGCCGCCCGCGGCACGGCTGCCCTTCCTGTCCCCGTCCGGACAGCCTTATCCGCCCCCGGCTCTGGCCGTCCACGAACAACCCACACCCGCCGGGCCGTTCCCGCCGATGGCGGCCGGGTACGGTCCGCCGCCCGTTGCGTACGGAACGGAGCGTCCGGCCGCCGGACACCCGGTCGGGCCGCAGCCCGGCGGAGCGCACGGGTCCGGCGGCGTCAACCGGCGCGCGCTCGTGATCGGCGGCGCCGCGGTCTCCGTCGCCGCGGTCGGCGGCCTGACCGCATACCTCCTGACCAAGTCGGACGGGAACAAGGGCGACGACGACTCGGCGGACAACGTGGGCAACGACCCCGGCGGCGACCAGCCCGTGCAAGGGGGCGACAGCCCGTCGCCGTCAGGGCAGAGGCCGCTGCTCAAGTTCGGCTTCCAGGGCGGCCTCACCGGGGAGAACGCGCAACTGGGCATCAA
Source organism: Yinghuangia sp. YIM S09857 (assembly GCF_051388915.1). Taxonomy (NCBI): domain Bacteria; kingdom Bacillati; phylum Actinomycetota; class Actinomycetes; order Kitasatosporales; family Streptomycetaceae; genus Yinghuangia; species Yinghuangia sp. YIM S09857. Next base: position 489,002 of record NZ_JBPKBH010000001.1, on the reverse strand, counting down.
CATGCACAACGGCGCCACCCTGGCCGTCAACGAGGCGAACCAGCGAGGCGACCTGCCGTTCCGCATCGAACTGGTGCCGTCCGACGACCAGGGCAGCGAGACGAAGTCCGCCATGGCGGCGCAAAAACTCATCGACGACGACGAAGTCGTCGCCGTGGTCGGCCCGGTATTCAGCGGACCGACCCGGGCGGCCTCGGCGCTCTACGAGAACGCCGGCCTCTCCGCGGTCACCCCCTCGGCCACCAACCCGATCCTCACCGCATCCCCGTCCACCTACTTCAACCGGGCGACGACCAACGACAACGAGCAGGGCACGGAGATCGCCGCCTACCTCAAGAAGCTCGGCGCAGCATCGGTGTTCCTGCTCGGCGACGGATCGTCGTACGCCGGCGGCCTCCTCGCCGCGGTCGAGAAGGGTCTCGGCACCGCGGCCAAGATCACGAAGCACGAGGCCCCGAAGGGGTCCGTGGACTACACCGACGCCGCGAACCGGGTGAAGGCCTCCGGTGCGCAGGCCTTGGTCTACGCCGGCTACTACCAGGACGCCGCGCCCTTCGCGGTCAAGCTCGCCGCCGCCGGCTACACCGGCCACCGCATCGCGCCCGACGGGGTCACCGACCCGCAGTTCGTCCGGCTCGCCGGGCCGGCCGCCGAGGACTGGTTCCTCACGGTGCCCGCGGTCGACCCCAAGGCCGAGCCCACGCTGCGCGCGTTCGCCACCGCGTACATGCAGGCGTTCAAGACACAGCCGTCGACGTATTCCGCCGAGGCGTACGATGTGGTCAACCTGATCATCGAGGCCGCCAAGTCCCTGCGCTCGCAGACGCCGACGAGGTCGGCGATGCTCGGCGCGATCCGGTCGGTCCGCTACAAGACGCCGCTCAAGGAGTACGCCTTCGACCGGTCGACCGGCGAATTCGCCGGAACCGGCGCCGTGTACGGGTACCAGGTCAAGGCCCAGACGATCACGTACGTCGGCAACCTCCACAAACTGGTCACCGCCTGAGCCGTCGGCTGAGCCCGGCCGTTGGCGGTGGTATCGACACCGGGGCCCGGCGTCCGCACTCCGCGGATCGCCGGCCCCGGCCGACTCCCTTGTACGGCGCGGGCCTCAGCCCTGCGCCCACTCCCGCTGCGTCTTCAAGTCCTCGCGCAGTTCCGCCAGTTGCTCGGCGACCCGGACGGGCGCGGTGCCACCGCGCCCGTCGCGCGAGCGGATCGAGCCGAGGACGGTCAGCACCCCGCGCACCTCCGGCGTCAACTCCGGCGAGATCTCCGCGAGTTGCGCGTCGGTCAGGTCCCACAGCTCCAGGCCGCGCGGCTCGCAGTACTTGACGCAGGCGCCCGCCACCTCGTGCGCGACGCGGAACGGCGTGCCCTGCTTGACCAGCCACTCCGCGATGTCGGTCGCGAGCGAGAACCCGGCCGGAGCCAGCTCCTCAAGCCGCTCGCGGCGGAACCGCAGCGTCGCCACCATCCCGGTGAACGCCGGCAGCAGCACCTCAAGGGTGTCGATGCTGTCGAACACCGGCTCCTTGTCCTCCTGCAAGTCGCGGTTGTACGCGAGCGGGAGGGCCTTCAGCGTGGCCATGAGCCCGGTCAGGTTCCCGATCAGGCGCCCGGACTTGCCGCGCGCGAGCTCGGCGATGTCCGGGTTCTTCTTCTGCGGCATGATCGACGAACCGGTGGAGAACGCGTCGTGCAGGTCGACGAAGGAGAACTCCTTCGTGTTCCAGATGATGATCTCCTCGGCCAACCGCGACAGGTTGACCCCGAGCATGGCGGTGACGAACGCGAACTCCGCCGCGAAGTCGCGGCTCGCGGTGCCGTCGATGGAGTTCCCCGCCGAGGCGCTGAAGCCCAGGTCGCGGGCGACCGACTCGGGGTCGAGGCCGAGCGAGGACCCGGCGAGCGCGCCCGAGCCGTACGCCGACACGTCCGTCCGGCGGTCCCAGTCCCGCAGCCGGTCGGCGTCCCGTGCGAACGCGTGAACGTGCGCGAGCAGGTGGTGCGCGAGCAGCACCGGCTGGGCGTGCTGGAGGTGGGTGCGGCCCGGCATCGCGACGTCGAGATTGGCCTCGGCCTGCGCGACCAGCGCCTCCTGGAGGTCGGCGAGCAGCGCCCCGATCGCGCGGCCGTGGTCGCGCAGGTACATGCGGCCCAGGGTGGCGATCTGGTCGTTGCGGGAGCGGCCCGCGCGCAGCTTGCCGCCGAGGTCGGGGCCGAGGCGTTCGAGCAGGCCGCGTTCCAGCGCGGTGTGCACGTCCTCGTCCTCGATGGTCGCGGTGAACGTACCCGCCGCGACGTCCGCCTCAAGCCGGTCCAGGCCCTCCAGCATGCGCGCCAGCTCGTCGTCGGTCAGCAGACCGGCCTTGTGCAGGACCCGCGCGTGGGCGCGCGAACCGGCGATGTCGTACGGCGCGAGCCGCCAGTCGAAATGCACCGATGCCGACAGCTTGGCCAGCGCCTCGCTCGGGCCGTCGGAGAACCGGCCGCCCCACAGACGGGTGGTCTCCTGCTCGTTCGTCACGTTCTGCCTTCTCCCTGGTACCGGTTGCGCGGGCCGACGCGGGGCCCGACCTTACTGCCCGAGGTCCCGCCCGGCCGCGATCTTGCTCGACAGGCCGAAGATCTCGATGAAGCCCTTGGCCTGCGACTGGTCGAACGTGTCGCCCGTGTCGTACGTGGCCAGGTTGAAGTCGTACAGCGAGGACTCGCTGCGCCGCCCGGTGACCACCGCGCGGCCGCCGTGCAGGGTCATGCGGATGTCCCCGGACACGTGCTGGTTGGCCTCGGCGATGAAGCCGTCGAGGGCGCGCTTGAGCGGCGAGAACCACAGGCCGTCGTACACCAGCTCGGCCCAGCGTTGCTCGACCTGCCGCTTGTAGCGGGCGAGTTCGCGTTCGACGGTGACGTTCTCCAGCTCGGTGTGCGCGGTGATGAGCGCGACGGCGCCCGGCGCCTCGTAGATCTCGCGGCTCTTGATGCCCACAAGCCGGTCCTCGACCATGTCGATGCGGCCGACGCCCTGGTCGCCCGCCCGGCGGTTCAGCTCCTCGATGGCCTGGAGCACGGTGACCGGGCGGCCGTCGATCGCGACCGGCACGCCGGACCGGAACGTGATGACGACCTCGTCGGCCTCGCGCGGCGTCGCCGGGTTCTGCGTGTACTCGTAGACGTCCTCGATCGGGCCGTTCCAGATGTCCTCCAGGAACCCGGTCTCGACGGCGCGCCCGAAGACGTTCTGGTCGATCGAGTACGGGGACTTCTTGCTGGTGGCGATCGGCAGGCTGTTGGCCTCCGCGAAGGCGATGGCCTTGTCGCGGGTCATCGCGTAATCGCGTACCGGCGCGATGCACTTGAGCTCGGGGGCGAGCGAGGCGATGCCGACCTCGAAGCGGACCTGGTCGTTGCCCTTGCCGGTGCAGCCGTGCGCGACGGTCGTGGCGCCGTGTTTCCTGGCCGCGGCCGCCAGGTGCTTCACGATGACGGGCCGGGACAGCGACGAGACCAGCGGGTACTGGTCCATGTACCGGGCGTTGGCCTTGATCGCAGGCAGGCAGTACTCGTCCGCGAACTCGTCGCGGGCGTCCGCCACCTCGGCCTCGACCGCACCGCACGCGAGCGCGCGCTTGCGGATGACCTCAAGGTCCTCGCCGCCCTGGCCGACGTCGACGGCCACCGCGATGACCTCGGCGCCGGTCTCCTCGGCGATCCAGCCGATGCAGACCGAGGTGTCCAGCCCCCCGGAGTATGCGAGTACGACGCGCTCGGTCACGAGCCTTGCTCCATTCCGTTCAGCCGCCGAACCGAGCAGCCCGGCGACGGTCGTTCAAGTCTTCGAGGGGGTGCACGCGACGCGTCCACCACCCCGCACCCACGGCCTCAAAGGGCCGCACCCCCCGAGCCCCCGGGGGACGCGCCCTGGGCCTGGCCACGGCGTGAACCCGGCCCGCCCTTGGCCCGAGCTCAACCCGACCCCGGCCCGGGATTGGGCCCCGGCGTCCCGCTCGGGATTCGGCCCGTGGTTCCGCCCGGGTTGGCGCCCCGGATTCGGCCCGAAATTGGGCCCGGCGTTCGGCCCGGGGTTCCGCCCGGACTGGGTCTCCTGGCCCGGGCCCTGGCTTGGGCCAGTTTTTCGTGGTCACACGCCGCCATGCCCGCGAGCCGCAGGCCGCGCGGCGCTCGCCGCGTTGCGGACCTCGCCCGACGAACCCGGCACGCGCCGCAACCCGCGGCCTATCCGGCGGTCGTGCGTGCACACTCAATCGCCAGTCCCTTGTCTCGTTCCTGGCCAACGTTCCGGATCCTTGCGCTAACTCGTGTCTTCGAAGTCCCGCCGGGCCCGGGGGCCGTGGCACGCTCTGGGCCTTGACGGCCCTCCCAAATCGCGGCGCTACGACTCTTGCCGCCGGGCCCTGACGGCCCGTCCAAGCGAAACCCGGGCCGAGCCGCGGGCCGAGCCTTGCGAGGGCACCCACCAAGGCCCGCGGGCTATCCGCCGGGAATGCGGAGACATGGCCTAGTCCCTGGCCGCCGCGGAGCGGCCGCCTTCGGCGAGGGCGACGAGGTGGGCCACCAGTGCCGCTCCCCCCTCGGGGTCACGGCACACCAGCAGGATCGTGTCGTCGCCCGCGATGGTGCCCAGGATCTCGCGGCTGTCGGCGTGGTCCATCGCCGAGGCGAGGAACTGCGCGGCGCCGGGCGGGGTGCGCACCACGACGAGGTTGCCCGAGGCCTCCGCCGAGACCATGAGTTCCCCCGCGAGCCGGGCCAGGCGTCCTTCGCTCACCGTGTCGTCGGACGGCACGCGCGGGGTGCGGTCGCCGCCTTCCGCGGGGACCGCGTAGATCAGCGCGCCCTGCCCGTCGCGGATCTTCACCGCCCCCAACTCGTCGAGGTCGCGCGACAGGGTGGCCTGCGTGACGGCGAGGCCGTCGTCGGCGAGCAGCGCGGCAAGTTGCGCCTGGGACCGGATGCGGTGCCGGGTCAGGATGTCCACGATGCGCCCGTGGCGTGCGGCGCGGGTGCTCGGCACCGCGTACACGCCCTCGGGCGCCGGCGTGGGCATGGTCTCTTGCTCGTTGCTCATGACGACCTCGCCTACCTTCGGACTCGTCGTCGGCCGCGCGGGCGCGGTACCGCGTGGGTCGTGGTCACCGGGGTCCTCCCGCGGCCGAAGCGGCTGACGCCGCGTCAAGGATCTCGGGCAGCGCCGCGATCAGCGCCTCCACGTCGGCGGTGTCGACGACCAGCGGAGGAGCGAGCCGGATGACGTCCGGCGCCACCGCGTTGACGAGGAAGCCCGCGTCGCCGGCGGCTTCGGCGACGTGACCCGCGACGGGTGCGGTCAGCACGATACCCAGCAGGAGGCCCGCGCCACGCACATGATCGACCAGCGGGTGGCCCAATGCCTCGACACCGGCGGTGATCCGCCCGCCCAGCGCGCGAGTTCGGTCCAACAGGCCGTCGGCCTCCAGCGTGTCGAACACGGCGAGGCCCGCCGCGCAGCACACCGGGTTGCCGCCGAACGTCGAGGCGTGCTGCCCCGGCGCCAGCAACTGCGCGGCGTCGCCGAACGCGACGCAGGCACCGAGCGGCAGGCCGCCGCCGATGCCCTTGGCCAGGGTCATGACGTCCGGCAGGGCCCCCTCGAAGTACGGGTCCTGGTGCGCGAACCAGTACCCGGTCCGGCCGGTGCCGGTCTGCACCTCGTCGAGCATGAGCAGCGCGCCGCGCTCGGCGGTGATCTCCCGGGCCCGCTTGAGGTAGCCGGGCGGCAGCGGCCGGACGCCGTACTCGCCCTGGATCGGCTCCAGGAGCACGGCCGCGGTCCGGTCGGTGACCATCGCGTCCAGCGCGTCGATGTCGCCGAACGGGACATACCGCACGCCGCCGGGCAGCGGTTCGAAGCCCTCACGCTTGCCGGGCTGCCCGGTCAGCGCGAGCGCGCCCATGGTGCGCCCGTGGAAGGAGCCCTCGACCGTGACGACCTCGGGCCGCCCGGTCCGGCGCGCGATCTTGAACGCCGCCTCGTTCGCCTCGGCGCCGGAGTTGCAGAAGAACACCCGGCCGTCGCGGCCGGTCAGGCCGAGGATGCGCTCGGCCAGTTCGACCGCGCGGGTCGAGATGAACAGGTTGGAGACGTGGCCGACCGCGGAGAGCTGCGTGGTGACGGCGTCGATGACCGCCGGGTGGGCGTGGCCCAGAACGTTGACCGCGACCCCGGAGAGGAAGTCGGTGTACTCGCGCCCGTCCGCGTCCACCACGTGGGCGCCCTTGCCGGACACCAGGGCGACCTTCGGCTGCCCGAGCGACGGCATCAGGGCCCCGCCCCACCGCTGCTGGTACGCCTCGTTCGTCTGCGAACCGCTCATGCCCCCGCCCCCTGGTTCGGTGCCGGGACGACCATGGTCCCGATGCCTTCGTCGGTGAACACCTCAAGCAGCAGCGAGTGCGCGACCCGCCCGTCGAGGACGTGGGCGGCCTTGACGCCCGCCCGTACGGCGCGCAGGCACGCCTCCATCTTCGGCACCATGCCGCTGGCCAGGGTCGGCAGCAGCTCGGCGAGCTCGTCGGCGTCGAGGCGGCTGATGACCTCGTCGCTGTCGGGCCAGTCGGCGTACAGGCCCTCGACGTCGGTCAGCACGACCAGGCGCTCCGCGCCCAGCGACGCGGCCAGGGCCGCGGCGGCGGTGTCGGCGTTGACGTTGTAGACGTGCCCGTCGGCGCCGCGCGCGACCGAGGAGATGACGGGGATGCGCCCGTCGTCCAGCAGCGCGGCGATGGCTCCGGGGTTGACCTCGACGACGTCGCCGACCAGCCCGATGTCGACCAGTTCGCCGTCGACCACGGCGTGCCGCTTCTCCGCGGTCATGGTGTGCGCGTCCTCGCCGGTCATGCCGACGGCGAACGGGCCGTGCTCGTTCACCAGGCCGACGATCTCGCGCTGCACCTGGCCCGCGAGGACCATGCGGACGATGTCCATCGCCTCGGGGGTGGTGACCCGCAGGCCGCCCGCGAAGGTGGACTCCAGGCCGAGCTTGTCCAGGTGGGCACTGATCTGCGGGCCGCCGCCGTGCACGATCACCGGCTTGAGCCCGGCGAAGCGCAGGAAGACGACGTCCTGGGCGAAGGCGCGCTTGAGGGCGTCGTCGACCATGGCGTTGCCGCCGAACTTGATGACGACGGTCTTGCCGTAATAGTGCTCAAGCCACGGCAGTGCCTCGATGAGGGTGTGCGCCTTGCCGAGCGCCACATTGTGGCGCGCGGCCCGGATCGCTTTGCCCACGGACTCGGTCTTCACCGTGCTCCCCCCGGACGGGTTCTGGTCGATTGCGGCGGTCATGACGAGTACGCCGAGTTCTCGTGCACGTATTCGGCGGTCAGGTCGTTGGTCCACACGGTGACGGCCTCGGCGCCCGCGTTGAGCCGGGCGGTGATGCGCACCTCGCGGCCGGTCATGTCGACCCGGTCGCGGTCCTCGCCGACGGCGCCGCCCTTGCAGACCCACACGCCGTTGATGGCGACGTCGAGCCGGTCGGGGTCGAACTCGGCGGAGGTGGTGCCGATCGCCGAGAGCACCCGGCCCCAGTTGGGGTCCTCGCCGTGGATCGCGCACTTGAGCAGGTTGTTGCGGGCGATCGACCTGGCGACCTGGAGGGCGTCGGCCTCGGTGGCCGCGCCCTCGACCTCGATGGCGATGTCCTTGCTCGCCCCTTCGGCGTCGGCGACGAGCTGACGCGCCAGGTCCGCGCACACCGAGCGCACGGCCTCGGCGAACTCGCCCTGCTCGGGGGTGACTCCGGAGGCACCGGAGGCGAGCAGCAGCACGGTGTCGTTGGTGGACATGCAGCCGTCGGAGTCCACCCGGTCGAACGTGGTGTGCGTGGCCGCCCGCAGCGCGGAGTCCAGCGTCTCGGCGGGGACGTCGGCGTCGGTGGTCAGCACGACGAGCATGGTGGCGAGACCGGGGGCGAGCATGCCCGCGCCCTTGGCCATGCCACCGACGACCCATCCGGACCCGCCCGCGGTGGCGACCTTGTGCACGGTGTCGGTGGTCTTGATCGCGACGGCCGCCGCCTCGCCGCCGTCGGCGGACAGCTGGGCCGCCGCCGCGTCGACCCCGGGCAGCAGCTTGTCCATCGGCAGTTGCAGGCCGATCAGACCGGTCGAGCACACCGCGACCTCGCCGGCGTTGAGGCCGAGGGCCGCGGCCACCTGCTCGGCGGTGCGGTGGGTGTTCTGGAAGCCCTCGGGACCGGTGCAGGCGTTGGCGCCGCCGGAGTTGAGCACCACGGCCTGGAGCCGCCCGCCGGTGAGCACCTGCCGGGACCACAGGACCGGAGCGGCCTGCACCCGGTTGGACGTGAACACGCCCGCGGCCGCGAGCGACGGTCCGTCGTTGACCACCAGGGCGACGTCGGTCGCGCCGGTCGTCTTGAGCCCGGCCGCGACGCCGGACGCCCGAAATCCTGCTGCTGCGGTGACACTCACGGCGCGACCCCCGTCTTGCTCAGTCCCAGGTCCTCGGCGAGGCCGAGGGCGATGTTCGTGCTCTGCACCGCGCCGCCCGCGGTGCCCTTGGCCAGGTTGTCGATCGCGCCGACGGCGACCAGCCGCCCGGCACGCTCGTCGACCGTGACCTGGATCAGCGCTGTGTTGGCGCCGTAGACCATGGCGGTCGCCGGCCACTGCCCCTCCGGCAGGAGGTGGACGAACGGCTCGGCGGCATACGCCTTCTCATACGCCTCGCGAACCTGCGCGCCGCTCACCCCGGGCCGGATCTTCGCCGTGCACGTGGCGAGGATGCCGCGCGACATCGGGACGAGGGTCGGCGTGAACGAGACGGTGACCGGCCCGCCCGCGACGGCGGCGAGGCCCTGGCCGATCTCCGGCGTGTGCCGGTGCACCCCGCCGACGCCGTACGCGCTCGCGGACCCCATGACCTCGCTGCCGAGCAGGTGGGTTTTGGGAGCCTTGCCGGCGCCGGAGGTGCCGGACGCGGCGACGATCACCACATCGGGCTCGACCAGCCCCGAGGCGAACGCCGGGAAGCAACTGAGCAGCGAGACGGTCGGGTAGCAGCCGGGCACGGCGATGCGCTTGCTGCCGCGCAGCCGGTCGCGCGCGCCGGGCAGCTCCGGCAGGCCGTACGGCCAGGTGCCGGCGTGCTCGGAGCCGTAGAAGTGCTCCCAGTCGGCCGCGTCGTGAAGCCGGAAGTCGGCGCCGCAGTCCACGACGAGCACGTCGTCGCCCAACTGCCGCGCTATCTCCGCGGACTGCCCGTGCGGCAGGGCGAGGAAGACCACGTCGTGTCCCGCCAACGCGTCGACCGTGGTCTCGGAGAGCACGCGGTCGGCCAGCGGCACCAGGTGCGGCTGAAGCGTGCCCAGGCGCTGACCTGCGTTGGACCCCGCGGTGAGCGTGCCGACCTCGAAGTGTGGATGTGCGAGCAGCAGCCGAAGAATCTCTCCGCCCGCGTAGCCGCTGGCTCCCGCCAGTGCCGCCGTGACGCCCATGGTCGCCTCCTCCCGACGGAATGAATATACGGAGGAGCGAAGTTTTATGCAAACACCATCCGCCACGGCCACGTGGCCCACCCACGACCGGGGCCTCCAGCTGCGACATTACTCCGAAGATCGCCGCATAACGGATGCCGTGGGAGCGTCCCCCCACACCGCCTCGCCGCCCCCGCGCGACGGCCCCTCAGGGCCCACGAAAATTCGAAGACGCGACCTTAGGATCGGCGGCATGGCGCTGCGACCTGTTCAGGTGAACATCAAGGCCATCGACGCTGTGGCGGTGGGGGCGTTCTGGGCGGCGGCGCTCGGGTGGACCGCGTTCCGGCCCGGCGCGACGAGCTACGTCGGGCCGTCCGAGGAATTCGTGTGGCCGGATCCGGTTGCCGTCGGTATCGACGTCGTGCCGGTTCCCGAACCCAAGGGCACGGCCAAAAACCGGCTACACCTCGATCTGGCCACCACCTCCGCCGCCCATCAGGCGGAGTTGGTCGTACGCCTCCTCGAACTCGGCGCCGCACACGCCGACATCGGCCAGGGCGATGTGCCGTGGACCGTGCTCACCGACCCGGAGGGCAACGAGTTCTGCGTGCTGGAGCCGCGCGAGATTTACCGCGACACCGGGCCGATCGCCGCGATCGTCGTCGACTGCGCCGACCCGCGGGGCATGGCCCTGTTCTGGGGTGAGGCAACCGGCTGGTGCACGCACGAGGTGGACGACGGCTTCGCCCGGCTTCGCGCCGCCCGGGGAGGCGGCCCGTACCTCGAATTCATCCGCACGCCCGACGGGAAGGACGCGCCAGACCGCGTCCACCTCGACCTGCTCCCGGCCCCCGGCGACGACCAAGCCGCCGAAGTCTCACGGCTGCGCCGCCTCGGCGCCGCCGACCTCGACCTGGGCCAAGGCGACGTCCCGTGGACCTGCCTGGTCGACCCCGAGGGGCACGAGTTCTGCGTCCTCGCCCCACACTGACGCCCCACACAGACACCCCACACTGACCGCCCCGCGCACCGACAGCCCGAACGACGAACGCCCCGGACGGCGGAAAAGCCGTCCGGGGCGCCCGGTTCACGTCTCTCGGCCCTGCCGGCCCCAAGCCGACACCCCGCCTCAGGCGAGCGAGGCCAGCGCCTTGTTGAAGGTCGCCGACGGCCGCATCACCGCGGCCGCCTTCGCCGGGTCGGGCTGGTAGTAGCCGCCGATGTCCGCCGGGGAGCCCTGGACCGCGAGCAGCTCCTCGTTGATCGTCTGCTCCTGCTCCGCCAGCGTCTTGGCGAGCGCCGCGAACGCCTCCGCGAGGGGCGCGTCCTCGGTCTGCTTGGCCAGCTCCTGCGCCCAGTACAGCGCGAGGTAGAAGTGGCTGCCGCGGTTGTCGATGCCGCCCACGCGGCGCGCCGGCGACTTGTTCTCGTTGAGGAACGTGCCGGTCGCGCGGTCGAGGGTGTCCGCGAGAATCTGCGCACGGGCGTTGCCGGTGGTCTGCGCGAGCTGCTCGAAGCTGACCGCGAGGGCCAGGAACTCGCCCAGGCTGTCCCAGCGCAGGTAGTTCTCCTTGACCAGCTGCTGCACGTGCTTGGGCGCCGAGCCGCCAGCGCCCGTCTCGAACAGGCCGCCGCCGTTCATCAGCGGGACGACCGACAGCATCTTCGCGCTGGTGCCCAGTTCGAGGATCGGGAACAGGTCGGTCAGGTAGTCGCGCAGCACGTTGCCGGTGACCGAGATGGTGTTCTCGCCGCGGCGGATGCGCTCCAGCGAGAACGCGATCGCGTCGACGGGCGCCATGATCTCGATCCGGAGACCGGAGGTGTCGTGCTCCGGCAGGTACTTGCGGACCTTCTCGATGAGCTGCGCGTCGTGCGCGCGGTCCGCGTCGAGCCAGAACACCGCCGGGTCGCCGGTGGCGCGGGCGCGGGTGACGGCGAGCTTGACCCAGTCCTGGATGGGCAGGTCCTTGGTCTGGCACATGCGGAAGATGTCGCCCGGCTGCACCGGCTGTTCCAGCACGACCGCGCCGGACGCGTCCACGACCCGTACCGTGCCCGCCGCGGCGATCTCGAACGTCTTGTCGTGGCTGCCGTACTCCTCGGCCTTCTGGGCCATGAGGCCGACGTTGGGCACCGAGCCCATCGTCGCCGGGTCGTACGCGCCGTGCGCCCGGCAGTCGTCGATGACGACCTGGTAGATCCCGGCGTAACTGCTGTCCGGGATCACCGCGAGGGTGTCGGCCTCCTCGCCGTCCGGGCCCCACATGTGGCCGGACGTGCGGATCATGGCCGGCATCGAGGCGTCGACGATGACGTCGCTCGGCACGTGCAGGTTGGTGATTCCGCGGTCCGAGTCGACCATCGCCAGCGCGGGGCCCTCGGCGATCTCGGCGTCGAACGACGCCTTGATCTCGGCGCCCTCGGGCAGCGACTCAAGGCCCTTGAGGATGCCGCCGAGCCCGTCGTTCGGGGTCAGGCCCGCCGCGGCGAGGGTGTCACCGAAGCGCGCGAACGTCTTGGGGAAGAAGGCGCGTACGACGTGGCCGAAGATCACCGGGTCGGAGACCTTCATCATCGTGGCCTTCAGGTGCACCGAGAAAAGGACGCCCTCGGCTTTGGCCCGCGCGACCTGGGCGGCCAGGAACTCGTTGAGCTGCGCCACGCGCATGACGGACGCGTCGACGACCTCGCCCGCCAGCACCGGCACCGACTCGCGCAGCACTGTGGTCGTGCCGTCCTCGGCGGCGAGCTCGATGCGCAGCGAGCCGTCCGCGGCGGCGACGGCGGACTTCTCGGTGGCGCGGAAGTCGTCGGCGCCCATGGTGGCGACGTTCGTCTTCGACTCGGGGGTCCAGGCGCCCATGCGGTGCGGGTGCGCCTTCGCGAAGTTCTTCACCGACGCGGGAGCTCGGCGGTCCGAGTTGCCCTCACGGAGCACCGGGTTGACCGCGCTGCCCTTGACCTTGTCGTAGCGCGCGCGGACGTCCTTCTCCTGGTCCGTCCGCGGGTCGTCCGGATAGTCCGGAAGCGCGTAGCCCTGCTGCTGCAACTCGGCGATGGCGGCCCGGAGCTGCGGGATGGACGCCGAGATGTTCGGCAGCTTGATGATGTTGGCCCCGGGGGTCTTGGCCAGCTCGCCCAGCTCCGCGAGCGCGTCATCAATACGCTGCCCCTCCTCCAGGTACTCCGGGAAGCCGGCGATGATCCGGCCCGCCAGGGAGATGTCGCGGGTCTCGACCGCGACGCCGGCCGTCGAGGCGTAGGCCTCGATGACCGGCAGGAAGGAGTACGTCGCCAAGGCCGGGGCCTCGTCGGTGTGCGTATAGATGATGGTCGAGTCAGTCACCGGGTGCTCCGCTCCACGTCTGCAACATTGCTCGACATCAAGATATCCCGTGAACGGCACCACCTCGACAGGGCCCCGCCCGCACCCGCCGCCCGTTCGGCCGAACCTCGCGCGCGGACCCCCCAGACGGGGATCAAGCCGACAACCGACGGGTAATTCCCCGCCACCGAACAACCCGTACGAGACCCCGGCCACGCGCCCGTGACCTGGGCGTCCTACGTTAGAATCTGGCCTTTCCACGCACCGCCACGCGCCCGTCCGCAGCACTGTGCGCACGGCGCCGAACCCCGACCGTCGCGCGGCAGCTTGCGCGCCCAGAGACGAACGAGACGAAGTGACCACTCCCCTCGGATCGGACCACCGGATCGAGACCACGCCTCCGGAGTCCCCGTCCCAGGCCTCAGGAACCTTCGGCGGACGCCTCAAGACCCGGCTGCGCGCGGTGCGCCCGGCCGACCTGGTCGTGATGGCGATACCCACGGTCATCCTCGCGGTGATGGGCTGGCAGAAGCGGTGGATGACGGACGACGGCCTCATCTTCACCCGCGCCGTCCGGCAGATCCTTGAGGGCAACGGCCCCGTCTACAACATCGGCGAGCGCACCGAGACCTCCACCAGCACCGCGTGGCAGTGGCTCCTCGTCGCCTTCGACTGGATCAGTCCCTGGCAGCTCGCCGTCACCGCGGTCTACCTCGGCCTCGCGCTCTCCGTGGCGGGCATGTGGCTGGCCCTGGACGGCACCCGCCGCCTCTACCGCGGCACGACGTCGGCGCGCTTCCTGCTGCCCGCGGGGGCCCTGGTCTTCGTTGCCGTCCCGTCCGTCTGGGACTTCACGACCGCGGGCATGGAGACCGGCCTGATCATCTTCTGGGTCGGCTCGTCCTGGTCGCTGCTCACCTCGGTCTGGCAGCGCGAGCCCGAGGACACCAGTCTGCGGAGACTGCTGCTGACCAGCGCGTACGTCGGCCTCGGCCCGCTGGTCCGGCCGGACCTCGGGCTGACCATGCTCATCTTCCTGGTCTCCCTCGCCCTGCTCACCCGGGCGAACTGGAAGCGCTGCGCGGGCATGCTCGTCGCCGCCGGGATCCTGCCGGTCGCCTACGAGATCTTCCGCATGGGCTATTACGGCCTGCTCTTCCCGATGCCCGCCCTCACCAAGGAGGCGTCGGAGTCGCCGTGGGACCGCGGGTGGATCTACCTCAAGGACTACGTCAAGCCGTACGACCTGTGGATCCCCGCGCTGCTGCTGGTCGCGCTCATCGTGATCCTCGTACTGCGCATCCGCCCCGCCCGGCGCACCCTGATCGTCGCGCTCACCCCCCTGGTGTGCGCCGCGTTCCAGGGGCTGTACGTCATCAAGGTCGGCGGCGACTTCATGCACGGCCGCATGTGGATGCCGGTGATGCTGCTGGCCGTCCTCCCGCTCGCGCTCACGCCCTTCACCCGGCTCACCACCCCGGTGGTCGCGGCCCTGTGCGCCTGGGCCGTGTTCACCGGCGGCTTCCAGCGCACCGGGTACGTCACCTCGCCGCACGTCCAGGGCATCTTCCTGCCGCAGGTATGGAACGAGCGCGACATGTACCTGCGGTGGACGGAGTCCGAGCACCCGGTCAGCCAGCAGCCGCACGTGCGCACCCTGCAAAAGACGTACAGCCAGATCGTGCACGCCCTGAAGGACGGCGAGCGGATCATGGTGTTCGACCCGAACTTCGGGTTCTTCAGCCGGATGGCCCCGGACGGCCTCACCCTGCGGAAGGACCTCGACTACCCCGTCGGCCTGGTGATCGGCCGCCTCGGCGTGGGCGGCGCGGTCGTGCCGATCGACGGCATCGTGGTCGACGTGTGGGGGCTGTCCAACCCGATCGGCTCGCACATCGAACAGACCCACCCCTCGCCGTCCGGACACCAGAAGCTGCTGCCGGTGGCCTGGGCGGTGGCGATGTACGTCGACCCGGCCTCGTTCAAGGACATCCCGCCGGGCGTCGCCCCACAGGACCAGATCGCCGCCGCCAAGCACACCCTGGAGTGCGGCGACGTCAAGGAGCTCATGGACTCGGTCACCGAGCCGATGTCCTTCGAGCGGTTCTGGAAGAACCTCACAGGCGCCTACGACCGCACGACCCTGCGCATTCCGGCCGACCCCATCGAAGCCGAGAAGAAATTCTGCAAGTAGGCCCGGAAACGGACGCGGCCCGGCGCGCGCGAACCCGCGCCGGGCCGTACCCGCCACGGAGCGCGCCACCCGCTATCGTGACGGTAACCTGCGCGTTATCAGGTGATCCCCGCGAGACCCGGGTCCCCCATGCCCGTCCCCCGTCACCCGTCGCACCGGCCCATCTGGAGTCCCCGAAACATGAGCCTCGTCAGTGTGCTGTCGCGGCGCACCGGCCTTGGACACGCGCAGGACGAGTCCCCGCGCGGGACGCAACTGGCGAAGCGCTGGAACACCCTCATGGTCGTCCTGCCGACCGCGGTGATTCTCGTCCTCGGGTTCGCCCGGCGCTGGATCAGCGACGACGGCCTGATCTTCACCCGCACGGTCCGGCAGATCCTGGCCGGCAACGGCCCGGTGTACAACGTGGGCGAGCGCGCCGAGGCGTCCACCAGCACCGTGTGGCAGTGGCTCCTCGTCCTGGTCGGCTGGGTCACCGGCGCCGACATCAGCCGCATCGCGGTCTACCTCGGCCTGCTGTGCGCGACCGCCGGCTACGCGATCGCGCTGGACGCCACTCGGCGCCTCTACCAGCCGTACGCCCCCGGCCGCCTGCTGCTGCCGGCCGGCGTCGCGGTGCTCCTCGCGCTGCCGCCGATCTGGGACTTCGCGACCTCGGGCCTGGAGACCGGCCTGACCACGCTGTGGACCGCGGGCTGCTGGTGGCTGCTGGTGCGCGCGCTGGAGGACGGCCGCGCGCGCGTCACGTACCCGCTCGCCGTGCTCGCCGGACTGGGCCCGATGGTGCGCCCCGACCTCGCCATCGCGAGCGCCGGGTTCCTCGTCGCGCTGTGGTTCGTCCGGCGCCCGCGCCTGCGCTCGGTCTTCGCGCACCTGGGCGTCGCCGCGGTGCTGCCGGTCGCGTACGAAATCTTCCGGGCCGGCTACTACGGCGTGCTGCTGCCGCTCCCGGCCATAGCGAAGGAGGCGTCGGGCAGCGACTGGCGGCGCGGCGGGACGTACGCCCGCGACTTCATCGCCCCCTACGGCCTGTGGCTCCCGATCCTGGCACTCAGCGCGATGGTCGTCGCCACGCTGGTCGTGCGGATCCGCCCGGTCGGCCTCAAGGCCGCCGCGCGCGAGGACGCCGGGCGCACCGCCGTGTTCGTGATGCCGGTGGTCGTGGCCGCGCTCATGGGCCTGTACGTCGTCAAGGTCGGCGGCGACTTCATGCACGCACGCATGCTGCTGCCCGCGCTGTTCGTCGCGATGCTGCCGATCCTGCTCGTGCCGTCCGGCCGCCTCGCGCTGCCGGTCGCGAGTGCCGTCGTCGTGTGGGCGCTGATCTGCGGCTTCGTGCTGCGCGTGCCGTACACCGGGCTCAGCCCCAACAAGATCATCGCGGACGAGCGCGGCTTCTACGTCGACGCGATGGGCATCGCCCACCCGGTCACCGCCGACGACTACCTCGCACACTACCCGCGCTTCCCCGAGGCGGTGCGCGTCGCCAAGGACGAGCACACCCATGTGCTGATCTACCCCTGGTACGACGGCTTCTACGTCACCCCCCTCAAGCCCGACGACCCGGCGCCGTACGCCGCCTCCTGGCTGAACCTGGGCATGAGCGGCGCGGCCGTCCCCCTCGACGGCCGGTCCATCGACATCCTCGGCCTCGCGTCGCCGCTCGCCGCGCACCAGGAGCTGACCGGACGCGGCCGCCCCGGCCACGAGAAGGAGCTCGACATCGCCTGGCTGTTCGCGATGTACGTGCCCACCGACGCGATCCTGCCGCCCGGCATCGACCCGCTCCGGGTCGCCCAGGCCAAGTTCGCACTCACCTGCGGCGACGAGAACCGCGGGAAGCTCAAGGAGTTGCAGGACTCGGTCAGCGAGCCGATGACGTGGAAGCGGTTCTGGAAGAACCTCACCGGCTCGGTCGAGCGCACCACCTTCCGCTTCCCGAACAACCCGCACGACGCGATGAAGCAGGTGTGCGGCGTGGACGAGCTCCCCGAGGGGTACCTGGACAAAATGTTCACGCTCGAAACCACCCCCGGCAAGGACTCCTCGTGACCGCGACGGCGCTGGTCACCGGCGCCGGACGCGGCATCGGCCGGGCTGTCGCCGAGCGCCTGGCCGACGAGGGCGTGGCCGTCGCCCTGCTGGGCCGCACGTCGGCGTCCGTCGCCGACACGCACGCCGACCTGTCCCGCAGCGGCACCCGCGTCACCTCGGTCGTCGCCGACGTCACCGACCCGCAGGCGGTCGCCCGCGCGGTGCGCGAGGCCGAGGCCGCGCTCGGCCCGCTGGATCTCGTCGTCAACAACGCGGGCCTCATCGATGCGAAGGAAGTCCCCTTCTGGGAGGCCGACTTCGCGCAGTGGTGGGACGTCGTGGAGACCAACCTGCGCGGGCCCGCCAACGTCGACCGGGCGGTACTGCCGGGTATGGTGGCGCGGCGCCACGGCCGCATCGTCAACCTGGGCAGCGGCTTCGCGGTCAGGCCGGACCCGCACTACTCGGCCTACTCGGTGTCCAAGGGCGCGCTCATGCGCCTGACGGACACCCTTGCCGGTCCGCTCGCCGAACACGGCGTTTACATCTTCGACATCTCCCCGGGCGCCGTCCCCACGGACATGACCGCGGCCATGGACATGTTCGAAGGCCGGACGGACTGGTACGACATCGACCTGTTCCTCGACGCCGTCGTCGCCGTCGCGCACGGCCGCCTCGACGCCCTGTCCGGGCGCTTCCTCCACGCGGGCAAGGACGACCTGACGGCTCTTGCGGCCCGGGCGGACGAACTGGCCGAAACGGACGCCCGGCGCCTTCACCTGCGCCCTTACGGGCCCGACGACCCTCAGCAGTAGGCCGCGCAACGCGCCACAGCCGTCCGGGGGTTCGCTCCCATGGCTTTCCGCGTTACAAGAGTGGCGCTCAAGCAGATGGGCAATCGCGGCAGCGTGCGATCGTCCGCCGCAACGCCGAGGGCCCCAGGAGGCGAACTCCTGGGGCCCTCGGCGTCTTTCAATTCTCAGTGGTGCCGCGCCCGGATCACGCCCCGCGCAGGACCGCGCCCGTGCGCTCCGCCGCCAGGGCAACCGCCGCGTCGCGCGCCGCGGTGGACTCCTCGGCGGTCAGCGTGCGGTCCGCCGCGCGGAAGCGCAGCGCGTAGGCAAGCGACTTGCGGCCCCCGCCGATCTGCTCGCCGGTGAAGACGTCGAACAGCCGCAGCGACTCCAGCAGTTCGCCCGCGCCCTCGCGCAGCGCCGCCTCGACCTCGGCCGTCGGGACGGCCGCGTCCACGATCAGCGCGACATCCTGCGTGGCGACCGGGAAGGCCGAGATGCGGCCCGCCGCGGCAAGGCGCTCGCCGCCCTGCGCGTCCTGCGACGCGGTGAGAAGGTCGAGGTCCAGCTCCATCGCACTGGTCCGCTCGGGCAACTGCAACGCCTTCACGACGCGCGGATGCAGCTCCCCGGCGTGGCCCACGACCGTGTCCCCGACGAGCAGCACCGCGCAGCGGCCGGGGTGCCAGGGGGCGTGCCGGTCCTGGCGTACCGTCAGCTCCGCGCCGACGGCCCGGGCCACGGTACGGGCGGCCTCGACGGCGTCCGCCCAGCTCTCCGTCCGGCCGCTCCCCCACCAGCCCGACGGCGCGCGCTCGCCCGCGAGGACGACCGCGACGCGGTACGGCTGATCGGGCAGCGCGTCGGCGAGCTGCGCCAACTCCGCGTCGGTCGGGCGCCGGTCGACCGGCAGCCGCGGCGCCACCGGACGCTCGGCCTTGGGCCGGAACACCAGGCCCGCCTCGAACAGCGCGGCGTCCGCGTTGCCGCGCCCGACGTTGCGGCGCAGCGCGGTGAGCAGCCCCGGCAGCAGCGTGGTGCGCAGCCCCGGCTCCTCGTCGGAGATCGGGTTGACCAGCTTGACCGTGGCGCGGCGCGGGTCCGACGGGTCGAGCCCGAAGGCGTCGAGGACCGCGTCGCCGACGAACGGGTAGTTCAGCACCTCGGTGTAGCCGTCGCCCGCGAGCGCGCGGCCCACGCGGCGGCGCAGGCGCTGGGCGGGGGTCAACCCGCGCCCGGCCGGGACCTGCGGCAGCGACGACGGGACGCGGTCGTAGCCCTCCAGGCGGATGACCTCTTCCGCCAGGTCGTTCGGGTCGGTCAGGTCCGGCCGCCAGGTCGGCGGCGTGACGGTCAGCGCGTCGATGCCCTCGACCGCGCAGCCGACCTCCTGGAGACGCTGCGCGACGGTCTCGGCGGTGTAGGCGATGCCGGCCACGTTGGTCGGGTGGTCCACGCCCATGCCGATGCGCACCGGCTCGCGCGGCGCGTCCACCTCGGTGACCCCGGCCTCGGCGACCGCGCCCTCGCCGCCGAGCAGCACGAGCAGGTCGACGGCCCGCTGGGCGGCCGCGCGCGCGGCCTCGGGGTCGACACCGCGCTCGAAGCGCCGCGACGCCTCCGAGCCGAGCTTGTGGCGCCGTGCGGTGCGGGCGATCGACACCGGGTCGAAATTGGCGGCCTCGATGACGATGTCACTCGTCTCCGGGCCGATCTCGGTGGTCGTGCCGCCCATGACGCCGGCCAGGCCGATCGGGCCGCTGTTGTCGGTGATCAGCAGGTCCTCGCGGTCGAGGACGCGCGTCACGCCGTCGAGCGTGGTCAGCTTCTCGCCCTCGTGCGCGCGGCGGACCCCGATGGTGCCCTGGAGGGCGCCGCGGTCGTACGCGTGCAGCGGCTGGCCGAGTTCGAGCATCACGTAGTTCGTGACGTCGACGGCGAGCGAGATCGGGCGCATGCCGGCCATCTGCACGCGGCGCTGGAGCCACAGCGGCGAGGGCGCGGCGGGGTCGACGCCGACGACGGTGCGCGCCACGAAGCGGCGGCAGCCGTCCGCGGCCTCGACGGCCACCGGGTAGCCGTACGAGTTCGGCGCGGGCACGTCCAGCAGCGCCGGGTCGCGCAGCGGGATGCCGTACGCGATGGCCGCCTCGCGGGCCACGCCGCGCAGCGACAGGCAGTAGCCGCGGTCGGGCGTGACGGCGATGTCGAGCACCTCGTCGACCAGGCCGAGCAGTTCGATCGCGTCGGCACCGACCTCGACCTCGATCGGCAGCACGATGATGCCGCCCGCCTTTGAATTCGACGCAGCGTCATCGCCCATGCCCAGCTCGCGGGCCGAGCAGATCATGCCCTCGGACGGCTTGCCGTACGTCTTCCGCGCCGAGATCGCGAACCCGCCGGGCAGCACGCCGCCGGGCAGGATCACCACGACCTTGTCGTCCACGTCGAAGTTCGTCGCGCCGCACACGATCTGCTGCGGCTCGCCGGTGCCGTTGGCGTCGCCCACGTCGACCCGGCAGAAGCGGATGGGCTTCTTGAAGCCCTCCAACTCCTCGATCTCCAGCACCTGGCCGACCACCAGCGGACCCTTGAGGTCGCTGCCGAGCTGGTCGACGGTCTCGACCTCGAGACCGAGGGCGACGAGCTTGTCCGCGACGTCGCGGCCGGACTCCCCGGCCGGCAGGTCGACGTACTCCCGCAGCCAAGAAAGCGGGACCCGCATCAGATCTCCATCCCGAACGGAAGGGTGAAGCGCACGTCACCCTCGACCATGTCCCGCATGTCCTCGACGTTGTGACGGAACATCAGGGTGCGTTCCAGTCCCATGCCGAAGGCGAAGCCGCTGTACTCCCCCGGGTCGATGCCGCAGGCGACGAGCACCCGCGGGTTGACCATGCCGCAGCCGCCCCACTCGATCCAGCCCTCGGACCGGCAGGTGCGGCACGGGTTGTCGGGGTCGCCCACCGACGCGCCGCGGCACACGAAGCACTGGAGGTCGACCTCCGCGGACGGCTCGGTGAACGGGAAGTACGACGGGCGCATGCGCGTCACCAGGCCCTCGCCGAACATGGACGCGGCGAAGTGGTCCAGGGTGCCCTTGAGGTGCGCCATGGTCAGGCCCTTGTCGACCGCGAGGCCCTCGACCTGGCCGAACACCGGGGTGTGCGTGGCGTCCAGCTCGTCGGTGCGGTAGACGCGGCCCGGGCAGATCACGTAGATCGGCGGCGTGCGCGTGAGCATCGTGCGGATCTGCACCGGCGAGGTGTGGGTGCGCAGGACGACGCCGGAGTCCGGGGTGCCGTCGGCGGCCTGCACGAAGAACGTGTCCTGCATCGTGCGGGCGGGGTGGTCCGGGGCGATGTTGAGGGCGTCGAAGTTGTACCACTCGGCCTCGACCTCGGGGCCCTCTGCGACCTCGTACCCCATGGCGACGAACACGTCGCCGACGCGCTCCGCGAGGGTGGTCAGCGGATGCCGTGCGCCGCGCTGGGCGCGGTCCCACGGCAGCGTGACGTCGACGGTCTCCTCGACCAGGACGCGTGCGTCGCGCTCCGCCTCCAGCTCCTCGCGGCGGGCCGCGAGCGCCTGGTTGACCGCGCCGCGGGCCTGGCCGACGCGCTTGCCGGCCTCGGCCTTGGCGTGCGGGGGCAGGGCGCCGATCTCGCGGTTGGCGAGTGCGAGCGGGGAGCGGTCGCCGGTGTGGGCGATCTTCGCCTCGTGCAGGGCGTCGAGATCGCCGGCGGCGGCGAACGCGGCCAGGGCTGCGTCGCGCGCCTTGTCGACCTCCTCCGGTTTCAGCGACTCCACCTCGACCGGGTCGTACGACTTGTTCGGTGCCGACATCTGCTTCCAGTGCTCCTGTAGGGATGCTCGCCCGCGGGTCCCCGGTCGAAGCCGGGCGGCCTCGTACTCCGGCTTCGCGGCGTCGGGCCGCGGGAGAGTACGGGGCGACGGGTCGAGTCTAGGTGGTTCGGGCCGCGTACCTGGAACCGCCCGCGGTCAGGCCAGAACGTCCGGCATGCCCGCGGGCAGGCGAAATCGGAACCTGGCCCCGCCGCACGCCGCACGGCCGACGTCGATCGTGCCGCCGTGCGCCTCGACGAGGCCCTTCACGATGTAGAGCCCGAGGCCGGTGCCGCCGCGGCGGTTGCCGCGCCAGAAGCGCGTGAAGACACGGCCGAGCAACTCGTCCGGGATGCCCGGGCCCTCGTCGCTCACCGTGATCTCCGTCCCTTCGTCGCCGGCCGCCTCGGCCGGACCGGCGGGCTTGGCGCCCGCGGGTTCGCCCCCGGTGGACCCGGCCCCCTCGTCCGGCCCGAAGCGGGTCCTGGCCATCTCGATGGTGACGGCTCCGGCGCCGTGGCGCACGGCGTTTTCCAGGAGGTTGCCGAGGATCTGGTCGAGCTTGTCGCGGTCCATCCAGGTCTGCGGAAGCGCTTCGTCGCAGCGCACGCGGAAACGGTCCTCCGGCTGCCCGGAGGCGATCTGCGCGCGTACGTGGCGGTCCACCGCCTCGCGCAGGTCGACCACCTCACGGTGCAGTTGCAGGCGCCCCGAGTCGATGCGCGAGATGTCCAGCAGCTCGGTGATCAGGCGCGTGACGCGGTCCGCGTCGGCGTCCACGGTCTCCAGCATCAGGCGCTTCTGCTCGTCGGTGAAGCGTTCCCACTTGCGCAGCAGCGTGGCGGTGAAGCCCTTGACGCTGGTGAGCGGCGAGCGGAGTTCGTGCGCGACGGTCGCGATCAGCTCGGCGTGGTTGCGCTCGCCGCGGCGGCGCGCGGACGTGCAGCGCAGGGCCACGGCGACGTGGGTCACCGGGGAGTTCGCGCCGTTCTCGCGCACGTACGACGCGGTGACCAGCACTTCGCGCCCGTTCAGCACGAGATTGCGCTCGGGCTGGCGGGTGCGGATGCCCAGCCCGCCGTACGGGTCCGTGCACACCCACCAGCGGCGGCCGTCGATGTCCTCCAACGGCAGCGCGTCGCCCAGGTGTTTGCCGAGCGCGTCCTCGGCCCGGATGCCGGTGATGCGCTGCGCCGCCGCGTTGAAGAGGCACACCGCGCCCGCGGCGTCGGCGATGACCAGGCCGTCGGGCAGCGCGTCCGCGCCGAGCCCCGCCAGCGCGCCCGGTCCGTACGGATCCGCGTCCACGTTCATCGGCCCCCTTCCGACCCACACGGCCGAGGAGTCACACCATTCCGGGGCCCCCCACGGAATGGCATACCCCTATGAAGCAGATGCTCCGGGCCGGTCACACTACTCCAACGGGCCGCGAGGCTCGACAGTCACGCGACCACATTTCCTGGCGCGCCCGTGGCGTACGCGGGCGCACGCCCGCGCTAACCGTCGCGCTTCGCCCGGCAGCCCGAACTCCCGCGCTGCGCCCGCGCGGACGCATACAGGCACACGGCCGCGGCCGTGGCCAGGTTCAAACTCTCCGCCCGTCCGTGGATCGGAACCCGCACCACGGCGTCGGCCAGCGCGCGGATCTCCGCCGGGAGGCCCCACGCCTCGTTGCCGAAAATCCACGCCGTCGGCCCATCGAGGCCGCCGGCGTCCAACTCGTCGTCCAGGTCCGCGGCTCCGGCACCGTCCGCGGCCAGAATGCGCAACCCGGCGGCGCGCAGCTGCGCCACGGTGTCCTCGACGCGGGCCCCGACCACGACCGGCAGGTGGAACAGGCTGCCCACCGACGCCCGCACGGTCTTGGGGTTGTACAGGTCGACGGACGCGTCCGTCAGGACCACCGCCTCCGCCCCCGCGGCGTCGGCCGCACGCAGAACCGTTCCGGCGTTGCCGGGGTCGCGTACGTGTGCCAGCACCGCCACCAGGTCGGGCGCGTGCGGGTCGGTCAGGTCGGCGAGCGGCACGTCGACGAAGCGGCACAGCGCGACCATGCCCTGCGGCGTGACGGTCTGGCTGACCGCGGCGACGACCTCGGGGGTCGCGCGCAGCACCGGGACGCCGGACTCCGCGGCGGCCGCGACGATGTCGGGGTAGCGCTCGGCGGTCTCGGCGGTGGCGTACACCTCGACGGCGGTGCCAGGGCGGGCCACGGCCTCGCGTACCGCCTGCGGACCCTCCGCGAGGAAGCGCCGTTCACCCGCCCGGAACGCGCGCTTGGCGAGCCGCCGGGCCGCCACCACGCGGGGTGAGCGGGTGGAGGTCAGCTCGGGAATCGCCATGGGGTTTCTTCCTGCGTTCCGCCCGCGGCGGTGGCGGGCTGTTCGGGCCGGGCGCGCCGTACCGGCCGCTTCTGGTTGCCGTGCGGCCCCGGGCGTTCTCCGGTGTGTTCATCCGGGCTCGGGGTGATTTCTTCCGGCCCCGGATGTACCGATGGGCCTCCGCGGACGCCGCGGCGCGAGGCCGCGGCGTCCGGTGCGGAGACCCACCGGGATGCCCGTGAGATCAGGCGGCTTCCTTCGGCGCGTTGACGTCGGCCGGGAGCGCCTTCTGCGCGACCTCGACCAGCGCGGCGAACGCCGTCGGGTCGTTGACCGCGAGCTCGGCCAGCATCTTGCGGTCGACCTCGATGCTGGCGGCCTTGAGGCCCTGGATGAAGCGGTTGTAGGTGATGCCGTTCAGACGGGCAGCCGCGTTGATGCGCTGGATCCAAAGCTGACGGAAGTCGCCCTTGCGCTTCTTGCGGTCGTTGTAGTTGTAGACCAGGGAGTGGGTGACCTGCTCCTTGGCCTTGCGGTACAGGCGCGAGCGCTGCCCGCGGTAACCGCTCGCGCGCTCCAGGATGACGCGGCGCTTCTTCTGGGCGTTGACCGACCGCTTGACGCGTGCCACTTGATGAACTCCTTGACTTCAGACCGGGGCGTGGTGACCCCGACCCGGGGTACGACTGGGACCGGCGCCCGCCGCCTCCGCGCGGCCGTCAGGCTCGCGGGGGCAGGCGCACATGGCTCACTTGCCGAGCAGCTTCTTGATCTTCTTGGCGTCGGCCGGGGCGGCGACGACCGTGCCCGCGAGGCGACGGGTCAGCGTCGAGGGCTTGTGCTCGAGCAGGTGGCGGCGACCGGCGCGCTGACGGACCACCTTGCCGGAGCCGGTGATCTTGAAGCGCTTGCTGGCACCACTGTGCGTCTTGTTCTTCGGCATGTCGCCGCTGTCTCCTCGTCGTGCCGTGCCTGCCCGGCATCCCGCCGGGCAGGCACAGATGTGTGTGGAACTGGGGTCGCGGATCGACCGGGGGTCAGCCCTCGTCCGCGGGGGTCGCAGCAGGTGTCGCGACGGTCTGCCCGGCCTCGGCGTCGGCGTCCTCCGGCGCGGCCGCGGCCTGGTCGTGGCCCCGGCGTGCGTCCTTGCGGGCGGCCTGGGCCTCGCGGGCCTCGGCCATGGCCTCGGTCTTCTTCTTGTGCGGACCGAGAACCATGATCATGTTGCGGCCGTCCTGCTTGGGGCTGGACTCGACGAAGCCCAGCTCCTGGACGTCCTCCGACAACCGCTTCAGCAGTCGGAAACCCAGCTCGGGGCGGGACTGCTCGCGACCGCGGAACATGATCGTGATCTTGACCTTGTCGCCCTGCTTCAGGAACCGCTCGACGTGACCCTTCTTGGTCTCGTAGTCGTGCGGGTCGATCTTCGGCCGGAGCTTCATCTCCTTGATGACCGTGTGCGCCTGGTTCTTGCGCGCTTCACGGGCCTTCATGGCGGACTCGTACTTGAACTTGCCGTAGTCCATGAGCTTGCACACCGGCGGCCTGGCGTTGGCCGCGACCTCGACGAGGTCGAGATCGTACTCCTGGGCGAGCTCCAGGGCCTTGGCAAGCGGAACGATCCCGACCTGCTCGCCGCTGGGACCGACGAGTCGCACCTCGGGGACGCGAATCCGGTCGTTGATGCGGGGCTCGGCGCTGATGGGGCCTCCTCGATTCCTGAAGTGGTCGGCGGTTCGGTCCCGCGGCCACGTACTCCTAGCCGTCAACCGTGCGGGTCTCCTTGCACGACGGGCCCGGTTCCGAGCCCGACATGCGAAAAGCCCCGCATGGGACGCATGCGAGGCTCCATAACACCGACGACCGGCGTGCTTCTTCCCGAACGGGAAAGCGCGCCTCGGACCACCGAGTGGTGATCCGCGCCGGACCGTGACCCGTCGACCGCGAGGTCGATCGGGTGGGAGACGGAGCCTCCGCTTACGTGTCGGACACATCAGTGCCCGATCGGTCGACGCACCACAATACCACCCGGCGGGGCGAACCGGACACCGGGCGGAGCGTTGCGGAAGCCCACTGTACGCGACCCCGGCCCGTACACCCAATCGCGCGGCCCACGTCAGGTCCGCCGCCGCGCATACCCGACACTGGGTCGCATGACCGACAGCGCACTGCCCGCAGACCCCGCCCCCGGCACCACCCCGGCACCGTCCGGCGACGACGCGGACACCATGACTCGCGACATGACCCGCGACATGACCCGCGACATCGCCGACGTCTCGGCGATGGAGGTGATCACCACCCTCGCCGTGCACCTGATGAGCGCGTCCGCCGTCAAGCTCGGCCTCGCCGAGGACGGCGACAAGCACAAGGACCTCGACGAGGCCCGCAAGCTCATCACCGCCCTCGCCGGCCTGGTCACCGCAGGCGCGCCCGAACTCGGCTCCCAACACGCCGCCCCGCTCCGAGACGGGCTCCGCTCCCTCCAGCTCGCCTTCCGCGAGGCCTCCCTGTACCCGGACGAACCCGGCAAGGGCCCCGGCGAAAAGTTCACCGGCCCGGTCTACGGCTGACGAACACCTCGGGCGCGCCCGGCTTCCTATGCGCCCCCCGTCGAACGGGAACGACCGCCACCCGTGTCGGAACCCTCGCACCAGCCGAAGCGCGGCGCACGCGATCACCCACCCGCGCCCAAAACGGCGCCGCGGCCGTTGCACCGCGGGACAGTGGACAACCCGCACCAAAGGCTCACGCTGTGAGGTTGAGCGGTGGGTGCACAACGTACGGGCGCGCGGTGCGACATCGACTGCGGCGCCCCGTGCGGGCACGAGGGGTCGGCTCGGCCGGCTGCGTAGTGGGCCGCCCACGGCGACCGGCGGTGGGTTGGGGCCGGCAGCGCGTCGGCGTCCGACGCGTCCCCGGCCCACGATCAGCTCTACCGGCCCGATCGACCCACGAGCCGAGAACTGGCGTACCTGCGGTGCCTGGCCTGTCGGGCGGCGGGACCGGGGCGGGGCTGTTCAGTTGGTTTGCGTGTAGAGCGGGGTGCTCGGTGGGGCGGCGCCGGTGGGGAGCAGGGCCAGGTCCAGGCTGCCGGTGAGGCGCGTGCGGAGGGCCTCGGACTCGGAGAGTCGGGTGGCGATGCGGTGGGCGGCTGCGGTGATTTCGGGGGTGGGGGCGCTTGAGGCGAGGGTCAGGAGGAGGCCGGCGGAGGGGGTTTCGGTGAGGTAGGCGGCGGTGACGGCCGGTTCCTCGGCGGTGGCGGCGCGGATTGTGGAGCGGATGGCTTCGTCGCGGTGGGGCGGTACGAGTTCGCGGCCTTCGGCGAGGGCGCGGAGCGCGGGGCCGGTGACCTCGTACGTGCTCGGGCCCGCCAGATCGAGGAGGAGGGTGTCGGCGCCCTCCGCGTACGCGGCCATCGCGGCGCGGCGGGCGTCGACGGGGACCGGGCGCGCGTCCGGGCGCCAGCGGGCGAGGGCATCGGTCGAGGTGAACGCGGGGAGCGCCTTGCGGCCGGAGGGCCCCGCGATCGTGGGCACCGCCATGTCGCTGGACTTCTCGCGCTTGAGCTCGCCCGGGGCGGTGTCCTCCAGTTCGCCGAGGAGCGCGACGACCGGGACCAGCAGGCGGGCTCCGGCGAGGGCCGTCAGGACGTCCCCGCGGCGCGGCGGGGTGCCGGCGAGGGCTTCTGCCAGGGCGGCGTCGGCGGTGCCGTCGTCGCCGGAGAAGCCGGGGTCGGGGATGCTCTTGCCGGTGAAGTCCACGCCTCGACCCTAAGGGGGCGGAAGGGGCATCCGGTCCACGGGGATGCCACGCGGGGCTTGACCACTGGGCCACGCGCGGCATCCCGTCCGGGGCGGCGACCTGCTGGGCGGACGACAGGTGCGATCAAGTGTCGTCGGCCGCCTTCGCAGCGCGGGTCGGGCGTGTGGAACCCGTGTCCCGAACGTGAATCAGGCTAGGCAGCCTGCGAGTTGACGTCCGCGGATCTCCGGCAACTCACCCGTACGGGTGAGGGCCCGGCGCGTACCCCTCCGGCAACCCCAGCGTGCGGTAGCGAGCCAGGCGGCGGGTGATCCGGTCGCCGGGATCGGCGGCGCGCAGCGCGGTCAGTTCGTCCTCCAGGGCGGCGGCGACGCGCTGCACGAACGCCTCGGGTTCGGCCGCGGCGTCCGGGAGTTCGGGGACGACCCGGTCGACGATCCCCGCGGCGTGCAGATCCGCGGAACGGATGCCCTGCCGCTCGGCGATCTCCGCCGCGCGGTCCGTGGTCCGGAACAGCAGTGCCGAGGCGCCTTCCGGCGGCAGCGGCGAGAGCCAGCCGTTGCGGGCGCAGAGCACGCGGTCGGCGGGCAGCAGGGCGAGAGCGCCGCCTCCGGCGCCTTGGCCGAGCAGCAGGCACACGGTCGGTGCGGGGAGCATCACGAGTTCGGTGAGGCAGCGGGCGATCTCCCCGGCGAGGCCGCCCTGTTCGGCGTCCGCGGACAGCGCGGCGCCGGCCGTGTCGACGACCGTCACGAGCGGCAGCCCGAGTTCGGCGGCGAGCCGCATGCCGCGCCGGGCCTGGCGCAGCCCGGCGGGTCCGAAGGGGCCGTACTCGCTCTGCCGCGTGCGGTCCTGGCCGAGCACGACACAGGGCGCGCCCGGGGACCCGTCGGCGCCGAACCGCGCGAGGGCGAGGCGCAGCGACGGTTCGCTCTCCCCCTCGCCGGTACCGCGCAGCGGTGTGACGCTTCGCGCGCCGTGCCGCAGCAGGGTGCGCAGGCCGGGGCGCCCGGGGTCGCGGGAGCGGCGCACGCTCTCCCAGGCGGGAGTGTCGGGCTGGTCGGCGTCAAACGGGTAAGGCGCGGCGGGGTTGGCGGCGTCCGGGCGGTCGTCGAGGACTTCCAGGACGCGCGCGGCGACGTCCCGCAGTTGCTCGGGCGGGACGACGGCGTCGATCAGTCCGTGTTCGTACAGGTTCTCCGCGACCTGCACGCCCGCCGGGAACGCTTCGCCGTTGAGTGCCTCGAACACGCGCGGGCCGAGGAATCCGATGAGCGCGCCCGGCTGTGCGGCGGTGACGTGGCCGAGCGAGCCCCACGACGCGAACACGCCGCCGGTGGTGGGGTGGCGCAGATAGACGAGGTATGGCAGACCGGCCGCCTTGTGCGCCGCGACCGCCGCGGAGATCTTCACCATTTGCAGGAAGGCGACGGTGCCTTCCTGCATGCGCGTGCCGCCGGAGGTCGGCGACGCCACGAGCGGGAGACGTTCGGCGCTCGCCCGCTCGATGGCGCGGACCAGGCGCTCGGCCGCCGCGACCCCGATGGATCCGGCGAGGAACGCGAACTCGCAGGCGACGACGGCGACGCGACGCCCGTGGATGCGGCCTTCGCCGGTCACCAGGGCCTCGTCGAGGCCGGTGCGTTCGCGGGCGGCGGCGAGTTCCCGGGCGTACTCGGCGTCCACCTTGTGCGGCTCGGGCAGTTTGTCGGTCCAGGCCGTGAAGCTGTCCGCGTCCAGGACGCGGTCGATCAGGTCGAGCGCTCGCACGTGCATGGGTCCGCCTTCCGGGCCGGGCCTGGTTCGCCTCGGTCGCGGGGTGCGCGCGCCGGGGCGTCGACCGTGTGTCGATCATGAGCACCATGCCATGGGCGGACGTCGGGCGCCGTGGCGTGCGGGGTTTCCGGCAGGCGAAGGTCGCCGGCGCCCTCGCTCCGCCTACCGTCCGGTAACCGAATCTGGCAGGCTGCGGGGCATGGCCAGTCTCACCGCCGCGCGCACCTCGTACCACCCGTCCGACGACCGGGCGCGCTACGACCGCGCGACCGCGGACCTCGACGCGCCCTTCGCGATCGTCGACCTCGACGCGTTCCGGGCGAACGCCGCGGACCTCGTGCGGCGCGCGGGCGGTACGCCGATCCGGGTCGCCAGCAAGTCGGTGCGCTGCCTTCCTCTGCTGCGCGAGGTGCTGGCCTTGGACGGTTTCGCGGGCGTGATGGCCTTCACCCTGCCCGAGGCCCTGTGGCTGGCCGCGGAAGGCGTCGAGGACGTGCTCGTCGCCTACCCGTCGACGGACCGGGAGGCGTACGCCCGCCTCGCAGCCGACCCCGTGGCCGCCGCCCGTGTCACCGTGATGGTCGACGACGTCGCGCAGTTGGACTACATCGACCGTGTGCGCGGTGACGGCGCCGAACGCATCCGCGTGTGCGTCGACATCGACTGCTCGTGGCAGCCCTTCGGCGGGCGCGTCCGCGTGGGCGCGCACCGCTCTCCCCTGCACACCCCCGAACAGGTGGCCGCGGTCGCCGAACTGGTCGCAAAGCGCCCGCAGTTCCACCTCGTCGGGCTGATGGCGTACGAGGCGCAGATCGCCGGAGTGGGCGACGCCCCACACGGGCGCGCGCTGTACGGGCGGGCGATCCGGTTCATGCAGGCCCGCGCCGGCGCCGAACTGGCCTCGCGCCGCGCCGAGATCGTGGCGGCCGTACGCGCGGTCGCCGACCTGGAGTTCGTCAACGGCGGCGGCACCGGCAGTGTCGAGCGGACGGCGGCCGAGGCGTGCATCACCGAGGTCGCTGCCGGGTCGGGGCTCTTCCAGCCGCGGCTGTTCGACGACTACACCAGCTTCCGGGGCCGCCCGGCGGCGCTGTTCGCGCTGCCGGTGGTGCGGCGTCCTGGCGTCGGGTGGGTGTCCGTGCTGGGCGGCGGCTATCCGGCGTCCGGGGCGGCGGGCCGCGACCGGCTGCCGCAGCCGTACCTGCCGCAGGGGCTGGCGTACGACCCGCAGGAGGGTGCGGGCGAGGTACAGACGCCGCTGCGCGGGAGTGCCGCGGACGACCTGCTGATCGGCGACCGCGTGTGGTTCCGGCACGCGAAGGCCGGGGAACTGTGCGAGCGGTTCGACGCGCTGCACCTGGTCGAGGGGGACCGGGTCGTCGGGACGGTGCCGACGTATCGGGGCGAGGGGCACACGTTCCTCTAGCGCCCGCGTTGGTGCGAGCAATTGCGTGCGGCGCGTGTGTGCGACGCCTGTGCGCACCGCCTGTACGTGGCCCGTGGGAGCTGCCTACGCGCGGGGCACACACACGCGTGATCCGCGCGCACGCCAGGTGCGCACCAGTGCATCCCACCACCCGCCCCCCCGCACGGCAGTTCGGTATCGCACTCGCCCACTGACACGCTCGGTGACACCCCCGCCCCGGCGCACCGACGCGCACCGACAGCGCCCGCCCCTGAGGCCGCACGCCCGCATGTTCACCCGTACGAGTGAAGGCCGAGAAAACGGTCATTGGCCGATCAGCCGTCAGCTTGGTTGGTATGCCCGGTTTTTCGGAAACCGATCAGCGCTGAAACCGGCCTTATCAGGCCAAGCCGCCCGTGATCCACCCGGTCCCGTGCAAGACGCGCTCCAGAAAGGGTGTCACGGACGCTCCGGATGCCCCAGAATGCATTCGGCGCCGTGAGGTTCCAATCCCGTCCCGACCACGGAAAGGTCGAGGCCATGGTCGCGCGGCTCGGCATGCTCGGTCAGGAACACCCTGTCACCGGGGTCACTATCTGGCGCGGGTGCGCGGTCGTCCATCTGCACGGCGAGCTCGATCTCCACAACGCCCCGCTGCTGCACCGCACGCTGATCGACCTGATCGACGGCGGGTGCCGCCGCGTGGTCGTCGACGCCACAGCGCTGACGTTTTGTGACTCGGTCGGTCTCGGCGTGCTCATCGACGCCTTCAAGGCAATGCACGCGTGCGGCGGCGGACTCCGCCTCGCCGCCCCCGACCGGCATGTGCGCGCCACGCTGCGCATGACCGGGCTCATCGACATCCTCGGCGTGCGCGACACGCTCCAGGAGGTCCTGGACGAGTTCGCGGTCTGACGCCAGCGCTTGCCCGCCGCACCGGGCGGCACTCCGCACCCGGGCGCGTACGGGGCGAAATCCTTCGGCGGCATGCCCGCGCGTACGCCAGAATCAAACATGATCACGGACCACTGGCCGCTGTTCGGACTGCGTGTCACCACCCCGCGCCTGGAGTTGCGGCTGCCCCGACTGGAGGACTTCGACGGCCTGTTCGCCGCCGTCGCGCGGGGCGTCCACAACCCGGACTACATGCCGTTCTCCGTGCCGTGGTCGACGGTGCCCGAGCCGCGGCGCTCGCGCTCCGCCTTGCAGCACCACTGGCGGCAGTGGGCGACCTGGACCCCTGACGACTGGACGCTCGACCTCGTCGTCTTCCACGAAGGCATGCCGGTCGGCGGGCAGGACCTGAGCGGCACCCAGTTCGTCACCCGGCGCGAGGTCTCCTCGGGCTCGTGGATCGAGCGCGCCCGCCAGGGCACGGGACTCGGCACGGAGATGCGCGCCGCGGTACTGCACCTGGCGTTCGAGGGCCTGGGCGCGCAATGGGCGGTGTCGTCCGCGTTCACCGACAACCCGGCCTCGCTGGGGGTGTCGCGCAAGCTCGGGTACGCGGACGACGGTCTTGAGATACACGCGGCGGCCGACGGCCGGGCACGCATGCTGCGCCGCGTGCGCATCGACCGGGATACCTGGGAGGCACACCGCACGGTGCCCGTCGTGATCCACGGACTGGACGCCTGCCTCGACATGTTCGGCCTCGGAGACGACGCGACCGGCGCGTGACTCGACCCGCACGTGATGCGACCGGCACCTGACGCGACCTACAACCGACGCGACACCGGCCGGGCGCCGAGAGACCGATCCCCGCCCTGTGACACCGGCGTACGGCACGATGGGCACGTGCCTGGACAACTGATGCTTCTCGATACCGCGTCGCTCTACTTCCGCGCCTACTTCGGCGTCCCCGATTCGGTGAAGGCGCCGGACGGCACCCCGGTCAACGCGGTGCGCGGCCTGCTCGACTTCATCTCGCGGCTCGTCTCCGACCACGGCCCCGACTCGCTCGTGGCCTGCTGGGACGACGACTGGCGCCCGCAGTTCCGGGTCGACGCCATCCCCTCCTACAAGGCGCACCGCGTCGCGGAGGTCGTCGAGGGCGACGCGCCCGACGAGGAGGAGGTGCCGGACACCCTGTCCCCGCAGGTGCCCGTCATCGAGGACGTGTTGGCCGCGTTCGGCATCACGCGTGTCGGCTCGCCCGGCTTCGAGGCCGACGACGTGATCGGCACGCTGGCGACGGCGGCCGAGGTGCCCGTGCAGATCGTGACCGGCGACCGCGACCTGTTCCAACTGGTCGACGACAAGCGCGCGGTGAGCGTCCTCTACCCGGTCAAGGGCGTGGGCGTCGTCGACGTGATGGACGAGGCGGCGGTGCTGGCGCGGTACGGCGTGCCCGCGTCCTCCTACGCCGACTTCGCCACCCTGCGCGGGGACGCCAGCGACGGGCTGCCCGGGGTCAAGGGCATCGGCGAGAAGACCGCCGCCCAGCTCATCGGCGAGTTCGGTGACCTCGCGGGGGTACGCCGGGCCGCCGAGGACCCCGCGTCCTCGCTCACCCCGGCGCGCCGCCGCAACCTGGTCGCTGCCGCCGACTACCTCGACGTCGCCCCCGGGGTCGTGCAGGTCGTCCGTGATGTTCCGCTTCCGGAAGATCTGACCACCGCGCTCCCCCGCGCGCCCCGCGACCCCGACGCCCTGCACGCGCTGGCCGAACGCTGGGGCCTCGGCGGCTCCGTGCAGCGCCTTGTGGCGGTGTTGGCCGAGCGCCGCTGACCGCGGTCACGGCAAGGTAAAAGCGCTACCCGAAAGGGTCACCTGGCTGCGCGCCCGGCGCGCGGTTGGAATGTGATCCAGGTCACACCAAATACTACTCGGAAGTCGCGTCACTTCTCCGAGGTACCCCGGTCTCCCTTGGCATGGGTACCGAGTGTGACATCGCATCGACCGCCGACCCCGACTGGCTGCGGGGCGAGTGGCACCGTGTGACGCAGAGGGCCGGCTGGCCCTCGCGCGTCGAATGGCACAGCGCCGCAGTGGAGCTGTGCATCGAGTCGTTCGTGACGACCGGGCACGTGCGTTCGGCCTGCATCGCGCTGGGCCGCGACCGCGCCGCCGCAGAGATCCCGCTCGACGTGGCGCTCGCCGAGCTGGACGCGCTGTTCCTGTGCGCGCTGGCGCACGCCGCGCCCGCCGCGGTGGTGCAGGCTTACGTCGGCGCGCGTGCCCGGGCCACCGCGCCCGGCACGCTCCCGCCGGGCACCGATCCGCTCACCGAACTCCCCTCCGCGGCCGTCCTCCAGCGACGGCTCCAGGAGCGCGCCGGCGCCGGGGAGCACCCGCGCCTGGTCGTCGTGCAACTGGAAGTCGCCGAGTCCCGGTTCTGGGCGCATCTGAGACACCTCCTGCTGACCGCCCGCCACATGGAGCGGGCGTTGCAGGAAGACGTGCACGCCGTCCCCGCGGGCCGCCTGATGGCGCTGGTCGACGGCGACGAGCCCTCGCTCGCGGACCGCCTCGACCGGCTCTGCCGCGCCCCCGTCGACCCCCTTTCCGGGGTGTACGGCGCTCCTGGAGCGGTCCCCGTCGTCCCACGCCCGCACGTCCGGCTCGCCGTCGAGCCCGGTACGCCCCAGGGGAGTTGAACGTGTTCAGCACGACCCGCACCGCCCGTTCCACCAGCGCCGCCCGTGCCGCCCGTACCGCCCGCACCGAACGCAAGGCCCTCTCCCCCATGCTCCCCACCTCCCCCGCGCTCCGCCCCGCGACCTCCCCGTCGCTCGCCCCCACCACCTCCCCCCAGACCTCTTCCGCGATCTCCCCCTCGCCCTCCCCCCTCCGCCCCGCGACCTCCCCCTCGCGATTCCCGGCGCTTTCCCCGGTGTTGGTCCTCACGTCGGTCCCCGCGGCCTCCCCCGCCGCGCCGACGTCCGACCCGATCGCCCCGGAGCCCGCACCGCGGACCTCCCCGGAACCCGCCTCACGGACCGGCGTACCGACCGCCGAATCGGCCGCTCCCCCAAGCGCCGTGGCGAGCGCCGCTCCCACCCCCGTCACGACCGCTCCCGGCCCCTCCACCCCTCGCATGACGCAGCGTCACGGCGACTGCGCCGCCAAGACCGGAGCGGGCGCGGGTGATTCGTCCCCGCGCCCCTTCCGCACCACGCACGCCGGAGTGCACCACCCCCACCGCGTACGCCCCCTGACGATCTGGACAGATGCCGCCGAGATCGCAACGATGCTGACGACAGAGGCGACGAGCACCGCTCAAGGGGGTCACGGGTGTCACGCGAGGACGACCCTTCGGCCTCCGGTCCCGACCGGCAGCCATCGGACCCGCCGATCGACCCCGCATCCGTGGACCCCGCCGCGACCGCTCCCGACGGAGACGGCTCCACCCGCGTTCCGGGACAGGGCCGCAACTCCGGGCCGGCGCAAGGCCCCGTCGTCCCCGGACAGCGGACCGCACTGCACCGCCGCGGCCCGTTCCCGGCTCCGCGGGGGCACGAGCCGCCCCGAGCCGGCGCGCCCGGTGCCGGGACGCCCGACGCCGCAGCGCCCGGTGCCGTCCCGGCCCCCGTCGGGCCGGCTGACCCGCCGGAACCCGCCGACCCGCGGTACCGGCCCGGCCCGGGCGACGGCGGCGCCGGAAGCGACCACCAGGGCGCGGAAGGACGCGGCGACGACGGCCCCTCGGACGCCTACCTGGCCGACCGGGTCCGCGACGGCGACGACGCCGCGTACGAAGTCCTGTACCAGCGCCACGTGGACGCGGTCCGCAGGCTCGCCCGCCTGTGCACGCGCACGCGCGAGAACGCCGAGGACCTCGTCGGCGAGACCTTCACCCGCACGCTGCACGCCCTGCGCTCCGGACACGGACCGCGCGAGGCGTGCCGCCCCTACCTCCTCACGACCGTGAGGCGCGTGGCGGGTGACTGGGCCCGCAACGAAAGGCGCGTGCTGCTTACCGACGACGTGGCGGCGTACGAGGCGGGGCCCAGCGGCGAGCCCGAGGACCCCGCGGTCGCCGCGACCGACCGCAACCTGGCCGCCAAGGCGTTCCAGGAACTCCCGGAACGCTGGCAGGCGGTGCTCTGGTACACCGAGGTCGAGCGGGAGCCGCGCGACCGCGTGGCCCCACTGCTCGGCGTCAGCCCGAACGCCCTCTCGAAGCTCAAGGAGCGGGCGCGCGACGGGCTGCGCGAGGCGTACCTCAAGGTGTACGTCGAGAACGGGCTGCCCAAGGAGTGCCGCCCGTTCGCGAAGAACTACGGGGCGTACGTCCGCAACAGCCTCGGCGACCGCGCCGAGAACAACGTGCGCGCCCACCTCGACGAGTGCGACCGCTGCCGCGCGGCCTGCCTCGAACTGGCAAGCGTCAGCACGTGCATGCGCGTCGCCGCAGAGGGCCTGCTGGGGGCCGCGGCGCTGGCGTACCTCGCAACCGCCGCCGCGGCGGCCGCGGCCATCGGTGCGGCGGTCGCGGGCGGCACCGTCGCCGCGGGCGGCGCGGCCGCCGGAAGCGGCTCGGCGGGCGAGGCCGCGGGGTCGGCCGGGTCCGCCGGGTCGGCCAGCGGCGGTTCGTCCGGCGGCTCCGGCGGCAGCGCCGGGGCGGGCGAGGGCGGCAGCACCATGGTGAAGGCCTCGCTGATCGCCGGTGTGGCGGTCGCCGCGGCGGCCGCGCTCGCCTGGGCCCTCACCCACCAACCGGAGGCGGGCAAGAAGCCTGTCGCGGCGCCCGCCGCCCCCGCGCCGCCCGCGGCGACCCCGGCCCCGCCGCCGCCCCCGCCCCCGGTTCAGCCTCCGGCGCCCCCGACCCCTCCGCCGCCGAAGCCGGAGCCGCCGAAGGCCCCGCCGCCCAAGCCGACGCCGCCGCCGCCGCAGCCGAGCCCGCCGCCGCGGCCCCCCGCGCCGGCGCCGCCGCCCCCGAAGGCGACGCCGACTCCCAAGCCGCCCAAGCCCACGCCGCCGAAGCCCCCGAAGCCGAGGCCGACGATCATCGTCGAGCCGACGCGGATCATCGTCGACAACGGCCGGGTGCGCGTGGAGTGCTCGGGGCAGCCGGTCGGGCGCGTCGGGATCCCGCGCTGCGAGAACGTGACGCTCACCCTGCCGTCGCGTCCGCCCAACGCCAACCGCCCGACGCCGGCCCAGGCGTGCCGCCAGTACGGACCGTCCGGAGCCCCGAACCTCACGATCTGCCGCCGGTAGCAGTCACGCCGGGCCGCGCCACACAGCACCACCGAAACGGGCCGGGTGCGACGGGCCCGGGGCTGCTCCGGTCCCTCCTTGCCACGCCTGCGGCACGGCGAACGCGAACCGACCGCACCAGTGCCGAGCACACGTGTCCGGTGCCGCCCCTGCACTCGCCGCCGCGTGCGAAAAGCTTCCGGCGACCTTGTCACATCCCCCCGCTCCCCGACGTCAGTGCTTCGACAGACCGAACACACCAGGAGGAGCGCGCCATGGACGCCCGCATCAACTACTACGAGAACCCCGTCGGGACGAAGTTCACTCGGTACATCAACTCAGCGGGGAAGACCCTCTCGGAGTCGGCGCTGCCGCTCGCGACGCAGGAGCTGGTCAAGCTGCGGGCCAGCCAGATCAACGGCTGCGCCATGTGCACCGACATGCACGCCAAGGACGCCGTCCACGCAGGCGATACCTGGCCGCGCCTCAACATGCTCGCGGCCTGGCGGGAGGCCACGGTATTTACCGAGGCCGAGCGCGCCGCGCTGGAGCTGACCGAGCAGGGCACGCGCATCGCCGACGGGGCGGGCGGTGTCAGCGACGAGGCGTGGGCGAACGCCGCCGAGCACTACGACGCCGACCAACTCGCCGCGCTGATCTCGCTGATCGCGCTCATCAACGCCTACAACCGCATCAACCTGATCAACCGCCAGCCCGCCGGCGACTACGAACCCGGTCAGTGGTAGACGTCACGAGACAAGGCAAGACATATCGAACACCCGTGCGCGCCCGCGGTTCCGACCGGGGCGCGCACGCGCGTCAGTTCACGGACGAGTAGGCGACCACGCCGCGGCGCACCGCCTCCACGGCCTTGCGGGCGGTCGTGCGCACGCCCCCGTCCTCCGGCGCGGCGTCCGCGATCTGCCCCAGGACGTCGACAAGTTGTTTCATCCACCGGACGAAATCCCCCGCGGGCATGTCGGACTCGCCGAGCACCGCGTCCAACCGCCGCCCCGAGGCCCAGTTGTACGCGGTCCAGGCGAACCCGAGGTCCGGTTCGCGGAGGAAGTCGAGGTGGTGGCGTTCCTCCAGCGCGTCCAGGTGCCCCCACAGGCGGACCATGTCGGCCAGCGCCGACTTCGCCGCGCCGCCCGGCAGCTTCGGGGCGAGGGCGTCGTCCGGCATGCGCGCCTCGAAGACGAGGGCCGAGGCGCACGCCGCCAGTTCGGCCGGCGTGAGGTCGTTCCACAGGCCCTCGCGCAGGCACTCGGCGGTGAGCAGGTCGAGTTCGGCGTAGATGCGGGCGAGCCTGCGGCCGTCCTCGGTCACGGTGTCGCCGGAAAGGTAGCCGAGGTCGGTCAGCATCGCGCAGACCCGGTCGAAGGTGCGCGCGATGGTGTGCGTGCGCCCCTTCATCCGCCGCTCCAACTGCTCGGTGTCACGCAGCAGCCGGTAGTAGCGCTCGGCCCACCGCGCATGATCCTCGCGGTCGTCGCAGCCGTGGCACGGGTGCTGCCGGATCTCCGCCCGCAACCGGGTGATCTCCGGGTCGTCGGCCGCCGCCGAGCGCCCCCGCCGCGGACGCGACGGCTCGACGTGCCCGGCCTTGGTGCGCAGCGCCGAGGCCAGGTCCCGGCGCGACTGCGGATTGCGGGCGTTGAACGAGCGCGGGATCCGCATGCGCTCCACCGCGGCGACCGGCGTCGGGAAGTCGATCGACGCGAGGCGCCGCGCCTGCCGGTCCGCGGTCAGCACGAACGGCCGCGGCCCGTCGTGGCCTTCGTCGAGCCCGGGGTCGAGGACGACGGCGAGGCCCGCGTACTTCCCGGTCGGCACCACGATCACGTCGCCAGGCCGCAGCTTCTCCAGCGAAGCCGCGGCGGCCGCCCGGCGCTGCTGCGCGCCCTCGCGCGCGAGCAGCGTCTCGCGGTCCTTCAAGGCCCGGCGCAGCGCGCCGTACTCCTCGAAGTCGCCGAGATGGCACGTCATCGCCTCGCGGTAGCCCTCCAGGCCCTCCTCGTTGCGCCGCACCTGCTTGGCGATGCCGACGACCGAGCGGTCTGCCTGGAACTGCGCGAACGACGTCTCCAGCAGCTCGCGCGACCGGTGCCGCCCGACCTGCCCCACCAGGTTGACCGCCATGTTGTACGACGGCCGGAACGACGACCTCAGCGGATACGTCCGCGTCCCGGCAAGCCCCGCCAGGTGCTTCGGGTCGAACCCCTGGTGCCACAGCACCACCGCGTGGCCCTCGACGTCGATCCCGCGACGCCCCGCGCGCCCGGTGAGCTGTGTGTACTCCCCCGCCGTCAGGTCCGCGTGCGTCTCGCCGTTCCACTTGACCAGCTTCTCCAGCACCACCGACCGGGCCGGCATGTTGATGCCCAGCGCCAACGTCTCGGTGGCGAACACCGCCTTCACCAGGCCGCGAACGAACAGCTCCTCGACGACCTCCTTGAAGGTCGGCAGCATGCCCGCGTGGTGCGCCGCGATGCCGCGCTGCAACGCCTCCAGCCACTCGAAGTAGCCCAGCACCTGGAGGTCTTCGTCCGGGATGTGCCCGGTGCGCGACTCCACGATCGACTTGACCTGCTGCCGCTCCGCCTGCGTGTTGAGCCGCAGCCCGGCGTGCAGGCACTGCTGCACCGCCGCCGCGCAGCCCGCCCGGCTGAAGATGAACGTGATCGCGGGCAGCAGCCCCTGCGCGTCGAGCTTCTCGATCACGTCGACCCGGCTCGGCGTCCACACGCGGCGCGCCCGCGTGTGCTCGTCGCGTCCGCGCGACTTGCGGTAGCGGTCGTACGGCCGCCCGCTGCGCTCGTTCGTCTCGCGCGCGAGCCGGGTGAGGTCCGGGTTGACCTCCTGGTGGACCTCGTCCGTGAACAGGTCGTAGACGCGGTTCCCGGCCATCACGTGCTGCCACAGCGGCACCGGCCGGTGCTCGGACACCACGACCTCGGTGTCGCCGCGCACGGTACCGAGCCAGTCGCCGAACTCCTCGGCGTTGGACACGGTCGCGGACAACGACACCAGGGTGACCGAGGGCGGCAGGTGGATGATCACTTCCTCCCACACCGCGCCGCGGAAGCGGTCGGAGAGGTAGTGCACCTCGTCCATGACCACATAGCCGAGGCCGTCGAGGGTGCGCGAGGAGGCGTACAGCATGTTGCGCAGCACCTCGGTCGTCATCACGACGACCGGTGCGTCGCCGTTGACCGAGTTGTCGCCGGTCAGCAGGCCGACCTTGTCGGCGCCGTAGCGCTTGACCAGGTCCGCGTACTTCTGGTTGGACAGCGCCTTGATGGGAGTCGTGTAGAAGCACTTGCGGCCCCGCTCCAGCGCCAGGTGCACGGCGAACTCGCCGACCACCGTCTTGCCGGAGCCGGTCGGCGCGGCCACCAGGACGCCGCGCCCGGCCTCCAGCGCGCGGCAAGCCTCCTCCTGGAACAGGTCGAGCCCGAACTCGTAGTCGCCGCGGAAGGCGTGGAGGCTGGTGCGCTCCTCGGCCTGGCGTACGCGGGCGGCGGCGAAGCGCTCGGCCGGCGACGGCTCGGGGGTCTGGCCGGTCATACGGACCACCCGCTCTCCGGTCGCGCGCTGTTCAGGACTCGGGGGTCGCGGCGGTCGCCGCGGGAAGGATCGAGAGGCATCTCATCGAGCAGGTTACCGGGCGGCGTCCCCGGATGTGATCACGTTTAACGCGGCGCGCGGCCGCCACCGGGCGCGCCGCCCGGCACGTCACGAGACGCGCCGCGGGGCACATCGCGGCGCACGGCGCGCGGCGCGGCGCCGGGCCCGTCCGCCGGCACCAGCAGCCGCAGCGCGCCCGGCACCGTGCGCGCGGTCACCGGGAGCGCCGAGATGCGCTCGCCGTCCGCCCACGCGCTCACCCGGGGCGCGGCCAGCGACACCACCGAGGCCTCGTACGTCGTCACCTTCGGGTGCCGCACGTGCCCGCCGCTGTACGCCCGGGGCAGCACCCGCAGCAGCTCCAGCCGCCCGCATTCCTCGACCACGGTGACCTGGAACCGGCCGTCGGTCATGTCCGCGCCGGGGCAGATCATCATGCCGCCGCCGTACGACGTGCTGTTGCCGACCGCGA
The DNA here is from genome assembly GCF_051388915.1 of Yinghuangia sp. YIM S09857. NCBI lineage: Bacteria > Bacillati > Actinomycetota > Actinomycetes > Kitasatosporales > Streptomycetaceae > Yinghuangia > Yinghuangia sp. YIM S09857. The sequence goes on along the minus strand of NZ_JBPKBH010000001.1, from coordinate 447,793 downwards.
CGAGCATCGCCTCGACGTGGAGCGTCTTCCCGTCCAACTCGATCTCGTACGGGATCGCGCCCAGCGACGGCAGTTCCGCGACCACCGCGCGGTTGTAGCGCATGCGGCCGCGCGGCCAGCGCATCGCGTTCGCGCGCTCGTTGACCCGCGAGTCGAAGCCGGACGCGATGACGGTCCCGAACCAGCGGTCCCCGGCCTTGCCGAGGTCCAGGTCGCGGGTGCGGCCGCCGAGGACCACGGACAGCGCCGCGTCGACGTCCCCGACCGGCAGGCCCACCGAGCGGGCGAAGTCGTTGCCCGAGCCGATCGCGACGACGCCGAGCGGGACGCCGCTGCCGGCGACCGCCTGGAGCGCGAGCGACAACGTCCCGTCGCCGCCGAGCACCACCACCGCACCGACGCCGCGCCGCACTTCGGACCTCAGCCGCTCCAGCGCGTCGGCGGGCCCGGGCACGCGGATCTCCCGCACCGTGCGGCCCGCGGCGCGCAGGCGGGCCGCGACGGGAGCGGCGGCGCGCTCGGCACGGCCCAGATCCGCGGCGGGATTGACGAAGAGTGCGATCTCACGGGACACGCCCGGCACAGTAGTGCAGGGCGCGTCATCCGTGCAGGTCAGGGGCCGGGGAACGCGGACGGGTCACCTCGGGGTCCACGGCGCCGTGACGTCACGTCACGTTATGTCGTCGGCGTGCACCGCGGGTTGCTCCCGGTTGTCGCCGCCGTCGCCGTTGCGCGGCACGGGCGGGGCCGGTTCGACCCGCGAGGGCGTCAGGTCCAGCGCGGACGCCTCGTCGTCGTCCACGTCGCCGCCGAGCGTCGCCTTGCGGTTGCGTCCGCGACGTTTGTCGTTGATCCACGCGAACAGCACGGCCAGGATGTACAACACCGTGATCGGCACGGCCAGCAGGCACATCGTCAGCGGGTCGGTGGTCGGCGTCGCCACCGCACCGAAGACGAAGATGCCCATCACGACCCAGCGCCACCACCCGATCAACTGCCGTGCGGTGACCAGCCCGGCGACGTTCATCAGAATGAGGATCAGCGGCAGTTCGCACGCCAGGCCGAACACGATGACCATACGCAGGACGAAGTCGAGGTACTCGTCCAGTTGGATCTGGTTGTTCGCGTCGGTGATCGTGAAGCCCAGCAGCGCGTCGAGCGCGTGCGGCAGGATCGTGTACGAGAACCACGCGCCGGCCGCGAACAGCGGGGCGCCGAGCGCGACGAACGAGATCGCGTACCGCTTCTCGTGCTTGTGCAGGCCCGGCGCGAGGAACGCCCAGAGCTGGTACAGCCAGACCGGGGCCGCCAGGACCAGGCCGGTGGTGAGCGACACCTTCAGCATGATCGAGAACGGGCTGAGCACACCCGACTGCACGAGCACGCCGGCGCCGCACTCCTGGTTGTTGCCGACACCGTCGACGTTGTCCAGGTCGCAGACCGGCGCCACGAGGAATTTGGCGACGTCCTTGTAGTAGAACGCCGCCACGATCGTCACCAGCATGATTGCCAGCAGCGCTTTGACCAGCCTGTTGCGCAGTTCGCGCAGGTGGTCCATGAGGGGCATGCGCCCCTCGTTGTTCTTGGGTGGGCGGGCAGGCTTGCGCCAGAGCCCTCTGCGTTCGCTCACCTTGAGGGGCCGACTCCGGGGGGCTCGGGGGTCAGCGGCGGTTCGCGTCGGGCTCGCCCACCGGGCGGGACTGCGACACGTCGCCGGGAGCGGCCTGGATGGTGCGCGGGGCCTCGGGAGCACTCGACTTCGCGGCGGCGTCCGCCTCGGCGTCGTCGGTCTTCATGGCCTTGGTCTCGCTCTTGAGGATGCGCATCGAGCGGCCGAGCGCCCGCGCGGTGTCCGGCAGCTTCTTGGCACCGAACAGAAGCACGACGATGACCAGGATCAGGATGATCTCGGTGGGTCCAAGCCTGCCGAACATAGTTGCTACCTCATAACCGGGGGGTTGATGGGTCCGATCGTACGCCGATCAGTGTTACGGCCGTGCAACGCAATCGTGGCGAACGTCGGGCGCTTTAGGAACCCGAATTCGCCAAGCGTTCAGGAAACGACCGTGCTATTCGTCGGCCCCACCTGTCAACGCAACGTCGCCCGGGCCTCCTCCAGCTCGGCCGCGGAACGGCCGATGCGGTCCGTGGCGTCGCCGACCGCGCGGCCGAAGTGACGGACGTCACCCGCCAACCGGAAGGCCAGTCGACCGATGACGGCCAGTCCCCCGGCCACAAGCAGGAACGAGAGGACGAGCAGCACCCACAGCAGCATGCGCCCGACCCTATCCGCCGCCGGGGCAGGACCGGCGCATGCGTCCGGGGCACGTACGCACGGCTCCCGGGCATATTCGGCCGGTCATCCCGCCACCTGCATCGACGGGACACCGCCGTCGGACAGCAGCTCCACGATCTTCTCGCCGGCCGGGCGACGCACCGAGTCGTCGCAGCCCGGGCAACGGAAGACGTAGAAGGACTTGCCCGGACGCACCACGAGCCGCAGCTGATCGGCGGTCAGCTCGACCCGTCCGCACACCGGGCAGCGCGCCGTGAACGTGGCCATCGGCCGCTCCTTCACACCTTGGGATGGAACGTCGGGTTCAAACTGGGGTTCACACACGTGCAGCGCGGGCGGGCCCCGCGCCGCGTCAGGCGTCCGCGTACGCGGCAAGCGCGGCGGACGCGGTCCGGTGCACCTCGTCGGCCAACTCGGCGGGGGCGACGACGCGTCCGTGCTCGCCGAGCCGGAGCGCCAGCCGCCGCACCACCGAGGTGTCCGGCGTGCGAAGGGTCAACCGCAGGCCGCCGTCCGGCAGTTCCTCCAGGGCGTCGTACGGGTAGTACTCGCGCACCCAGCGCCCGCCCGGGCCCAGTTCGAGCACCACCTCGACGTCGTCCGGCGTCGGCTGCACCAGGCCCTCGTCCGGATCGAACGGCGCCACCGTCGGCGGATCGGACGCCTCGTCCAGCAGCTCCGCCGCCACCACCCGGTCCAGGCGGAACAGCCGCCGGTCCTCCGCGGTGCGGCACCACGCCAGCAGGTACGGGCGGCCCTCCACCAGCAGCAGCCGCACCGGGTCCACGACCCGCTCGGTCACCTGGTCGCGGCGCGGCACGTAGTAGCTCAGCCGCAGCACGCGCTTCTCGGCGATCGCCCGGTCCATCGTCGCGAACGACGACTCCTCGGCCTCGAACTCCACGCTCACGTGCGCCGCCACCTGCGCGGCCTCCCCGGCTGCGTCCTCCAGCTTCGCCGTCACGCGGCCCAGCGCCTCGCGGTCGCGGTCCCGCAGCCCGGAAAGCCCGGCAAGCGCGCGGAGCGCCACGAGGAGGCTCAGCGCCTCGTGCGGGGCCAGGCGCACCGGACGCACGGGGGCGTCGGCGTTGTCGAGCCACACCCGGCCGTCGGAGTCGACGTGCGGCTCCAAGAGATCGTCGGCCATGAAGCTGGTGCCGCACATGTGCAGCGTGCCGAGATCGGCCTCGATCGCGTCGATGTCGTGGCCGAACGCGCGCGCCACGTCCTCCAGGCGCGCCCCAGGGCGCTCGCGCAAGTAGGCGACGAGGGACAGGAGTCGGCGCGTGTCGTCCAGTGCGTTGCTCATGCCGCCCCCTCGCTGCCCGCGCCGAACGCGACCGGCAGACCGGCTGCCGCCCGCAACTGCCGTATGACGGCCGCGCGCAGCTCCGGCGGGTCCACCACCACGACCTCCGCGCCGAACTCGGCGAGCCAGTTGTGCAGGCCGTGACCGTACGGCAACTCCAGCTCGTCCCACGCCTCGTCGACCGGCTTCACCGCCGTCGCGCGGGCCCGCAGCGGGAAACCCGCGCCCGAACGCAGCCGGATCCGCGCGGAACCCTCGCCGCCCTCGCCGGCGAACCGCGCCACCTGCGCGCGGATGTCGACGTTCTCCGGTACGGGCGCCCGCAGTTGCTCACGCAGAATGCGCGGCTTCGGCTTGTCGAGCACGCGCTCCAGGCGGAACACCCGCTGCTCCTCGCGGTCGCGCGCCCACCCGACCAGATACCACCGGCCGCGCCAGCAGCTCATCCCCCACGGCTCCACAATGCGCACACGCGGCTCCGCGGCCCCGGAGGCCCGGTAGGAGAACTGCACCGGCCGCCGTGTGCGCAGCGCCTCCAGCAACGGCCCGAACGCGGACTCCCGCGCGGCCACCCGCGGTTCGACCGACGTGAGCGGCGCGGTGTCGATCTCGACGCCCGCCGCCTTCAGCTTGTACAGCGCGCCGGTCGCGGCCCCCGACAGCGACGACTGCTGCCACGCCCCGGCCGCCAGCGCGAGCGCCGCCGCCTCCTCGGGGTCCAGGTCGACGGGCGGCAGCGTGTTGTGCTCGGGGCGGATGCGGTAGCCGTCGGCGGACTCCACCAGAGGGTCGTTCGCCCCGGTCTCGATCGTGAAGCCGAGCTCGCGCACATCGTCCTTGTCGCGCTCGAACATCCGGTCGAACGCCTCGTCGGAGGTGCACAGGCGGTACGACTCGATCGAGGTCCGCAGCTCCTCCTTCGTGACATACCGGCGCGCGGCGAGCAGGCACATGACCAGGCTCACCAACCGCTCCTGCTTGGGGATCGCCATCCGTTCCCGCCCCTTGGCTCACTGACCGAATCCGACGCCCGCGCAACTCCCTCGGGGAGGCGCGGCGCGTTCCGCCCCGACCGTACCGCGTTCGCGCGTGCGGCGTCCGCCCGGTCGCGGCGACCGCCGGGACTCGCCGCCGGGGTCGCCGGTCCGTTAACCTCACCCACCGTGATCACGTGGCGGCGGGGCGAGGTTCTGGCGGTACGGCGCGAGTGGCGCGGAGCCATCGAGTTGACGGTGCGTCAGCTCGACGGCGGTCCGGAGTTCCGGGCCCTCGCGTACCCCGAACTCGTCGGACGCCCCGAGGTCGGCGACACCGTCCTGCTCAACACCACCGCACAAACCCTCGGCCTCGGCACCGGCGGCTACGCCCTGGTCACCGCCGTTCCCGACCGCCTCCCCACGGACCCGCCGCCCGGCCCCGGGCACCTCGTCAAGGCCCGCTACACCCCGCTCCAGAGCATCGTCCTCGGCGTCGACGAACAGGACTCCCCGCACCACGCCGCCCTCCGCGACGCCGACGACCTCGACGCGATGCCGGTCGTCGTCGCCGACCTGCACTCCGCCCTACCCGCCATCTGCGCCGGCGTACGCACCGTGCGCCCCACCGCGCGCATCGCCTACGTCATGACCGACGGCGGCGCGCTGCCCGCGTGGTTCTCCATGACCATCTCCGCCCTGCGCGACGCGGACTGGATCGTCGGCACGGTCACCACCGGACAGACCATGGGCGGCGACCTGGAGGCCGTCACCGTGCACACCGGCCTCCTGGCCGCCCGCCACGTCCTCCACGCCGACATCGCGGTCGTCACCCAGGGCCCCGGCAACCTCGGCACCGACACCCGCTGGGGGTTCTCCGGCGTCGCGGCCGGCGAGGCCGTCAACGCCGCGGCCACCCTCGGCGGTCGCGCCGTCGCCGCCCTCCGCGTCTCCGACGCCGACCCCCGCGAACGCCACCGCGGCATCTCCCACCACAGCCTCACCGCCTACGGCCGCGTCGCACTCGCCTCCGCCGACGTCGTGCTCCCCGACCTCGACGAGCCCCTGGCCTCCCGACTCGCCGCCGACATCGCCCCCTTGCGCGCCCGCCACCGCATCGTCACCGTTCCCACCCACGGCCTCGACGAAGTCCTGCGCACCACCCCCCTGAAACTCTCCACCATGGGTCGTGGCCTCGACGAGGACCACGCCCACTTCCTGGCCACAGCCGCCGCCGGCCGCCACGCCGCCACCCTCCTCCCACCCCATTCCCCCTGACCCACCGGTATGCGGACACCCGCTCCCCCACCCACCACGCGTGTCAGGCCGGCAGCGGGGACCCGTCGTCACGTCCGGCGAGGCGGAACGATCCCGCGACGACAAGTTCGGCCCCCTACCGAGCAGTTGCGAGCCGCCCTGTGGGGGTACAACCAGGCCCAAGTACGCAGCAGCGCAAACGCACGGCCGCTGCCCGAATCACCCGGCAGCACGGATGCCACCTGCGACTACCGCCTTCAAGCCACCGTCGACCACCTCCCGCCGATCCCCGACCGAGCGCGCGTGTTGAGTCGCGTGGACAGGAGGCAAGCAGGTCAACGCGATCTGTCGGGGGCGGGTCAGGCCGTCCGTGCGCACTGACGCTGCGCGAATCCCCCGGCAGCACGGCCGCCAACACGCAACCGCCGCCGTTCCGACGCGAGCCGCCGACGACTCTGGCGGACTTTGGCCGGTCCGCTCTTGGCGCCGCCGGGCGCTGGGGGTGGGAGGCGCGTGCAGTGGAGGCGGTCTGGGGTGGGGTGTTTCCGGCCGTCGGTGCACGGAGGTGAGATGGGACGGCCCCGGGTGACGCGTTCGGCGTTCCGCCGGGGCTTTGGACCTGGGTCCGCATGGGTGAGGGCGGTGGCTCCTTGTGGAGGCACCGCCCTCGGGGGTTGAGCGGTCAGCTGACGCCGCGGAGGTCGACGACGAAGATCAGGGTCTCGCCCGGCTTGATCAGGGGGCTGGGGCTCTGGTTGCCGTAGGCCAGGTGCGGGGGGATGACGAGCTTGCGGCGGCCGCCGACCCGCATGCCCTGGATGCCCTTGTCCCAGCCCTGGATGACCCGTCCCGCGCCCAGCGGGAACTCCAGCGGCTGGCCGCGGTTCCAGCTCGCGTCGAACTCCTCGCCGGTGGAGAACGCCACGCCGACGTAGTCGGCCTTCACGGTGTGCCCCGCCTTGGCCTCCTCGCCGTCGCCGAGCACGATGTCGGTGATTTCCAGCTCGGCCGGCGGATTCCCGCCCGGGAAGTCGATCTCGGGCTTCTCGTTGTTGCTCATCGCGGTCCTGCTCCTCGGTACATGGTCTGACGGACATGAGGTGCCATGCCCGGTACGCACGCCGGCGGCGTACGCCTTCGGCCGCCGGACACTCTTCCAGTCCCGGCACCGGCGCGAGACTCGCCCCGCCGCACGCACCCCGGAAAACCGGGCCGCGCGCCGGGCCGACGTCAGGAGGCCGCGGGGGCCGGACCGGCCTTCACGATGTCCAGCACGAGCACCAGCGTCGAGCCCGCCGGAATGCCCTTCTCCGGCGCACCCGCCGCGCCCACGCCCTTGTCCGGCGGCAGCACCAGCATCACCCGGCTGCCCACCTTCTTCCCGACCACGCCCTCCTGGAGCGACGTCATGAGCTGCGTCGGGTCCTGCTGGCCGAGCTGGAGCGGCTGCGGGCCGCTGCCCGCCCACGACGAGCCGTATGCCGCGGGCGCGCCCCACAGCCACTGCACGACCTGCATCTCCACCTGGTCCGTCGCGGCGACCGCCGCCCCCGTGCCCTCGATCAGGTTCTGGTTCACCACCGCGGTCGGCGCGGCCTTGCCCGCCGGGAACGTCAGGTTCGCGACCTTGTTGCCGTCCGTCGTCACCGTCGGCAGGTCGGGGTTCGGCGCCACCGGCGCACCGGTCGCGAAGCCCGGGCGCGTGCCCACGATGTCGACCACGAACACCAGCGTCTCGTTGGACTTGATGTCCTCGCCGCCGCCCGCCGCGCCGTAGCCCAGGTCGCCCGGGATGGTCAGGAGCACGCGGCTGCCGACCTTCTTGCCGGTCAGGCCCTGCGTCCAGCCCTTGATGACCGCCTCAAGGTAGAACTCGGTCGCCTCACCCCGGTCGAACGAGCTGTCGAACACCTTCTTGGTGCTCCACGCCACGCCCTCGTAGTTGGCGTTGACCATGTCCTGCGACGTCACCAACGGGCCGGTGCCCTCGGTCAGCACCTGGGACTGGAGCCCCATCGGCGCGGCCGCGTCCGGGATCTTGATGTCGGGCGCCTGGCCGTACGCCGGATTGCCGGTCGCGGCGCCGGTGGTGCTGAGCCCCGCGAAGCGGGCCGGCTTGGTCGACGACGGGCTGGGGCTGGAACTCGCGTTCTTGTCGCCCGAATCGTCGCCGCACGCCGCGGCACCGAGCATCAGGGCGGGGACAAGAAGCAGCGCGGCGAAACGGCGCACGGTAATCCTCTGCAAGAGCCGACAGGACCCGGACACTCTACGGGCAACCCAGGTCGGAATCGTGTGAAGACCGGAGCCTGTTGCTGATCCGTACCCGTGCGTAGCGCCCCTGTACGGCAGCGCGCGCCGGGGGTGCGCACCACCCCGCGGTGCGCACCCCCGCCGCAACTCCCGCAACGGCCGCCCCACGCCTCCCGGCGAGGGACCGCGGCCGCCGAACGGGCCGTACGGTCACATGCTCGCGATCAGCTTCTCCACCCGGTCGTCCACCGCACGGAACGGGTCCTTGCACAGCACGGTTCGCTGCGCCTGGTCGTTCAGCTTCAGGTGCACCCAGTCGACCGTGAAGTCGCGCCGCTGCTCCTGCGCCTTCTTGATGAACTCGCCGCGCAGCCGCGCGCGGGTCGTCTGCGGCGGCACCGACTTGGCCTCGAAGATCTTGACGTCCTGCCCGATCCGCTCGACCTGCCCGCGCCGCTCCATCAGGTAGTACAGGCCGCGCCGCCGGTGGATGTCGTGGTACGCGAGGTCGATCTGCGCGACCCGCGGCGACGCCATCGGCAGGTTGTGCTTGGCCCGGTACCGCTCGATCAGCTGGTACTTGATCACCCAGTCGATCTCCCGGCCGACCAGGTCCAGGTTCCCGGTCTGCACCGCGGTCAGCGTGCGCTCCCACAGGTCCAGCACCTGCCGCACGGTGCCCGTGCGGATGCCCCGGCGGTCGGCGAAGTCCATCGCCTTCGTCAGGTACTCCAGTTGGATCTCCAGCGCGGACGCCTCGCGCCCGTTGGCCAACCGCACCTTGCGCTGGCCCGTCATGTCGTGGCTGACCTCGCGGATCGCCCGGATCGGGTTCTCCAGGGTCAGGTCCCGCATGACCATGCCCGCCTCGATCATCCGCAGCACCAGGTCGGTCGCGCCGACCTTCAGCATGGTGGTCGGCTCGGCCATGTTGGAGTCCCCGACGATCACGTGCAGGCGCCGGTAGCGCTCGGCGTCCGCGTGCGGCTCGTCGCGGGTGTTGATTATCGGGCGGGACCGGGTGGTCGCCGAACTGACGCCCTCCCAGATGTGCTCCGCCCGCTGGCTCACGCAGTACACCGCACCGCGGGGCGTCTGGAGCACCTTGCCCGCGCCGCACAGCATCTGACGGGTCACCAGGAACGGGATGAGGATGTCCGCCAGCCGCGAGAACTCGCCGTGCCGGGCCACCAGGTAGTTCTCGTGGCAGCCGTACGAGTTCCCCGCGGAGTCGGTGTTGTTCTTGAACAGGTAGACGTCACCGGCGATGCCCTCCTCGTGCAGACGCCGCTCGGCGTCGACGAGAAGCCCTTCGAGGATGCGCTCACCCGCTTTGTCGTGCACGACCAGTTCGGGCACGGAGTCGCACTCCGGCGTTGCGTACTCGGGGTGGCTGCCCACATCCAGGTACAGCCTGGCCCCATTGCGTAGGAAGACGTTGCTGCTTCGGCCCCACGAGACGACTCTGCGAAACAGGTACCGCGCCACCTCGTCCGGGGACAGCCTGCGCTGCCCGCGGAACGTGCAGGTGACGCCGTACTCGTTCTCAAGCCCGAAGATTCGGCGGTCCATGAACCAACATTACGCCGCTGACGTGCCGTTCCGGGACAACTCGCGGGCGGCGATTCCCGCGGAGTCGATCTCGCGGGGGCGCAGCGCCGCCCGTCCCGCCACCAGCAGCGCGAGACCGAGCGCCGCGCCCACGCCCGCCACCGCGAACGCGCCCCGTACGCCCCCTACTTCACCGGCGAACCCGGCGGCGGCCGTACCGATCGCGGCGCCCGTCCCCATGGCCGCCACCACCCACGCGAACGCCTCGGTGAGCGTGCCCGGCGGCGCGAGTTCGTCGACCAGCGTGAACGTGCACGCGATCACCGGTGCCAGGAACACGCCCGACACCACCGACAGCACGATCATCAGCCACGGCCCGGGAGCCCACACAAGCGGCAGGTAACCCACCGTCAGACACGCCATCAGCCACGGCAGTCGCTCACGCGCGGGACGCTTCCACTGGCGCGCCCCGTGCACCACGCCGCCGACGAACGCGCCCGTCGACATCGCCGCCATGATGACGCCCGCCCACACACCCGAGTCCCGGTCGTCCGCGTACGCCACCGCCGCCACGCTCAGCACGCCCAGCGCCGTCCCGGTCAGCGTCAGCGAGAGGAACAGGACACGGAGTCCGGAGGAGCGCAGCGGCCCCGCCCAGTGGCGCGTGTGCGACTCCGGACGCCACGCGCGGGAGGGAGGACACGTCGCGACGACGAGTGTGCCGACGATGCCCAGCAGGCCCGTCGCGACCACGGCGGCCGCCTCCGACATCGTCTCGGCGATCAGCACGACCAGCAGCGGGCCCGCGGTGAACAGGATCTCCTGGGCGGCGGCGTCGAGCGCGTAGGCGGCGTGCACCTGGTCCGGACGCAGCACGGCGGGCCACAGCGCGCGCAGACCCGACTCCAGGGGCGGCGTCGCGAACCCGGCGACCAGGACCGCCACGACGGCCAGCGGCAGCGGGTCCACGCCGACGAGGGCGAACGCCGCAAAGCCGGCGGCCGACACGAAGGCGCCGCCGACCAGCACACGCGTCTGGCCCCGGCGGTCCATCCAGCGGCCGAGCGCGGGCTGTCCGAGGGCCGTCGCGAGACCGGAGAGGGCGGAGAGCGTGCCCGCGACGCCGTACCCGGCCCCGTCCTCGCGTGCCAGCAGCAGGATCGCCAGGGCGCCCATGCCGTTGGGCAGGCGGCCCAGCAGCGTGCCGCCGAGCAGGCGGGCCGCGAACCGGGCACGGAAGAGGTCCGCGTATATGCGCATGGGCGGGGCCGCCGTTTCCTGGGCTTCGTGGGGGACGCGGGTCGGGGGCCGGGCCGGGTCCGTGGGATCGGTCGGGTCCGTGGGATCGGGTCGGAGGTCTGCCGGGTCGCGCGTTTGTCTCTTTGGGGTGTCTCGGACGCTGGTCGGCCCGGCGCGGGTCGCCGGAGCGGTCGACGTACGGCCGACCCTCGGGGTCATACGTATGACTTCACAGTCCAGTCTGGCCCGCCGCACCGCAATCAGGCAACCCGTATACGCCGAGTCCTGCCGGAACCCCCGCGCCCAAGCCCCTAAAGTTGGCTCCCCGGAGTCGGCCCGCACCCCCGGACCACGGCCCTGGCACCACAACCCTCGGACCACCGCACCCACTGCACGCCCCCGCTTCGGCCCGCGGACCCGACCACCGCCACGACGCCTCGTCTGCACGAAGGGAACGCCGTCACCGTGCCCCCCACCGGCCCGCCGGCGGAACCGCCTGCCACGGACCGCCCCGCCACCCGCCCCACCAGCAAGGACGTCGCCAAACTCGCCGGCGTCTCGCAGTCCACCGTGTCACTCGTGCACGCCGGGAAATGGCACGGCCGCGTCTCCGAGCGCACCGTGCAAGCCGTCCACGAGGCCAGCGCCGCCCTCGGCTACCGCCCCAACCAGGCCGCCCGCCACCTCCGCCTCGGGACCACCCGCACCGTCCTCCTCGTGGTCCCCGCGCTCACCAACCCCTTCTTCGGCGCCGTGCACACGGGAGCCTCCGAAGCCGCCGCACGCCGCGACTTCTCCGTGGTCGTCTACCCCTCCCCCATCCGCGCCGGCACCGAACTCGCGCCCTTCGCCAGCCCGTTCGCCGCCGCACACACCGCCCTCGACGGCGTCCTCGCCTCCTCCATGGCCCTGGAAAGCCTCTCCGAACTCCTCGGCGGCAGCGGCCCGGGGCCCGGCCTGCCCCTCGTCATGCTCGACAGCGCCCCCGAGGCGGGCCCGCCCACCGTCAACGTCGAGGTCGCCGCGGGCATGCACGCACTCGTCAGCCACCTCCTCGACCTGGGCCACCGGCGCTTCGCCCGGCTTGTCCCCGACATCGACGGCTGGACGTTCACCGCGCGCGACAACGCCTACCGCGCCGCACTCGCCGGCACCGGCGCCGTCCACACCGGACACGCCCGCACCGCCTTCACCGTCCACGAGGCCACCGAGGCCGCCCGCACACTCCTCGACACGCCGACACCGCCCACCGCGCTGGTCTGCGACGACGACGTGCTGGCAGCGGGCGCGTACAAGGCCGCCCGGCAACGCGGCCTGCGCATCCCCGACGACATCTCCGTCACCGGCTTCGACGACCTGATCCTCGCCACCGTCATGGAGCCCGAACTGACCACCGTGCGCCTCCCCGCGCACCGGCTCGGCGAGACCGGTATGACCGCCCTCCTCGACCTCCTGGACGGCGGCCGCCCCGACAACATCTCGCTCCGCAGCGAACTCACCGTCCGCGGCTCCACCGCGCCGCCCCCGCCGCCCCCGCGCTGAAACGCGGACGGGCGCGCTCCCCGAAGGGAGCGCGCCCGTGGCGTCCACGCTGCCGCCCCGGCCATTCGCCGGACGGCACCGCCTTGCTCGTACGACCGGCGCCGACTACTCGTCGGACGAACCGCTCGACGTGCCGTTCGCCGAACCGTCCGAGGAGCCGCCCGACGAGCCGCCCGAGGCCGAACCACCGGACCCGGAACCGCCGTTCTCCGCCGCACCCGACGACTCCGCGCCGCCCTCGGCCGCGTCACCGGCATCGGCCGCGTCCGCCGACGCACCGGCCTCCGCCGCGGACGGAGGCGCCTCACCCAGCAGTCGGGCCAACTGCGCACCCACCACACGCTTGAACTTCCGCTGCTGCGAACGCGTCCGGTCCAGCACCGCGACCTCCAGCTGCGCCGCGGTAACCTGCCGCTTCTCGCCGCTCCCGTCGCGCGCCAGCACGTCGACCGCGACGCGCAGCGCCTCGTCCAGCGGCAGCCCCTCGCGGTGCGTGCGCTTCAACTGCTCGGTGATCTGGTCCGCGTTGCCGCCCATCGCCACGTAGTGGTGCTCGTCGGCGATCGAACCGTCGTACGTCAGACGGTAGATCTGGTCGTCGGCGGGCGTGCTGCCCACCTCCGCGACGATCAGCTCGACCTCGTACGGCTTCTCGCCGCCGCTGGAGAAGATCGTGCCGAGCGTCTGCGCGTACACGTTCGCCAGACCGCGCGCGGTCACGTCGTGACGGGCGTACGAGTAACCGCGGATGTCCGCGTACCGCACACCGCCGATACGCAGGTTCTCGAACTCGGGGTACTTGCCGACCGCCGCAAACGCGATGCGGTCGTAGATCTCACTCATCTTGTGCAGGGCGCGCGACGGGTTCTCCGCCACGAACAGGATGCCGTCCGCGTACGTCAGCACCACCACGCTGCGACCCCGGGCGATGCCCTTGCGGGCGAAATCGGCCCGGTCCGCCATGGCTTGCTGCGGCGACACATAGAAAGGCGTCGTCACCGTGGAGTCCTTTGCCGGTAGGGGATCAAGAAGTCGCCGACCATCCGATGGGCCGTCAAATCCATTAGTTCAAAGGTGCGTTCGGGCCGTTCGGACGGATGAGGCGGTCCCCGACGATCGTCTGCACCACAGCGCCGACCTGGTCGTCGGACCAGCGCGACAGGCCCTCGTCGGTCACCACGGTCACAATCGGGTAGATCTTGCGGGACAGGTCGGGCCCGCCGGTCGCCGAGTCGTCGTCCGCCGCGTCGTACAGAGCCTGCACGCACACCGTGACCGCGTCCTCGGCGGTCAGGTCGTCGCGGTACAGCTTCTTCAACGCGCCGCGCGCGAACAGCGACCCGGAACCCACCGAGGTGAAGCCCTGCTCGTCGCTGCGGCCGCCGGTGATGTCGTAGCTGTAGATGCGGCCGGTACCCGCGTCGAGGTCGTAGCCGGCGTAAACCGGCACCACCGCGAGGCCCTGCATGGCCATTCCGAGGTTGCCGCGGATCATCTGCGACAGGCGGTTGGCCTTGCCTTCGAGGGACATCGTGGCGCCCTCGATCTTCTCGTAGTGCTCCAGCTCGACCTGGAACAACCGGACCATCTCGACTGCGATCCCGGCCGTGCCGGCGATCCCGACGCAACTGTATTCGTCGGCGGGGAACACCTTTTCGATGTCCCGCTGCGCGATGAGGTTGCCCATCGTCGCGCGCCGGTCGCCGGCCATCACGACACCGCCGGGGAACGTCACCGCGACGATCGTCGTGCCGTGCGGTGCCTCCACCGTCACCGGCGCCCCCGGCACGGCCCGCCGCGACGGCAGCAACTCCGGCTGGTACGCGTCCAGGAACTCGGTGAACGACGACGACCCGGGGGTCAGGAAGGCGTCCGGTAGACGCCCGGTGCCACGCGTGTTGGCTTCCACACGATCCCTTCCAAGTAGGCGGCGGCCCGACGGAGTGCATCGGGACGGTCCTTGAAGTGCCCTAGTGCGGCATTGCAGTTGAAGCAGAGTACGGCTCGGACCTTACCTGTTTCGTGATCGTGATCCACGTGTTCGGCCCTCGCCACGAGACAGATTGCACAGCGCCCGACCTGCTCCTCGACCATCCCCTGGTAGCGCTGCTCGGTGAGGCCGTACTGGCGCTTCAGGTGGCCGGCGCGTCCCTCGACCGCGCGGCACGCTTTGCAGCGCGCCGCGAAGCCGTCGGAGCTGCGCCGGTGGACGTGCCACTCCGAGTGCGGCTTCACCACACCGCACCCGGGGCGGCGCTTGTGCCCGGGAGGCACCTCCACCTTCGGACGGACCGTGAATCCTTTTGCCAGGCGACGTTCCGCATAATAATTCGCGGAGCATTCTCGGCAATAAGCCTGAAGTCCATCCCGCATGGCTTTGTTCGAAGCGAAAGAATTACCCGGCAAATTCCGTTTGCCACGGGAGCATTTCTTACCCGGGAGCAAATCGGACATACCGGTCATTCTCCGCCTTTCTGAACAAATCCACGCACAAAATCCTCCGCATTCTCTTCTAGGACCTCGTCAATTTCATCGAGAACTGCGTCGACGTCATCCGTCAATTTTTCCTGGCGTTCTTGCAGGTCAGAGGCCTCGTTCGTCTCGACCGAATTCTCTTCGACCTCTTCCGAGCGCTTATTCGCCCGGGACTGTCCGCCGGTGTCCTTGGTAGCCATTTGACTCACCCCACCTTTTCGTCGTGATCCCGTGCCGACTGCCGTTACCAGACACTACAAGCGTAGGCCGACAGTTGTTCCCGTGCACCGGAATTCCTTTTGTCACACGAGGGACGGCCGGCTGCCGTGAGGAGCGGAGGACCACCGTCCGCGCCCTCGAAGACACGTTCGGTGGTCCGGCGCCTCCACACGCTTCCTCCCCCACACGGGTCAGGTTCACCCATCCGCGGGTGCGTTCACCTCACCGCGAACACCGGTTTTCACCCCGTCGGATGATCTTGGCCCCGCGCCCGCCCCGGGCGATCAGCCGCCGGTCAGCGCGGCGACCAGTTCCTCGGCCGTGCGGCAGCGGTCCAGAAGGTCCTTGACGTGCGCCTTCGTGCCCCGCAGCGGCTCCAGCGTGGGGACGCGCTGGAGCGAGTCGTGGCCCGGCACGTCGAAGATCACCGAGTCCCAGGACGCCGCCGCCACCTCGTCGGCGTACTGCTCCAGGCAGCGGCCCCGGAAGTACGCCCGGGTGTCCTCGGGAGGCAGGTGCGCGGCCCGCTGGACCTCCGGCTCGGTGGCGATCCGCTCGAACCGGTTTTCGAGCCGGTTGTAGAGCCCCTTGTCGGGCCGTACGTCGGCGTACTGGAGGTCGACGAGGTGCAGGCGCGGCGCGTCCCAGTCGAGGCCGTCACGCTGCCGGTAGCCCTCCAGGATCTGGAGCTTGGCGACCCAGTCCAATTCGCGCGAGAGCGACATCGGGTCGGTCTCCAGGCGCGAGAGCACGGATTCCCAGCGCGTCAGGACATCGGCGGTGGTGTCGTCGACATCTGTGCCGAACCGGTCCTCGACGTATTTGCGGGCCAGTTCCAGGTATTCCATCTGGAGCTGCACGGCGGTCAGCTTGCGGCCCGCGCGCAGCGTGATGAGCTGCTTGAGGGACGGGTCGTGCGACACCTGGTGCAGCGTGCGCACCGGCTGATCCACCGTCAGGTCGTGGGTGATGAACCGGTCCTCGATCATCGACAAGACGAGCGCCGTGGTGCCGAGCTTGAGGTACGTGGACACCTCGGAGAGGTTCGCGTCGCCGATGATGACGTGCAGCCTGCGGTACTTCTCGGCGTCGGCGTGGGGTTCGTCCCGGGTGTTGATGATGGGGCGCTTGAGGGTGGTCTCCAGGCCCACCTCGACCTCGAAGTAGTCGGCGCGCTGGCTGATCTGGAAGCCGTGCGACGAGCCGTCCTGCCCGATGCCGACGCGGCCCGCGCCGCACACGACCTGGCGGGAGACGAAGAACGGGGTCAGGTGGCGGACGATGTCGGCGAAGGGCGTGGCGCGCTGCATGAGGTAGTTCTCGTGGCAGCCGTAGCTCGCGCCCTTGTTGTCGGTGTTGTTCTTGTAGAGCAGGATGTTCTGCCCGCCCGGGACCTCGCCGGCCCGGCGCGCGGCCTCGGCCATGATGCGCTCGCCGGCCTTGTCCCAGACGACGGCGTCGCGCGGGTTGGTGGTCTCGGGGGCGGAGTACTCCGGGTGCGCGTGGTCGACGTACAGCCGTGCGCCGTTGGTGAGAATGACGTTGGCGAGGCCGACGTCCTCGTCGGTGAGCTGGCTGGCGTCGGCGAGTTCGCGGGCGAGGTCGAAGCCGCGGGCGTCGCGCAGCGGGTTCTCCTCCTCGAAGTCCCAGCGGGCGCGGCGGGCGCGCTGCATGGCAGCGGCGTACGCGTTCACGACCTGAGACGAAGTCAGCATCGCGTTGGCGCCGGGGTGCCCCGGCACGGAGATCCCGTATTCGGTCTCGATGCCCATCACGCGCTGGACGGTCATGCGACCCCCTCATCACTTACCCGGCCGGCCACGCCCAGGTCTCGGGGCGTCGGGGCTTCGCGGGCCGACGTGTAGCCGGTCGGGTACTCCCTGGTCATGTAACGAGCCTATTGCGGTTGGTGGGTGCTGTGGATACGACCGCGCGATTGATCTCGACGGTCTTGGCCGACGTGCCGAGGGTTTCGGGGTCGCGCAGACACGCCGCCGCGGCCCACAGCTCGCTGTGG
>NZ_JBPKBH010000001.1:419840-430539 GCF_051388915.1 Yinghuangia sp. YIM S09857 | reverse complement strand
GCTGTGGGCCGCGGCGGCTGGTGTCACAGGTACTGCCCGGTGTTGGCGACGGTGTCGATGGAGCGTCCGGTGTCGGCTCCCTGCTTGCCGGTGACGAGCGTGCGGATGTAGACGATCCGCTCGCCCTTCTTGCCGGAGATCCGTGCCCAGTCGTCGGGGTTGGTGGTGTTGGGCAGGTCCTCGTTCTCCTTGAACTCGTCGACGCAGGCGGCGAGCAGGTGGGAGACGCGGATGCCCTTGTGGCCCAGTTCGAGGAAGTCCTTGATGGCCATCTTCTTGGCGCGGCCGACGATGTTCTCGATCATGGCGCCGGAGTTGAAGTCCTTGAAGTAGAGCGTCTCCTTGTCGCCGTTGGCGTATGTCACCTCAAGGAAGCGGTTCTCCTCGCTCTCGGTGTACATGCGCTCGACGGCGCGCTGGATCATGTTGACGACGGTCGTGGCGCGGTCGTCGCCGTGCTCCTTCAGGTCGTCCTCGTGGAGCGGGAGGTTGTTGGTGAGGTACTTGGCGAAGATGTCCTTGGCCGCTTCGGCGTCCGGACGCTCGATCTTGATCTTCACGTCGAGTCGGCCCGGGCGCAGGATGGCCGGGTCGATCATGTCCTCGCGGTTGGAGGCGCCGATCACGATGACGTTCTCCAGGCCCTCGACGCCGTCGATCTCGGACAGCAGCTGCGGGACGATGGTGTTCTCCACGTCCGAGCTGACGCCCGATCCACGGGTCCGGAAGAGCGAGTCCATCTCGTCGAAGAAGACGATGACGGGGGTCCCCTCGCTGGCCTTCTCGCGGGCCCGCTGGAAGACCAGGCGGATGTGCCGCTCGGTCTCGCCGACGTACTTGTTGAGGAGTTCCGGCCCCTTGATGTTGAGGAAGTAGCTCTTGCCCTGTTCGCTGCCCTGTCCCTTGGACTCGGCCACCTTCTTGGCGAGCGAGTTGGCAACGGCCTTGGCGATGAGCGTCTTCCCGCATCCGGGGGGGCCGTAGAGCAGGATGCCCTTGGGCGGCCGGAGTTCGTGCTCCTTGAACAGATCCGGGTGGAGGTACGGCAGTTCGACCGCGTCGCGGATCATCTCGATCTGGTTGCGCAGACCGCCGATCTTTGTGTAGTCGATGTCCGGCACCTCTTCGAGGACCAGCTCTTCGACCTCGCTCTTGGGGACGCGTTCGTACACGTACCCGGAGCGCGGTTCGAGGAGCAGGGAGTCCCCGGCCCGGAGCGGGCCGTCGAGCAGCGGTTCGGCGAGGCGCACGACGCGCTCCTCGTCGGTGTGCCCGATCACCAGGGCCCGTTCGCCGTCTTCGAGGAGTTCCTTGAGCATCACGACGTCGCCGATCCGCTCGAACTCCAGGGCGTCGACCACGTTGAGGGCTTCGTTGAGCATGACCTCCTGGCCACGCTGAAGCTCGTCGAGGTCGAGGTTGGGGCTGACGTTCACACGGAGCTTTCGGCCTCCGGTGAAGATGTCGGCCGTGCCGTCATCGTTTGCGTTCAGGAATACGCCGAATCCGGAAGGTGGCTGCGCGAGCCTGTCCACCTCCTCCTTGAGGGCCACGATCTGATCGCGGGCCTCGCGGAGCGTCGCCACCAGCCGCTCGTTCTGCGTGGTCAGACCGGCGAGGCTGGTCTGGAGCTCGACAATGCGCTCCTCCAGCATCCTCGTCTGACGCGGCGAGTCGGCGAGCTTGCGACGCAGGACGGCGACTTCCTGCTCAAGAAAGGACACCTGGCTCATGAGGTCGTCCGTACCCCGAGCCGGCCTCCCGCCACGGTTCATGTCGTCGTCGTGGGCTGCCACGGTCCTCACCTCCTCCTGGGAGCTGCGACGTCTCCGACCCTACCTGTGGCAGGAGGGGTTGAAACCCCTTGATCAAAAGACGGTGCGGGCGTGTCCGATCTTCACCCTTGCGATTGCCCCCACTGTTGTGAGGGGCAGATACCCACCGGACAACATCAAGAAGCCGTCGGCGGTAGGGTCTCTTGGTCGGTTCCTGATACGAAACGGTGAAGTGCGAGGCCGGATGTCCACCGAGAATGAACCGCTTGAGGTGTGGATCGACCAGGATCTTTGCACCGGTGACGGAATCTGCGTGCAGTTCGCCCGCGAGGTGTTCGAGCTCGACATCGACGGCCTGGCGTACGTGAAGGGCGACGACGACGAACTGCGTACGGAGGCAGGCGCGGCCGTTCCGGTCCCGGCCCCGCTGCTGGTGGAAGTGATCGACGCCACACGCAAATGCCCAGGTGAGTGCATTCATGTCCGGCGTGTGTCGGACGGCACAGAGGTCTACGGGCCGGACGCCGCCTGACCGTTGGCGCGCCGTGGTGGGCCGTCGCGACGGTCGTCGGAGGCCCGGTGAGCCAGCCCGCGTGGGGCATGCCGCGGGACGGTCAGGGCGTGAGGACCCGGGTCTCCTCCGTGTCGGGGCAGCAGCGCGGCACGTCGTCCGTGGACCAGCCCTGCAAGGTGGCCTGAATCTTTCCGTCGCGGACGGCGAATTCCTTGACGAGACGGTCCTCGCCGGGCGAGAGCAGCGTCCCGACGAGTGCGGCGCCGCCGTTCGGCGCGAGCGCGTAGGTGTAGAGCCCGTCGGGCGCGGTGCCGGATCCGGCGGCGCAGCGGACCTGGACGACGTATGTGCGCCCTTCCGCGCCGAGGGGCCGCGCGTCCCGGACGTCGAAGGGCGCGCCGGGGCAGTCGAGTGGGTACGCGACGGTGGCCCAGTCGACGGCCGCGCCGCGGTCGGCGTCGCGTCCCGTCTGCGGCTGGCCGGCGCGTGATTCGCCCGTGGCGGCCCCGGCGGGAGTCGCGTTCGCGGCCGCACTCGGCGCGGCCTCGGGAACGGCGTCGTCGGGTTCCAGGGTCTGCGGGGGCCGGGTGCGGTCGGCGGGTTCGATGATCTGGGGTTCGCGGTGCCCGTCGGCGGGTCCGGTGATGCCGGGGCGTCCGCCGTCGAAGCTGGAGGCGGCCCAGATGGCGACGCCGCTGATGCCGGTGAAGAACAGGATGACGATCGCGAGCGCGAGCACGACGGAGTTCTTGACGTCGGGCTTCTGCACGCGCGGGGCTGGGGCGGCGACGCGCAGGACGTCGGCGCTGCCGGGTGGCGCGGTCGGGGCGGGGCCGCTCGCGGTCTCCGCGGGGGTGGTCTCGGAGGGCTCCGGGCCGTTGTGTGCGACCCCTGACACGGTGTGTTCATCCGCCACGGACGGCAACGTTAGTGGGCCCGCCGTGTGCCGTGAAGAGCCACGGGAAAGACGGCGCGGAAGACGGTGCGGCGGTTCCGCCCGGTTGGGCGGAACCGCCGGATTCGCGGCGTGCGCGGACGACGCGGTGCGCCGGTCAGGGCTTCCGGTCCGAGTTCCGGTCAGACCTCGGGTGCCTCGTAGTCCTCGCCGTAGGAGCCCTTGGACGGGCGGCGTCGGCGCATCGGGGCCTCGACGCCGTCGG
Source organism: Yinghuangia sp. YIM S09857 (assembly GCF_051388915.1). NCBI lineage: Bacteria > Bacillati > Actinomycetota > Actinomycetes > Kitasatosporales > Streptomycetaceae > Yinghuangia > Yinghuangia sp. YIM S09857. Next base: position 427,090 of record NZ_JBPKBH010000001.1, on the reverse strand, counting down.
CCATGCGGCGGGCGGTCACGAGGAAGCCGGTGTGGCCGATCATGCGGTGGTCGGGGCGTACGGCCAGGCCCTCGACGTGCCAGGTGCGCACCATCGACTCCCAGGACTGGGGTTCGGTGAAGCAGCGCATGGCGCGCATGGTCTCGACGGTGCGGGCGAGCTGCGTCGTGGTGGCGACGTAGCAGCAGACCAGGCCGCCGGGGACGAGGGCCTTGTGCACGGCCTCCAGGCACTCCCAGGGGGCCAGCATGTCGAGGATGACGCGGTCGACGTCCGTCTCGGCCAGGTTGTCCTGGAGGTCGCCGACGGTGAGGCGCCAGGCGGGGTGGGGGCCGCCGAAGTACCGCTCGACGTTCTTCTTGGCGATGTCGGCGAAGTCCTGGCGGCGTTCGTACGACGAAAGCTGCCCGTGGTCGCCGACGGCGCGCAGGAGGAAGGTGCTGAGCGCGCCGGAGCCGACGCCCGCCTCGACGACGCGCGCGCCGGCGAAGATGTCGGCCATGGCGATGATCTGGCCCGCGTCCTTCGGGTAGATCACCGCGGCTCCGCGGGGCATGGACAGGACGAAGTCGGGGAGCAGGGGCCGCAGCGCCAGGTAGTCGAAGTTCCCGCTGGACCGCACGACGGTGCCCTCCGGGGCGCCGATCAGTGCGTCGTGGGGAAACGATCCCTTGTGGGTGTGGAACGCCTTGCCCGCTTCGAGGGTGAAGGTGTGGTGGCGGCCCTTGGGGTCGGTCAGCTGCACTTGGTCCCCGACCTGGAAGGGCCCGCGACGGCGGGCTGCGCCGGTCGGTTCGGACATGGGGACCAGCGTACCGGTCACCGGGTGTTGCTCCTGCCAGGGGATCTCCTCTCCGGTCACCCACCGCATAACATCGACGACGTGAGTGTTTCTGGCGGGCCGCAGGGCCGGGGCGGGCAGCGGGACGGGGCGGAGGCCCCGGGTGGCGGTGCCGCGCGCGGCGGGGGCCTGTTGATGGGGCGGCCGTTCGGCGTGCCGGTGTACGTGTCGTCGTCGTGGTTCGTGATCGCGCTGGTGATCACGCTGCTCTTCGCCCCGACGTTCGAGCGGCTGTTCCCGCAGTTGGACTCGTGGAAGTACGCGATCTCGTTCCTGTTCGCGGTGCTGCTCTACATCTCGGTGCTGGTGCACGAACTGGCCCACGCGGTCACGGCGCTGCGCTTCGGGCTGCCGGTGCACCGGATCACGATCCAGTTCCTCGGCGGGGTCTCGGAGATCGACAAGCCGCAGACGGCGGGCCGCGAGTTCGCGGTGGCGGCGGCGGGGCCGGCGTTGTCACTGGTTCTGGCGGGCGGTTTCTGGGGCATCGGCCTTGCGCTGGACGTGGATTCGCTGACCGGCCGCATGGTCGCGCTGCTGGCGGTGTCGAACCTGATGGTGGCGGTGTTCAACCTGCTGCCGGGGCTGCCGCTGGACGGCGGCCGGATGCTGCGTGCGGGCGTGTGGGGCGCGACGAAGCGTCCGATGGCCGGGACGGTGGCCGCGTCCTGGGCGGGCCGTGTGCTGGCCGTGGCGGTGTTGTTCGCGGCCGTGTGGTGGTCGCGCAACGACTCCTCGTGGATCCGCGTCTACACGGTGGTGTGCGGCGGCCTGATCGCCGGGTTCATGTGGACGGGGGCGATGCAGTCGCTGCGCGCGGAGCAGTTGCGCGAACGCCTGCCCGCGTTGCGGGCGCGCACGCTGACCCGCCGGGCGATCCCGGTGGCGGCGGACCTGCCGTTGGCGGAGGCGCTGCGGCGGGCCGGGGAGGCGGGCGCGCGGGCGCTGGTGGTGGTGGACGGCAACGGCGCTCCGATCGCGCTGGTCCGCGAGTCGCGGGTGGTGGACACACCGGTGCAGCGGCGTCCGTGGGTGGCTGTCGGGCCTTTGGCGCGCGACCTGTTGCCGGGGATGCGTGTTCCGGTGGATCTGGCAGGCGAGGACCTCCTGACGGCGCTGCGGACGACTCCGGCGAGCGAGTATCTGGTGGTCGAGCCGGACGGCAGTATTTACGGCGTGCTGTCGCGCGGCGACGTCGAGCAGGCCTTCATGCGGCTGCTGTCCCGCTCCCCCGCGAAGGCCTGAGGGCGCAGCGCCCGCAGCGCGTCAGCGCGGCGTGATGGTGACCGTGTACGACGTCCCGGGGCGGCCGTTGGCCGACACCGCCACGGTCTGGCCGTGTGCGTGCCAACTGCCCTTGCGGCCTTCGACGGTGACGCGGTAGCCGTGCGGGTAGACGTCCCGGGGAACGGTGATCTCGGTGGGTCCGCGCGTGTCGGCGCGGGTGGTGTAGGTGATCCGGTACGTGCGCGTCGCCGCGTCGTAGGCGTATGCGGTCGGGTTCCCCGCGACCGCGCGGGCGTACGGCTGCACGAGCAGGTCGTGGTTGGGCTTCAGATGCCCCTCGGCGGTCAGGGTGCAGTAGCCCCCGCCGCGGCACCACTGCCAGTTGGTCCAGCCGGTGGAGAAGCGGTCCATGGCGGCGGTCATGCGCGTGAAGAAGGTGCGCATGTTGGGGAGGGTCGGATCGGGCGGTCCCCACTCCCCCACGATGACGGGCATGCGGTGGCGGGCCGGGTAGTCGCCGATGGCGGCTTCGTACGCCTCGATGAACGTGCCGTCCGGGTCGTAGTCGGCGCCGCCTTCCATCGCCGTGTCGTAGAAGTGCGGTGCGTAGGCGGCGCGCGGGTCGTCGATGGGGCCGAGGGCGGTGGGTACGCCGAGGCCGACGATGACGGTGGGTTCGACGAAGATCCAGGAGCGGCGGTCGACGAGGCGTACGGCGTCGGCGAGGCGGTTCCAGAGGTCGGTGAGCTGCGTGGACTCGAAGCGGGCGGCTGCGGTGGGGAGGTCTTCGCCGTCGCGGAACTTCGCGAAGGGCTCGTTCATGAGGTCGTAGCCGATCAGCGCGGGGTGGCGGCCGAGGGCGGCGGCGACGGTGGTCCACATGCGGGCGTGGGCCTTGCGGAGGTCGCCGTCGGTGTAGAGGTGGTCGAACGCGGCTTGCACGGACGGTTGGAAGTACTCGGAGAACCAGTCGTCGGGGTTGCGCTCGTAGGGCAGGCCGTCGTCGCGGGTGGTCCAGGCGGGTGCGCCGCGGTGGCCGCCGAAGTACGGGCCGTAGACGTCCTGGTGGGCGTCCAGCATGACCTTGATGCCGTAGCGGTCGGCCCAGTCCATGATGCGGCGCATCTTGCCGAGGTACGCGCGGTCGTAGTGGCCGGGGGCGGGTTCGAGGTCGTCCCAGAAGAACACCAGGCGCGCGAGGTTGAAGCCACGCCGTGACATGTCGCGCAGGTCGCGCTCCTGGATGTCGGCGAAGGCCTCGGGCCCGCGGTGGCCCTTGTCGGCGAGGTTGAAGCCGCGCCATTGGGTGGCGCGGCCGCGGTCGTCGGCGATGTAGGTGCGGTCCCCGACGGTGACGCGGTCGGGGGTGCGCGGGCCGTGCGAGTCGGGGTGTGCGACCGCCGGGGCCGCCGGAATGAGGGCGACGAGGAGCGCGATGGCGGCGGTGATGACGTACCGCAGGGACGTGGGGCGCATGCACGGACCCTTCGAGGCGACGGGTGGGGCGGTGGTGCACGGGCGGGTGGGATGTTACTGGCGGTAGCGCCAACTTCCCAGACACGGCCCGGTGTTGACTCGTACGGGCGTTCGTTCGAACACGTCGCCTTCACCGTTCCGGGGCACTCCGGGGCACGGGATGCGGCGTTGTCCGCCGGTGGCCGTACGCTGCTGGCCATGAGTACGACCGGAACCGACTCCCCCACCACGGGCCCCGCACCCGACTCGCGCGCGGTGTCGTTGTCGCCGTCGCGCGCGAGCGACTTCAAGCAGTGCCCCTTGCTGTACCGGTTCCGGGTGATCGACAAGCTGCCGGAGAAGCCGAGCGCCGCGGCGACCCGGGGCACGGTCGTGCACGCCGTGCTGGAGCGGCTGTTCGACATTCCGAAGGGCGAGCGCACACCGGAGGCGGCACTGCGCCTGTTGCGCCCGGCCTGGGACGAACTCCTGGTGAGGCGCCCCGAGTTGGCGGAGCTGTTCGACGACGGCAGCGGCGGGATCCGGGTCGAGGAGCTGGCCGACTGGCTGGCGGGCGCGGAGAAGCTCGTCGAGCGGTATTTCACGCTGGAGGACCCGAACGCGCTGGAGCCCGCGCGGCGCGAGCTGTACGTCGAGGCGCCGCTGGAGGGCGTCGACGGCGGCCTGACGCTCCGCGGCTACGTGGATCGGCTGGACGTCGCGCCGAACGGCGACCTGCGCGTGGTCGACTACAAGACCGGCAAGGCCCCGTCGCAGCAGTTCGAGCGCAAGTCGCTGTTCCAGATGAAGTTCTACGCCCTGGTGCTGTGGCGGCAGCACGGCCGCCTGCCGCGCCGCCTCCAACTGGTGTACCTGGGCAGCGGCGACGTGGTCTGGTACGACCCGGACGAGTCGGACCTGCTCGCCGTGGAGCGCGAGCTGCGCGCGTTGTGGGAGGCGATCCGCGAGGCGACGCGCACCGGCGACTGGCGCCCCAAGCGCACGCACCTGTGCGGCTGGTGCGACCACCAGGCCGTGTGCCCGGAGTTCGGCGGCACTCCCCCGGAGTACCCGCTGCCGATCATCCCCGCGCAACAGCGCGAGGACTGACCCGGCGCGGGTAGGCCCGAGGCGTCCCGCCGCACCCGCACACCCGCCGACTCCTCAACCGAGGCCCGGCTACAGCGCCCCGGGCCGCACCAGCCCGCTCTCGTACGCGTACACCGCCGCCTGCACCCGGTCGCGCAGCCCGAGCTTGGTGAGCACGTGCCCGACGTGCGTCTTGACCGTGGTCTCGCTGACGAACAGCTCCGCGGCGATCTCCGCGTTGGACATGCCCCGCGCGACCAGCCGCAGCACCTCGACCTCGCGCTCGGTGAGCATGGCGAGGGTGTCCGGGGTGGGGTCCTCGGCGGCGGGCAGCCGGGCCGCGTACATGTCGAGCAGGCGCCGCGTGATGCTCGGCGCGAGCAGCGCGTCGCCGTCCGCGATGACCCGGATGGCGGCGATGAGGTCGTCGGCGGGGACGTCCTTGAGCAGGAAGCCGCTGGCCCCCGCGCGCAGCGCCTCGACGACGTACTCGTCGAGGTCGAAGGTGGTCAGCACGAGGACGCGCGCGGTGCCTGCCGCGGGCGGCGCGCCCGCCTGGCCCGACCCGGCGATGCGGCGGGTGGCCTCGACGCCGTCCATGCGCGGCATGCGGATGTCCATGAGGACGACGTCGGGCTGGAGCGTGCGGACGAGTTCGACCGCCTGGAGCCCGTCGGCCGCCTCGCCGACCACGGCGATGTCGGGCTCGGCTTCGAGGATCATGCGGAACCCGGTGCGCAGCAGCGGCTGGTCGTCGACGAGGATCACGCGGATCGTCATGCTGGATTCTGCTCCAGTCGGTCGGGTCGGTCGGTCCGGTCCGCGCGGTCGCCGCGGTCCGGCCGGTCGGGGCGTTCGGCGCGTTCTCCGGACCGGGTCGCGGGTCGGTCGCCGGGGGCCAGCGGGATGCGGGCGAGGACTTCGAATCCGCCGCCGGCGCGGGGTCCGGCGTACAGGCGTCCACCGTAGAGGGCGACGCGCTCGCGCATGCCGAGGAGGCCGTGCCCGGTGCGCTCGCTGTCGCGGGTGTCGAGGCTCGCGGCGGCGCCGCGGCCGTCGTCGGCGACGCGGACCAGGATCTCCTCGGGGCGGTAGCGCAGCAGCACGCGCGCGCCGGCGGGCCCGGCGTGCTTGAGGGTGTTGGTCAGCGCTTCCTGGATGATGCGGTACGCGGCGAGGTCGATGCCGGGCGGCAGTTCGGTCGGGACGCCCTCGATGGACAGCTCGACCGACACCCCGGCCTCGCGGACCTGCTGGACCAGTACTTCGAGCGCGTCGAGGCCGGGCTGCGGGGCGTTGTGGCCCTCGTTGAGCTGGACGGTGCCGCCCGCCTCCTCGTCGTTGCCGCGCAGGATTCCGACGAGGCGGCGCATCTCGACGAGGGCGGCGCGGCCGGTCTGCTCGACCGCCGCCATGGCCTCGCGGGCGCGGTCGGGGTTGCGGGCGATGGTGCGCTGCGCCGCGGAGGCCTGCACGGTCATGACGGACACGTGGTGGGCGACGACGTCGTGGAGTTCGCGGGCAATGCGGCCGCGCTCCTCGGCCAGCGCGGCCCGGGTGTCGGCCTCGCGGGTGTGCAGGAGCCGGTCGGCGCGGGCTTCGAGTTCGGCGGTGTAAGCGCGGCGGAACCCGACGCTGCGGGCGAACGCCCAGACGGCGAACAGCGCCGCGAGGTTGGCGAGCACGTCGACGAAGCCGATGTTGCGGCGGCCGATGGCGAGCCAGATCATCGTCGTGCCCTCGGCGAAGAACAGCGCGAAGGCGGCCGGGATGCGCGGCCTGCTGACGGCGGCGCTGTACATCGCGACGAGCTGGCCGAGGCTGGCGCCCGCGGCGCCGTAGTGGTTCCCGGCGAGGATGAGGAACGGGACCGTGACGGCGATCAGCACGCGCAGCGAGTGGCTGGAGCGCCACAGCAGCGGCAGGACGCACAGGATCGCCAGGACGATGCCGAACGCGTCGGGGTCGCGGCGCGCGTCGTTGCCCAGGTCGTCCATGAACAGGCCGCCGATGGCGAGGGCGCCGAGGATGACGACGAGGAGGACGTCGAGGGGGGCCGGTCGGCACAGCACCGGCCGCTCGCCCTGGCGCAGCTCGTCGAGCCAGCCCGTGGCGTGGTCGCGCAGCCGGCCCGCGCGCGTCGCGGGGACGGCGGGCGGGTCGGCCGGGGCGGGCGTGCCGGTGCGCGCGTCGTCGTGGGCGGGTGTCACAGGTCCACCGTAGAGGCTGTGACCAGGAGATTTCGCCCTCCGGGGGAGGTCTCGTCCGCACGGAGGACGCGGGTGGGGCGGTTGTGCGACCTGGGGAGGAGCGGCGGCGTGCTCGGCGTGGAGCAGGGCGGGTCGCGGCGGGATGTCGAGGGATTTCCCTGACGACGGTCTACCCGCGTTGCCGACAGACTGACGGTGCACGGGGGATCCACCGCGGTGGAGGCCCCGGCACCCCGGACGTCGGTTCGCCGGCGTCCGAGCCGTAAGAGATCCACGGGGGGTCTTCTGCGGCTACCCGGTCGCGGGGGCGGGCGGGAGCACGGGAAAACGGGGGCCGCACCCCACGGGGAGCGGCGGATTGCGCGGGGCCGGTCGTCGGCGATGGGGAGATCGCCGAGGACCGGGTCCGGCGGCCCGGACGGGGAGGG
>NZ_JBPKBH010000001.1:336920-419692 GCF_051388915.1 Yinghuangia sp. YIM S09857 | reverse complement strand
CCGGGGAGGGACGGGCTCGGGGGACGTCAGCGGGGGTACGGCACGGGGAGCGGGGCGGACGGGTCCACGGGCCCGTCCGTTTCCGTGTGCGCAGGTCCCCCGGTCGGGCTTCGGGTACGTTCCGCGCCCCGCACGTTCAAGCGCCGGCGCCACCGCGAAGACGCCTCACCCCCGCGCTCCTTCAGCGCAGCGCGCGCCGTCGCACCAGGCTGTCGAGCAGCGACAGGTCGATGCCCTCCAGCGACGGCAGCACCGTGCGGTGCGGTCCGGCCGGGATGTCCGTCATGCTCGGCACCGCGACCACGACGCAGCCGGCGGCCTCGCCGGAGGCGACGCCGGTCGGCGAGTCCTCCAGCACCACGCACTGCGCGGGGTCCGCCCCCAGGGCGGCCGCCGCGGCGAGGTACGGGTCGGGGTTCGGCTTGGGCCGCGCGACCTCGTCGCCCGCGACGGTGACGCTGAAGTGGTGGGCGCCGAGCGAGGGCAGGACGGCGTCGACGATGTCCCGGTAGGACGCGGTGACCAGCGCGACCGGCACGCCCGCCGCGTCGAGTTCGGCGAGCAGGCGCTTGGCGCCGGGGCGCAGGTCCACGCCGTCGCGGAGGATCTCGACCATGCGGGCGTTGATGCGCCGCTCCAGCTCCGCGGGTGCGACGTCGACGCCGGAGATGCCGATGAGGTACGCGACGGCGGGGTCCATGGGACTGCCGAGGAGGCGTGCGGCGTGTTCGGGTCCCAGGTGGAATCCGAGATCGGCCATGACCGAGACCTCGGTGGCGAACCAGTTCCGCTCGGTGTCGACCAGCGTGCCGTCCATGTCGCACAGCACCGCCTGGAGGTCCGAACCGGGGTACGCCCGGGCTTCGAGAGCCGTCATGGCCACCTGCCTCTCGTGTCGGCCCGGCGGTTCCCTGCCGGGCGGCGCGTCGTCGCTCCCCCTCCTTCACTCGGCTCACTCGCAGGTGATGGGCCCTCGATTGTCCGTGACCGATGGGTTGGAGGCAAGCGCATAACTACGCGCGTCACGGAGTATTGGCGGAGTGTTGTTCCGTGATTTCCCGGCGCGTGTCCGTGCCGGGGGCCGTTCCGGGCGTCCGCCGCCGAGGCGCGATTTCCAGCCGCGGCCGGGCGGCGTACTAGAGCGGCGAGTACAGGGACAGCGCGACCTCGGCGGTGACGACCAGCGGGTCGGGCAGGGCCGCGATGCGGGCGCGCAGCTCGGCCGGGTCGGTGTGCCAGGCGGACGGGCCCATGCCGACGACGGCGGCGATGTCCTCGTGCCCGAGCGCGAGGGTGAAGCCGATGCGCTGCGCGCGGCCGGGTGTGAAGTGGGGTGCGAGGGCGGTGTCGAGGCGGGTCTGCTTGTCCTCGTCGACGCGCAGCAGGCCGAGGGTGGCGACGAGTTCGGCGAGGTGTGCGGCGGTCGGGGTGACGACCGCGAGGGTGCCCTGCGGGTGCAGGATGCGCCGCAGCTCGGCGGGGTTGCGGGGCGCGAAGACGTTCAGGACGAGGGCCGCGGCGGCGTCGCGTACCGGCAGCGGGCGCCATGCGTCGCAGACGACGGCGGCCGCGCGCGGGTGGGCCTTGGCGGCGCGGCGCAGCGCGTACTTGGAGATGTCGAGGGCGAGTCCGGTGCGGTCGGGGGCGGCGTCGAGGGCGTGCGCGAGGTAGTGGCCGGTTCCGGCGCCGACGTCGACGACGGCGCCGGGCGGCGTGCCGGGCGTGCCCGCGGCGGCGGTGGCTTCCGCGGCGAGGGCTTCGGCGACGGGCTTGTAGTGACCCGCGCGCAGGAAGGCGTCGCGGGCGGCCACCATGTCGGCGGTGTCGGCGGTACCGGGGCGGGCGTCGCCGGTGAGGAGGTTGGCGTACCCCTGCCGGGCGATGTCGAAGGTGTGGCGTCCGGCGGCGCAGCGCAGGGCGCGGCCGACGGGGTCGGCGGCGAGGTCGGCGCGGCAGTGCGGGCAGCGCAGGAGAGCGACGGCGTCGTGGAGCACTGCGGCCTTCCTCGGGTACGTGCGGCCCGCATCGGGCCCGGGCTCCCGGCCGATCCTGGCAGCCGTCGGCGGCGCGCGCGAACCCTGCCTGCGCCGGCCCGCACACGGACGGCCGCCACCCGTTGGGGGCGGCCGTCCGTGCGACCGCCTACCGGGCGTTGAAGTACTTCGCCTCCGGGTGGTGCAGCACGATGGCGTCGGTCGACTGTTCGGGGTGCAGTTGGAACTCCTCGGACAGGTCGACGCCGATGCGCGACGGGTCGAGCAGGCTCACGATCTTGGCGCGGTCCTCCAGGTCGGGGCAGGCCCCGTACCCGAGGGAGAAGCGCGCGCCGCGGTATTCCAGCTTGAGCATGCCGTCGATGTCCCCGGGGTCCTCGCCGGCGAAGCCCAGTTCGGCGCGGACGCGGGCGTGCCAGTACTCGGCCAGAGCCTCGGCGAGTTGCACGGACAGGCCGTGCAGTTCGAGGTAGTCGCGGTAGGCGTTGTCGGCGAAGAGTTTGCCGGTGGCCTCGGAGAGGCGCGGGCCCATGGTGACGACCTGGAAGCCGACGACGTCGACCTCGCCGGAGTCCTCGGGGCGGAAGTAGTCGGCGAGGCAGAGGTGCCGGTCGCGGCGCTGGCGCGGGAAGGTGAAGCGGGTGCGCTCGGAACCGTCCTCGTGCAGCACGATGAGGTCGTCGCCCTTGGAGACGCACGGGAAGTAGCCGTAGACGACGGCCGCTTCGAGGAGGTTCTCGGTGACGAGCTTGTCGAGCCAGTAGCGCAGCCTCGGGCGGCCCTCGGTCTCGACCAGTTCCTCGTACGTCGGCCCGTTGCCGCCGCGCGCCGGCTTGAGGCCCCACTGCCCCATGAAGGTGGCGCGTTCGTCGAGCCAGGAGGCGTAGTCGGCGAGCTGGATGCCCTTGACGACGCGGTCGCCCCAGAAGGGCGGGGCGGGAACGGGGTTGGTGGTGGAGACGTCCGATCGCGCGGGCATGTCCTCGGGCTTGGTCTCGACGAGCGAGGCGGCCGCGACCTTGCGGCGCTTGAGCGGCGGCAGGACGGCGCCGGGGACGCCGCGCTTGACGCCCATGAGGGCGTCCATGAGCCGCAGCCCCTCGAACGCGTCGCGGGCGTAGCGCACTTCGCCCGCGTAGATGTCGTAGAGGTCCTCTTCGACGTACGCGCGGGTCAGCGCGGCGCCGCCGAGGATCACCGGGTATCCGGTGGCCAGGCCGCGCTGGTTGAGCTCCTGGAGGTTCTCCTTCATGATCACCGTGGACTTGACCAGCAGCCCGGACATGCCGATGACGTCGGCGCGGTGCTCCTCGGCGGCCTCCAGGATCGCCGAGACGGGCTGCTTGATGCCGATGTTGACGACGTTGTAGCCGTTGTTGCTGAGGATGATGTCGACGAGGTTCTTGCCGATGTCGTGGACGTCGCCCTTGACGGTGGCGAGCACGATGGTGCCCTTGCCGTCGTCGTCGCTCTTCTCCATGTGCGGTTCGAGGTGGGCGACGGCGGTCTTCATGACCTCGGCGGACTGGAGGACGAACGGCAGCTGCATCTGGCCGGAGCCGAACAGCTCGCCGACGACCTTCATGCCCTCCAGGAGGGTGTCGTTGATGATCTCCAGGGCGGGGCGGGTGGCCAGCGCCTCGTCGAGGTCGGCTTCCAGGCCCTGGCGCTCGCCGTCGATGATGCGGCGTTCGAGGCGCTCGCCGAGCGGAAGCGCGGCCAGTTCCTCGGCGCGGGAGGCCTTGACCGACTTGGCGTCGACGCCCTCGAACAGCTCCATGAAGCGGGTGAGCGGGTCGTAGTCGGGGCGGCGCCGGTCGTGGACCATGTCGAGGGCGACTTCGCGCTGTTCCTCGGGGATCCGGGCCATGGGCAGGATCTTGGAGGCGTGCACGATGGCCGAGTCGAGGCCGGCGTCGATGCACTCGTTGAGGAACACCGAGTTGAGGACCATGCGGGCCGCGGCGTTGAGGCCGAACGACACGTTGGACAGGCCGAGCGTGGTCTGCACCTGCGGGTAGAGGCGCTTGATCTCGCGGATGGCGTCGATGGTCTCGATGCCGTCGCGGCGCGTCTCCTCCTGCCCGGTGCCGATCGGGAAGGTGAGGCAGTCGACGATGATGTCGGCGACGTCGAAGCCGTAGTTGTCGCGCAGGTCGCGGATGATGCGGTCGGCGACGCGCACCTTCCATTCGGCGGTGCGGGCCTGCCCCTCCTCGTCGATGGTGAGGGCGACGAGTGCGGCGCCGTGCTCCTTGGCGAGTGCGGCGATGCGGGCGAAGCGCGAGGTGGGGCCGTCGCCGTCCTCGTAGTTGACGGAGTTGACGACCGCGCGGCCGCCGAGGTGTTCGAGGCCGGCCTGGATGACCTCGGGCTCGGTGGAGTCGAGCACGATCGGCAGCGTGGTGGCGGTGGCGAGGCGGGACGCGAGCTCGCGCATGTCCTGGGCGCCGTCGCGGCCGACGTAGTCGACGTTGAGGTCGAGCATGTGGGCGCCGTCGCGGGACTGGTCGCGCGCGATCTCCAGGCACTTCTCCCAGTCCTCGGCGAGCATGGCCTCGCGGAATGCCTTGGAGCCGTTGGCGTTGGTGCGTTCGCCGATGGCGAGGTACGAGGTGTCCTGGCGGAACGGCACCGACTGGTACAGCGACGCCGCACTGGCCTCGTGGCGCGGGACGCGCGGGGCGAGTTCGCGGCCGCGTACGCGCTCGACGATCTGCCGCAGGTGCTCGGGCGTGGTGCCGCAGCAGCCGCCGACCAGAGCGAGGCCGTATTCGCGGGTGAACACGTCGTGGGCGTCGGCCAGTTCCTCGGGGCTGAGGGGGTAGTGCGCGCCGTCCTTGGTGAGGACGGGCAGGCCCGCGTTCGGCATCGCGGAGATGCCGATCTGCGCGTGCCGGGCGAGGTGCCGCAGGTGCTCGCTCATCTCGGCGGGGCCGGTGGCGCAGTTGAGGCCGATGAGGTCGACGCCGAGCGGTTCGAGGGCGGTGAGCGCGGCGCCGATCTCGGAGCCGAGCAGCATGGTGCCGGTGGTCTCGACGGTGACCTGGACGAAGACCGGCAGATCCGTTCCGGCGGCCTGGTTGGCGCGGTGCGCGCCGATGATGGAGGCCTTCGTCTGGAGGAGGTCCTGGGTGGTCTCGACGAGGAGGGCGTGCGCGCCGCCCGCGATCAGTCCGGCGGCGTTGGCCTGGTAGGCGTCGCGGAGCACCGCGTACGTCGTGTGGCCGAGGCTGGGCAGCTTGGTGCCGGGGCCGATGGAGCCGAGGACCCAGCGGGGGTGGTCGGCTGTGGAGTGGCCGTCGGCGACCTCGCGGGCGAGGCGGGCGCCGGCTTCGGACAGCTCGAAGATGCGGTCGGCGATGTCGTATTCGGCGAGGTTGGCGAAGTTGGCGCCGAAGGTGTTGGTCTCGACGCAGTCGACGCCGACGGCGAAGTAGGCCTCGTGGACCGCGCGCACGACGTCGGGGCGGGAGATGTTGAGGATCTCGTTGCAGCCCTCGTGGCCCTGGAAATCGTCGAGTGTGGGGTCCTGCGCCTGCAACATCGTGCCCATGGCCCCGTCCGCGACGACGACTCGGGTGGCAAGTGCTTCACGGAGTTGCTGGGGGGTCGCGGATGCTGCGGTCATCAGGATTCTCCCTGGGGTGCGACGGCTGTCGGCTTGGCGGCCCTTCGTGGGCCCGCGGCTCGAAAATCCGGGCCGGGCGAACAGCCTAACTGCGCGGCGGGTGCTTCCCGCGTTCCGTCCCACCAGATGGGCGCACGGTCACACCGTGCGGGCGGTCCCGGGCGCTTTCCGGGGAAGCCGTAGGCTTGACGCGACGGACCTGGGTAAGAACGACCGTACGGATCGACGATTGGACCGGCAGGGCGCCGGCGAGGAGGCACCGGACTTGATCGAGCTCGACGACATCCCCGAACTGGTCGATCCCGTCATGGTGACCGCGTTCGAGGGGTGGAACGACGCGGGCGACGCCGCGTCCGGCGCCGTCGCGCACCTCGACCAGGTCTGGGGTGGCGAGGTCTTCGCGGCGTTGGACGCGGAGGACTACTACGACTTCCAGGTCAACCGGCCGACGGTGTGGCTGGACGGCGACCAGCGGCGCATCACGTGGCCGACGACGCGGCTGTCGGTGGTGCGGGTGCCGGAGCCCCGCCGCGACATCGTGCTGGTGCACGGCATCGAGCCGAACATGCGCTGGCGGTCGTTCTGCAACGAACTGCTCGGGTTCGCGCACGAGCTGGGCGTGGAGACGGTGGTGACGCTGGGCGCCCTGCTGGGCGACACACCGCACACCCGCCCGGTGCCGGTGACGGGCACGACGTCGGACGCCGTGGTGGCGTCCGGGCTGGGGCTGGAGCAGACGCGGTACGAGGGCCCGACGGGCATCGTGGGCGTGCTCCAGGAGGCGTGCGCGCACGCGGGCATGCCGGCCCTGACATTCTGGGCGGCGGTGCCGCACTACGTGTCGCAGGCCCCGTCCCCGAAGGCGACGCTCGCGCTGCTGCGCAAGCTGGAGGACTTCCTCGACCTGTCCATCCCGATGGGCGACCTCACCGAGGACGCCCGGGCCTGGCAGTTGGGCGTGGACCAGCTCGCGTCGGAGGACACGGAGGTGGCGGAGTACGTGCAGGCGCTGGAGGCCGCGCGGGACGCCGAGGACCTGCCGGAGGCGTCGGGCGAGGCGATCGCGCTGGAGTTCGAGCGGTACCTGCGCCGCAAGGGCGGCGAGCCCGGCCCGTCGTGACCGAGGGCCGTCGGGGGCCGACCGCCGGACTTCCGGCGGCCGGCCCTTTCGCGTCCACGGCCCCTACAGGCCGATGCGCCGAGACCCGAAGGACCCGGCCTAGGCGATCCCGGCGGCCTCGGCGAAGGCGCGGAGTTCGCGGGGCTTGTCGGGGCCCACGGGCTGGTAGGCGATCTCGGTGACGCCGTTGGCGGCCATCTCGGCGATGCGTTCGCGCACCCGCTCGGGGGTGCCGGTCAGGGTGAGCTGGGGCGCGAGGTCGCGGGACTGCTCCCAGATGAGCCGGTCGTGGCGGTTGAGGGCGACGAGGTGTCCGTCGTGCACGGACAGGTGCCGGGCGTCCTCGGGGGCGAGTTCGACGGATTCGCGCCAGACCTGGCCGCCCGGGAAGCCGTCCACGCCGGGGCCGGAGCGCTCGTAGACGGCGTGGTAGATGACGGCGACGGCGGGTCCGGCGGCCTCGCGGACGCGGTCGGACGTCGGGTGCTCGCCTTCCTCCAGGACGGTGCCGAACTGGAGGGTGGCGCGCCACGCGAACGCGCCGGCCTTCTGCACGGATCCGACGGAGAACACGCCGTCGGCGAGGCGTTCGGCGGCGGCGAGCCCCTTGGGGCCTTCGGCGCCGAGCAGGATGGGCACGTCGGCGAGCGGGCGCGCGGCGCCGTATCCGGGCGGTTGCAGCATGCGCAGCGCCTTGCCCTCCCAGATGATTTCCTCGCCGCGCAGGAGCGCGCGCAGGGCCGCGACGTACTGTTCGACCTGTGACCAGGGCATGGGCCGCTGGCCGAGCATCATGCGCCCGGTGAAGCCGGCGCCGAGGGTCACCGCGACGCGCCCGGGGGCGAGTTCGGCGAGGTGGGCGATGGCCGCGGCGTTGGCCATCGGGTGCCGCAGGCTGGGGACCAGGACGGCGGGGCCGAGGCCGATGGTGCTGGTGCGCTCGGCGGCCAGCGCGAGGGTCATCCACACGTCGCCGTAGAGGACCGGCGAGTCGTAGCACCAGGCCCGGGTGTAGCCGAGGCGTTCGGCCTCGGCGATGAGGGCGGGGGCTTCGGCCGACGGCGGCAGGGCGCACGAGATCTCCATGGCGGGGACCCTAGTGATCCCGGCGCGCGAAGAGAACAGGTTCTCGTTGCGGCCTGTCTCCGGCCCGCCCCGTGCACCAAGACGTCACCCGAACGGGGGACGTCCGGGCGCGTCGCACCCCGCCCCCACGTTCGCGACATCTCGTGCGTCAGCGGGCGTCTCGGCGCTTTCCGGGCTGTGACTCAGGGCACGTATCGAGGTAGTGCGAGGCCCCCGTCGATATGGTCGTCGCGGCCCCTGCGGCGATCACATTCAGGGCTGGTCACCCCGTCAGGGACCCGGTCGGCACCGGCTCCGGCACGGGCTCGAAGTCGGCCGTCCACGCACGCCCTTAGCGAGGGGAGCACGCGTGTCCCAGCCTGTTCAGCCAGTTCAGCCCGCCGCGGCCGACGGGGGCGCAGCCGCCCCCGCGACGGCCGAGGCGGACCTGCTGATCATCGGCGCCGGTCCCACCGGCCTGTACGCCGCCTACTACGCCGGGTTCCGCGGCCTGAAGGTCGCGGTCCTCGACTCGCTCCCCGAGATCGGGGGGCAGATCACGGCGATGTACCCGGAGAAGATGATCTACGACGTGGCGGGGTTCCCGGCCGTGAAGGGCCAGGACCTCGTCGACGCGCTCGGCGCCCAGGCCGGGCAGTTCGATCCGCAGTATCTGCTCGGCCACCGCGCGGAGAACCTCGAACACGGCGAGGACTCGGTCACCGTCACCTGCGACACGGGCCTGGTCGTCACCGCGAAGGTGGTGCTGATCAGCGGCGGGATCGGCACGTTCAGCCCGCGTCCGTTGCCGGCCGCCGACGACTTCGCGGGCGACGGCGTCGTGTTCTTCGTCCCGCGGCTCGCCGAACTGGCGGGCCTGGACGTGCTGATCGTCGGCGGCGGCGACTCCGCGTTCGACTGGGCGATGAGCCTGGAGCCGTTGGCGAAGTCGGTGACGCTGGTGCACCGGCGCGACAAATTCCGCGCGCACGAGCACACCGTGCAGCGGGTGCTGGCGTCGTCCGTCGAGGTCATCACGTCCTCGGAGGTCGCGGCACTGCGCGGCAACGGCCGCGTCGAGGCGGCGGAGATCGTCGCGAAGGCGGACGGCGCGAAGCGCACGGTGCCCGCGCAGGCGGTCGTCGCGGCGCTCGGGTTCATCGCGGACCTGGGGCCGATGAGCCGCTGGGGGCTGGAGCAGCGCAAGCGGCACATCCTCGTCGACTCGACCATGCGTACGAATTACGCTCGCGTGTTCGCGGCCGGCGACATCGCCGACTACGACGGCAAGGTCAAGCTGATCGCGACCGGCTTCGGCGAGGCCGCGACGGCGGTCAACAACGCGATGACGGTGATCGACCCGGCGGCGAAGGTGTTCCCGGGGCACTCGTCCGACTCGGGCTGAGCCGCGCCCGCGGCGGGCGTCCGGGGTTTCCCGTACGCCCGCCCGACGGGCCGGTCAGCGCCGCAGCACGCCGGTGACGCGGTCGACGAGCCCGCCGAGGCCGCTCCGCGGTGTGCGCAGCGGTACGGACGCCTCCGTCGCGATGGCACCGCCCACGTCGACGGCGCCGACGCCCTTGCCCGCCCCGCGCGCCTTGAGTCGCTTGGCGAGCACCGCGATGACCACCGGCAGCAGCGTCTCGGCGAGCGTGACCGCGACGTGGGCGGGGAGGCCGGTCTTCTTGGCGATGCGCCGTGCGGCGGGGCCGGCGACGCGGCGGATGACCAGCGCCAGGATGCCGCCCTTGATCCCGGCGAGCGGCAGCACCGACTTGCCCGCACGCGGGCCGGACGGCGCGGCCACCGGCATGGCCTCGTTGATGGCCCCGGCGACGCGCGTGGCCTCGGTCCTGTTGCGCTCGGCGTCCTCGGCCAACGCTCCGGCGATCGGCGGCACCGAGTCCCGCACGATCTCGCGGGTCGCGGCGCCGTCCAGGCCGAGCATCCCGGCGATCTTGTCGAGCCGGTCGTCCCCGAGCCGCTTGAGCACTTCGTCCGCGAGTGAACGCCCGCGCATCTTGCTCTCCCTGCTCCGGTCCGCCGCCCCCGGTGGCGGACGCCGCGTCGCCGCGGACCCCGGCACGCAACCGCGCGCCGCGGGCCTGCCGGACAACCCGTCAAACCTCAACAAGACGCTACGTCGCCCATCCGCCATGCGCACGAGGAGCCGCAGGCGGTCCCAACCGTGGACGCCACCGCCGACTCGACCCCTCCAGGCTGCGAAACGCGATGCCGGCGGCACTGGGGCGGCGGCGCCGCCTTCGCGCCCCGCCGCAGCCGCACCGACCGCGCTTGACTGGCACCGCCACCTCCACCCCCCGGCTGAGATGCACCGGGGCTGCACGCGGCGACCGCCGGTCGTGGTGGAGGTGGTGAGTGTCGAGGGCCCGTCGGCCGTGGAGCGGACAGGGGGTGTCGAGGGCCCGTCAGCCGTGGAGCGGACAGAGGGGGTCGAAGGCCCGTCAGCCGTGGAGCGGACAGAGGGGGTCGAAGGCCCGTCGGTTGCGGGGCGGCGGGTGACATGGGCGTGTCGGCGCGGGAGGCGTGCGCCCAGGTCGGTCCGTCGAAGTCGCGGAGCGACCGGCGGCACCGTGCGCGTGCGCTGCTACGCGCGGCCCAGCAGATGTTCGCCGACTTCAGAGGGTGCGCGCCCGGTCAGATAGGCCGTCAGGGCGGCGGCGAACTCGTCGAGGGTCACCCGGCCGTCCCGGTCCCGGTCGAGGCGCTCGAAGCCGGTGCGAAGGTCGACCTCGGCGATGTCGGCGCGCAGGAGGCGCGCGTAGTCGTCGCGGTCGATCAAGCCGTCGCCGTCGCGGTCGGCGGCCCGGGCCACGGCCAGCATGGTCGTGTGCAGGACGTGGTCGCGTCCGGCCGCCACGAAGGCGGCGTACTCGGCGGCGCTGACCTGGTCGTCCCCCTCCGGTCCGGCCCGGTGCGCGGCGGCGTGTGCGTTGAGCTCCTGCCACCACTGGGCGAACGCGTCGTACACCTCGGCCTCGGCCCCCTCGTCGGCGTCGAGCTGCGTGACGACTGCGCGGGCCATGCCCGCCATGTCGGACCAGCCGACGTGTCCGTCGCCGGTGCGGTCGAGGATGCGGGCGAACAGCGCGGCCAGGTCCGGCTGTTCGCGCTCGGGCCGGCGCCTCGCGCGGCGGTGGGCGTCGATGTACGTCGCGGCGAGCGGCATGTACGCCCAACGCACCGGCAGATGCCGCGCCGCGACCGTCGCCGCGCGCGTCACGAGCGAGACCACCGTCTCCGTGCCGCGCGGCACCGCCACCGGCATCTGCTCGCGGAACGGCGACGGCAGCATCGACACGGTGCCGACGACATAGGCCTTCGCCACCGCCCCGCGCACCGCCCGCCACACCGGATCCGGCAGGAATGCGAGCCACTGCGGCGGCGGGAACTCCCGCTGCACCGACTCGATGAGCTGGTGCACGCCGCGTGTGTCGCGCAGGACATCGCGCACCATGCGGTCGAAGTACACGCGGAAGTCCGCGGACGTCCTCGGCAAGACGTCGTCGGGGATGCCGAACTCGACGGCCACCGCGCGCCATTCGCGGTACAGGCGGGCCTCGTCGTCCGGGCTCAGCGGTTCGCCTCCGGTGGCGCACATGGTGACCATGGCGTCGTACAGCGTCAGGTGGACCCAGGCCATGGCCTCGGCATCGATCGCCGAGTACGCGCGGCCGAGTTCGTCGGTGCCGTGGATGCGGGCGTGCAGGCGGCGGAGGCGCGCGTACTCCTTGGCGCGGTCGCGGCGCGGCACGTACACCTGCCGTTGGAGGCTCACGACGGTCTGCTCGGTGCGGCGCCACGGGTGCTTGCGGTATGTCGAGTAGTCGGAGACGGCCGCTCCGACCATAGGGTGGCCGGTCTCCAGTACCAGGGCCCGGCCGATCACCAGCATCAGCCGCCACTGTCCGAGGTAGCGCCAGGTCAGCGAGTCGGGGCCGGGGAAGTCGGGGCTCTGCCCGGTGCCGGTGGGGGCCGGGTCCGGATGGGGGTTCGGCTTCGGGGTGCCGGTCATGGGTGCCTCCCTGGCCGTGCGCGCCTCGGATTCGGGAGCGGGTCCACCGAACCATGATGTGACCCGTGGTGACGGAGCGCATCCGGACGTCGGCGTCCGCGGCCGGGGCGGACCCCGTAGGCTCTGCGCGGTATTCGATCGCGGGCATCGCCCGGAACCGGCGGCGGAGTTGGGGGCAGGTACGTGGACGACCAGCAGCGGTGGGGACAGCAGCCCGGGTGGCAGGACCCCCAGGGGTTCCCGCCTCCGCAGGCGCCGCAAGGTCAGCCCGGTCCGTACGGTCAGCCTCCGCAGGACCAACCGCCGTACGGTCACCCGCAGGGTCAGCCCGGCGGGCCGCCCCAGGGCCCGCCGCCCATGCCGCAGTACGCCCCCGACCCGACGCACGCCGCCGGCGCCGACCGCCCCGGCCCGGCCCAGGCGCAGCCCTTCCCCGCCCCGGGCACGGGCCCCGGCGGCCCTGGCGTACCCGGGCCCGGCGCCGGCCCCGACCCGGGCGCACGCCGCCGCCGCAACCTCGTCCTCGGCATCGTCGCGGGCGTCGTCGCCCTCGCCCTGGTCGGCGGCGGTGTCTGGCTGCTCACCGACGACGACGGCGACGGCAAGGCGAAGGCCGACGGCGGCGCCCAGCCGATCGGCAACACCGCATTGCCCTCCCCTCCCCCGGGCGCGCAGGACACCCCGGGCGACGCGTCGCCCAAGGCCTCCGGCACGGGCACGTCCGGCACCGGCAAGTCGACGGCCGGCGCGACCGGGACGCGGCCCCCCGGATCCGGGGCCGCGACGACCGCGGGCGGGGCGGCGCCGGGTGCGCAGAAGTGCGACCCCGCGCCCGGGGCCCCGAAGAAGGCCACGTACCCGGCCGCGCCGCCGATGACGATCGACACGTCCGCCGCGTACACGCTGAACCTGGTGACCAGTTGCGGCACCGTCACCGTGAGCATGAACGCGGCGAAGGCGCCGACGACCGTCAACTCGTTCGCGTTCCTGGCCGGGAAGAACTACTTCGACCACACGCCGTGCCACCGGCTCACGACCGAGGGCATCTTCGTCCTCCAGTGCGGCGACCCGACCGGCACCGGCACGGGCGGGCCGGGCTACCAGTTCGCGGACGAGAACCTGACGGGGGCCACCTATCCGGCGGGCACCGTCGCCATGGCGAACGCCGGGCCAGGCACGAACGGCAGCCAGTTCTTCCTGGTCTACAAGGACACTCAACTACCCCCGCAGTACACCCCGTTCGGCACCGTCACCGGTGGCATGGACGTGTTGCAGCAGGTCGCCGACGACGGCGTGTGGGACGGATCGGGCGACGGTCCCCCGAAGGCCCTGATCGTGCTCGACAAGGTCACCGTCACCAAGAAGTAGCCGCGCAGCACAACGCGAAGGGCCCGTCCGCGCACCGCCCCGCCAGGGGTGCGCACGGACGGGCCCTTGGCTTTTGCCGGCTACATGTTGATCATGTGCCCGGCGAGGCCGTGGACGGCTTCCTTGACCGCCTCGCCGAGGGTCGGGTGGGCGTGCACGTTGCGGGCGATCTCGTGGACGGTGAGGTCCCACTGCTGGGCGAGGGTGAGTTCGGGCAGCAGTTCGGTGGCCTCGGGGCCGATGAGGTGGGCGCCGAGGAGTTCGCCGTACTTGGCGTCGCTGAGGATCTTGACGAAGCCGACCGCCTCGCCGAGGCCGTGGGCCTTGCCGTTGGCGGTGAAGGGGAACTTCGCGACCTGGACGTCGTAGCCCTGCTCGCGCGCCTGCGCCTCGGTGAGGCCGAAGCTGGCGATCTGCGGCTGGCAGTACGTGGCGCGCGGCACCATGACGTATTCGACCGGCATGGTCTCCGCGCCGCCGATGGTCTCGGCCGCGACGACGCCCATGGCCTCGGCGGTGTGCGCGAGCATCAGCTTGGCGGTGACGTCGCCGATGGCGTAGATGTGCGGCACGTTGGTGCGGCAGTACGGGTCGATGTCGATGGCACCGCGCTCAGTGAGGCGTACGCCGGTGTTCTCCAGGCCGTAGCCGGTCACGCGCGGCTGGAAGCCGATGGCCTGGAGGACCTGGTCGGCGCGCAGTTGCTGCTGCTGCCCGTCCTTGCCGGTGACGGTGACCGTGACGCCCGTCGCGTCCTCGGCGATCGCGTCGACGCGGGTGGAGGTGAGGACGTTGATGCCGAGCTTGCGGTAGCGGCGGGCGAGTTCGGCGGAGACCTCCTGGTCCTCCAGGGGCACGACGCGGTCCAGGAACTCCACGACGGTGACGGCGACGCCGAAGCTGTTCATGACGTACGCGAACTCGACGCCGATGGCGCCCGCGCCCACGATGACGATGCTGGACGGCAGCTCGTCGGCGAGGATCTGCTCCTCGTACGTGCGGACGCGCTCGCTCAGCTGCGTGTTCGGGAGCAGCCGCGTGGTGGCGCCCGCGGCGATGATGCAGTTGTCGAAGGTGACGCGCGAGGCGGTGCCGTCGGCGTGCGCGACCTGGAGGCTGTTGGCGTCGAGGAAGGAGCCCACACCCGCGTACTGCGTGATGTTGTTCTTCTTCATCAGATAGTGGACGCCCTTGACGCGGCCGTCCGCGACGCGGCGGCTGCGGGCGTGCGCCTCACCGTAGTTCAGGGTGACCGGGCCCTCGATGTCGATGCCGAAGCCCTTGGCGTCGTGCGTGACGATGTGGGCCAGTTCGGCGCTGCGCAGCAGGGCCTTCGAGGGGATGCAGCCGACGTTGAGGCAGACCCCGCCCCAGTACTTCTCCTCCACGATCGCGGTGCGCAGCCCAAGCTGCGACGCGCGGATCGCGGCGACGTAGCCGCCCGGTCCCGCCCCCAGGACCACCACGTCGAAATGTCCGTCGGCCATGCCGATTGCCCCTCTCGGTCGCGTCTCGATCGGTTCCACGTGCTATCCCAGCATCACGGTTCGGTCACCGCACATCC
Source organism: Yinghuangia sp. YIM S09857 (assembly GCF_051388915.1). Lineage (NCBI taxonomy): Bacteria > Bacillati > Actinomycetota > Actinomycetes > Kitasatosporales > Streptomycetaceae > Yinghuangia > Yinghuangia sp. YIM S09857. The sequence goes on along the minus strand of NZ_JBPKBH010000001.1, from coordinate 404,914 downwards.
GGGGTCTTGACGCCCGGCACCCGGGCGGCCCGTCAGCGCGGCAGACGTCGCCACAACGGGCGGGGCATCATGCGCATTCCCGCAAAGACCGGGCGTAGCGCTCCCGGGACCCACACCTCGCCTTTCCCGCGCACCAGGGCCTTGACGGTCGCGTCGGCTACCTGCTCGGGGGTGCTGGACAGCGGCGCGGGCTTCATGCCCTCGGTCATGCGGCCGACGACGAAACCGGGGCGGACCAGCAGGAGATGGACGCCACTGCCCGCGAGCGCGTCGGCGAGGCCGCTGGCGAAGCCGTCCAGTCCGGCCTTGGCGGAGCCGTAGACGTAGTTGGCCCGGCGCACGCGCACGCCCGCAACGGACGAGAACACCACGAGGCTGCCCCGGCCTTGGGCGCGCAGCAGGGTGGCGAGGTGCGTGAGGATGCTGACGTGTGCGACGTAGTCCGTGTGGACGACGGCGAGCGCGTGGTCGGCGTCGGTCTCGGCGCGCTGCTGGTCCCCGAGGATGCCGAATGCGGTCACGACGACGTCGAGCGGGCCGTACGTCTCCGCGATGCGGTCCAGGAACGCCTGGTGGCCTGCCGTGTCGTCGGCGTCGAACTCCTCGCGTACGACGTCGGACGCGCCCGCCGAGCGCATTTCGGCCTCCTGGGCGTCGAGGTCGCCGCTGCGCCGGGCCGCGAGGATGACGCGGTGGGCGCCGCGCCGGGCGAGGCGTACGGCGACGGCAAGGCCGATTTCGCTGCGGCCGCCGAGGACGAGGACTGTTCCGTTCGGTGTCGCGTTCGCTTCCGTCACGGGGACAGTGTGCCGGACCCGGAGGTGCCGCCGGGCGGGGCGCGTCAGCGGCCGCGCGCCAGGTATAGCTGGAAGGCGCGGTGCAGCGGGCCGTTGAGGGCGTACTCCCATTCGCCGGTGTTCTCGACGACGTGCCCGCCGGTACCGAGCTTCCATCGCAGGACGCCGAATCTGCGATCGTCGGCGTCGATGACAGGGCTGACCATGCGCATGTCGTATACGGGGATTCCGCGCGCGTGTGCGTCGCGCATCATGTGCCATTGCAGAGCGTGGCTGGGCCGCACCTCGCGCCCTTGGTCGGCGGACGCGCCGGTCTGGTACCAGACGCGGTTGCCGACGCTGAGCATGGTGTGTGCGGCGAGCAGGCGCCCTTGGCGCCGGGCGAGGTAGAGGCGCATGCGCCCGGGCTCCTCGGCGTTGAGCACGCGGTATTGGCGGCTGTAGTACTCCAGCGTGCGGCCGAGGCGGAAGCCGTTGCGCGCCTCGGTGACGCGCAGGAGGTCGAAGAACTGCGGGAGGTCGGCGGGACCGCCGATGCCGGTCTCGACGCCCGACTTCTCGGCCTTGGCGAGGCCGCGCCGCCACTCCTGGTTCATGCCCGCGCGGATGTCGTCAAGCGGGCGTCCGTGCATGGGCAGGTGGAACACGTAGCGCGGCTGCGCGTCGTCGCCGCCGCCCGAGCCGGCCGGGCGCCAGCCGCGGGCGTGCAGACGGCCGGCCAGGGTGGCGCCGACGGGGTCGATCTCGTCGGGGGTGACCTGGTCGAGATGGGTGAGGCCGCGCTTGACCGCGTCCTTGACGGTCTCGCCGTACCAGCGCCGGTGGGCGGGGGCGGGGCCCATGCGCACGGTGAACACGCCCTGCGCGCGCAGGTGGGCGAGCAGCGGGTCGAGCCAGCGGTCGATGTCGTGGTCGTCCCAGTCGATGACCGGGCCTTCCGGCAGGTAGGCGAACCACAGCGGCAGCTTGGGCACCTTGCGGTAGAGCACCAGCGCCGCACCGACCTGCGTGCCGTTCGCGTCGAACCAGCCGACGCTTTCGCCGCGCCAGCCGGTCTTGACCTCCGCCCAGGCCGGGTACTGGAGGAACGCGGGGTCCGGGCGCGTGCGCAGGTACGCGAAGTGCTCGGCGCGGTCGATGGGGGCGAGGACGAGGCCTCGCCCGGGTATCGGCGGAGCGCTGGGCGTGCGCAGCAGTGTGGCCATGATCCGGATCCCCTCCGACGGGCGTTCGCGGTGTCCCGTCCTTCCTTGCGACTCCGGGTCGGTGGGGTTGTGTTGCACATTTCCGGGCTGAAAAATCCGAGACAAATGTGCGGTCGGAATCGTGCAACGCGGGCACGTGTCGGCGGCGTCTGTGATGGGGAGCGCGGCTGGTCACCGGGTCGCGCGGGCCTCGGCGGGGTCTGCTGACGCACGGTCAAACGGGTGCGAGGGGTCGCCCGTTCGGGGCGTGCGACGGCCCGTCAGGTGGCGCGTTTGGCGGTGTGGTCGCACCGTGGACGAATGATCGTCGCGCACGGGCTGACCAAGAGGTACGGGGACAAGACCGCCGTCGACGGTGTCGACTTCACGGTGCCCTCCGGAAGGGTGACCGGCTTCCTCGGTCCGAACGGCGCAGGCAAGTCGACGACGATGCGCATGATCCTGGGCCTGGACCGGCCGACCGCGGGCTACGTGACGGTCAACGGGAAGCGGTACGCGCAGTTGGGCGCGCCGCTGCGCGAGGTCGGCGCGCTGCTGGACGCGAAGGCGATGCACGGCGGGCGCACCGCGTACAACCATCTGCGCTGGCTCGCGGCGTCGAACCGGTTGCCGCGGCGCCGGGTGGACGAGGTGATCGCGATGGTCGGCCTCGGGGACGTCGCGCGCAAGCCGGCCAAGGGGTTCTCGCTGGGCATGGGCCAGCGGCTGGGCATCGCGGCGGCGATGCTGGGCGATCCGGGTGTCCTGATGTTCGACGAGCCGGTCAACGGGCTCGACCCCGAGGGCATCCTGTGGATCCGCAACCTGATGAAGCAGCTCGCGTCGGAGGGACGCACCGTCTTCGTGTCCAGCCATCTGATGAGCGAGATGGCGTTGACCGCCGAGCACCTGGTGGTGATCGGCCGCGGCCGCATTCTGGCGGACACGGACATGGCCACGTTCATCAACCAGAACTCCACGAACCATGTGCGCGTGCGTTCCCGGCAGCAGGAGGCGCTGCGCGACCTGCTGCACAAGGAGGGCCTGCGGGCTTCGGTGAACGGCGACGGCTCGCTGCGCGTGGAGGGCGCGGACACCGTCCGGGTCGGCGAGGCGGCCGGGCAGGCGGGCATCTGGCTGCACGAGCTGACGCTTGTGCAGTCGTCGCTGGAGGAGGCGTTCATGCAGTTGACGGCGGACAGCGTCGAGTACCACGCGGGGGTGCCCGGGTCGGTGCCGCCGGCGGTGGCGGCTGCGGGGGCAGCGGTCGGGACGGGTGCCGCGGTCCCGGGTACGCCGGCGAGTCCGGACGCACAGCCCGGCGCGCACCCGGGCGCCCGACCGGGCGCCCAACCCGGCCAAGCGCCCGGCTGGGGCCCGCCGCAGTCGCCGCGCGGACGACGGGAGGGCAAGTGATGGCGTCGGCCACGCAGGTTGTCGGCGTCCCCCAGGGCGACGCGTCCCCGGAGGGCCGGATCGGCTTCGGCGCGTTCCTCAACGCCGAGTGGATCAAGATCCGCACCGTGCGCTCGACGTTCTGGACGCTGGTGTCGCTCGCCGTGGTGAGCATCGGCCTGACCGTGCTCATCTGCGCGCTGTCCGCCGACTCGCTGGCCGAGGACCTGGCCGAGACGCCGCCCGACCCGGATGCCCATCCGGACGAACTGATCAGCGTCGGCGTGGTCTTCGGGCAGGTCGCAGCGCTGGTGCTGGGCGTGATGGTGATGTCCTCGGAGTACGCGACGGGGATGATCCGGTCCACGCTGACCGCGATGCCGCGGCGTACGTCGGTGCTGGTCGCGAAGGCGACGGTGCTGGTCGCTCTGCTGTTCGTGATCGGCACGATCGTGGCCTTCATCGGTTATTTCGCGGGCAACGCCTTCTTCGAGAACAAGGACATCGGCGTCCCGCTCGACTCCCCCGGCGTGACACGCGCGCTGATCGGCAACGGCCTGTACGTGGCCGTCCTCGGCCTGTTCGGCTTCGCGCTCGCGCTGCTGATGCGGCACACCGCGGGCGCGATCACCGTCGGCCTCGCGATGATCTTCGTGGTCGGCTCGCTGGTCTCGCTGCTGCCCGGTTCGTGGGGCGACTGGGTGAGCAAGCTGATGCCGGGCAACGCGGGCGGCGCGATCACCGCGGCGCGACAGTACGACGATTCGCTGCTGAGCCCGTGGGTCGGCTTCGGCGTGTTCTGCGCCGAGGTCGGCGCCCTGCTGCTGCTCGGCTGGTGGCGCTTCTCCCGCAAGGACGCGTAGCCGCCGGGCGGTTGCGGAGCGGTCCGCACACGGCCTGACCCGTTCGGCGCAGCGCGCGCTCCGCCGGACGGGTCGACGCTGTCAACCGTACGGGTGTACGCCCGGCGCCGCGCCGTCCCGGACGCCCGCGCCCGGGCAGGGTTGCCGGTGTGACCGACGCGCCAACCGCCCAGACGCCACCCGGCCCGTCCCCCGCCTCGGACGAGCCGCTGGTCGTCCTCAAGGGCGTCAACAAGCATTTCGGGTCCCTGCACGTGCTGCGCGACATCGACCTGACCGTGGACCGCAACGAGGTCGTCGTGCTCATCGGCCCGTCCGGGTCGGGCAAGTCGACGCTGTGCCGGACCATCAACCGGCTGGAGAGCATCGAGTCCGGCACCATCACGCTGGACGGGAGCCCGCTGCCCGAGGAGGGCCGCGCGCTGGCGAAGCTGCGCGCCGAAGTGGGCATGGTCTTCCAGTCGTTCAACCTGTTCGCGCACAAGTCGGTGCTGGACAACGTGACGCTCGGGCCGATCAAGGTGCGCAAGCGCGGCAAGGCCGAGGCCGAGAAGCGCGCGCGTGACCTGCTCGACCGCGTCGGACTCGCCGACCAGGCGAACAAGTTCCCGGCGCAGTTGTCGGGCGGCCAGCAGCAGCGCGTGGCGATCGCGCGGTCACTGGCCATGGACCCGAAGGTCATGCTGTTCGACGAGCCGACGTCCGCGCTCGACCCCGAGATGATCAACGAAGTGCTCGAAGTGATGCGGTCGCTCGCGGCGGACGGCATGACGATGATCGTGGTCACCCACGAAATGGGGTTCGCCCGCTCGGCGGCCAACCGCGTGGTGTTCATGGCCGACGGGCAGATCGTCGAGGTGCGGCCTCCGCTGGAGTTCTTCGAGTCGCCGCGGAGCGACCGGGCCCGCGACTTCCTCTCCAAGATCCTCCACCACTGAGGGGCGGGAGGGACATGCGCAACAGCTCACGCACGCCCGCGCTCGCCCTGCTGGCCGCCGCGGTCCTGCTCGCGGTGCCGGCCTGCGGCAAGGAGGGCACCCCGCCGCCGAAGGGCCCGGACCAGGGCGCCCTGCCGACGTACCAGGTCAACGAGGCGGCGAACGTGCCGGATTCGCCGACGTGGCGCAACGCCAAGGAGCGCGGCCGGCTCATCGTCGGAACGAAGGCCGACCAGCCCTACGTCGCGCAGCAGGACCCGGCGACCGGGTACTACTCCGGGTTCGACATCGAGATCGCCAAGATGATCGCCGCCGACCTGGGCTTCGGCGTGGACCGCATCGAGTTCAAGTCGATCGCGTCCGCCAACCGCGAGACCGCGATCCAGAACGGCCAGGTCGACTACTACGCGGGCACGTACACGATCAACGACAACCGCAAGAAGTCGGTCGGGTTCGCGGGGCCGTACTACATGGCCGGGCAGTCGCTCCTGGTCCGCAAGGACGAGGACGGCATCAACGGGCCGCAGGACCTGGACGGCAAGAAGGTCTGCTCGGCGGCCGGTTCGACGCCGTACCAGCGGCTCCAGAAGGATTATCCGAAGGTCAAGCTGATCGGCTACGACAGCTACTCGGTGTGCGTCGACAACCTGATCAGCCTCCAGGTGGACGCGGTCAGCACCGACGACACGATCCTCATGGGCTACGCGGCGAAGGTGCCGGACCAGTTGAAGCTGGCGGGGCAGCCGTTCTCGCAGGAGCCGTACGGAATCGGCGTACCGCGCGGCGACCGGGCGTTCCGGCTCGCGGTCGACGACGCGATCGAGAAGCACCAGGCGAACGGCGACTGGAAGCGGGCGTACGACGCGACCCTCGGCCTGTCCGGGGTCCCCGCGCCCACGCCGCCGCCGATCGACCGGTACTAGCGCAGGGGCTGCCGACGATGAACGTCCTCTTCGACAACTGGGACACGTACTGGGAAGGGTTTCTCGGAACGCTCAAACTGACCGCCGTCGCGTCGGCGCTCGCGCTGGTGCTGGGTGTGCTGGTCGCGGCGTGCCGGGTCTCCCCCGTCGCCCCCATGCGGGTGTTCGGCGCGGTGTGGGTGAACGTGCTGCGCAACACGCCGCTGACGCTGCTGTTCTTCGCGGTGGTGCTGGGCCTGCCGCGCTTCGGCGTCGTCATGCCGTTCTTCGTGTTCGCGGTGCTCGCGCTCGGCTGCTACACGTCGGCGTTCATCTGCGAGGCGGTGCGGTCGGGCATCAACACCGTGCCGGCCGGACAGGGCGAGGCGGCGCGCAGCCTGGGCATGACGTTCGGCCAGACGCTGGGCCTGATCGTGCTGCCGCAGGCGTTCCGGTCGGTGATCCCGCCGATCGGCAGCACGCTGATCGCGCTGGCGAAGAACTCGGCGATCGCCGGGTCGTTCAGTGTGGTCGAACTGCTCGGCACGTACCGCACCCTCAACGAACTCGGCTTCAGCATCGTGTGGACCTTCGTGTGGATCGCGGTCGGCTACCTGGTCATCACGCTGTCGATCAGCGCGGCCTTCGGCCTCATGGAGAAGCACTGGAAGGTGGCCCGGTGAACGGCGGCCAGGTGAGCCAGACGGGCCCGGTCGCTGAGGACCGGAAAAAGAGCGGGCGGCGCGTGCGGCGCCGCGGGGTCGCGGAGAGTTCGGCCCTGTACGACGAGCCGGGGCCCAAAGCTCTTGCGCGACACCGCATGTACGGGATCGCGGCGTCACTGGTGCTGGCCGGCCTCCTCGGGTGGGTGGTCTACAAGCTGTTCGACACCGAGCAGTTCACCGCCGAGAAGTGGAACGCCTTCACGTACAAGGGCATCCAGGAGCTGCTGCTGCGCGGCCTCGGCAACACGCTGCGGGCGTTCGCTTGGGCGGCGGTGCTGTCGCTGGTGTTCGGCGCGGTGTTCGCGGCCGGGCGACTGTCGGACCACCGGGTCGTGCGGTGGTTCTCGACGCTGGTCGTGGAGTTCTTCCGGGCCATGCCGGTGCTGGTGATGATCTTCTTCATCTTCATCGCGCTGAAGACGGAGCCGAGGATCGCGCTGATCGCGGGCCTGACGCTGTACAACGGCTCCGTGCTGGCGGAGGTGTTCCGGGCTGGCGTGCACGCGGTCCCGCGCGGACAGGCCGAGGCGGCGTACGCGCTGGGCATGCGCAAGACGCAGGTGATGTCGTACGTGCTGATCCCGCAGGGCGTGCGCACGATGCTGCCGGCCATCATCAGCCAGCTGGTGGTGGCGCTCAAGGACACGTCGCTGGGCTTCCTGATCTCGTACGAGGAGTTCCTGTACGCGGGCAAGCAGATCGCCACCAACCTGGACTACAGCCTGCCGTTCATCCCGGTGGTGATGGTGATCGCGCCGGTCTACATCGGGATGTGTATGGCGCTGTCCGGCCTCGCGAAGTGGATCGAGCGGCGGGGGCGGCGGAGCAAGAAGGCCGCCTGAGCGGACTGCCCGCGTTCCGAAGCCGTCTGAGGCGGCGTCAGGTGTGCTGCGGACCACATCCCCGGCCGGGACTGACCCGGCCGGGGATTTTGTTGTGGCGAGCGATGAGTCCGGCCCGGAAAACCGGTCGAAAGAAGGGACGGCACCGGGAAGCATTGAGGAACGAACCCTTCCTATATGAATCCTAGAGTCGTGAGTGCAGGAAGGCAGAGGGGCGAAGGGCCGCCCGGGGGCGAAGGAGACACTTGTGAAGAACACCGCGAGCACCGCCGCCGGCGCCGCGACCCGTGGCGACGGGCCGGTGGCCTCCTTCATTCGGTTCGTCGTCTTCGGGGGCGGCACGGGCCTGGCCGCGAGCGCCGTCCTGCTGGTGCTCGCTCAGCACATGTCGCTGGCCGCCGCCAACGCGCTGGTGACCGTGGCGTCCACGGTCGTCGCGAACGAGCTGCACGCCCGCCTGACCTTCCGCAGCGGCCGGACCGGCTGGCGCATGCACGCCAAGTCGACCGGGACGGTCGTGGTGAGCTACCTGTTCACGACGACGGCGATGGTCGTCCTGCACGCGGTGGCCGCCCACCCGAACGTCATGACCGAGCAGGCCGTCTACCTCACCGCGTCCGGCCTCGCCGGCATAGGCCGCTTCGCGGTGCTGCGGGTGTACGTCTTCGCCGCCGGGCGCCGCAAGGCCGCGGACTCGCGTCCGGCCGAGAAGCTGGCGCTCGCTCCGGCGGTGGCGCTGGACCGCGGGGCGGTCGTGGTCGCGGCCTGACGGGCGGTCCCCGGGGCCTCCGGCCGGGAGGGCCCCGAGGCGTCTGGACGGGGTGTGGACCGGACGTGTGGTCGGGCGCTTTTCTCGAACACAAGTCCGCTTTTCGGATTCGTTCACTCGTTCGATCGAATCCGGCTGGGATTCCTCGCTCGGGCCTGTGGCGCGGCGTAGCGTCTGAGACGTAGCCGGACCCCGACCCCGTACCAGGAGGCGGCCATGACCGACCCCATCGTCCTCGCCGTGGGCACCCGCAAGGGCCTGTGGCTCGGCCGTTCCGAAGACGGCGGCCAGGCCTGGGACTTCACCGGGCCGCACCACCCGATGACCGGCGTCTACTCGGTGCTGATCGACCAGCGCGGCCCGGCCCCGCGGCTGCTCGCGGGCGTCACCAGCGAGCACTTCGGGCCCGCGGTCGCGGCGACCGACGACTTCGGCGCCACGTGGGGTGCGCCGAGCGAGGGGGCGATCGCGTTCCCCAAGGACACCGATGCGTCGGTCGAGCGGGTCTGGCAGTTGCAGCCGGGCGCGCCCGGGTCCCCCGACACCGTGTATGCGGGGGTCGAACCGTCCGCACTGTTCCGCTCCGAGGACGGCGGCCGGTCGTGGTCCCTGGTGCGCGGGCTGTGGGACCACCCGCACCGGCCGCACTGGACGCCGGGGTTCGGCGGCATGGCGATCCACACCGTGCTTCCGCATCCCACCGAGCCCGGGGACATGACGGTGGCGATGTCGACCGGCGGTGTGTACCGCACGCGCGACGACGGCGCGTCGTGGGAGGCGTCCAACACCGGGATCCACGCGTACTTTTTGCCCGACCAGTACCCGGAGTTCGGGCAGTGCGTGCACAAGGTGGCGCGGCATCCCGAGCACCCGGACCGCCTGTTCCTCCAGAACCACCACGGCGTCTACCGCAGCGACGACGGCGGGGCGAGCTGGCAGTCGATCGCGGACGGGCTGCCGAGCGACTTCGGGTTCCCGATCGCCGTGCACCCCGACCGACCCGACACGGTGTACGCGTTCCCGCTGGTGGCCGACGGGATGCGCTTCCCACCCGACGGGCACTGCCGCATCTACCGCAGCGACGACGCCGGTCACAGTTGGACGGGCCTCGACAACGGCCTTCCCGACGAGGGCTTCTGGACCGGCGTGATGCGGGACGCGCTGTGCGTCGACGACTCCCCCGAGCCCAACGTCTACTTCGGTACCCGGTCGGGCGAGGTCTATGTCGGGCGCGAGGGTGGGATGCAGTGGCAACGCGTCGCCGAGCATCTCCCCGATGTGCTGTGCGTGCGCGCTGCGGTGGTCCCGGCAGCGTGACGGGGCCGCTCCGGAATGTCCCCCTGACTGATGCCTGACCTGTATCTGACCGGTGCCTGACCAGTGCGGCATTGCTTAGCGGTGTTAACGCTCGTACCGATGCCTGACCGGTGCCTGACCAGTGCAGCATTGCTTAGCGGCGCTTAACGCTCGTTACGAGCTTCGGCGTTGTTCGGGGCCTCTGGGTGCCCGATTGTGGAGTGGCGGAAGACCAATGCCATTCCTGGGAGACAACCTGATGGGCAGCAGCGCGATGCCGGGGACCGACCGCCGCCACGAGGTCGGGGTCGAGATTTTCCGGTTGGCCGTCATCATCGGCGGGGTGCGCGAGGGCAGGTACGGCAGCGTCGTCGCCGACTGGTTCATCGGTCAGGTGGAGCGACGCGACGAGTTGGACATCGACGTGATCGACCTCGCCGAGGTCGACCTGCCCTTCGGGCTCGACGGCCCGGCGGAGCACGAGCCGCACGACCCCGCTCGGCACGACCCGGCACGGCAGGACCCCGGACCGCGTGACCTCGGACCGCGTGACCTCGGACCACATGGCCTCGCCCAGCACGACCCCGCAGAGAACTACCTCGTACAGAACGACCTTGCACAGACCGCCTCGTCCGCGTTCACCGTGCGGCGGCGCCTCGACGCCGCCGACGCATACGTGGTGGTGACACCCGAATGCCACCACGCGTCGGCGGTGCGGCGGCTCGTGGACCGGCACGGGCGACCGTGGCAGGCGAAGCCGGTGGGGTTCGTGTCCTACGGCCGCACCGACGCGGGCGGGTTCGCGGTCGAGCGGCTGCGCCCGCTGTTCGCCGGTGTGCACGCGGTTCCGGTGCGGGAGCAGGTGACCCTGCCGTACGCCTGGGAGCTGTTCGACGAGGACGGCTCCTCACGGCAGCCCGCAGAATGCGAGGAGGCCGCGCAGGCGATGCTCGACCAACTCGCCTGGTGGGCCGTCACGCTGCGACGCGGCCGCGAACGGCGACCTTACGCCGCCTGAGTCGGGCGCACTGCGGGCGGGGCTCCGAATCTCCGACGCATGGACGGAGCGACTTCGGCCGAGCGCTTTGGGTGCGACGGCCTGGAACGAACGTCCTCGACCGAGCGACCTCCGCTGAACAACGCCGATCCCGGCGTCCCAACCAAGTACCCCCCGAGCCCGAGCGTCTGGCCCCGAGCGTCCGACACCGAGCATCCGAGACCAACGTCCGCCACCCAATGTCCGACACTGAACGTCCGACACCGAACGCCCAAGACCAAACCCCGAGCGCCGAACACCGGCCGGGGGGTGCACGTCCCCTGGGCATGTCTTCACCCTCCCGTCGGCCAGTCCGTCCGCGGGGCCGTGGTGCGTTCGCGCCGGGCCCGCTCGGCGCGCACCCGTGCGCGACGCCGCCAGCGAGCATGCGCGCGCGTACGTGCAGCCGCGTGGTTCGCGGATCCGGCGGCGGGGGCGAAGACATGCCCGCAGCGCCTCCCATCCGGTGTTCGTGCCCGTCGGGCGCACGTCCGGTGCCCTCCGCCGGACATGCGCCCGCACGTCCCGCCGCGGCCGTCGGCTTTCCGTCACGTCGACGGCCGCGGCACATCCGCCGCAAGGAGCCCCTGTGTACCGTCAGCGCATCGACCTTCCGGCGGCCGCCTCCGGGGGGTACCAGGCGCTGGCGCGGCTGGACAGCCTGATCCGCCGCGACGGGCTGGTGGACGACCGGCTGCGCGAGCTGGTCAAACTGCGGACCTCGCAAATGAACGGCTGCGCCCTGCACCTGGAACACCACTCGCGCGAGGCGCTGCGCCTCGGCGAGACCCCGCAGCGCCTGCACCAGTTGGCGGGCTGGCGCGAATCCCCGCTGTTCTCCCCGTCGCAGCGTGCCGGGCTCGCCCTCGCCGAGGCCGTGACGCACCTCGGGCCCGAGGGCGTTCCGGACGACGTCTATGCCGAGGCCGAACGACACTTCGGCCCGCAGCAGTTGGGCAACCTGATCCTGACTGTCGCGGTCACGAACGCGCTGAACCGCATCGCCGTCACAGCCCGGCTCCAACCGGAAGCGCCAGGGTTGGCGGCTCCGGGAGCGACGTCGGCTCCCAAGCCGTCCTGACCCTTCCGGATGCGATTGAGCGTCGTGCACCGTACGGGAACCGCGGACCGGATCGACGACCGGGCCAAGGCCCGCACATGCGGCGTTGGGCCTTACGTGGCAATCGGTTCGTGACCGCCGACCGGCCGGGCATCCGCCGCATCGGCTCCGGGGGCACTGGGCGCTCCGGAGGCTCCTGAGGCGCCGGAGGCACCGGAAGTTCCAGAGGCTCCGGGGGCACGGGGCGCTCCGGAAGCTCCGGAGGTGACGACCGCGGTCCCGGTCGTGGGATGTCCCGCCGCCGGGACCCGCAGGTTCCGGACCTCGGGTGCCGCCAGCGCGCCCGCGGTCACGACGGCGATCAGTGCCGCGCAGAACAGGAGTGCGGTATGCGGGCCGACTGCGTCCGCGAGGGGCGCCGCGGCGATGAGTCCCAGGGGGCCGAACATGAAGGAGCCGAGCCCGTCGTACGCCGCGACCCGCGACAGCGCCTCGCGCGGGATCTCCCGCTGCATCGTGGTCTCCCACATCACGCCGAAGACGTCGAAGGCGGCTCCGGTGACGAAGGCGCCGAGGGCGACGACGTACACCGGGGCGCCGATGCCCAGCAGCGAGATGGGCAGGGTCACCGCGAAGATCATCACGGTGGCGACCATCAGGGGCCGCCGCGGGCGGATCCGGATGGCGAGGAAGACGCCCGCGAGCGTGCCCAGGCCCTGTCCGGCGAGGATCATCGACCAGGCCGGAGCACCGCCCAGGTCGGCCTTGGCGACAACCGGGCCGAGCACTCCGAACGCCGCCTGCATCGCGGCGATCACGAACGCGAACTGGAGGACGATCACCCACAGCCACTGCCGGGACGAGAACTCCCGCCAGCCCTCCCGGAGATCGCTCACCATCGAGGTGCGGGCGCGCGAGCTCGCGGGCGGCAGGCGCAGCGCCGCGAGCAGGACGGCCGAGATCACGAACCCGGCGCCGTTGACCGCCAGCGCCCATCCGGACCCCACCAGCGCCACCGCGCCGCCCGCCGCGGCCATGCCGAGCAGTCGCGCGCTGTTGACGCCGAGGCGGAGCACGCCGTTGGCGGTCTGGAGGTGTTCGTCCGGGACGACCTCGGGCACCACGCCGGTCAGCGCCGGGTAGTAGAGCGCGAGGGCGATGCCGGTGACCGCGGCGAGCAGCGCCACTCCCGGCACCGGCGCGTGGCCCGTGACGAACATCGCGGCCAGGGTGAAGAACGCCGCGGCCGAGGCCAGTTCGGCCGTCATCATCAGCCGCGTGCGGGATATCCGGTCGGCGACCACCCCGCTGAAGAGCATCAGGGCGATCTGCGGCACCGTCTGGGAGGTGAGGACGACGGTAAGCGTCGTCGCACTCGCCCCGGGCAGGTCCAGCACGCCGAACGCCAGCGCCACCGGCCCGAAGGCGGCCGCGAGGACGGAGATCGTGCGGGCCAGGAACAGCAGCCGGAACCGTCGGTCGGCGAAGAGATCGCGTCCCCGGATACGGACCTCCCCTGCGGGTGGCGAGCCGCGCCGGGGACCGCTGTGTGTGACGGCGTCCGGCCCTCGGGCCCGGTCCGGGGCGCCGTCGGGAAGCACCGTGCCGCGCCGCGGCCGGTCGGTGCGTGTGGTTTTGTCCTCGTGTGCCTTGCGACCGAACACGTCGGCCCACCACCCTTCTTCGTGCGTTCCGTCGGGGCCCGTGCCGAGGTGCGGTTCGCGGGGCGTTGCCGAGACCTGCCGCCGTTCGGGCCGGCGGTGGCGGCTCAGGGCAGGTCGACGGCGATGACGAGCTTGCCGCGGCCGTGGCCGCCCTCGATCTCGCGGTGCGCGTCCGCCGCGTCGGCGAGCGCGTACGTGCCGCGGATGTGCAGGGTGAACACCCCCGCGGTCCACAACTTGGCCAGTTCCGCGAGGAGTTCGCCGCTGCGGACGCCGCGCCACTCCGGCAGGCCGAGTTCGCGCGCGTCGTCGTCGGAGATCATGGTGAGGACGCGGCTCCGGTCCTTGGCCAGTTCGACGGAGTCGCGCAGCGCCTCGGCGCCGGCCGCGTCCAGTGCGGCGTCGATGCCGTCCGGGGCGATGGCCCGCACGCGGTCCACGAGGCCAGGGCCGTATGTGACGGGAACCGCTCCCAGCGAGCGGAGGTAGTCGTGGTTGCGCTCGCTCGCCGTGCCGATCACCGTCGCCGCGCCGCGCGCCTTGGCGAGCTGCACGGCGATGGTCCCGAGGCCCCCGGCGGCCGCGTTGACCAGCAGGACGTCGCCGGGGCCGACCGCGAGCTGGTCGAGGGCCATGTGCGCGCCCTGGCCGTTGGCGGACAGCGCGGCGGCGATCTCCCAGGGCATGTCCGCGGGCTTGGCCGCGAGTTGGTCGGCGGAGACGACGATGAACTCGGCGTACGCCCCGGTGGTCGCGAAGCCGAGGACCTCGGCGCCGGGCGCGAAGTCCTCGACGCCCTCCCCGACTTCGTCGACGACCCCGGCGAACTCGTTGCCCGGTACGGCGGGCTTGTCAGGGAACCCGGGCGTCATCGCGGGTGGGAACCGCCCGGCGCGCAGGCCCGCGTCGAAGGGCAGCACGCCCGCCGCCCGCACCTTGACGCGCACCTGGCCGGGTCCGGCGTGCGGGGTGGGGATCTCGGCGAGGTGCAGGACCTCGGGTCCGCCGAACGTGGTGACGACTGCTGCCTTCATGGCGGTCTGCCTTTCGAGCGGGCGCACGAATAACGGAGTGGATCGCTCCGATAAACTATAACGGAGCGATCCACTCCGCAATGGCTATCCTGGTGGCCATGAGCACAAGCGAACGTCCGCGCAGGCGTGGCCGGCAGGCCGAGGCGGCGCGCAACGACCTGCGGCTGCTGGCCGCGGCCCGCGAGGTCTTCACCACCCTCGGCGCGGACGCCCCCGTCTCCGCGGTCGCCGAGCGCGCGGGCGTGGGCATCGCCACTCTGTACCGGCGCTACGGCACCAAAGAGGAACTGCTCCAGAAGCTCACGGTGTTGGCCGCCGATCAGTACTCGGCGGCGGCGCGTACCGCATTGGCCGCAAGCGATCCGTGGGAAGGGCTCGCCGGATACGTGCGGGACTGCGTCGCGTTCGGCCCGGGGTCGCTCGCACCGATAGCCGGGACCGTGCGGTTCACCGTCGAGATGGAGCAGGCGGGCCGCCGCTCGGACGAACTCGCCGAGTTGGTCGTCGCGCGCGCCCACGACGCGGGCGTGCTGCGCGCGGACGCCACGACCGTGGACGTGTTCCTCGTGATCGAGCAGTTCTCGCGCCGCCCGCCGGTGCCCACAGCCGAGGACCCGAACGCTCGTGAGCGCCTGGTCGCGCTCGTCCTGGACGGCCTGCGGGCCCGCCCGGACAACGCCGAGTTCCCGCTGCCCGGCCACGCGCCCAGCGCCGCGCGCTACGACGAACTGTGGAACGCGCCCTGAGGCCGGCGCGGCATCAAGAGAACGAGCCGCGGAACGAGCCATGGAACGAGCGATGGCACAAGCCGAGCCCGCGCTCGTTCGGTACGCCCGTCGGCCCCCACACCGGTGGCCACGCGGAAGCCGTCAGCGGACGGCCGCCTGGAAGGCGTCCAGCCAGGCCGGGAACCCGGTGAGGTCGTCGAGGACCACGTCCGCCCCGGCCGCGCGCAGGTCCGCCGCAGCGATCGGCCCGGTGGCCACGGCGACCGACGCCGCCCCGGCCGCACGGGCGCCCGCGATGTCGCCGAGGTGGTCGCCGACGTACACCGAGGCTCCGTGCTCGCGCAGGGCGGTCGCCTTGCCGTCGCTCCACAGGCCGCCCACCACGTCGTCGACGGCCAGGCCGAGGTGCCGTACGTGCACCTCCGCATTGCCGCGCGCCTTCGCGGTGACGACGATGACCCGCCCGCCGTGCCGGCGCACCGCGGCGATGGCCTCGCGCGCGCCCGGCAGCAGGATCGTGCCGGGCACGGCCAGTTCGGGGTAGATCTCGCGGTAGCGTGCGGCCAGCGGCACCACCTGGTCGGCGGGGAACCAGACGGCGATCTCCTGCTCCAGCGGCGGCCCGAGGCGCGACACCACGAGGTCGACGTCGATCGCCACGCCGGTCTCCTCCGCGAGGACCGCCCACGCCGCGCCGATGCCGACGCGCCCGTCGATCAGCGTCATGTCCAGGTCGAAACCCACCACCAAGTCGCCCATTCCAGGCACCATAGCGGGCCGCCCGGGAAAGCCCGCGGGCCCGGCCCGCGCAAGGGCGGCCCGGGGAAGGCCCGCAGGTCCGCCCCGACCGCCCTTCCACCTGAACCTGAAAACACACGCTCGAACGCACAGGGAGGGGACGGCCCCGGTGCCGTCCCCTCCCTTCTGCGAGCCGCCGTCAGTGCAGCGTGCCGCCGGTCGCGGGGGTGCGTCCGGCCCGCATGACGAACGCCAGGACGACGCTCACGAGGCCGACCGCGGCCATCGCCCAGAAGACGAGCGTCCAGCCCTCGTCGGTGTAGACCTGGGTGACGTCGATGGTCGTCGGCGGTCCGCCGGTCGGCGACGGCGCCGTGACCTGGTACGGGTGCGCCGACACGATCGCGGTGAGGAGCGCGGTGCCCACCGCGCTGCCGAAGGACTGGGTCAGGCCGAGCATGCTGGCCCCGATGCCCTGCTGCTCCTGCGGCACCGCCTCGACGATGAGGTTGTTCGCGGCGCCGTAGTACATGCCGAAGGCGATGCCGTACACGATGCTGATCAGCAGCAACTGCACCCAGCTTCCGTGCCACAGCGCGTACATGACCATGGTCGCGGTCATCAGGGTCATCGCCCAGATGTACGGTTCGCGCAGGCCGCGCCGCTTGCCCCACTCACCGGCGGCCGGGCCGGTGAACATGCCCGGGATCGCCTGCCACGCGGTGATGTGCACGGCCAGCGCCATGAGGCTGAAGCCGAGCGCGTACCCGAGGTCCCCGTCGAACACGAGCACCTGGCGCAGCGTGTCGGCGGAGGCTCCGGACTGGGCCGCGAAGCCCTGGACGACGCCGTTGTCGACGACCTCCTTGTCGATCTGCGCCATGTACGCGACGGCGTACGCCTGCACGCCGATGATCATGTTGGAGAACAGGCCGATGGCGAGCACGATCGAGACGCGCGGGGTGCGCAGCAGCTTCGGGTCCATGATCGGCTCGGGGGCGCGCAGCTCCCACCAGTAGAAGGCCACCAGCAGTGCGATGCCGCCGATCAGGTAGATGTACGCGGTGAACTCGCCCCAGCCCCACTGCTGCCCGTTGGACAGGTAGACCAGCGCGAGCGCCGCGCCCGCGCCGACCAGGATCGAGCCCAGCCAGTCCAGGTTCTGCTTGACCTTGAGCTTGGTCTCGGGGACCACGATCCAGAAGATCGGGATGAGGACCAGCATGTAGATCGTCAGGAACCAGAAGATCGAGCGCCAGCTCCAGTGGTCGGTCAGCCAGCCGGTGAGGAACGGCGAGGCGAGGGCGGAGACGCCGAAGCCGGTGGCGATGACGCCGATCGCGAGCGGCACGTACTTGCGCGGCATGAGGTCGCGGATGAGCCCGGCCGCGATGGCGGCCATGGCGAAGGCGGTGGCCTGGAGGCCGCGGCCGACCAGGAACATCGCCCAGCTCTCGGTGAGCGCGCAGATCAGCGAGCCGGCGAGGAAGGCGATGCTGCTGGCGAACAGCACGAGCTTCTTGCCGACCAGGTCGGCGAGCTTGCCGAGGATGGGCGTCGTGGCGCCGCCGACGAGGCCCAGGATGATGATCATCCAGCTCACGTTGTCGCCGGCCGTGGGGAAGTCCTGGCCGACCTTCTGCACCGCGGTGGAGACCATCGAGTACTGGAGCGGCACGACCTCGGAGAACAGCACGATCACCGCGAGCACGCTGAACACGCGGGCCTTCGAGGCGCCTTCGAGGCGGCCGGTGACGTCGTCGCCGGACGGGTCGTCCGCCACCGCGGTCTTGGCGGGTGGTTCGGGCGGGGGCGCGGCGGCCGAGCCGGACGCGGCGGGGGTCTCCCCCGGCGTCTCGGCCGGTGGCTCCTCCCCCGGCTTCCCAGTCGGCTTCTCGGTGTTGTCGGACACGCTTTTCCTCCCGAGCGGGCGGTGGCTGTACGGGTGGGCATGGCGAAGCAGACCGAGGGGACGACACGGCCTTGGGACGGAACCTGATCATCCGGTTCCGCAACGGGAGGCTTGTGTAACAGCAGCGCCGCACGATGTGAAGAGTGCCGCCGGGACCGCGGACGCGACCGAACCGGCGGTTGGCGCGCGGCAATTGACCAGGTCAACCATCGCGCGGACACCGTCCGTCACCGCAGGGCTGAGTGAAACCTGTTGCTCTTTTGACCGCAGCCCGCGAACCCCGGCCGGGCTCGGTTTCGAGCCGGGAAAAGGAAGATCACCCACGCGCCCGGACGTGCTGAAACGACCCGGCAAAACGGCAACGCGTTCTAGTACGCCGGGCCGCAGCTCTCACCCGGCCTCGGCGCCGCGCGCTACAGGCGCGGAGTGTCGAAGAAGTCCCCGGAGGTCAGGTCCCGGTAGAAGTCGCCGATCGCCTCGCCCGTCAGCGGCCGCGGCGAGAAGCCGTCGAAGTACGTCAGCGGCACGTGCACGGTCAGCAGCAGCGCCACCACCACGACGCCGAACTGCACGGACTTCAGCCCGACCTGGAAATCACCGAACCAGAACCAAAGAATGATCAGGAAATTAACCAGCAGCAGGAACGCCCAGCGCTCCCGGTCCCACCCCGCGAGCGTCGCCATGGCCGGGGCCAGCGCCGCCAGCACCGACATCACCAGCAGCTTCGCGGGACGGTTCCCCGCCCGCGCGAACAGCACCAGCGCGACGGCGATCAGGATGATGAGCGGCAGCAGATAGAGGAAGACGTCCTTCTGCGAGTACATCTTCCAACTGTCCTCCTGGGTCCGCGAGAACAGTTCGAGCGCGTCCCCCCGCACCGGGAAGTGCGCGTCCTCCAGCTTGCGCTGCAAGGCCAGCGAGGTGCCCGCCGAGGTCGGCTTCGCGGTCAGGATCAGCAGGCCGGTGGCGCACGCCGGAACCGCGGCGACGATCGTCCGGGACAGCGGCAGCGTACGCAGGCAGGCCACGAAGAACAGCGGCAGGACCGTCAGCGCGGTCAGCTCGTGCACGCACATCGCCAGGACCATCGTCAGCGACGCGGGGATCCACCAACCCCTGCCCAGCATCCACAGCGCGCCGAAGAGCAGCAGGTAGAGGACCTGGTCGAAGTACCCGACCTCGTGGAACAGGTAACCGCCGGTGGGCAGCAGGAAGAACGCCAGGATCAGGAACCGCCGCGCGGGCAGCCGCGTCACGACCGTCTGGTACACGAGCACGGACAGCAGGCCGGCCAGGATGAGGAACGAGAGCAGCGCGTACATGCGGTACCGGTAGCCGGCCGCGTCGGCGATCGGATCCATCAGCGTGCCTACCAGGAACCGGCGGTGGAACCCGTCCTGGAACGACACCGACTGGAGGGTCGCCGACCACGCGTTGGGCATCCGTATGCCGGTGTACGCGGCGACCAGCACACAGGCCAGCGCGGCCGACGT
Source organism: Yinghuangia sp. YIM S09857 (assembly GCF_051388915.1). Lineage (NCBI taxonomy): Bacteria > Bacillati > Actinomycetota > Actinomycetes > Kitasatosporales > Streptomycetaceae > Yinghuangia > Yinghuangia sp. YIM S09857. The sequence continues at coordinate 385,538 of NZ_JBPKBH010000001.1, read as the reverse complement.
CATCGTCCAAATGTGCCGCCGTCCGAGCGGTTCCCGGACCTCGGCGGGCGGCACCTCGCCGCCTCCGCCGGACCGGGCCGCCGCCGTCTCTGGGTCGCTCGTTGCCGAGCGGGTTCGGCGAAGCACCAAGGACACGGATCTGACCTCGAATCAGGGGACCTGACGGAGTGGGCACATGAGCGGCCGGCCCGGGGCACAATAGCGTCCACGCAGCTCGGCGGCACATTTCGCGCCGGTCCGCGAACGCCTTGGTTCGCCGGATGGACGCCGTGCACAACTCTATCCGGTGGCCGTCGCCGGGGTCGGCGTCCGCGGCGCGGGCGGGACGCGCGCGTGCACCCGTCCGGGTGGGAGCACGTGCGCCCCGGCGCCGTACGGCGCACGATGGACTCCGGGCGCCCGTCCCCAAGTCGGCCGCGCCCGGGGAGGACGCCTGTGACACCGGGTGCGCAGCCGTGGGTCGACGAGCAGATGCTGGCGCTCCTGCTCGACGGGACGGCGGCCGGAGTGGGGGTTCTGGACCTCGATCTGCGGTACGCCTTCGTCAACGCCGCCCTGGCCCGCATGAACGGCGTCCCCGCGGAGGACCACATCGGCAGGCGGATCGCCGACGTGCTGCCCGGGTTCGACGCGGCCGAGGACGAGCTGCGGGCCCTGCTGCGCGACGGCCGCCCGCGCGAGATCACCACGAGCGGCCAGACCCGCGCGGACTCCCCGCACCCGACGCGCTACTGGTACGGCGTCTACCACCGCATGGAGCACGGCGGCCGGCCCGTGGGCATCGCGGCGGTCCTCGTCGAGGTGAGCGAGACGCAGCACGAGCACCACGAGCTGATCCGGGCCCGGGAGCGCCTGGAGGTCTTCGACGCCGCCATGCAGCGGATCGGCACGACCCTCGACATGGACACCACGTGCGTCGAACTGGCCGACTTCGCGCTGCCGCTGCTGGGCGACATGGTCGCGGTCGACGTCTTCCCCAAGGGACACGCCGAGATCGGACGCGGGGTCGTGCACGGGACCCTGCGGATGCACCGTGCGGCACTCGCGTACGTGCCCGCCCTGCGGCCGGTCGCGGAGGCCGTGCACCAGCCCGGCGGACCCATCGACTACCAGGAGGGGTCGGCCGTGCACCGGGGCCTGGCCTCGGGCGCGCCGGTCATGGACAACTTCGCGTCGCAGGAGTCGATGCTCCGCAACGCCCCGAACGTCGGGCGGCTCGGTCCCTACCTGGCCGCCGGGGTGCACTCCGGGCTGCTGGTGCCGCTGTCCGCGCGCGGCCACGCGATCGGAACGCTGACGGTGCTGCGGGCGGGCGACTCACCGGGGTTCTCGGCCCAGGACGTCGTGGCCGCACAGGAGCTTGCGGGACGCGCGGCGGTCGCCCTCGACAGCGCGGTGCACTACACGCACGAGCACGCGGTCGCGCTGGAGCTCCAGCAGGCGCTGCTGAACGAGCCGCGCGGCCCGCACGCGGACGTCGAGATCGCCTCGCGCTACCGGCCCGCCGGGGCGTCGGTGCTGGTCGGCGGCGACTGGTTCGACGCGATCGCGCTGCCGGGCGGGCGGACGCTCCAGGTGATGGGCGATGTCATGGGTCACGGCGTGGCCGCGGCCGTGGCGATGAGCCACTACCGGTCGATGCTGCGGGCGCTCGCGGCGGCCCATCTGCCGCCGCACGTCATCCTCGGCCGCCTGGACGAGATGATCGCCGCGGCCGGGTTCGAGCGGGCGGCCACGTGCCTGCTGGCCGTCGTCGACCCGGCCCAGGGCGCGTGCACCGTGGCCAACGCGGGGCACCTGCCGCCCGCGGCGATCCTGGAGCAGGGCGTACGCCTGCTGGACGTCCCGGCGGGCCCGCCGCTCGGCACCGGGGTCGGCGGCTACGAGTCGGTGGTGATCCCGTCGTGGCCGGGCCCGGTACTCCTGCTGTACACCGACGGACTGGTCGAACGCCGCGGCGAGGACATCGACGCGTCCCTGGCCCGCCTCACCGCCCTCCGCCTCCCGCGAGACGCGTCCCTCGACCTGCTCGTGGACACGATCCTCGACGAGCTCGGCTCCGGCGCCGAGGACGACATCGCCCTGATGGCTTCGAGAATCCGCCCGGAGGCCTGGCCCCCCGACCGACCGCTTCCCCCGCGACGTCGCAGAAGGCCGGAGGGTGGGTGAGGGAAAGGAGAGAGGGGGTGAGCGTGACCGCGTGAGGGGTGTGGGGGTGTGGGGTGAGGGGGTGGGGTGAGCGCGTGCGGGGCAGCGCGTGAGGGGGCCAGCGCGTGCGGGGCAGCGCGTACGGGGGCAGTGCGTGCGGGGCTCAGCGCGTGAGGGTGACCGTGTGAGGGGTGAGGGGTGAGCGCGTCCGGGGGGCAGCGCGTGCGGGGGTCAGCACGTGAGGTGGGCTTGATGCGTTTTGACAGCCACCGTGTGAGGGGTGAGGGGTGAGCGCGCGGGGCGTGCCCGCGTGAGGGTGGCTGCGGGAGGGCTGAGGGCTGCCGGGCGGGCGCGGGGGTGACCGCGCGCAGCGGGGTGAGGTGTGACTGCGGGAGTTGCCTGACCGCGTGAGCGGGAGACCACGTGCGCGGTGAGTACGTGAGCAAATGACCGCGACCGGCGGGTGAGCTCGGGGGCGGCGCTTCTTGCGCCCGGGTGCACGGCCTGGGCCGAGTGCGGGAGCCGGGAAGGGCGTGACCTGGGAGGGCGCTTCTGGTCCGCCGTCACTCACACATCGGCTCCTTGCGCAAGGGCGCCCGGGGCGAACTCCCCTCCCCCTTGCTGTGCTTCGCGCGCCCCCTGGGGATGGCTTGGCGGACGGCCTCGGCGCGGACAGAGTTGTGGTGCGCTTTGGACTGCTGTCGCGTGGGTCTTCCGGGGGGAGTGATCGGGTGAGCGGCTGGTGGCGGGTTTGGGGGCGGGGGCGGGGGCGAGATCGCGCGGCGGAGGCGGTCGCGGACGGGGTGGCGTCCGGGCACGAGCTCTTCGGCGGGGACCTGAAGGTCGACCACGCGTACTACCGGCACAGCGCGGCCCATCTGGAGCTGACGCTTCTCGATACGTTCCGGCAACTCCCGCGGCTGGTGGCGCAGTCCGTGCGTCTCGCCTGGCAGGCGGATCGCGGCGCGATGGTCATGGTGGCGGCCGCGGAACTCGGGCAGGGCCTGACCGGCGCGTTCAGTCTGCTGGCCACCAACCAGGTCCTGGTCGGGCTGTTCGCGCAGGGGCCGACGCCCGACCGGGTGCGCAACGCCCTGCCCGCACTCGTCGCCGTCGCCATCTCCGGCGCCCTGACGGCTCTGCTGCACGCGCTGTCGACCGTCGCCGCGGGCCGCCTCGAACCGAAGGTCGAACGCGCCGCCGAGGTCACACTCATGACCAAGGTCGCGCGCGTGGAGATGCGCACCCTGGAGGACGGCGACTTCAAACGCCTACTCCAGTCGGCCGGGTGGGGAACCGACGCGTCCCGCCGGATGATCGGGCACAGCGTCGGCATCGTGAACGCGCTGATCTCCCTCGCCGCGGCGAGCGCGGTGCTGACCGTGCTGCACCCGATCCTCCTGCCTCTCCTGATCCTCATCACGCTCCCCCAGGCCTGGGGTGCGGTACGGGACGCCCGCCGCCGCTACCGCTCGACCCAGGCCTGGATCGACCACGGACGCCAGCAGCACGAACTGGCGTGGCACCTCAAGGACCGCAACTCCGCGCAGGAAGTCCGCGTGCACGGGGTCGGGGCGTACCTGCTGCACCATTACCGCCGCATGGCCGCCGCCCGGGAGGCTGAGGAGACGCGGCTCGCCCGGGCGGAGGCCGTCACGGGGCTCACGTCGTCGTCACTGTCCGGCCTCGCGTCGCTGCTGACGTACGCGGTCCTGGCCTGGCTCGTGCTCTCGGGGCGCACCGACCTCGCAGCGTCCGGCACCGCGGTCCTGGCCATCCGCACCGGCACCGGCGGCCTGTCGCGCCTGGTCACCGAGGTCCAGGCGACGTACCGGCAGAGCCTCTACCTGGCCGACTACGAACGCGCCTGCCAACTGTGCGACGAACACGCGATCCCCGAAGGGGGCGTCCCCGTCTCGGCGTTCCCGTCCCGGATCTCCGTCGAGAACGTCTCCTACACCTACCCCGACCGCGAGAAGCCCGCGATCGACGGCGTCTCGCTGACTCTGGACCGCGGTGAAATCATCGCCCTGGTGGGCGAGAACGGCTCCGGCAAGACCACCCTCGCCAAGCTCATCGCCGGTCTGTACCGCCCCGACGACGGCCGCATCCTGTGGGACGGCACCGACGACAACGACCTCAACCGGGACGACCTCTTCTCCCAAGTCGCCCTGGTATCACAGTCGTTCACCGAGTGGCCGTTCACCGCCGCCGCCAACGTCGCCATCGGGCGTCCCCGCTCGTCGCCCGAGCGACCGGGCCTCACGACGCCCCGCGCGGCGTACCCCGACGCCCGCCTCAGCTCGGCGGCCGAGTACGCCGAGGCCGACAGTGTCATCGACGAACTCCCCAAGGGCTGGGGGACGTTGCTGGACCGCTCGTACGTCGGCGGCGTGGCGTTGTCCGGCGGCCAGTGGCAGCGCCTCGTTCTGGCCCGCGCCCGCTACCGCGACGCGGCCCTGATCATCGCGGACGAACCCACCTCGGCCCTCGACGCCCGCTCCGAGATAGCCGCGTTCTCGAAGATCCGCTCCCTCGCCGACGCCGGGCAGACCGTCATCCTGATCACGCACCGCCTGGCCAGCACCCGCCTGGCCGACAAGATCTACGTCCTCGACCACGGCCGCCTCATCGAACACGGCACCCACACGACCCTGATGGACGCCAATGGCCCCTACGCCGACATGTACACCCTCCAGGCCGCCCAGTACGGCCGCGACGCAACGAAGGCCGACGACGGCGCACCGCTTGACACGGTCTGACAACGGGACCCGGGACGTGCGGTCGGCGGGTGACGCCACGCGACGAGGGCGCGGCCGAAAGGCGGAATTTCGTCGTGTTGCACGGCCGGGTGCCGGGTGTGGGCGTACGGCGTCCTCATGCTTCCGGTGATGCCTCACGTCACTGTCTCGTCGGAAGGGCGCCGGATGGGACTCGCCAAGCGGATCACCGCCAAGGGGGCGGCCGTCGCGCTCGTGACCGGGATCGCCCTGGCGCCCGGCGCGGCGCAGGCCGGTCACGGCGGTGCGGACGGGAACGGCTACGGCGATGGAGGCGATGAGGAGCTGCGGCGGCAGCTGGTCGAGCTGACCGCACGGCCGGACGGCCCGCCCGGCGTGATCGCGGTGCTGCACGAGGACGGGCGCAGCAAGGTCTACCGGGCCGGGGTGTCCGAGGTGGGCACGACGCGTCCGCCCACACCGCACGACTTCATGCGGCTGGCGAGTGCGTCGAAGGCGTACAGCGGCGCGGTGGCGCTGTCGCTCGTCCGCTGTGGCCTGTTGGACCTCGACGACACCCTCGCCGAACGCCTGCCGCAACTGCCCGCCGCCTGGGGAGCGGTGACGCTGCGTCAGTTGCTCAACCACACCAGCGGCCTGCCCGACTTCAGCGACGCCGAGTCGTTCCGCTCCGTCATCCGGGCCGATCCGCACCACGTGTTCGACTCACGGCGCCTATTGGACTTCGTGGCCGACAAGCCGCTCAACTTCCCGGCGGGCGGCCGCTACCAGTACTCGAACTCCGACAACATCGCCGTCGCGCTGATGGCCGAGGCGGCGACCGGGCAGTCGTACCAAGACCTCCTCGCCACCCAGGTGTTCCGCCCTCTGGACCTGCGCCGCACCAGCCTGCCGTCCGGGTTCGAGATGCACGAGCCGTACATCCACGGCTACTTCGTCGACCCGCCCGACGCGCCCGAGGACGTCAGCGAGTTGTTCGGCATGTCGGGCGTGTGGGCGTCCGGCGCGGTCACGTCGACGCCGGCGGAAACCGGCGACTTCATGCGTGCGTGGGCGAGCGGACGACTGGCCGGTCCCGCGGAGTACGCGCAGCAGACCGCGTTCGTCGGCGGCGGCGCGTCCGAGCCGGCGGGCCCCGGGCACAACGACGCCGGTTTGGGCATCTTCCGCTACACGACCCGCTGCGGCGTGGTGTACGGGCATACCGGCAACACCGCCGGATACACCCAGTTGGCGGCGTCCACGCCCGACGGTCGGCGCTCGCTGACGTTCTCGGTCAGCGTCCAGGTCAACAAGACGGCCGATCCGGTGCTGTTGGAGCGGCTGCGGGCCGTGCAGGAGGACTTCGTCTGCGCGCTGCTGCGCGACTGAGCGGATCGCGGGGCACCGCGGGCGCCGGATGCCCTGAGTAGCGCTGGACTCAAGGGGGTTCGGTCGCTCGCGTCCACACCGGTCAAGGGCGCAGCAGGCCTGTGAGCACGCCTGTCACGATGCGGGTGAAGAGTTGCTCCACCGGCTCCGGTTCCGCGCTCTGGTCGGCGAACGCGGCGGCCAGGTAAGGGTGTTCGCCCGCGGCGGCGACGTGGGTGAGGTACGCGGCCTGGGCCTGCTGCCACTCCGGGATCGTCCGGCCGCCGCGGGCCTGGGCGACCTCGGTGCGCGCCAGCGCCGCCACGACCGCGCTCAGTACCGCGATGGCCTCCAGTTTGTCGCGGGTCGGGACGTCGACCTCCGCGACGGCGGCGAGGGCGTGTTCGAGGTAGGCGACGGTGCTGGGGCCGAGCGGTGTCCGGGTCGCGGTCGCGTCGAGCAGCCAGGGGTGGTCGAGGGTGACGCGGCGGGTCTCGCGGGCCAGCGCGAGCAGGTCGGCGAGCCAGTCTCCGGTGCGCTCGGGGAGGCGGATCCCGGCGTGTGCGCGGTCGACCATGAGTTCGACGAGTTCCTCGCGGGTGGCGATGTAGCGGTACAGCGAGGCCGGGCCGGCTCCGAGCGCGTCCGCGACGGCCCGCATGGTGACCGCGGCGAGGCCCTGGGCGTCAGCGAGCGCGATACCGGCCGCGGCCAGGGCGTCCCTGTCGTAGCCGGGCGCCGGGCCGCGCGAGGCGCGTTCGGGGCGGAGCCAGATGCTGTCGGCGGCGGCCACGGCGACCTTCCCCTTTCTGCGAACGGCGTATGCAGTAGGGTACTGTGCAATAACTGCGAACAACGATCGCAGTTATTGACCGGGTGGACCGCCGACCCCCGGGAAGGGAGACCACCATGACCACGGCCGCCACCGACGGCTCCGGGCAGACCGACACGCCGGTCCCGCCGATCCCCCGCACCTGGACCGCGACGCAGTACGCCCGCAACGGCGGCGTCGACATCGCGTACGACCGCCTCGAAGGCTCGCGCGGCGAACCGCTGCTCCTCGTCATGGGCCTCGCCACCGCGCGCTTCTGGTGGCCGGACGGGCTGAGCAACGCGTTCGCCGATGCCGGGTTCGAGGTCGTCCGCTACGACCAGCGCGACGCCGGCGAGTCGACGCGGATGCCGGAGACCAAGACCGGAAACCCCTTCAAGGCGCTGTTCGGCAAGCGCGGCGAGGCATACACCTCGGAGGACATGACCGACGACGCGGTCGCGGTGATGGACGAACTCGGCTGGGAGCGCGCGCACATCTTCGGGCACTCGATGGGCGGGCTCATCGCGCAGCGGGTCGCGCTGCGGCACCCCGACCGCGTGCTCAGCGTCACCTCGTCGGCCGCGGTGCCGAGCGACGTGGCGGGGCTGCGGGTGCTGCGCTACCTGCGGTTCGGGCTGCTGGCGAAGCTGGCGCGCACCAAGTTCCCGGACGGCCGCGAGGGCGACATCGAAGCCTCGCTCGCGGTGTGGCGCGGGGTCGCGTCGCCGGGCCACCCGTTCGACGAGGAGGCCGCCCGCGCGTGGGTGGAGGCCGAGGTCGACAGCGGGCCGCGCGACAAGAAGGCGCAGAGCCGCCAGATCGGCGCCCAGTGGCACGGCGCCAAACTGTCCGAACTGCGCCACCCGACCCTGGTGTTGCACGGCGAGGAGGACCCGATCCTGAAGGTGCGGGCCGCCCACGCCACACACAAGCTGGTACGCGGCTCCCGCCTCGTCACCCTCCCGGGCGTCGGCCACGACCTCCCGGCGGCACTGTGGAACGACGTCGCCGGGGAGGTCGCAGCCCTGGCCGCACGCGCCGCCCAACCACGCACCTGACGCCCCGCGCCCTCACCACCGATCAGGATCCGCACCCGCCGACTGTGCGGGAACAACCCCCACCCACGCGGCCGCCGTCCGACCGTTCGCCTCCGGCGCGGGCGGAGAGGGAAGGGCGGACAGCAGGGGCAAAAGGACGACGACGCGCGCACTCCAAGTGGCGGCCTCGACAGCAGCGGGCGCTCCACATGCTCTTCCGCGTCACCCATCGCCCCGGCCGTTGCACGAGCAGATCGCCGCCTCAAGGGCGGCGAGCAAGGGGAGAGGCATGACGCGGAAGGGCGAGTCGGAGAGCGAGAGCGGAACGGGAGCGGGGAGCCCGAGCGGAGGGGGCACAGAGCGGAACGGGGGCGGGGAGCGGGAGCGGAGAGGGTGGAGCGGGAGCGGAGGATCGGAGCGTGGTTGGGGGCGGCAGAGCACGGGGGCGGGGGCCTGGCACGCGGATCGCGGCGGCGTAACTCAACGCCTTCGTCCAACTCCTGCGGGTCGGCGCATTGTTCGGTGATGACGAGCGAGGCGTTCGGACACCGCGAGACCCGAGGAGATGCGTACCGCATGAGGATCCTGCCGGGGGCGGGCGGCGTCGGGTCAGGGCCCGCAACTCCCCTGCGGTCAGGAGGAGTTGCGGGCCCCGGTGGCACGGTTCACGCGTCCGACATTCGACCCGTCAGCCTACGTGCCCGCTCGGGGTGTACGGCGGCGTCGGAGGCGCGGCAGGCGCGGTCGGCACCGCGCGGCGCCCGGCACCGGGCAGCTTGCCCGGCCACCAGTTGCGGTGCCCCAGCAGGACCATCAGCGAGGGCAGCACCACGATGCGCACCACGATCGCGTCGATCAGGACCGCGGCCGCGAGGCCGACGCCCATCTGCTTCATGTCCAGCATGCTGAGCGTCGCGAAGACCGCGAACACCGACACCATGACGATCGCCGCGCTGGTGATGACACCGGCCGAGGACGTGATGCCGCGTTCGACCGCGTCCCGGGTGCTGAGCCCACTCGCCGCCGCCTCGCGGATCCGGCTGACGACGAACACGTGGTAGTCCATCGACAGGCCGAACAGCACCACGAAGAGGAACAGCGGCAGCCACGAGATCACCGCGCCGTTGGACTGGAAGTCCAGGATGCCTTCCGCCCACTGGTTCTGGAACACGACGACCAGCAGGCCGAACGCCGCGAGCGCGGACAGCAGGTTGATCGCGATGGCGCTGAGCGCGATGACCACGGACCGGAAGGTGAAGGCCATCATCACGAACGTCAGCAGCAGCACGAAGGTGATGACGAGCGGCAGCTTGTCCATGACGTGCTCGGCGTAGTCGCGGTTCTCCGCGGTCTCGCCCGCGACCGCGGACTCGGCGCCCTCCACGGTGCCGACGGTGGACGGCAGGATCTCGTCGCGCAGTTCGGTGAGCGCGTCCTTGGCGTTGCTGCTGTTGCTGCCGTAGGGCGAGGTCACCTGGACCGAGAAGGCCCGGCCGTCGGCGGAGGTCTTGACGTCCGTGCGCTCGTCCTTCACGAACAGCGGGTTGTCGTGGATGCGGGCGACGGCGTCGTCCAGCGCGGCGCGGGTCGCGGCCTCCTTGCCCGCGGGGGCCAGGACCACGATGTCGGTCGCCGCGTGCTCGCTCGGGAACGCGGCGGTCATGCGGTCGTACGTCTGCATCAGCGGCATCTCGCGCGGGAAGTCGTCGAACGAGGTCTGCTGGAGCTTCATCCCGAACGCCGGCAGGGCGAGCAGGCCGAGCGCGACGACCGAGATGCCGAGCGTGCGGCGCGGGTGGTTCAGCGCGGGGCGCAGCAGGGCCTTCCAGACGCGCGGCTCGCGGTCCTCGCGGGCGGTGAGGCGCCACAGGACGGGGACGCGCGGTCGGTCGATCTTGTTGCCGAGCTTGGCGAGCAGCGCGGGCAGCACGGTCAGCGATCCGCCGCAGGCGACGATGACGACGATGATCCCGGCGGTGGCGAGGCCGGAGAAGATCGCGTCGCCCGCGACGTACATCCCGGCCATCGAGACGGCGACCGCGACGGCCGAGACGACGACGGCGTGCCCGGAGGTCGCGGCGGCGATCTCGATGGCGTCGAGTCGGCCGCGGCCCTTGGCGCGTTCCTCGCGTTCGCGGCGCACGTAGAAGAGGGAGTAGTCCACGCCGACCGCCATGCCCATCATCATGATGATGCTGGACGCGGTGCCGGGGTCGGGGAAGACCGCGGAGGCGAGGCCGTACAGCCCGACCGAGGCGCCGACGGCGGTGATCGCGAGGACGACCGGGACGGCGGCGGCGATCAGCGCGCCGAAGGCGACCATCAGGATGACCAGGGTGACGGGCAGGCTGAACAGCTCGGCCTGGCCGAGGTCCTTGCCGATCTGTTCCTCGATGGCCTTGGCGCCGGTTCCGTCGCCGATCTGCTCGACGCGCAGGTCCGGGAACTCCTTGGCGACCGACTTGGTGGCCTTGACGAGCGACCCGATGTGGTCGGTGGCCTTGTCGGGGTCGCCGGCCAGGTCGACGGGGACCAGGTACGCGCCGCCGTCCGCGGACACGAGCGTGGTGCCGACGGACGCGACGTGCTCGGCGCCCTTGGCCCGCTCGGCGGCCAGCGCGGCGGCGCGCTCGGCCTCGGCCTTGTCGAGGCTGCCGTCCTTGGCGGTGATGAGGATGTTCTCGGTGGCGGGCGGGACCAGCCCGTATTCGCGGGCGATGTCCCCGGCCCGGCCGGCCTCGCCGACACCCAGGTCGCTGTTGGTGGCCTTCTCGGTGCCGGCGATGCCGCCGACCACGAGGCAGGCCACGACGAGCGCGACCCAGATGCCGATGGCGCGCCACGGGTTGGCGGCGCTCCAGCGGGCGACCCGCACGGTGGCGGGCTTCTTGCGGGTCCGCTGCCGCGGTACTTCGTACGGCCGTTGCTGCGGCGTTCCGTGCGGGCTCATGCCGACCCCGTCCCCTCGTCCATTCGTGGTCCCCGGCGTGTGCGATGCGTGCGATCTGTGCGTGTTCCTCGACGTGTCGTCCACGGATTCGAGTCTGTTCGCGGGTCGGGCGGCGGACATTGCCTCCAGCCGCCGGTCGGGGTGGGGCTAGACCCACTGTTGGGCGCTGCCTGGACCCACCTGGTGCGCCGACCGCGAACGTTCGCCGGTTCTCGGCGAGAACCGGCGAACGTTCGCGGTCACCGCACCAGTGACCTGGAAGGGGGTTGAATCGGTACAGATGGCACTGCGGCCTCCGTGGGCGGGGCCGGGATGGGAGTGGCGATGACCGCCGACCGGCACGGACAGCCGATGACGGAGACGGGCGACGAGGCCGCGGGGCACCTCGAACGGGCCCTGGACGCCCTGGTGTTCTTCCGCCCGGAGGTCGGCCGCGAGACGTCCGCGGCGGTGGCGGCCGCGCCGCGTTCGCCGCTGGCGCAGGTGTTCTCCGCGTACCTGGGCCTGCTGGGCACCGAAGAGTCGGACGCCGCCGAGGCGCGCGAACGGTTCGGGCGCTTCCGCGCCGGGCTGGACCGGGCAGCGTCCACCCCGCGCGAGCTGGCGCACGTGGATGCGGCGTCGGCGTGGTTGGACGGCGACTTCCACACCGCCGGGCGGCTGCTGGGCGACCTGGTGGTGGCGCACCCGCACGACCTGCTGGCGCTCGCGGTGGGCCACCAGATCGACTTCTTCACCGGCGACGCGGGGCGGCTGCGCGACCGGGTCGGCGGCGCGCTGTCCGCGTGGGACGAGCAAGACCCGCACCACGGGCCGCTGTTGGGGATGTACGCGTTCGGCCTGGAGGAGTCTGGGCACTACGACCGGTCCGAACAGGTCGGGCTGGCCGCGGTCGAGGCGAATCCGCGCGACGTGTGGGGCATCCACGCCGTGGTGCACACGTACGAGATGCAGGGGCGTTTCGCGGAGGGCATCGCCTACCTCGACGCGCGGACCGACGATTGGTCGAGCGGCAACTACCTGAACGTGCACAACTGGTGGCACTACGCGCTGTACGCGATCGAGTCCGGCGACGCGGCGCGCGCGCTGGCCGTCTACGACGCGGCGCTGCACAACGAGGAGTCCGAGGGCCTGGCGATGGAACTCCTGGACGCCTCCGCGCTGTTGTGGCGGCTGCTGTTGGCCGGGGAGGACGAGTCCGAGCGGTGGTCGAAGCTGGCGGACGCGTGGGCGGCGCGCCGGGACGGCCCGTTCTACGCGTTCAACGACGTGCACGCGGTGATGGCCTACCTGGGCGCGGGCCGGGTCGCGGAGGCCGAGGCGCTGGTCCGCGACCGGCAGGCGTGGCTCGCGACGCCGCACCCGGGGGTGTCGAACCACGCGATGACCGAGGACGTCGGGGTGCCGGTGTGCCGGGCCCTGATCGCGTACGCGCAGGGGCGGTACGACCAGGCGACGGACCTGCTGCTGCCGCTGCGGACCCGGCTCAACACGTACGGCGGCAGCCACGCGCAGCGCGACGCCGTGCAGAAGACGCTGCTGGAGGCCGCGATCCGGGCCGGGCGGGACGACGTGGCGCGGACGCTGCTGAGCGAGCGCATCGGGGTGCGGCCGAGCAGCCCGTACAACTGGCTGACCCGGGCCCGGCTCGCCGAGCGGCTGGGCCGGGCGGCCGAGGCCGCAGCGGCGCGCGACCGGGCCGGGAAGCTGGCGGCCGGAGAGGCGCCGGACCCCGGCGCGAAGTACTAGACATGGTCAACTAAATCTGCCAGGGTGCGATCATGAGCACTCCCACTCAGCCGGACCAAACGGCAGGCGCACCCGTCGCTTTCGTCACCGGCGGCAGCCGGGGCATCGGCCGCTGCGGCGCCCTGGCCCTCGCACGGGCCGGGTACGACGTGGTGCTGACCGCGCGCACCCTCCGCGAGGGCGAGGGCCGCACCGGACCGACCACGTCCAGCGGCCCGCAGGAATCGGTCGCCGTCCCGGGCAGCCTGGAGACCACCGCGCGCGAGGTCGAGGCGCTCGGCCGCCGCGCGCTGCCGCTGCGCATGGACCTGATGGACCAGGACTCGATCGCCGCGGCGTGCGACGCGGCCCTCGACGCGTGGGGGCGCGTCGACGTGCTGTTCAACAACGCCATCTACCAGGGCCCGGGCGCCATGGACCGGCTCCTGGACCTGCCGCTCGACGCCGCGCAGAACATGCTGACCGGCAACTACCTGCACCAACTGGTGCTGATCAAGAAGCTGGTGCCGCACCTGCTGCGGCAGGAGCGGTCGTACGTCATCAACATGACGTCCGGCTCGGCCACGCTCAACCCGCCGGGGCCCGCGGGCGCGGGCGGGTGGGGTGTCGCGTACGCGGCCTCCAAGGCGGCGTTCGCGCGCGTCGCGGGGGTTCTGCACGCGGAGTACCGGGACCAGGGCCTGCGCGCGTACAACGTCGACCCCGGGCACATCATCACCGAGGCGCAGAAGGCCCGCGGTTCGGCGAAGCACCTGAGCGCGCACTTCCGCAGCGCCCCGGCCGAGGTGCCGGGCGAGGTGATCGGATGGCTCGCGTCGTCGCCCGACGCGGACGCGTACTGCGGCGAGATCGTGCGCGCGCAGAAGGTGTGCAAGGACCTCGGGCTGGTTCCCGGCTGGCCGCCGCCGCGGCCGAGCGGCCAGGAGGCGGCCGAAGTCGTCAACTGAACCAGGTCGTTTCCTGCGGATCCCGTTGCCGCAAAGCTGATTTGCGACGGATCCCCTCCCCTCGCCTGCCCTTCACCCGCCCGCCTCCCGGAATCTGTGTACACGTGTTCCGGTTCTCGGTACGGTGTCACGGCGTCCGAGGGAGGGGGTCCCGATGTTGTCGCGCGACCGTACGCCACGAGGGCCTGCCGACCCCCGGCGCCGCGAGCGGGTCATCGCCGCCACCGAGGAAGTCCTGCTCGAACACGGCCTCGACGGCCTGACGCACCGCGCGGTCGCCCGGCAGGCCGGGGTGCCGCTGGGTTCCACGACGTACTACTTCGCGACCATCGACGACCTGCGCTACGTCGCGCTGCAACGCGTCGTGCGCCGCTACGTCGCGTGGATGCACGAATGGGCCGAGTCGCTGGGCGACATCGGCCCGGAAGGGCTCGCGGACGCCATCGCGGACCTCATCGTCTTCGCGCACGCCGGGTACCAGCGGCAGGTCGTGGTCGACTTCGAGCTGACCGTCGCGGCCATGCGCCACCCGGAACTGCGCGAACTCGCGACGGTCTACTCGACCGCCACCGCCGCGATGCTCGCCCGCCGCACCACGCCCGCCCAGGCGATGGCGCTGACCGCGGCGATGGACGGCATCTCGATGCTCGGGCTCGTCTCCCCCGAGCCGCTGCGCACCGACGACATCCGGGCGGCGTTCCGGGCGATCCTGGTCCCCGGGGCGGACGCCGGGCGGGAGGCCGAGTGACCCTCCAGCAGCTTCGCTATCTGCTGGCGGTGGTCGAACACGGGGGCATGACCGCCGCGGCGAACGCCTTGTTCGTGGACCAGTCCGCACTCTCGCGCGCCCTGCAATCGCTCGAACGGGAGCTGCGCACCGAGTTGTTCGTCCGCGGCGGGCGCGGCGTCGTGCCGACCGCCGAGGGCGCGCGCATAGCCCACCTCGCCAAGCGCATCCTGAGCGGGGTGCGGGCGATCGAGGACACCTTCCAGCCCGAGGACGAGACCGGCAGCGGCGGACGGCTGGTCGTGGGGGCCACCCAGAGCCTGGCGATCGAGCTGATCAGCCACATTCTCCCGGCGTTCCGCACCCGGCACCCGGACATCGCCGCCGACGCGTGCCCGTACGAGGGGCCCGACCTGGCCGTCGAGGCGATGCGCAAGGGCGAGGTCGACATCGTGCTGGTCGACCTGCCGGTCCCGGCCGACCTGCGGGTGCAGCCGCTGCACCACCACGAGATCGTGCTCGTGTCGCCACCGGGGGCACGGCTGCCCGACCCGGTGCCGTGGCAGGCCCTGCACGGCGCCGACATGATCCTGCCGACCCCGGGCAGCGTTCGCCGCCGGCAGTTCGAGCAGTGGTTCACCCGGCACGAGGTGCGGCCGCGCGTGGTCATGGAGACGGACGAACGCGGCGCCTGGGTCGCCTGCGTCGCCGCGGGCCACGGTTCGGTGCTGTGGTACCGCGACCTGGCCCACCGCTTCGCCCCCTCCGTCGCCGTACGCTCCCTGTCGCCGCCGCTGGTGCGTACGGTCGCCCTGGTGTGGACCCGCCGCCCGCTGTCCCCGGAGGCGCGCCTGCTGTGCGCGTACGCGCAGGCGCGGGGGGTGGAGGAGACGGAGTACATCTGAGGAGGGACGGGAGCGGCGTGGTCGGGCCGGGTAGCACGCGCTGAACCGTCGCCGCCTCCAGATACGCGTTGTTCGGCCACGGGACGGGGCGGGGCCGAGGCGAAAGGTGGGGCTGCTCGGGCCGGGCGGTGCGAACAGTGTGGCCACGCAAGGTAGTTGCGGATCCGACGGGCGGTGGCTGCGAGGCTCGCAACAGCGTTTGCCTCAGGGGGACTTGGGTCGGACGACGCCGAGGATCGGGAGGGAGTCGACCTTGGCGGTCGTGACGTGGCGGCCGGGCCGTGGAGCGTGCACCATCATGCCGGCACCGAGGTACATGCCGATGTGGGTGGCGTCCGGGAAGTAGACGACCAGGTCGCCGGGACGCATGTCCGCCGGTGCCACGCGCGGGAGTTGCGCCCACTGCTCCTGCGACGTCCGCGGCAGCGTCGCGCCGACGCTCTGCCACGCGCGCAGCGTCAGGCCCGAACAGTCGTACGCGTCAGGGCCCGTCGCACCCCAGACGTACGGGCGTCCGATCTGCGACACCGCGAACATCAGCGCGCCGCGCCCCGCCGGGCCCGGATCCAGCCCGGGCCCGGACGGGTGCCCGGCCGGGTCGAGGCCGGTCAGATCGAGACCGGTCAGCAGACGCATCGCCTGCGCGGACGCCTCGCGCAGGGTGGCGAGTTCGCGGTCGGCGGCACTCTCGCGTTCGGTGAGGGTGCGCGTCGCGGCACGGGATTCGGCGAGCACGGCTTCGAGTTCGCGATGCCGGGCGGCGTACGTCTTCTCCAGCGAGGCCTGCGAGGAGGCGATACGCGCGTACACCGCCCCCATGTGCAGGCGGTCGGTGCCGCCGCCGCGCAGCATGAAGTCGGCAGCGGGCGACATTCCCGCGGATCGATAGCGCAGACTGGCCAGTTGGCCGATCTCGGCGCTCATCGACTCCGTCCGCGCGCGGGCCGCGCTCTCCTTGAGCTGGAGCTCGGCGATGCGCTGCCGCTGCCTGTCGGCGGCCGAACGGGCGGCCTCGGCGCGGGCACTCGCCTCGTCGATGGCCTTCGAGAGCGCGGCCACCTGCTGTCCCACGCGCAGCAGATCGAACCGCGGCGCGGCAGGCGGGACGGAGGCGGGGTGCGTCGATGCCGGAGTCGTCGGGACTGGTGGCGTCGACGCGGAAGTGTTCGCTGCGCGAGGGGTCGCTGCGGGAGGGGTCGGTGCGGGCGGGGTCGGTGCGGGCGGGGTCGGTGCGGGCGGCCGGGGTGCCGCGTGTGCCGTCGCCGGCAGCCCGGCCGCGAAGGCGGTCGCGGCAGTCGCGGCGGCGATCACCCTGCGCCATCGGGCCGTTGCGGCAACTGTCACACCGGGTGCCCGCATTCGTACTCCGCGAAGTCGTCCTGCCACCCGGCCAATGGATCACGCCGCCGGACGGCAGGCGGTACGCGACGCCCTGAACCGCGGGCAATCCCCCCGTTCGGCTTACCAGCGGGACGCGGTTGCAGGGAGGGTGCGGTGCGGGGTTCCGGTGCGTCATCCGCTCGTGACGCGGTGTCGGACCCCGCGTCGGGTTCGACACGGCATCCGGCGCCGGACGTCGTGTCAGATCCCGCGTCCGCTCAAACGCGGCGTGCTCGCGGTGAACTGCGCGTGGACCGCCCCGCTCCGGTTAACCGAAGACGCACTGATGCTGACCCCGCCTTTATCGCCGTTCAGGGCATGCTTCGGGGAGGTGGGGGCCCAAGGGACCATCAAGAGAGGCTGCTGTCCCATGCCTTATGACCGCACGATTCGCGTCAGCCGCGACTTCGCCACGACCGTGGCCGACGTCCGCGAGGCACTGGCCGCCGAGGGCTTCGGCATCGAGAGCGAGATCGACATGGCCGCGACGCTCAAGCAGCGGCTCGGCGAGGACATGGAGGACTACCTCATCCTCGGTGCCTGCAACCCGTCGATCGCCCGTCAGACGCTGCGCGTCGACCGCTCCATAGGTGTGATGCTCCCCTGCAACGTCGTCGTGCGGCGGGACGGCGACGCCACCGTCGTCCAGGCTCTCGACCCCCACGTGATGCTCGCGGTCACGGGCCGCCCGGAACTGGAGGCGGCGGCGACCGAGGCGACGCTGCGGCTCGACGCCGCGCTGAGCTCGCTGACCTGCGCCTGACGCGGCCGGACGCGCGCGTCGCGCCCCGCGAGTACGCGGCGGCGTGCCGCGCCGCCAACCGGTCGGTGACCTTGCTCCTTCACCCGCCGCGTGACATACAGGCAGGCAAGTCACGCAGGTACGGAGCGGCGACGGCGCTCCCCGGGGAATCGAGGCCGCAGTGGGTAGACTGCTCCTGACCAACGCCACCGTGCTGGACGGCGTCAACGGTCCCGCGGCCCGACGCACGGTCGTGGTGGCGGACGGGCGCATCGCGGACGTCGCGGCCGAGGCCCCCGCCCCCGAGGACGGCGACGAACTGGTCGACCTCGCCGGGCGCACGGTGATGCCCGGGATGTGGACCTGCCACTTCCACGCGACCTACCACGAGCTGGGGTCGCGGCCGAACGTCCCCTACGGCAACGACTTCCCGCCGTCGTACCAGGCCCTAGTCGCGGCGAAGAACCTGCGTACCGCACTGGAGCACGGCTACACCGGCGTGGTCGGGGCGGGCGGGGCCAACGAGGTCGAGCCGGGGGTCAAGAAGGCCATCGAGGACGGGCTGGTCCCCGGCCCGCGGTTCTGGCCGTCGGGCCGGGAGCTGTCCACGACCGGCCACGCCAACGACGCGGTGCCGTGGCACTGGGGCATGCCCGCCCCGGGCGCGGTGCGGATCTGCGACGGCGCGGACGGGTTCCGGTTCGGCGTCCGCGAGGAGATCAAGCGCGGGGCCGAGGTCGTCAAGCTGTTCGTCACCGGCGGTCACGGCACCCTCGCCCCCAAGGACCGCATCGAGATGACGCGCGACGAACTCGCCGCCGCGATCGACGCGGCGCACTCGCGCGGGGTGCTGATCCGGGCCCACCTGGTCAACAAGCCGGCCATCATGATGGCGCTGGAGCTGGGCATCGACATCGTCGACCACTGCGACGAGATGGACGACGAGATCATCGCGGCACTGGTGGAGACCGGCGCGTCGGTCGTCCCGTCGCTGCACTTCCCGAAGCATTTCCTGGAGTTGATGGGCGACGGCTTCGGGTTCGGCGCGGCGGCGATCCGCGCGGATCTCGCGCACATGTACGAGGCGATCCCCAAGGCCCAGGCGGCCGGCGTGCGGTTCGTGCTGGGCGACGACTACGGTGCCATCGGTTTCGCCCACGGACTGTACGGGCGCGAACTGCGGCTCTACACCGAACACGCGGGCGTCTCGCCGCTTGAGGTGATCGGCTGGGCCACCCGCAACGGCGCGGAACTCGCCCGGCGCGGCGACGACCTGGGCACGGTCGAGGCGGGCAAGCTCGCGGACCTGCTGGTGGTCGACGGCGATCCGGTGACGGACATCGGCGTACTCGCCGACCGGCCGCCGATGGCGGTGCTGAAGGGCGGCGACGTGGTGGCGGGGGCGTTGCCTTCGGGCGGGTGACCGTGGTTGCCCGGTTTGCGGGCGGGTGGCGGTAGCGGGGGCGCGTCGGGGGCGCGTCTTTCACGCGTCGACTTCCGCCGCCGTCTCATCCCCGGGCGACTCTGGCCCAGGGAACTCCGGCCCGGGCGACTCCGGCCCGGGCGACTCCGGCCCGGGCGGCCGCCATTCGTGGACGATGGCGGCGTCCGCCGTCTCGTGCAGACCGGTAACCCTGATCACTTGCGAGCGTTCGACGCCGAGGTGCCGGAGCGGGTCGGTGATGATCCGCAGTCGGGGAATCCCCGCACCTGCCTCCAGATTGGCGGCGACGACGAGAGAGAACCGCTCCCCCGCGACGAGGGCGCGTTCGAACTCGGCGACGGTCAGCGTCACTTCGCGGGGCTCGGCGCCCGCGTGGGCCTTGATCTCGTAGAACTGCCCGAGCGAGTCCACCGCATCGGCCCCGAGCCCGGCCTGCGCGCGGTGGTCGGAGAGGCTGATGCCCTGCCGCGCCAGCACCATGCGCAGCAGCTCGTACGCGGTCGACTCGCGCTCCTGCGGCGTGTACGCCGGTGCCCCGCTGTGCTGCTGGGGCGGCACCGCGGACGCGAGCGGCGCGGGGAGCCCGTCCGTGGCGCCTCCGGGCCGGTCGGTGCGGGGACGCGTCATCGCAGCGTCGGACGCGGGCGCCTCTCCTGACCCGGCCGAGGGGATCGTGGTGGGCTCGGGCAGTGTGGCGGGGTCGACCAGGTGCCGTTGCGGCATACGGGGTGGAGTGCGAGGTGCAGGGGTGCGCGGCGGGCCGGCATCGACGGAATCCGGCGCCGGTGCTGGGACCGGGGGTGGCGAGGCCGGGGAACTCGGCTGCGTAGGAGCGCTGTTCGCGACACCCCCCTCGGTCCGCGTCCGCAGCAGATGTTCAATCCGCCTGGCCTTGGCGTCGTCGCGTGCACGGGCGGACGGCAACAGGGGCGCGGCCTTGGCGGTGTTCTCGGGGCCGTCGGTGCGGGCGTGTTCGTGCTCCCACACGTCCCGCCAGACGTGCCCCACGCGCGTGCGCTCGCGCGTGAACCACGCGGCGACGGCCTGGCCGGCGCCGCGCGTGGTCTCCAGAGCCTCGGCGGAGGCGATGTACAGGACACCGCGATGGGCGTCGGCGTGTGCGTCGGTGGGGAGTTCGACCATGGTGGCGCCATCACCGGTGAGCGGCAGGGCAATTCGTGGCGTCGGGAGGACACGGACTTCCAGCGCGGACAGGCGTGACCAGTCGGTGCAGGCCGCGGCGGCCTCGGGTTCGTCGCGCACCAGCGTGTCGCGGAGGCGCGCGATCGCGCGGCGGTAGGCGGTGGTGAGTGCTGGGGCGGCGGCCGACCGGCTGCCGTCGAGGACGACGGCGTCCAGCGGTTCGACGCGGGTCACGCGCAGCGGATTGCACCCGGCGGCGGTGTCCGGGCCGTCACGGGGTGCGAGCAGTGCGGCGAACTGCTGGAGGTCGCCGCCTGGTTGCCACACCGGGACGTGGCGGGACAGGGCGCCGGCGAGGTGGCGGTTGTCGAGGGCGTACACGGGTCGGCGGGCCGTCCAGCCGCCGCGCACGCGCAGGGGCAGGGTGCTCAATGTGGCGGCCGACGCCGGGGACGG
This sequence comes from Yinghuangia sp. YIM S09857, assembly GCF_051388915.1. Classification (NCBI taxonomy): domain Bacteria; kingdom Bacillati; phylum Actinomycetota; class Actinomycetes; order Kitasatosporales; family Streptomycetaceae; genus Yinghuangia; species Yinghuangia sp. YIM S09857. The sequence goes on along the minus strand of NZ_JBPKBH010000001.1, from coordinate 365,005 downwards.
CGTGCGACCGTCCCCGAGCAGCAGGGCCAGGCGGCGCAGCGCCTCCAACGTGACGCCGAGCCTTTCCTCCTCGGGACGCGACGTGTCCACGGCCGCCTCGTGGAGAACGGCGGCGAGGTCGTCTTCGACCGGCTCGCGTACGCCCAGGGCGTCCCACAGCACCGACAGGCCCGGTTCGGGTGGGACGAACGCCCGGTATCCGCCCAGGATCGACGGCCCACACAGCACCTCGGCGGGACGGCGCCATCCCAAGTCGGTGAGGACGAAGGGCTCACGGGCGGCGGCGCGCAGCGTGCGTTCGGTGTCGGTCCGACGGTGGCCACTGCCGAGCAGGACGGCGAAGGCCCGGTAGACGGCGACCGCGTCGGCGACGACCGCGTCGAACGGCGTTCCCGGCCGATCGCCGGGAGATCGCGCACCGGTCCGGCGGCGCAGTTCGCGCAGGCGGGCCACCAGGTCCTCCGCGCCGGGGTCGCCGGTGAGGCCGAGTGCGACGAGCGTGTCCGCGTGGACGCGGGTGGCCTCGTGGATCCCCGGGTGCAGGTAGCCCGGGTCCTCGTCGCCGAAGAGGGCCGCGGACGCCGGTGTCGGCAGGTGGAGTTCGCCGGGGCGTGCGGGCGTGCCGTCGGCGCGTTCGAGCCACGCGACGTCCCGTACCCGCCAGATCCACAGCGGCGCGGTGCGGCCCTTGCGGTGCCAGCCGTAGTAGCCGTACGCCGCCTCGACCGTGAATGCGCGCCGCCCGTGGGCGCGGGCCAGGGTGTGCACCAGGGCGACCGCGCGGCGTCGGCGGCGTTCGCGGTCGGGGTCGGCGGCGATCGACGCCGCGACGGCGGCCAGGTCCGGGCTGTCGTGGTCGTCGAGCGTGTGGTCGGCGCCGAGGCGGCGGAGTTCGCGCGTGCGGGCGGGCGTTCCGCACCACCCCTCGGCGGGCAGTCCGGGCAGCGAACACCGGTCGCCCGTATACACCTTGCCGACCGCGCGGGGACGCACGAGCCTCGGCGCGTCGGCCGCGCCGAGCACCTTGAGGAAGGCGGCACGGTCGGCGGCGGAGCCGATCGGCAGGTCGGCGTACGCGGGGTGCAGCCACGTCAGCGCAGGGGTGTCGTACGCGGCGAACGCGAACGGATGCGTCTCGCCGGGTTCCAACTCCGCCGACAGGTAGGCGTCTTCGGGCGCCGCCGTGCCGTCCGTCGTACGCAGTCGGACGGCACGCCCGGCAACGGGGCCCAGTTCGCGCCGGTCGGACTCGCCGACCGCGGCCAACGCCTCGTGGAGAGCAAGGAGTTGCGCGGTGGCAGTACACCCCGTCCCGTCGTCTCCGAGGATGTAGGCGCCCCCGCCCGCGCGGCGCAGGACCGCGTCCGTGTCGTCGGCGTCCGCAAGGCAGCCTTCGGCGTCGAGCCAGGCAAGCACCGTGCGCGCGGCCGCCGTGTCCGTGTGGTGCAGCGGGTGCAGGTCGACGGCTGTGCCGAGGCGGTGTGCGAGGCCGGGCCGGGAGGTTCGGCGTACGAGGACGAGGCCGGAGGCGGCGGACGGCGGTTCGCGGCGCACGCCGTGCCGGTCCGCGACCCACGGAAGGGCACGCAACTCCGCGTCGAGCCCGGCCTGAACCGCCACCGCGGCGAGCCGGATCCCCTGGTCGACGCCGATGGCGGGGCCGTCCGTGTCGGCGCCGCGGTTCCCTGCCCCGCGCGCCGTGAACAGCCCGAGTGCGCACCGGGCGGTGACCTCTTCGGGGATGGGCGCCGATCCGGCCGTACGCCAGTCCGCGAGCACGCGGCGCCACCGCCCGGCCCGGTCCCGCGACGCCGGCGGAAACGCCGCGGGCAGCTCGGCCAGGCGGGCCGTCTGCGCGGGTCCCAGGACTCCGGTCAAGCGGCGTTCCTCGACCGCGAGTTCGGCGATCGGACGACGGACACCGTCGGGGCAGGCGAGCCGCAGGCGCGCGGCGACCTCGGTTCGGGCCCGTTCGACCAGAGCCGTGCGCAGGGCGTCGGCGAGCGCGGTGGCGACCGGCGCACCGGCCGGCGTCTCACCGGGGATGAGGTGCCATGCGGCGGGCCCGTCGCCGCCCAGCACGCCCGGCACGGCCGCGGCCCAGAGGTCCGCGACGCACCCGGCCATCGCGTCGTTCCACGCGCTCGCGACGAAGTCCCGGCGGCTGACCAGCGGATCGAACTGCGCGTGGACGCGTACCGGGACGTCGAGAGCGGCCATCGGCAGTGCCGCGTGGACCATTCCCTCGGCGCCCGGGGCGACGGGGAGGGCCACCGCGACGGGAACCGTCGGACCCTCGGCCTTGTGCCGTCGCAAAAGCCCTTCAGGGCAAGGCAGTTCGGCGTCATAGACACGCCACGCCGCACCCGTCGACGTCTCGGCGCGGCGGATGCACACCTCCGTGTCGTGCGCGCCGACGCGCATACGCACCCGCGATCCGGCGGACGACCAGCGCAGCCGCAGCGTCCGCAACTCCCCCGCAACACCCTCGACCCGGACCTCACGGAGGTTGCGCAGGAACAGCAGAGCACCGTCGTCCCACCGCTCGAACCAGCGGGCGACCTCGCCCTCGGACAGCGCGACCCCGGCGAGGGGCACTCGGAAGACCGTCCAGCCTTCTGAAGCAAGTCCGTTCGCGAATCCGTCGGCTCCGGCGTCCAGTTGCTCCGCAACACCGATGCCGATCCCGTCGAACCGCACGCGGTAGGGCGGGCTGTGCACCTCCCACACGCGCGACAGCGCCCGTACCGTCGCCAACCCGATCCCGAACCGCCCGGTCGCGTCCGGGTCCTGGGCCTTGCCGCTCAGTCCGGGCAGGGCCATCAGCAGCACATCGCCGAGCCCCACACCCCGTCCGTCGTGCGCGACCGCGAGCGCGTCCGGCCCCACGCGGAACCGCATGCGCCGCGCCCCAGCGTCGTCGGCGTTCTGGACCAGTTCTGCGAACACCTGGAGCCGGTCCCCGGAAAGGCAGTCGGCCGTCTCCTGGGTGCGAAGCACCGCCGCCCGCATGGCCGCGGGCCCCTCCCGCAACCCCGCGTCCAGCAGCCGCACGGCCGCGGACGCCTCCTCCTCATCCCGCGCCGTGAATCCGGCCGCCGACGTCGGACGTTCCAACAGCCGCCGCACGGCCTTGCGTACGGCACAGCGACGATCCTCCGACCAGCCGTCAAGATCCACCACAACGAAGCATCGTGCCCGCCGCCGCTGCTTCTCCGCCCGGCCCACTGCGCCGTCCGGGCTACGACTGTCGGGGGACCGCGTTGTTTCGGCCAGGGGGCATTCCGCCCACCCCGGGGGCGAAGGGCGCGAATGCCTGTTTTGCGGGCTCCGGCGTCGCCTTGTTTGATATCTGGCGGGCGGGGGGTGCCAACTGACAGAGTTGTTGTGTGGCCAAGGGGCAGGGCACGCGCGGGCGGCGCGAAGGGCACGGTGGACGGGGCGGTTGGGGAGATCCCGACTTGGGGTTCCTGCCACCGCATCTGCGGCGTGTTCCCTACGTGTTCGCGCGGCATCCAGGTGCCACGGCGCCGGGCGACGTGGCCGGCGGGGCGAACTGCCAGGTGTACGCGTACGCCGTGCTCGCGCACTTCGGGCGCCATGTGCCGCCGCTGCATTCGTCGGACTTATGGGCGGACCGTGCGGCGACCGAGATCGCGGAGGTGGCTGCGCCGTTGGACCTGGTGCTCTTCGACAGCGGCGGCCTGCCGGACGCCGCGGAGGGCTACGCGGCGCATGTCGGCATCCATGTGGCGCCCGGGCGCGTTCTGCACCTGTGTGCCGAGGTCGGCGTGCCGGTGGTGTGGTCGTACGACGAGTTCGCCGCGCGCCCGCGCTACGCGCGCCTCCTCGGGATCAAGCGCGTGCGCCCCGCCGTGCACGCCCGCACGTCCGACTCGGGCGGACGCGGCGATGGTGTGGGGTAGGCGCAAGGCACAACGTCCCCGCCGGCCCGCCGCGCTGCGCGGGCAAGATCTCGTGGAGCGCATGTTCGAGTGGCACGATCGTGCCGATCTCGCGGTCGCCGTCGAGGACTTCGCGGCGGCGCGGACCGCGCAGACACTCGCCCTCGACATCGCCACGGCCCTCGCCGCCCGCACCCCGGACGACGTGCGCGCCCGGCACGCGGTTGCGGCGACCCGGTATGCCCTGGTCGAATCCTGTTGCCGCACCGGGGACTTCGCCGCGGCGCTGGAGTACGCCGACGCCAGTCTGGCGGGGTACGCCGAGGTCGCGGCCTCGGCCGGCGAACACGGCACGGGCCCGCGGAACCAAGGCTCGCAAGGCGAAGGCGCACCCGGCGGGACCGGGCAAGAGGCGGACACAGTCCGCGACTTGGCCCTGCTCCTTGCCGACATACGCGCCCGGCGCGCGGTGGCGCTGGCCGGGAACGGCCGGATCACCGCGGCGCTGCTGGAGGCCGACGACGCGGTCCGGACGTACACCGACCTGGGCGCCGAGTCCTGGGAGAGCGGCCGCCTCCCGGATCTGGCATGGGTGTTGAGCACCGTCGCGCCGGTGCGTGCGCGCTACGGCGAGCCGGATCACGCCGCCGCGACCGCCGACTACGCGATCCGCCTGTACGTCGAGAACGCCGCGCGCATCAACCGCCGCACCGACGCACCGACCCATGCCCGCTGCCTGTTCGAGGCCGCCCAGTTGGCGTCCGACCTGCACGCGGCGGCAGGACGCACCGACCTCGCGCTGAGCGCCGCGAACGTGGGGCGCCAGACCGCCGCGGCGCGCCGGATGGACGGGTTCGCACCGCGCGAGCACGCGTACGCGAGCGCCCTGGCCCGCTACGCGATCCGCCTCACCGAAGACGGCAAGTCCGACGAGAGCGAGAGCTTCCTCGCGGAGAGCTGCGCGATCGACCCGGGGGCGTACGCGCTCGTTGCTGCCGAGGCGTATCCGCTGACGCGCGCCCGCGCCGACATCCCGCCGCTCGCCGAGGCCCTGCGCGCGGCCCAGGCCATGCTGGGCGCCGCCGAACTCCCGGAACTCCTCGATCGGTTGATCGCCGACCCGTGGTCGGTGAAGCCGTCGCTGTCGACGGCCGACCGGTGCCCCGGGGGCATGGCCCCGGAGATCGCCGGGACCCTGGCTGCGGCGGCCGTGCGGATGCTCGGCGAGGGCGACCCCCACGGACTGCGGCTGTGCCTGGAGGCGAACGTGGTCTTCGCCGGCGCCTCGGCCCGCGACGCCCCGGCGCTGCGCCACGACTTCGCGGAGCACGGCACGCTCTGGGCACAGGCCCTGGCCATGGCGGCGTGGCGGTTCCACGAGTCCGGTTCGGAGGCCGTCCGGTGGTACGCCGAGGACTTGACCTCGTGGCTGCTCGCCGTCCTCGACCGCCTCGCGCCCCTGGCGGCGGCGCAGCCTGACATCACCGAGCTGATCCGCGTGGGGACCACGGTCGCCCGGTCGATAGTGGACACGAAGCCACGGGGACGGCACGAACCCACGGGCTAAGAAGGGGCGTTCCCGGGAACGTGCACCCGCGCGGCGAACCCGCCCGGCCCCTCGGGCCGAGCCCCCTCAAGCCCACCCCCTTCCCCTTCAAGCCCGCAGCGCCCGCGCCTCGCGGTCCAGGCCGAGCCGTACCCCCACCGCGAGCATCGGCACCGCCGCCATCACGAAGGCCCACCGCACGTCGGCGGCGACCAGCACCCCCATCAGCGCGATCGACACCGGCTCCAGCGCCGTGCGGGGCAGGTAGACGACGCTGTTGACGCGGCCGAGGAATTCGACGGGCGTGCGCGACTGCACGAAGGCCGGCAGCGCCACGTCGCTCGAGTAGGCGACACCGAACCCGAGCACCACGAGGACCGCCGCCGCGCCCCACGCCGTCGGCGCGAAGCCGAGGGCGGCGAAGGCCGCGCCCTCGCACAGGGTCATGCCGATGATCAGCAGCCCCCAGCGGGCGGGCAGCCCGGTGAGGGCCGCCGACACCGAGCCGAGGAGCTGGCCGAGACCCCATGCGGAGATGAGGATGCCGAGTGTCAGGGAGCCGTCCGGGTAGGTCGCGGCGAGTGCGGGCAGGCCGACCGCGAACAGTCCCGCGTACGCGAGCGTGGCGGCGGAGATCAGAAGCAGCACGGCACGGACTTCGCGGCTGCGGCGGGCGTAGGCAAGGCCCTCGGCGATGTCGCGGCGGAGCACGCCCATGGCCGACCGGACGGCGGCGCCGGACCGCACACCGGACTCCGCCCCGCCCTCGTCCTCCACCGGCGCGCGCTCCACTGGCAGCCGTGCCAGCGTCAACGCCGCCACCAAGAAGGTCGCCGCGTTGAACCACGCCGCCTCCGTCGTCCCGAGCGTGGTCACCAGGACGCCGCCGAGCAGCGGTCCCACCAGGCGGCCGCCCTGCTCGCCGAAGCCGATCCAGGCGTTGGCCTTGGCGAGGTCGCCGCGCGGCACGATCAGCGGCAGGATGCTGCCCCCGGCCGGCACCGAGAAGGCCTCGGCGATCCCGACCACGACGCCGAGCGCGAAGAACTGCCAGGTCTGCACCCGTTCTGCGGCGGAGGCCACGGCGAGCGCCACCACGGCGCCCGCGCGTACGAGGTGACATGCCATCAGGACCGCGCGCGGGGACACCCGGTCGGTGACGGCTCCACCGAGCAGCATCAACACGCCGCGCGGCACGGCCTGGGTGACCAGGACGGCCGCCAGCAGCGCCGTGGAGCCGGTGTGTTCGAGGACGAGCCAGAGGAAGGCCACCTCGAAGCTGTAGTCGCCGAGCATCGAGAGCGATTCGCCCGCCCACACGCGGCGGAAGGCCGGCCGGGCGAAGGGTCCGTGCCGGCGAACGCGCCCACCGGAAGGGCCGTCCCCTCCGCGCCGTGTGCCCCGCACAACGCCGAGGAGTCCCCTGTGCTCGTCCCCGGCCACGGTTTCGCCTCCTCGTCGACGCCCCCGGCACCGTACGCCGTCACGTCCCCATACGGCCTGTGGTTTTGCGCCGACTTCCGCCCGCGCCCACCGCGTCACCCACCACGACAGCCCGTGGTCACCCCCTCACCCACCCCTTCACCCGCCGCATAGCTCGCTCGGCGCAGCGCACGACCCTCCGGGACGCGCGCCCCACGAATCCCCCTTAATGTCGCAAAAGGTGCTGATCGTACGAGGGAGCCTGCGCATGTTCGGACGACTCGGCCGCATGGTGGTGCACAACCCCTGGAAGGTCATCGGCCTGTGGGTCGTCGCCGCGATCGCGTTGGTCGCGTTCGCCCCGAAGCTGTCGGACATCACCGACCAGGACACCGCGAGCTTCCTCCCGGACAAGTACGAGTCCGTGCAGGCCGCCGACCTCGCCGACCGGCAGTTCCCGCAGTCGCAGGACCAGACCGCGCAGATCGTCGTGAAGCGGACCGACGGCGGCCCGCTGACGCCCGAGGACGTCGTCGCCACACAGGGCATCATGACGCGCCTGGCCGCCGAGACCGTCGCGCGTACGCCCGCCCCGGCGGTCGGCGACATCACGTCCGTCAGCCAGGCCCAGGTCTCGCCCAACCGGCAGATCGCGGTGGCCACCGCGACCATCAAGGGCACCGCGCAGGACACCGCCGTCAACGACGCGGTCAAGCGGCTGCGCGACGCGACCAAGCCGCTCGTGTCCGACACCGGGCTGTCGGTCGGCTACGCGGGCGGCCCGGCGATGTCCCTCGACAACGAGCACGCGTTCAAGCGCGCGGAGGCGATCGTCGGCATCGCCACGGTCGTCCTGATCCTGATCCTGCTGCTGGTGATCTTCCGCAGCCCGGTCGCCGCCCTGATGCCGATCGTGATGGTCGGGGTGGTCGCCGCGGTGGCGCCGTCCGTCATCGCGATGTTCGGCAAGGCGTTCGACCTGCACGTCGAGCAGTCGCTGATGACGATCCTGATCGTGGTGCTGTTCGGCATCGGGACCGACTACATCATCTTCCTGCTCTTCCGGTACCGGGAGCGGCTGCGCGTGGGGGACGACGCCAAGCAGGCGATGGTGGTGGCGGTCGAACGCGTGGGCGAGGCCATCGCCTCGGCCGCGGGCGCGGTCGTCGTGGCGTTCGGCGCGATGATCCTGGCGACGTTCGGCGGCTACCGGTCGATGGGCCCGGGCCTGGCGATCGCGGTCGTGGTGATGGCGATCGCCGCGCTCACGCTGGTCCCGGCGGTCGTGTCGCTGCTCGGGCCGAAGGTCTTCTGGCCGTCGAGGAGCTGGAGCAGCCGGCCGCAGGGGCACGGCTTCCAGCGCCTCGGCCGCGCGGTGGGCCGCAAGCCGGTGGTGACGGGGGTCCTGGCGCTGCTGGTCATGCTCGCGCTCGCGGGCGGCGTGCTGGGCTTCAAGGCCGACTACGACCAGCTCGGGCAGCTCCCCGGCAACACCGAGTCGGCCAAGGCCGCGAAGGACATGGAGAAGGGCTTCCCGGCCGGACTCCTCAACCCCACCCAGGTGTTCGTGTCCTCCACCGACGGGACGCCGCTGGACAAGGCCGGGGTCGCGGGGTTCGCCCGCTCCCTGGAGACGGACCAGGACGTCGGCGCGCTCAAACCGGTGAACCCGGGGGCGGAGGTGCCGGAGTACGTGACGTACAGCGGGGACGGCACGGCCGCGATGGTGCAGGTGGTGCTGCGGGAGAGCCCCTATACGAACCAGGCGCTGGACGCGATCGCGCCGCTGCGCGAGACCGCCAAAGCTCAGGCCCCGCCGAACACCGAGGTGCTGGTGAGCGGCGGCACGGCGCAGTTCGCGGACATCCGGGACGCCACCAACCACGACATGAAGGTGATCTTCCCGGTCGCGGGGGCGCTGATCATCGTGATCCTCGCGCTGCTGCTGCGCAGCCTGGTCGCGCCGTGGTACCTGATGCTCGCGGTGGTCCTCGGCTTCGCCGCGACGCTGGGCGCAACCGTGTACGTCTTCCAGGGCGTCCTGGGCGACGCGGGCGTCATGTTCTCGCTGCCGATCATGATCTACATGTTCGTCGTGGCGATCGGGACCGACTACAACATCCTGATGGTCGCCCGCCTGCGCGAGGAGGCCCAGGAAGGTCACGAGCCGCGCGAGGCGGCCGCGCTGGCTGTCGAGCACGCGGGCCCGTCGATCGGCGCGGCGGGGGTGATCCTCGCGGGGACGTTCGCGTCGCTGATGTTCGCGGGGATCGCGATGATGACGCAGATGGGCTTCGCGGTCTCGATCGGCATCTGCATCGCGGCGTTCGTGATGTCGATGTTCCTGGTGCCGTCGGTGACCGCGCTGGTGGGGCACGCGGCGTGGTGGCCGGGCCACGGCGACCGGGCCAGGGCGCACGGCGGGTCGCCGGACCCGGACGAGCGCGAGCGCGTCCGGGTGTGACCGCCGGTTGACCTGCGGGGGTCGGTCTGGAACCGCCGGTCTGCGCCACGCGGTTCCCGGACCCCGGTCAGGTTCCCGAGGCGCGGCGGGCGAGGAGCAGGGTCGCGTCGTCGCGGTGGCCGGTGGCGTCGGCTCGGGCGAACATCGTGGCCGCGAGGTCGTCGAGGGGCGCGCCGCGGTGCGCCTCCAGGTCGCGGGCCAGGCGTGCGATGCCGTCGTCGAGGTCGAGTTCGGGGCCTTCGAGCAGACCGTCGGTGCACAGCGCGAGGATGCCGTCCGGCGGGAGCATCAGCCGGGTGGAGATGAAGCGCTGGTCGGCGACCACCCCCAACGGAAGGGTGTCGCGCGGGTGTTCGACGGCCTCGACGGCGTGGCGGGCGGCCACGAGCAGCGGCGGGTGGCCCGCGCTCGCGACGACGACCTCGCCCGTTCCGGTGTCGAGGTAGGCGAGCAGGCAGGTCGCGTGGACCGGGGTCGGGAAGCGGCCGAGGAAGTCGTTGACGCGGGTCAGCACCATGCCGGGGTCGCGGTAGTCGATGGCGTACGCGCGCAGCAGCGTGTGCAGGCGCGACATCATCGGGGCCGCCTCGGGGCCATGGCCCTGGACGTCGCCGACGGCCAGCACGACAAGGCCGCCGCGCAGGGCGAACACGTCGTACCAGTCGCCGCCCAGGTCGGCGGCCTCGTGGGCGGGGCGGTGGCGTACCGCCGACTCGATGCCGGGGACGTCGGCGGGCTCCTCGAACGACGTGCCGGCCCGAAACGCCTCCACGAAGTCGAGGTAGGGCTGCGTCTCGACGGTGCGTACGAGGGCGTGCCCGGCCATGCGGGTGACCTCGCGGATCGCCGCCTGGGACGCGGCGGCGGGCCGGTGCGGGTCGCGGAAGCCGAGGGTCCAGGCGCCGACCGCGCGGCCTGATCCGTCGGTGAGCGGGAGCGTCCACCACGCGCGGGTGTCGGGGGCGGCGACGAGCGGCTTCGGGTCGCCGGGCAGGGCCTCGTGCTGTTCGACGGTGAGGAAGCGGTCCTGGCCGGTGCGGGCGGCCACCGCGACGGGGTGCGGGGCGTCGAGCGGGACGAGGCGCGGCGCGACGGCGCCGGGGGCGGGCTCGGGGACGCGGTGCATGTGCAGGCGCGTGCCGTCGCCGAGCGCGACGGCCGACTGCGTGGCGCGCAGCAGCGGCGGAAAGGTGCGCAGCAGCAGGTCGAGGACCTCGTCCCGCGACGAGGTGCGGATCAGCGACTCGGAGGCGTGCCGGGCGAGGGCTTCGGCGTGGTCCGTACGCCGGGCCACGGGCGGTCCGGGGGCGGCGGACGCGTCGGGGTCGTGGGCGAGTTCGCCCAACGTGACGAGGACGGTGGCCGCGTCGCCGTCGTGGGTGCCGCACGGGTGTGCGACGGCCCAGACGTGCCGGTCGTCCGCGTCCTCGGATGCGAGCACGAGCCGAGGCACCGGGAGCCCGTCGGGAGCGGCGGTCATCGCGGCGACCGTGAGCGCGCCCGCGGCGTCGAAGAGGGTGGCGAGCGGCCGCCCGAGGACCCGGTTGAGGTCGTGCCCGCCGAGGGTCGCGGGCGCGGGGGCGATCGCCGTCACGGTCCCGGATCCGTCCACCAGGAGGCGGACGGTGCTGTCACCGTCGTTCAACGTACGGGTCTTTCTGTGCCGGCGGCATGACGGACGGCACGCCGCATCTGCGCGGGCGCGTCGGAGGCGTGCCCCGAACCCCGCCGCACCGGACACGCGGGCACGGACCTCGAAGACACTCCCCCAGACCTATCCCACGCAATCGCCCCAACTTGTGCGGGCATTCGGGTGAAGCACCGAGCGGAGGCGCGGACCGGTCGACGGCAGCGCCGCTCCGCCGCACGATGCGGCGGGCGAACGACCGGGCGCGGCGCGCGGCGAATGCACCGCCGGATGGGCTGGTCGGTCGGCGAACAGATGAAAGTCGGCCTCGCGACGCCCACGCTCGGCCGTCACACCGTGGCCGTTGGTCAGGTGTCGCACCCTCCGGCGGCCGACGAACCGTCGGACGGGCGGGCCGGGCGGAGCTGGGGTGCTGCCGGAGGAGCGCTGTTGCCCGGCGCGGCCGTCGCGCCCGCACGCGTCAAGCCGGGTCGCGTCAACGCGCCCGGGTCACCGGCTATTGCAGCAAGCGCTGCTCCTTCGCCACGGCCACCGCTCCCGCCCTCGTGTCGACGCCGAGTTTTGTGTAGATGCGGACCAGGTGCGTCTTGACGGTGGCCTCGCTGATGAACAGCGCCCTGGCGATCTCGCGGTTGCCGAGGCCCCGGGCCAGTTGGCCGAGGATGTCGCGTTCGCGGTCGGTGAGGGACGCTCGGGGGCTGCGCATGCGCTCCATGACGCGGTTGGCCACCGGGGCCGAAAGCGCGGCGCGGCCCTCGGCCGCCGCGCGAATGGCCGCGAAGAGTTCGTCGGGGCGTTCGGCCTTCAGGAGATAGCCGGTCGCCCCGGCCTCGACGGCGCGGGTGACGTCGGCGTCGGTGTCGTACGTCGTGAGCACCAGCACGCGCGTGCCAGGGATTTCGGCGACGATGCGGCGGGTCGTCTCGATGCCGTCGATCCCGGTGCCGAGGTGCAGGTCCATGAGCACGACGTCGGGGCGCAGTTTGGCAGCGGCGGCCAGGGCCTCCTCGCCGGTGGCGGCCTCGCCGACGACCTCGATGCCGGGCGCGCTGGACAGCAGTGCGAGCAGACCCGCGCGGACGACGGTGTGGTCGTCGCACAGGAGGACACGTACATCCTGCGAGGGGGACGCGGACATGCCTGGCTACTCCTTGGGTCCGGAGGCGGAGTCGGGGCGGGGCTGGTCGGTGAGCGGGACGGACGCCGAGACCACGGTGCCCTCGCCGGGCGAGGACTCGATCGTCAGTGTGCCCCCGAGCTGCCGCAGGCGCGCCCGCATCGCGCTGAGGCCGTGCCCGCGTCCGCCGCCGTCGGCGGGTTCCGGCTCCGACCGCCGGGCCGTTTCGGGGGTGAAGCCGCGCCCGTTGTCGGCGACGTCCAGCGCCACCTGGTCGCCGAGGTAGCTCAGCGTCAGGGTGGCGTCCGTCGCGTCGGCGTGCTCGCGGATGTTGGCCACCGCGCCCTGGGCCACCCGCAGCAAAGCCGCCTCGACGGTCGCGGGAAGCGAGACGGGCCGGCCGTCGGCGGTGCAGCGGACGCGCAGCGCACGGCGGTCCGCCGCCTCCCCCGCCGCCGACTCGCGCTCGGCGAGCGCCCGCAGGGCGGCCTCCAGTCCGCCGCCGTCTGCGAGGTCGGCCGGGGCGAGGTCGTGGACGAAGCGACGGGCCTCGGCGAGGTTGCGTTCGGCGATCGCGGACGCCGTCTCGACGTGCCGGTGCGCCGCACCCGGATCGGTGTCCCAGACCCGGTCGGCGGCCTGGAGCAGCATGCGCTGGCTGGACAGGCCCTGGGCGAGGGTGTCGTGGATCTCCATGGACAGGCGTTCGCGCTCGGCGAGGGTCCCGGCGCGGCGTTCGCTCGCCGCGAGTCCCGCGCGGGTGCGGATGAGGTCGTCGATCAGGACGCGCTGGCTCTCGGACTGCCGCCGCATGTGCAGGAACACCGCCGAGGCGAGGCCCGCGACCGCCGGCGGTCCGAGGATGAGCAGCGGGTCGGCGCCGCTGATGCGCACCTGGGCGACGACCACCAGGACGGTGAGCAGCCCGATGAGCACGAGGGCGGCGCGCTCGGAGAGCAGCCGCAGCGCGGTGTAGACGATCGGGACCGCGCTCCACGCGAAGCTCGGGGCGATCCCGACGAGGACGATCCACGCGCAGGTGAAGCCGGCCAGCCACAGCCGGGTCCAGTGCGAGACGGGTGCGTCGCCGACGCCGGGGCGTACCACGTACGCGAGGGCGACCACGGCGGTCAGCGTGACCACGACGGGAGTGTCGGAGGCGCCCGGGTGGCGGATCAGGAACCGGGCCATGGCGCCCACGAGCAGAACGACGAACGACACCGACATCGCGGTGTCCATCCAGCCGGGGCCGGCACCGAGGTCGTCGGCGGCGTCCGGTCCGGCACCGGGCCCCGCCGCCGGGGCGGGGGCGGTGTCGTCGCGCCGGGGGCGCAGGTGCTTCACGTCCATCCTTGCTTTGTAACCCGCGATCCGGCCGGCACCATCGACCGATCGGTTGACACGGGTGTCCTCCATCATGCCCCGCAGGGGCATCCACTCCGGGGACCTGGGCGGCCCGGATCCGGCCCGACGATGGATTCACCGCGGCAAAACGTGCCGCTCTCCCGTACGAATCCCGGAGTCGAGAACCATGAAGAAGCTGTCTGTGCGTGCCCGTGTCCTGACCGGTTCCGCCGCCCTCGTCGCGGTGGGCGGCGGAGCGTTCGGCGCGGTGGCCGCAGCCGCCCCGTCCGACGCGTCCGCGGCCGGCGCCAAGCCGCCGGCCGCGGTGAGCGAGGTGAAGAACAAGGACACCTTCAACACCGAGCACCTGACCGTGGACGCCGCGACCCGCGCCGCACAGGCCGCGCTGGACGCCGCGAAGCAGGCGAACCAGCGGGTCACCGTCGCGGTCGTGGACCGCAACGGCAACACCGTCGTGACGCTGCGCGGCGACGGCGCGGGCCCGCAGTCGTACGAGTCGGCAGAGCTCAAGGCCTACACCGCGGTGTCGTGGAACGCCCCGACCTCGGTGCTGGCCGGGCGCCTCCAGCAGGCCCCGAACCTGAAGGACATCCCCGGCACGCTGTTCCTCGCGGGCGGTGCCCCCGTCCAGGCGAAGGGTGCCCCGATCGCGGGCATCGGTGTCGCGGGTGCGCCGAGCGGCGACCTGGACGAGCAGTTCGCGCAGGCGGGCGTGGCGGCGCTCAACAAGTGAGGCATGCGGCACGCGGCAAGTGCGCGTGCGTGCGCGGCGCGGCGGCGTACGGGTTCCGGTCCGGGACCGGTGCGCCGCCGCGCCGCGTTCGGGCCGGTGTTCAGGCCGCCTGCCGGCGCCAGGCGAAGGCCAGCATCGGCTCGTCGACGGGGGCGTCGGTGAGGCGGTTGGCGAAGGTGGACAGGGTGTAGGCACCGATCCCGAGCACGACCTCCAACGCGTTGCGGGTGGTGAAGCCGTGGCCGAGGAACTCCCGCATGCGGTCCGGCTCGACGGCCCCGGAGGTGTCGAGCACGTGGAGCGTGAAGCGACGGACGGCCTCCAGGCGCGCGTCGGGCAGGACGGCCTGGTCGCGCAGCGCGGCGATGAGCTCGGCATCGGCCCCGGCCGCGGTCAGGAGGCCGGTGTGGAGGGCGACGCACAGCTCGCAGCCGTTCCGGGTGGCCACCGTGAAGATCACGGTCTCGCGCGCGAGTTTGTCGAGGGTGGTGTTCTCGAACGTCGCGTTGATGCGTAGGAACGCCTCGAACGCTTCCGGGGATTCGGCCATGCGCGCGGCCCCGGACGGCAGGTACCCGAACTTCGCGGCGGTGCCCTCCAGCGCGCGCCGGGCGGCGGCGGGGGCGGAGTCGACGGTGTGGTCGGGGAAGAAGCCCTCGGTCATGGCGGTCCTTTCGGGGACGGGAGATAGACAATGAGGTTGTCGATAAAGGTAACCAGGTTGTCCATATGTGGCAAGCCCCGGAGTTCGGCCGGACTTGGCGTGGCCCCCTCGCCCAGCGCCGCGACCGCGCATATCGTCGCCGAATGACCGCAACTCCCGTGCCCGCGACCGGGCCCGCCCTGTACGCCGTCAGCGACGTGCACACCGCCATCCCGGCGAACTTCGCGATCGTGGAGGGCATCCACCCCCGCACGGACGGCGATTGGCTCATCGTGGCGGGCGACGTCGCCGAGCGGCCCGACGACATCGCCAGGACGCTCGGGCTGTTCCGGGACCGCTTCGCCCAGGTGCTCTGGACGCCCGGCAACCACGAACTCTGGTGCTCCGAACCGAGCGACGCCGACGCCGCGGCCAACGGCCCCACCCCCGACGCGCTGCGCGGCGAGGCGCGCTACCGCCATCTGGTCGACCTGTGCCGGGAGTTGGGCGTGCACACCCCCGAGGACCCGTACCCCGTCTGGACGGGTGCGGGCGGCCCGGTGACCGTCGCGCCGCTGTTCGTGCTGTACGACTACACCTTCCTGCCGCCCGGGACGACCACGCGCGAGGAGGCGCTTGCCGCCGCACACCGCGCCGGGGTGGTGTGCACCGACGAGTTCGTGCTGCACCCGGACCCGTACCCGAGCCGGCAGGCGTGGTGCGAGGCGCGCGTGGCGTACACCGAGGCGCGGCTCGCGGAGTCGGCGGACCCGGAGGCGCCGTACGTCCTCGTCAACCACTTCCCGACGGTCCGCACTCCGACCGACGTCATGTGGTACCCCGAGTTCGTGCAGTGGTGCGGCACCGTGCACACCGCCGACTGGCACACCCGGTTCCCGACCGCGGCCGTCGTGTACGGGCACCTGCACATCCCGCGGACCACGTGGTACGACGGCGTGCGCTTCGAGGAGGTGTCGCTCGGCTACCCTCGCGAGCGACGCGACGGGCTCCGGCGGCCCGTGCCGCGACGGATCCTGCCGGAAGAGGTGGCGGAGGTGGCGGAGGTGGCGCCCGCATGACCGGGACGTACGACGAGTCCGCCGTACCGCTGCTCGCGTCGATACTGCCGCAGGGCGTCATGGCCGTGGAGTGCTTCACGGACCCGCCGGGGACGGTGCTGTTCCCCGAGGAGGAGGCGCACATCGAACGGGCCGTGGACAAGCGGCGCCGCGAGTTCACCACCGTGCGCCGGTGCGCGCGCATCGCGCTCAGCCGCCTCGGCCACCCGCCCGCACCGCTGCTGCCGGGCCTGCGCGGCGCCCCGGGGTGGCCCGAAGGCGTCGTCGGGAGCATGACGCACTGCGCCGGCTACCGGGCGGCGGCGGTCGCGTCCGCGGCGAAGGTTCGGACCATCGGCATCGACGCGGAACCCGCCGAGCCGCTGCCGCCCGGCGGCGTCCTGCACTCGGTGACGTCGGAGATCGAGCGGGCGCGGCTCGCGGAGTACGCCGCGAGCCACCCTGAAGTCGCCTGGGACCGGCTGCTGTTCAGCGCCAAGGAGGCGGTCTACAAGGCGTGGTTCCCGCTGACGCGGCGGTGGCTGGGTTTCGAGGAGGCCGACGTGGCGTTCGACCCCGACGAAGGGACGTTCACCGCCCGGCTCCTGGTGGCCGACCGGCCGGTCGACGGCTTCACCGGGCGCTGGGCCGTCGCCGAGGGGATCGCGGTCACGGCGATCGCGACGACGGTGGATCACGTCAGGCCGTAGAGCCCCAGCGCCTCGTCGACCGTCGCCTTGATCCGCGCGGCGGTCATGCCGCGGTCCGCCATCAGGTGGTGCAGCATGCTGGGACTCACCGGCGCGAGGACGAATTCGGCGAGCGCCGCCGCGTCCGCGTCCGGACGCAGTTCGGCGACGAGCGTCGCGACGTGCGTCTGCATGGTCCGGTAGGGCGGGGACGTGTAGCGCGCGCACGGGTCCGCGACCTCGGCGGAGAGCAGGACGCCGTGCTGCTCGACGGTCCGGTCGACCAGCGCGTGCAGGAAGGCGCGCAGCCGCTCCCCCGCGGGCGCCCCGGGGCCGAGCGGCGGCGGGCCCGCGAGGAAGTCGCCCTGGAACCGCCGCTCCCGCTCGTCGAGCAGCGCGTTCAGCAACTGCGAGACGTCGCCGAAGCGCCGGTAGACGGTGCCGACGCCGATGCCGCCGGCGTGCGCGACGGCGTTCATGGTCAGCGCCTCGCTGCCCCGCTCGGCCACGATCCGGGCCGCCGCGTCGAGGATCCGACGGCGGTTGCGGGCGGCGTCGGCCCGCTCGGGGGGCGCCTCCCCGGCGATCGGGAGCGGGCTTTTCGGGGCTCTGTCCATGCCCCCCACCGTATCGGATAGCTATCCACTTGCCCTTGCCAAACGGATAGTGATCCGTTTAACTGGGCGCACCGCGAACCGGATAGCAATCCGCTTCATCGCCCTCAGGAGGGGTCCGCAATGACCGCCAAGATCGCCGTCGTCTACTACTCGTCGACCGGCAACGTCCACCAACTCGCCCAGGCCGTCGCGGAGGGCGCCGAGAAGGCCGGCGCGGAGGTGCGCCTGCGGCGTGCGGCGGAGCTCGCCCCCGACCCGGTCGTCGACTCGGTCCCCGCGTGGCGCGAGCACGTCGAGACGACGCGCCACATCGAGGTCGCCACGCTGGACGACCTGGCCTGGGCGGACGGGTACGCGTTCGGCTCGCCCACCCGGTTCGGCAACATCGCGTCGCAGCTCAAGCAGTTCATCGACACGACCAGCGGGCTGTGGGCCGACGGCGTCTTCGCCGACAAGCCCGCCACCGGCTTCGTGAGCGCCGGGAACATGCACGGCGGCAACGAGTCCACGCTGCTCGCGCTCTACAACACGCTGCACCACTGGGGTTCGCTCATCGTCCCGGTCGGCTACACCGACCCGGTCGTCTTCGGCGCGAACGGCAACCCGTACGGCACCGCGCACGCCTCCGAGGCCGGGGCCCCGGGCGACAACATCCTCGACGCCGCGCGGTACCAGGGGACGCGCCTGGCCACGATCACCCAGCGGCTGTTGGCGGGCCGCGCGGCGACGGCGGCCTGACGACTCTCCCCGCTGCCCGCTCCCCTCTCTTACGCCCCTTCCGCTCCCCCGCTCCTGCGTCCCCTCCGCGTGCCGCCCGGCACAGCGGCCTGACGCCCGATCCGGGCCGGGCCGCTGTGCCGGTCGCCGTGGCGGAGTCGACCGCGCCGGGCCCCGACCGAGGGCCGCGATGTGCCGGTGGGGCGAACGTTCACCGCCGATGATCATCCCGCTAGGGTTGCGTCCACGCCGACCGCACAAGGCTCGTGATCGGCTAGGGGGTGGGCGTCGCTGATTGTTCATCACAAGTGAACGATCGCGGGAAATGGGGTCGGGCGTGGAACGCCATGAGATGGAGATATTCCTGACGCTGGCCGAGGAGCTCCACTTCGGCCGCACCGCAGAGCGCCTGCACCTCTCGGGCGCGATGGTGAGCCAGACCCTCAAGAAGATCGAACGGCGGCTCGGCGGCCCGCTGTTCGAGCGCACCAGCCGCCGCGTCGTGCTCACGCCGCTCGGCAGCCAGCTGTACGACGACATGCGCCCGCACTACGACGCGCTCCAGGCGGCGGTACAGCGCGCCACGAGTGCGGCGCGCGGCATCGAGGGCTCCCTGCGCGTGGGGTTCCTGGGCATCATGTCCGGGATCCGCGTGCACCAGGGCGCCGCGCTGTTCCGCGAGCGCCATCCGGACTGCGCGGTGGAGGTCGTCGAAGTGCAGCTCGACGAGTACGTCCACCCGCTGCGCGACGGCACGCTCGACATGCTCGTGACGCTGATCCCACTCGACGAGCCGGACATCACCGTCGGCCCGATCGTGCTGGACGCCCCGACCTACCTCGCCACCGCCGCCACCAGCCCGCTCGCCGCGCGGGCGTCGGCGACGCCCGAGGACCTCGCGGGCCTCGCCTTCCCGGCGGTGAGCGAGCGCGTCCCGTCGCACTGGCTGGACCAGTACCTGCCGCCCGCCACGCCGAGCGGCGTGCCGATCGCACGGACCGAGCAGGTGTGTTCGACGTACCAGGAGATGCTGGCGCTCGTGTCGGCGGGCAGGTGCGTCACGATCGGCGACAACCAGCTGGTGCAGTACTACGCGCGGCCGGACATCGCGTACGTCCCGCTCCTCGGCGTCCCCAATCTGCGGCACGCCCTGGTGTGGCGCACGGCCGCCGAGAACGCCCGCATGCGCGCCTACGTCGAAGCGATGACCGACCTGCTGCGGGAGCGCGCGCAGGCCGCGTGAGGCGTCCGGTCGGACCGCGGGCCATCCGGGTGAACAGCGGGGTGTCTGGCCGCCGCGAGGGGTCGCGGTCCTGATGCTGCCTGCATGAGCAGCACTGCCGGACCGGCCCCGAACACCGACGACCAACCGCCCGAGACGCGCGGGTTCCGCTTCCCGAGCGCGCTGACCGTGCTCGCGATCGTGACGATCGCGGTGTGGGCGCTGGCCTTCCTCATCCCCTCCGGGGAGTACGACCGCGACGCCGACGGCAAGCCCGTGCAGGGCAGCTTCCGGGAGGTCTCGTCGCCGCAGGACTTCGTCCAGCGTCTCAACGACCTGTTCCTCTCCCCGGTCAACGGCCTTTACGGCATCCAGGACGGGCAGAGCGGCCAGGTCGCCCCGGACAACTCGGGTGATCTGTACGGCAGCGCGGGGGTGTTCCTCTTCGTGCTCGCCATCGGCGCGTTCATCACCGTGGTGTTCGCCACCGGCGCGCTGGACCGCGGCATCGCGCGGCTCGCGCACCGCCTGCGCACCCGGGGCGCGGTGCTGATCATCGCCATCATGGCGGTCTTCTCGCTGCTCGGCTCGGTCGAGGGCTTCGCGGAGGAGACGCTCGGCTTCTACGGCCTGATCGTGCCGCTCATGCTGGCGCTGGGGTACGACCGGATGGTGGCCACCGGCACGATCATCCTGGGCGCCGGGGTCGGCGTCATGTGCTCGACGGTCAACCCGTTCGCGACCGGCGTGGCGTCGTCCGCGGCCGGTATCTCACTCGGCGACGGCATCGTCCTGCGGCTGCTCATGCTGATCGTGCTGACCGCGGTGACCATCGCGTACGTGGTGCGCTACGCCTCGCGCGTCAAGGCCGACCCGTCCCGCTCGATCGTCGGGTTCCTGCCGGGCGACCGCGAGCAGGCCGCGACGTCCGCGGACAGCGAGCCGGAACCGCTCACCCGGACGCACAAGATCGTGCTGGTGGCGGTGACGCTGACGTTCGTGTTCATGATCTTCTCGATCATCCCGTGGGCGCAGGTACTGACCGGCGACGCGGACGCGACTCCCTACGGCTGGGAACTGGGCTGGTCCTTCGCGCAGTTGGCGGCGCTGTTCATCGTCGCGGCGGTCGTCGTCGGGCTGCTTGCCCGGCTCGGCGAGAAGCGGCTGAGCGCCACGCTGATCCAGGGGGCGGGCGACTTCGTCTCACCCGCGCTGATCATCATGCTGGCCCGCGGTGTCACCGTCATCATGAACAACGCCAAGGTCACCGACACCGTGCTGCACTCGATGGAGGGCGCGGTGTCGGGGACCTCGTCGGCGGTGTTCGGGATCCTGATCTTCGTGGTGAACCTGCCGCTGGCGTTCCTGATCCCGTCGACGTCGGGCCACGCCACGCTGGCGATGCCGATCCTGGCGCCGCTCGCGGACTTCGCGGACGTGACGCGCGCGCTGGTGGTGACGGCGTGGCAGGCCGCGTCGGGGTGGATGAACCTGTGGGTCCCGACGACGGCCGTCATCATGGGCGGCATCTCGCTGGCGAAGGTCGGCTACAACGAGTATCTGCGGTTCGCGGCACCGCTGTTGGCGATCCTGTTCGTCCTGATCTGCGGGTTCGTGGCCTTGGGCGCGGGGTTGTCGTAGTGCCGGCGGGACGACCGCCTGGGTGGCATCCGGGGTGACCGCGGACGCGGCTGCCCGCGGACGCTAGCGGATGCTCAGCGGCGTGCCGGGGGCGGCCGGGATCACCAGCGGGGTGCCGGTCTCCGGGTCGTCGATGATGCGGCACGGCACGTGGAAGACCTCCTCGACGAGTTCGGCGGTCACGATGTCGCCGGGGCGGCCCTCGGCGACGACGCGGCCCTCGCGCATGGCGATGAGATGGGTGGCGTACCGCGTGGCCTGGTTGAGGTCGTGCAGGACCGCGACAAGCGTGCGCTCCTCCTCGCGGTGCAGTCGCGCGCACAGGTCCAGCACCTCGATCTGGTACGCGATGTCCAGGAACGTGGTGGGCTCGTCGAGCAGCAGCAGCGGCGTCTCCTGCGCGAGCGCCATCGCGATCCAGACGCGCTGCCGCTGGCCGCCGGACAGTTCGTCGACCGCGCGGTCCGCGAGCTCGGACACGCCGGTGGCGCGCATGGACGCGTCCACGACGCGCTCGTCCTCCGGCGACCACTGCCGCAGCAGCTTCTGGTGCGGGTAGCGGCCGCGGGCGACCAGGTCGGCGACGGTGATGCCGTCGGGCGCGATGGAGCTCTGCGGCAGCAGGCCGAGGGTGCGCGCGACCTGCTTGGCGGGCATCGAGGAGATGTCCCGGCCGTCCAGCAGCACCTGGCCCGAGGACGGCTTGACCATGCGGGCGAGGGCGCGCAGCAGTGTCGACTTGCCGCACGCGTTCGGTCCGACGATGACGGTGAAGGACCGGTCGGGTATGGCGACGCTGAGGTCCTTGGTGATGACGCGCTTGTCGTACCCGAGAGTCATCGCGTCGCCGTGCAGGCGGCTGGACGCATGCGCGGGTTTGTCGGCCGTGGCTGTTGCGGTGGCCCTTTGGGGGGCCGTTTGAGTGGCCGTTTCGGTGGTCGCTTGGGTCGCCGCGTCCGCGGCGTTGCCCGAAGTGCCGGTCGTGCCTGTGGTCTTCACTGTCCGTCAGATCCTTCCCGCGCGGCGCTGGGCCGCGAGCATCGCCACGAGATAGCCGCCGCCGAGCAGGCCGGTCACCACGCCGACCGGCAGCGGGTCGTCGGCGAAGGCCCGCTGCGCGATCCAGTCCGAGCCGACCAGCAGCACGGCCCCCACGCACAGGGAGGGCAGCAGGTTGGGCCCCGGCGCGGCCGTGAAGCGGCGGGCGAGCTGAGGGGCCGTCAGCGCGACGAACGACACCGGTCCGGCGGCCGCGGCGGCCAGCGACACCAGCAGGATCGCGCCGAAGAGCAGGGTGAGGCGTACGCGTTCCACCCGTACGCCCAAGGCGGCCGCCGCGTCGTCGCCCATTTCCAGCATGCGCAGCGCGGGACCGCAGCCGATCAGGATCGCCGGGACGAGCACCGCCATCGCGATCGCGAGCGGCGTGACGTCGGTCCAGTCGCGCCCGTCCAGGCTGCCGATCTGCCACAGCAACGCGCGGGACGCTTCCGCGAGTTGGGCGCGGGTGAGCAGGTAGCCGTTGACGCCGGTGAGGATCGCGGTGACGCCGATGCCGGTGAGGATGAGCCGGAATCCGTGCACGCCGCGGCGCCAGGCCAGCAGGTACACCAGGACGCCCGCGGCCAGGCCGCCCGCCCCGGCGCCGAACGCCACGGCCGCGCTGCCGCCGCCGAGCACGACGACGGCGAACAGCGCGCCGGTGGCCGAGCCCGCGGTGAAGCCGAGGAGGTCGGGGCTGCCGAGCGGATTGCGTACGACCGCCTGGAAGACGGCGCCGGACAGGCCGAGGGCGGCGCCGACGAGCAGGGCGACGCCCGCGCGCGGCAGCCGGAGTTCGCGGACGATGAACTCGTCGGCGGGGGTGCCGTGGCCGAGCAGGGCGTCCACGACGCGGCCGAAGCCCATCGGGTAGTCACCGCTGCCGATGCACAGGACCGCCAGGGCCAGCGCGGCGAGCAGACTGAGGGCGCCGGCGGCCATCGCGCGCGGGCGGTAGCGCACGGACATCGGGCCGACGCGCAGGGCGCGGTCCGGGGACGAGGACTTGGGGACGGCGAGGCGGGCGGTCATGCGCGCACCACCTTCGCGCGGCGCAGCAGGATGAGGAAGCAGATGCCGCCGACCACGGAGGTGACGGTGCCGACCTGCACCTCGGCGGGGCGGGCGATGAGGCGTCCGAGGACGTCGGCGAGGAGGAGCAGAGCCGGGGTGAGGACCGCACAGTACGGGATGAGCAGGCGCAGGTCGGGGCCGGTGAAGGCGCGTACCGCGTGGGGCATGATCAGGCCGACGAACACCAGCGGCCCGCAGGCGGCGGTGGCCGCGCCGCACAGCAGCGTGACGGTGAGCATGGCCCCGGCGCGGGTGCGGGCCGGGTTGCCGCCGAGTCCGCGGGCGGCTTCGTCGCCGAGGGCGAGGGCGTTCAGCGGGCGCGCGAGGGCCAGCGCGAGCAGGAGGCCCCCGGCGATGAAGGGGCCGACCTTTGCGGCGGTGCCCATGTCGGCGCTGGCGAGCGAGCCGATCGTCCAGAAGCGCAGGTCGTCGAGGGCCGAGCTGTCGAGGAGCATGACGGCCTGGACGTACGAGTAGAGCGCCGCGTTGAGGGCGGTGCCCGCGAGGGCGAGGCGGGCAGGTGTGGCGCCGCGGCCGCCGCTGACGGCGTACACGAGGACGGACACGATCGCCGCGCCGATGAAGGCGAACCACACATATCCGGAGAAGGTCGACACACCGAACGCGGCAATTGCCGTGACCACGGCGGCGGATGCCCCCGCGTTGATGCCCAAGAGGCCGGGGTCGGCGAGCGGATTCCGGGTCACGGCCTGCATGACCGCCCCGGCGACGCCGAGGGCGAGGCCGACGATGAGGCCCAGGACGGTGCGCGGGAGGCGCATGTCGTGGACGACGGTGTACCCGGTGGAGTCGGCGTCGAACAGGCCGTTCCAGACCTGACCCGCCGTCAAGTGCCGTGAGCCCAGGGCCAGGCTGAGCACGACGGCGGCGAGGAGGAGGCCGAGGGAGAGCGCCATGCCGAGCGCGGTGGGGAGGCGGCGGCGGGAGGTCGCGTCGGGGCTGGTGGACAGGGCCGGGGTTTCGCGGGCGCGCTCGGCGGCGTCCTCGGCAGCGGCGTCCTCGGCGGCGTTCTTGGCGAGAGCGGGCCGGATCTTGTCCGCCTTGCCGGACTTGTCGGCCTGGTCGGCGGTGGTGGCCGTGGCGCCCCGGCCGGGCAACGGGCTTGCCCCGGCGCCCTCTTCGGGCGATGCCGAATCGGCCCGTCCGGGCGCCGGCGGGCTACTGGACTGCGCGGGTCCCACTCACGTGCTCCGATCGCGCGCCTGTCGGGCGTTCCCCCACAACCCGCTCTGGACAGAAACAAAGGTTAGGTTAACCTAAGCCTTCTGACCCGCCGGTAGGTACCCGCCGCGGCCGTTTTGCCGCTTTACCGCGGTCGCGTGCGTGCGCCTGCCGGTCCCCCGACACCGTCACCGCGCGTCCACCGCAAGGAGCACGTCCATGCCGCACCTTCCCGCCGCCTCCCCGACCCGGCGCAGAATCCTCGCCGCGGGCGCCGCCCTCGGCATCGGGGCACTCGCCACCGCGTGCGGCGACGACAAGAAGGACAGCGCGGCCGACACCGGGAGCACCGGCGGTTCGACGGCACCGAACGGAGGTTCCGCGGACGGGGCGTGGAGCTTCCGCGACGACCGCGGCCAGGACGTCTCCGCCAAGAAGCGGCCCAAGAAGATCGTCGCCTTCGTGGGCAGCGCCGCCGCGCTGTACGACTACGGCGTCGAGTGCATAGGCGTGTTCGGGCCGACCAAGGGCACCGACGGCAAGGCCAACGTCCAGGCCGGGGACATGGACATCAGCAAGCTCACCATCCTCGGCGAGGAGTGGGGCCAGTTCTCGATCGAGAAGTACGCCGCGCTCCAGCCCGAACTGCTCGTGTCCGCCGTCTACGACGACAACACCCTCTGGTACGTCCCGGACGACAGCAAGGACAAGATCCTCCCGCTCGCCCCCAGCGTCGGCATCCGGGTGGCCAAGGTCTCGCTGACCGAACCGCTCGCGCGCAACGCCGAGTTGGCCGCCTCCCTCGGCGCGGACCTCAACGCCCCGAAGGCGGTCGAGGCGAAGAAGCGCTTCGAGGCGGCGTCCGAGACGCTGCGCCAGGCCGCGAAGGCGGCGGGCGGCCTGAAGGTCATGGCGGCGTCCGGGGCCGCGGAGCAGTTCTACGTCTCGACCCCCGACCCGTCCGCCGACCTGCGCTACTTCAAGGAGCTCGGCGTCGACTTCGTCCTGCCGAAGAACGTCGACCCGGCCGGCTACTTCGAGGTGCTGAGCTGGGAGAACGCCGGGGCGTACCACGCCGACATGATCATGATGGACAACCGCTCGGTGGCGTTGCAGCCCAAGGACCTCACCGGCAAGCCGACCTGGAACGAACTCCCCGCGGTCAAGGCCGGACAGGTCATCCCGTGGGCGAGCGAACCGCGCTTCACGTACGCGGGTGTCGCCCCGCTGCTGGAGCAACTCGCCGCCGCCATCCAGAAGTCGCGCAAGCTCGCGTGACCACCGCCGGGTGCGCGGGGCTGCCGGGCCCGGGTCCGAACCTGGGTCCGCTGGGTCCGGGCCTGTCAGGGCCGAACGGACGGCCGGGTCCGCCGAGGCCCGCCCGCTCTCGACCCGGCGGGCGCGGCGGCCCGCGCACCCGGACCGTACGCCACTCCCCCGACCGCCGCCGGTGGCGGTCGGGAACCCGTACCACGATCGGAGTCACGCGATGGGCAACCCCGAGGTCCCGTTCCGCTTTTTCGACCTGCACGTGCTGCGCGTGGCGCAGGTCGGTCCCGGCATGGTCCGCGTCACCTTCGGCGGCGAGGACCTGAAGGCGCTCGTCAGCGACGGCCGCGACCAGCGGCTCAAGCTCTTCCTCCCGCACGAGGGGCAGGACGTGCCGGTCGTGCCCGTCGAGGCGGGCGACGACTGGTTCGGCGCCTGGATGGCCCTCGACGCGAACGAGCGGGCCGTCATGCGCACTTACACCATCCGTGAGGCGCGCCGGGATCCGCACGAGATCGACATCGACTTCGCCATGCACGGCGACACCGGCCCCGCCTCGCGCTGGGCCCGTCGCGCACAGCCGGGCGCCCGGGTCACCGTGATCGGCCCGTCCGCCCTCAACAACGGCGGTGCCGACTTCAACCCGCCGGACGGCTCGGAATGGGTGCTGATCGCCGCCGACGAAACGGCCCTCCCGGCCGTCGAGGGCATCCTGCGCTGGCTGCCCGCGGACCTCCCGGCGCGCGTCTGGCTGTCCGTCGCCGATGAGGGCGACAAGCGCGAACTCCCCAGCGCTGCCCCGGTCGACGTCCAATGGCTCGTCCGCGACGGCGCCCCCGACACCCTCGCCACCACGGTCGAAGGCGCCGAACTCCCGAACGGCACCGTCTACGCCTGGATCGCCGGCGAGGCCGGCATGGTCCGCGCCGTCCGCCGCAACCTCGTCCGCGACCGCGGCATCGACCGCAAGTCCGTGACCTTCACCGGCTACTGGCGCCGCGGCGCCACCGACGACGACCTCCTCGCCGAATCCCTCGCCGGCGAAGAACCCCACCTTCCGGGCGCGGACGAGTAGTTCCCGGCAGCGACGGCCAGGCCGTCCCGGGCCCGACGGCTCAGGGACGCGCCTCGCCGGTCCGGTGGTCCAGGGCGCAGAGACGGTTGTCGTCGCACACGACATAGGTCCACCCCCCCCGCCACCGGCGCACCCCGCGCCCCATCAGGGAGTTCGAGCCACCACACGACCTCGGCCGGGATGGGACGGAGGGTCAGGCGACGCCGTCTATGCGGAGGAACATGGCTTCTTCGGGGCCTATGAGGGCTACGTAGACGCGTTGTTCGATGTCGAACCAGCCGTATTCGCCCATGGAGGCGGCTGCGTGGACGGGGGTGTCGCCGGTAGGGGTTGCGGCGGTGATGCGGGCCACCGGGGCGTCCAGGAGGTCGTGGAGCAGGGCGTCGGCGAGGAGGTCCGGTGAGACCGGGGCGGGGTCGTGGGTGTCGTTCTCGGGGTCGGTGCCGGCGTCGTAGTCGGCGTCGTTGTCGGGGTTCAGGATGCCTTCGTCGAACCACATGCTGTAGGTCTCGCGGCACTCGGTGCGGAAGTCGGCCAGTTCGGTGCGCCATGAGTCCTCATCGAAAACTGTGTTGAACTCGACTTCCCAGTCGGCCAGTTCGTCGTTCCACGGGGAGTCTTCGAGCCAGGCCGCCGCTGTGGTCGCGTCGGGGGCGGCCAGGCCGTGGGGTGCGAGCCTGACGCTGAACGAGATGTGCGTGTTGTTGTTCACCGGCATGTGCATGCTCAGTACGGTGCCGGCGCTCATCGCGCGCAAAGCCGTGTGTGCGCGGTCGAGTTCGGTGTCCGACAGCAGGTGCCCCTCGGCGCACCCGTGGCCGCCGAACGCGCAGCCGGGGTGCGGGGTGAGCCCGCCGCGGCGCACCGCGTCGGGGGCGGGGTCGAGCACGCTGAGGCGGATCACGTCGGTGCTCGTCGCGGACAGGACATGCAGTTCCCCCGGCGTGGGGAGGCTGTCGGTGAAGTCCACGGCCTCCACGATGCGGAACTCCGAACGCCATTCGGTCAGCAGGCCCAGGAGTTCGCCGAGGAGTGCGGCCACCCGGGGGCTGGGTTCGGTTGCCTGGTCGTGCCACGGTCGGAGGACGGCCGCGGTGACGGACTTGCGCAACTCGTCCTCGTCGAGCGGTCGGCAGCCCAGGGCCTGGCGCGCCGTGCCGGAGTCGGGGTCGATGTGCGGGAACAGGCCCGTTTCGTAAACGGTCGCGAGGTTCGCCCAGTCGTCTGGGCTGTCATTGCGGTGTCCGTGCGCGCCGCCCGTCGCGTGGAGACCGGGGACGCGTGCTCCGGGCGGGGCGTCCTCGGCGATCCAGCGGGAGAGCAGGTAGGCGTATGCCGCTGCGGCGAGCGGCATGTGGTCCCACGCGGGTTCATCCGCAGCGCCGGGACAGCTGTGGTCGAGGAAGGCGCAGTGGCGGGCCTGGTGCACGGGGACTCCTGGTGGTGGCACGGGTGATCGTCCGTCAGTTTGCCGTTGTCCCCTGACAGCAGGACGAGTTGGCTGCGCGAGATGGCCGACGGGAGGACGGCGAAGCGGCGACACGTTCCGGGCATGTTGGCCGGGTCGCCTTCGGCATGGGGTATGGGGGTCACAAAATGGACACCGAGAGCGCTGTACGAGGCCCGGGTGGGGTAAGGGCGGGGCGAGCGGGCGACC
>NZ_JBPKBH010000001.1:326110-336824 GCF_051388915.1 Yinghuangia sp. YIM S09857 | reverse complement strand
CCCCCCCCCCCCCCCCCTGCCCGCTCCTACGCCTTCGCGCCCCACTCCTTCGCTTCCGCCTCGCGTCCCTGGGCGGTGAGGAGGGAGACGAGGCTCTGGAGGCCGGACGTGTCGCCTCGTTCGGCCGCCTGGCGGTAGCAGGCTTCGGCCTCCTCGGTACGGCCCGACTCGAAGAGCAGGAAACCGAGGTTCACCAGGGCCTTGGTCTCACCCTTGTCGGCCGCCTTGCGGTACCAGGTCTCCGCCTCCTCGCTCCGCCCGTCGTCCTGGAGCAGGACGGCCAGGTTGAACATCGAGCTGGAGAACCCGTTTCCGGCGGCCTCCCGCAGCAGCGGCTCCGCATCCTCCCGGCGCCCCTGCTGCTTGTAGAGGGTGCCGAGGTAGTGGACGGCCTTGGCCTCGCCCGCGTCCCGCCCGCGCAGCCACCACTTCTCCGCCTCCGCCTGATCGGTGCCGAGAAGGAGCTCGCCCGCCTTCACGTTCGCCAGACCGTGCCCGGCCTCCGCGGACGCGCGGTACCAGCGCAGCGCCTCGTCGGTGTCGCCGCGCTCCTCCTCCGCCACCGCGCCGAGCCCGAACATGGCGCCTTGGTGGCCGGCCTCCGCCGCCTTGCGCCACCAGTCCTCCCCCTCTTCCTTACGCCCCTCCCGGCGCAGCAGGTCACCGAGGCTCGTCATGGCACCGGGGTGTCCGCCCTCCGCAGCCTGGCGGTACCACTCCGCCGCCTCGTCCGTCTCGCGGCGCGAGTAGGCCAGCACGCCCAGTTCGTGCGCCGCGTCGACGTGCCCCGCCTCGGCCGCCCGGCGGAACCACTTCACCGCTTCCTCGGCGTCCCCGCTCAGGTACGTCAGTCCGCCCAGCCAATACATGCCGTCGGTGTGACCGCCCTCGGCCGCCTTCCGGTACCACTCCATGGCGTCCGCGCGCCGGTTCTCGTTCCGGAGGTCGGTGGCCTTGGCGTACGCCTCTTCGGCGGCTGGGCTGGGAGAGGTCATGAGGGTCCTTCCTGCGTCGCGGCCCTCCGGCCGCGCATGGACGTGGCAGGCCCCCCGACCCGGTCGGCCGCCTGCCGATGCATCAGCCGATCTTGGTTGCCGAAGGGGCCACGGCATGCCCCCAGTCGCGTCGACCGCGCCGGCGGGACAGCGTCCGGCGCACCCAGGACAGACCAACCAGCTCTGTCGGCGACCAGGCGTAACGTCGTCCGGCTGAAACCCACTAGCGGCCCCGAGCGCTCCGAACGCGCCGAACTTTTCGGCTCATTCGGCTCATTCGGCCCATTCGGCCTGCGGCCGGACGCCTCCCCTACGAGGACGCCTCCGCCAACTCGTCCAGCACCGGAGCTATC
Organism: Yinghuangia sp. YIM S09857; assembly: GCF_051388915.1. Lineage (NCBI taxonomy): Bacteria > Bacillati > Actinomycetota > Actinomycetes > Kitasatosporales > Streptomycetaceae > Yinghuangia > Yinghuangia sp. YIM S09857. Next base: position 335,476 of record NZ_JBPKBH010000001.1, on the reverse strand, counting down.
GCCCGGGCGAGGCGCGCCTGCCAGGCGTCGGCATCGCCGTGCACGCGGGGGTACTCACCCCGGAACGACCGCCAGTCGATGTGCCAATTGCGTACGTCGTGATCGCTCGGCGGCCCCGCGACCGGCACCGCCGCACGGGCGAACACGCGCCGCAACAAGGGTGGTTCGAGCCGCGTATCGGGCAACTCCGCAAGCAGGACCGCGTCGAAGAGGTCCTTGCCGCAGGCGCCGTTCTCGCTCTCCGAGTCGACGTGCAGCCACAAAAGCTTCCAGGCCAGCGAGAGTTCGCGGCTCGCCGTACGCACCACCGTCGGGCTTAGGTCGTCGGCACGCGGAACCAGCGCGAACACCGGTGGCTCGGCCATGGGCTCATCGAGGGCGAAGTCCAGTTGCACCTGCCCTTCGAGACCGCCGTCGGCCTCCCACGGGAACCGGATGCGCACACCTCCGCCGCCGGTCGGGCCGAAGTCGTACGCGCCGTACTCCCATGTGGAGTCGACGCTGTAGCGACCCGGGGCCAGGCGGACGCCGCACGGCGCCACCGCCTCGCGCTCCAGCAATTCGAGCACCGCGCCGCTCGGATCGCGCTCGTCGTCGAACGGGTCCTCGACCCAATGCGTGCCCTCCGGCGGTACGACCGCATTCACGCCCCCCGTGTCGAGCAGTTCGCCCTCGTCGCGGTACAACTCGTACCCCGCCGCGCCCCCGCTCGCCTCCGGCCAGTCCTGCACGGCATCGACGCCGTCGACGTACGGGTGCGGATCGAGGCGGTCGACGGGAACCGCCGCCGGGGGCAGCACAATCCAGTCGAGGTCGCGCGGGGGCCGGGCGCGGTCCCCGGCCCACGCGACCATAGCCATACTGCCCCGCAGAACGAGCGCGTCCGACCATGGAGCCCGTGAAACCACCGCAAGGACGTGGTCGAGCGCGGCCCGGTGCGCCCGCTCCCACACACCCGAACCGGCGACACCGCGGCCGGTCATCGCGAACCGCCGCCGACACCCAGCCACCCGGCATCGACACTCGGATTGTCGTCCTGCACGACGAACTCCCTTTCGGTGTCCGCGATTTGGAAACCCCCATCGGCGAGCTCGCGCACGAGCATACGAAGTCGACCCTCCGCCTCGGGACTTCCCACGCCGTGGCAGCGCTGCGTCACGAACCGTTCGTGGCCCCCGAGTTCGGGACGCAGCCGCCGGGCGTTGCGGGAGACGCGGGCGTTGTGCCGTACGGCGACCTCCGCAACCCGCGCAATCGCCGCCGCATTCGTCAGCACAAGCTTGACGTGGTGCTCGAAATAGCAGTCGGACGGCAGGGCTTCCGCCTCACGCGCGGTACGCGGCACATCGGCGTTCCAGGGCGCGGCCTCGATCTTGACACGCACGACGTCGAACCCGGCGCGGCGGAGGGCCGCGGTGTGCACGGCGGCAGCCGCGCGCTGGTCGGCGAGTGTGCCGTTGCCGCGCAGGGTCAGCATGGGCTGGTCGGGCGTGCGTCCGGCGTCCAGCAGAATGCGTGTGTACTTGGCACCGCGCTGTACGGCCCACCGCTGGAGGGTGTCGTCGGCCTCGTCGGTTCCGGCCGCGGCCACGGTGACATGCGTCTCGAAGTCCCCGGCGAAGTCGGGTCGAGGCGTCCCGGCACCGGGCTCGGCACGAGGGCCACCACGAGAGTCGTCGCGTACGCGCGCCGCGTCGTCCATACGTTCGGTCACGGGCGTCGACGCTAGCGGCCGCCCCGGACACCGCCGCCAGACAGCCGACCCGGCAACCGACCTGGCAGCCGACCCGGCAACAGCGAATCCTCGTGGCATCCGCCCCCTCACATCGGCCGGCCGTCCTCGTCCAGGTACACCTTCGTGCCGTCCGGATACAGCAGAAAGACCCGCCCGTCGCCCTCCCCGTGCGCCGTCGCCAGACCGGCCGCGTGCTGCCGCTCCACCGCCTCGCGTACGGCCCGGGCCATCAGCTCCTGCGCCCGCTCCTGACCGATCTGGTCGATCAGCGACTCCGGGATGCCCGGACGGTCGCTCACCGGCTCGCTCGCCTCCGTCGCCATACGCCGCACGATACGCGCCTCGGCTACCGCGGAGCAGGGAGGCGACCCCTTCGCACGCAACCGTCGAGGTAGCGGTGCATCAACGCCGCGTCGACCGATCGGACGGACGAGCCGGCGCCTCCATCGCTACCGCGCAGCGCACCGAGCAAGGACTCGCGGTGAATCAGCCTCGCTCCGCCGGGCGGTTCGAAACACCCATGCCCGCGGTACTCCCCGAGCGCACCGCGCTCGAAGGCCGCCAGCGTCGCCGCCGCTTCGTCGTCCGTGCGCAGCTTCGGATCGGCCGCCCACGTCGCGGCCGGGACCACCGTGAACCGGTACCCGTACGCCCGCAGCCACGTGTGCACGGTCGACAACGCCACCGCGTCCGGTGCGGCGTGGTTCGCGACGAGCCCGGGTTCGGGTGACCGCACCACCAAACGGGCGAGGTCGCGGGCGAGTTCGTCGGCCGGGGTCCAGACCTCGGCGTGGTGGAGCAGCGGCAGGCGGCCGTGTGGGAGCCCGGCGAACAGAATTCGCCACAGCATGTCGCGCTCGTTGACGATGCCGGTGCTGCGGGCTCCGGTGACGCGGCCCAGGCGGTGCACGGCCACCGGGATTCCCCGGGACGCGGCTTGTTCGAGCAGTGTTTCGGCGACCCACTTGCTGTGCGCGTACCCGTCGCCGTCGGCTCCGTCGGCGATGAACTCCTCGGGCACGTCCCCGCGCTCCGGCCCCGCCACGGAAAGCGTCGACAGATGGTGCACGAACGCTCCGGACTCTGCGGCGAGTTCGAGGATGGCGATGGTCGCGTCGATGTTGACCGCACGCAGTGAGCGGGTCCCGCGCAGCAGACTGACCTCGGCCGCCGCATGGACAATGGTGTCGACACGCGTCGCGGAGTCGTCGACGAGGGACCGGCGTGCGGCTTCCGACAGGCCGAGGTCGGGTCGGGCCAGGTCGGCTTGGACTACGGCGACTCGGCGCACCGGCAGATCGGCGCGCAGCCCCCATGAAGTGAGTGCCTGCCTAAGCCGGTTCGCCGGATCGTCGCCGCGGACCAGGCAGGTGAGCCGCAGGTCGGTTGTTCCGTCCAGGAGTTCCGCGCACAAGTGGGCACCCACGAACCCGGTGGCGCCGGTCATCAGGACGTGGCGTGCCGGTCGGCCCGGCCGGGGGCCGGAAGGCGCCGACGCCAGTATGTGTTTCGGGAGGACCACGCCCGTACGCGGCGGCGACGAGCGCCCGCTCTCCCGCGCCGCCTCGTCCTCGCCGAAGTACGCGGCAAGTTCCCGCAGCGTCGGCCGTGCGAACACGTCCGCCACCGATATCTCGGTGCCGGTCGCGGCGGACAAACGGTTCGCGACCTGGATCGTCTGGAGCGACTGACCGCCGAGCGCGAAGAAGTCGTCGTCGGGGGCGGGCAGAAAGGCGGACACGGAAGCCTCCATGCCGAGCACTTCGGCCCACACTCCCGCGACGAGGGTCTGCAAACCCTTGTCCGTGTGCCGCGGCCGCGAGGGCGCCGGGGTTGCGGTCGGCGGCAACAGCCCGCGCAGAGCGGCCCGGTCGATCTTGCCCGCGGAGGTGAGCGGCAACGCGTCGATGTAGCGGAAGGCCGCGGGCACTGCGGCCGCGGGCACGTCCCGCGCGAGCCCCGCGCGCAGCGCTGTCACGGCGGGCGTCGGCTCCCCGGCGACGACGAACGCCACGACCGACCGCAGGCCCGGCGCGTGCTCGTGCCCGATCACGGCGGCGTGGTGTACGCCCGGCAGCTCCACCAGCGCCGCTTCGACCTCGGACGGATGCACCCGGTGGCCACTGACCTTGAATTCGTCGTCCACGCGCCCGGCGAAGCACAGCAGGCCGTCGGGGCCGGCACGCGCCAGGTCGCCGGTACGGTACGCCCGGGGCCGGCCACCGAGAGCCGTCACGGCGGCGAAGCGCTCCGCGGTCTCCTCGAATCGCGAGTGGTAACCGTCGGCGAGTTGACGACCCATGAGATACAGCTCGCCCGTCTCGCCGGACGCGGTCTCGGTGCCGTCCTCGCGCAGGACCGCGATGCGTACGCCCGGCAGCGGAGTTCCTATCGGGACCGTCCCCCGTCCGTCGTACACCGCGCCCGGACCCGCGAGTTCCGCGGTCAGCGCCACGACGCAGGCTTCGGTGGGACCGTACGTGTTGACGAGCCGGACCCGATCGGCTCCGAGGACGCGCCGCCACGCGCGGACGCGCTCCGGTAGCGCCGCCTCCCCACCGATCACCACGGTGCGCAGGGCCTCGGGCAAGCCCGGTCGGGATGAAGCGGAACCGTCCAGCACGTGAGCGACTTCGTGCCAGTACGCCGTGGGCAGGCTGAGCCATGTCACGCGCCGTTCGGTGCAGGTGCGCAGCAACGCGGCCACCGATGGGGGCGGCCCGGTCTCCCCCGTCACCAAAGTGGCACCGGCCGTCAGCGTCAGGAACACCTCTTCCACCGAGGCGTCGAAGTGCGGCGATGCGAATTGCAGTACGCGTTCGCCCGAGACGGAGGCGGCCCCGAGGGCGGGACCGGTTGCCGCATCGGGTCCGTAGCGCGCGCCCGCCGCCGCGACATACGCGGCCAAGGCCCCCCGCGACACGACAACGCCTTTCGGCCGCCCGGTCGAACCCGACGTGTGGATGATGTACGCCGCCGCTTCGGGCGGGACGCGGCGCACCGCGTCGCGGTCCGCCGGCCCCGCGCCTGCGGCGGGTCCGAGAAGTTCCGCGAAGAGACGAGTGTCGATCACCAGCGTGGGCCGGACCTCCTCCAGGATGCGCCGGTTGCGCTCGGGAGGCCCGTCGGGATCGAGGGGCATGTACGCCGCTCCCGCCGCCAGAACCGCCAGCAGCGCGATCACCGCCTCGTGGCCGCGCGGCAGGACGAGCGCCACCACGCCTTCGGGCGTCACGCCGCGACTCACGAGGCGTGCCGCGAGCGCTGCCACCGCACCCCAGAGTTCGGCGTACGTGATCCCCGTGTGGAGGGCGTCGAGAGCGAGGGCATGCGGCCGTTCGCGCACCCGTCGACGCAACAAGTCGAGTACGTCAGGCCGATCGCCGGGCCGCCGGCCATCTGACGCCGACGTGCCGTGCGCGGGTTCGGTCGCTCGCCCGATTCCGCTCGCACCCTCCAAGACGACCAGGAACTCATCGACGAATAGAGCCAGTTCCCTCTCTGTGCAGCATGCGGGATTGGCGTCGAAGACGGCATGCAGGCCCCCACCGTCGGCGCCCCGGTCGTATACGTTCACGGACAGGTCGGCGACCGGTCCGGCGGACACGTTGCCCGCACTACCGCGCGCCGAGCCGAGCATCGCGCCTTCGCCGTACGGCATCGCGTTCACGACCGCCGCGAACAACCGCCGGTCCCCGCCGACGAGCCCGAGGTCCCGGGCGATGTCCTCGTACCGGTAGTCCCGGTGACGGCGCGTCAGACGCAACTCGCCGGCCACGCGGGCCGCCACGTCCGAGAGCGTGTCGGGCGTCTCCACCCGGATCCGCAGCGGCAGCACGTTCAGCACCATGGCGGGAACGCGGAGCGCCGCGGTGCCGATCCGGTTCATCATCGGGAATCCGACGACCGTCTCGTGCGCTCCGGCTCGGCGGCAGAGCACCATGCCCGCGCCCGCGGCCACCACCACCGGCCAGGTCGTCCGCTGGGCCCGGGCCAGGCCGCGGATCCGGTCGACGACGGCCGGGGGCAGCGCGACTCCCCGGCGCAGCGTGCGCAAGGACGGGTGCGCGGCGGTCCGTCCGAGACCGATCGCGGGCGGCCTGCCGGCGAGGTGGGCGGTCCAGAACGCACGGGACTCACGCCGCCGGGACGAGCGCAGGTAGGCGGCCTCCTCGTCCAGCACCGCGGTCAGGCGTCCGAAACGCGACGGCTCGGGCTCCGCCCCTGCCGCCAACGCCGTGTAAACGGCGGCGACACGGCGCATGACCATCGCCGCGCCGAAGCCGTCCAGGAGCACGTGGTGTACGCGGTGGTACCACAGGTGCGCATCTGTCCCGGTGCGCAGCACCGCATGCGCGAACAGGGGTTCGGCGCCGAAGGGGTCGACGGCCGCCGCGACGTCGTCCGCCATCCACGCCCGGGCGGCCGCCTCCGGGTCCGCGGCGGCACGCAGGTCCAGGAAGTGTGGCGTCCACGGGGCCGCGGCGCCCGGGATCTGGCCGGGACCGGACGGCCCGTCGACGATCCGCATGTTCAGGGCATCCGCCTCACCGACGGCCCGGCGCAGCGCGGACTCGAAGACGTCAGTCCGCAGTTCGCCGTCGATGCGGACGTGTTCCGCGATGTTGTACGCCCCCGGGGCCGGGGCGATGAGGTGCCCGGTCAGGACGCCGCGCTGAGCGGCGGTGAGGGGCAGCACGGGTCTTGCACCGGGAGGCGGCTGTTCGGCAGCCGAGACGGCTGTCACGGGATGCAGGGCGGTGCCATGCGTCGTGGTCCTCTCGTCTCGGCGGGCTCGACGAACCTCGCGGTCGCATCAGCGGTTGCGGTCGTGGCCACGGTCACGATTGCGCCCGTCAGCGCCCACGCCAGTCGTTCGCCCGCGCAGCTCACCCGCATACGCGGCTCACGACGCAGCATCCGCCCGCACGGGTTTTCCGGGCAAGACCGCGGCGAACTCGTGACGCCAAGGCAACGCGAACGATGCCGAACGGCCATGCGGATGCGAGCGACCCGCACCGGTCATGCGGATGCGACCCGCACCGGTCATGCGGCACTCGCGGGGGTTCGGGCTCAACGCTCCGACGGAGCGTACGCCGGTCCGAACGGCGCCCACCCGTGGCTGTCGTGGTCTTCCTCCTCATCGGCGCCCGCGGCGCCGCCCCCGGGGTTCCGCGGCGCCCATGGCGACGCGGTGGCCGGGTGTCCCGGGTGGTTGGGGCGGTCCTCCCCCGGAGCGTCCGGACCGGTCAGGCGTCCGAGGACCAAAGCGGACACGAAGACCGGCACCAACACCACCACGAAACCCGCGACCCGGCCCCAGCCCCGCAGTTCGCCGTCGTCATCACCGCCGACGCTTGTCACCGTCCGACCTCCACGTCCTCGTCCCGCTCTCACTCGCGCCCGCACCCACCCACACCTGTCGATCCACAACACCGCGCAGTTCCCGCGTCCAGGGCCAACGAGGCCGCCGCCCCGGCGTCACGAAGGGGTCCGCCGAGTGGCAGCATGAGCGGACGATGCCTGCCTGGTCACGCCTCCGAGCCGTACGCGCCGCGCTGTTCGCGGCCGTGTGCGTGACGCTCGCGGTCTCCGGGCACGTGTTCATGTCGGACGGTCCGGTCCCCTGGTGGGCGCCGGCCGCCGCGCTCCCGGTGCTGAGCACCATCGCCTGGGCGGCCGCCGGTCGCGAGCGCGGGCTCCCGTCCATCAGCGGGGCCGTGGTCGGCGCGCAGACCGTCCTGCACAGCCTGTTCGGCTGGGCGCAACAGATCTCGGACTCCGCGGCGACCGCGCACCACATGGCGTCGACGGGCGCCGACCACAGTGGGCACCACGCATCGTCGATCCTCCCCACGCACGGCGGCGCGGGCATGTTGCTCGCGCACATCGCCGCGGGTCTCGGCAGCGCGCTGTGGTTGTGGCGCGGCGACAAGGCGCTGTTCGACCTGCTCCGCCTGCTGGCGTCGCGGGCGCGTTGCCTGAAGGCGCTGCTGTGCGCCTGGCTGCGCTGGGGCGAACCGGTGTTCCCGCAGGTGCCGTTCGTACGTCCGCGCGCCGCCTGCGCCAGGTCGCGCTGGGAGTGCAGGCCGCTCAGCCGCCGCGGCCCGCCCCTCACGGTCCTCGCCTGACCGAGACCGCTTCGGCACCGGGATCCGCCCGCAGGGCCGGTCCCCGCTGCCGCTTGCCCGTGAGGATCCGAAATATCATGACAACTGACCAGACATACAAAGAAGTTGCGGTACGCCCGCCCGCGCCCCGCAACGAGCGGAGCTCCGCCGCCCGCACGTCCCGGGCACGCAACGTGCTCGGCACGCGGTTCGACAGCACGCCACAGTCCCGCCGGGGCCCGGGGATGGACGACGACGCCGTGACCGCGACCGCACTCGCCGCCGGCGCCGGTGTCCCCGGCGCCGTCGAGGAGTTCGTGCGCGCGACGCACCGCGACCTGTGGCGGTTCGTGGCGTACCTCGGCGATCCGGAGAGCGCGGACGACCTCGCACAGGAGACGTACCTGCGCGCTCTCAAGGCGCTGCCCGGTTTCGCCGGCCAGTCGTCGGCGCGCACGTGGCTCCTCGCCATCGCGCGGCGCGTCGTCGTGGACCGCCACCGGGCCGCGTCGGCGCGCCCGCGCACGGTCGCGGCCGAGGACTGGGCCGACCTCGCGGACCGCCGCCGTCCGGCGAAACTGCCGGAGCTCGAGGAGGGCATAGCCCTCGCGGACCTGGTCGCCGCGCTGGATCCGGCGCGCCGCGAGGCGTTCGTGCTCACCCAGGTCCTGGACCTTGAGTACGCCGAGACCGCGCGCATCCTCGGCTGTCCGATCGGCGCCGTCCGGTCCCGCGTCGCGCGGGCCCGGACCGACCTGATCACCGGGCTGGTCAGAGCCGAGTCGTACGCCGGGGCATGACCCGCGCACCCGGCTGCGGCATTCGGCCGCAGCCGGTCGGCAAACGAGGGAGCCCGCAGGGAAGTTATGTATAGATACGGCAAAAACGGGATGTACTACCAACCCGCTGGGCGAGCTCTGCGTCTCATTTAGGCACGGGGGACCGAAAGATCCGAAGCGATCCGGAGGCACGAAAATGAGCAACAGGATGCGCAAGGCGGCCACCATCGCGGTGGCCTCGGGACTGCTTCTCGGCGCCGGCGCGGCCGCCCCCGCACTCGCCGCGAGCGGTTCGCCGCCGGGGGCTGTGCACTCCCATCACCTGTCCGATACGTCGACCGACACGCAGAGCCGGCAGCCCGGCGTGGTGCACCGCGTGTCCGCGTTCTGGGACCAGTACAAGTCCGCGGTTCTCGGCACCAACCCCGTCATGAACCCCGAGGAGGTGCGCGGCGAGTTCCTGACGCCGGAGCTCAACGCCGAACTGGACGCCTGGGCCGAGGCCAACCAGGCCGACCCGGTCTTCCGCGCGCAGAACGTGCCGGTCGACCGGACCGTCCGGTACGAGGGCAGCGGCATGGGCTACGCGTCCGTCGTCGTCACGCAGTACTGGGAGGACGGCTCGGCGAACGACGTCTGGTACCGCGTGCCGCTCGACGGCTCCCGCATCGTCGGGCTCCAGGACCCGCCGGTGTGACGCACTGACCGTACGTGTGCAACTGCCGCGCAGGGGCGAGGTTCC
>NZ_JBPKBH010000001.1:323168-326018 GCF_051388915.1 Yinghuangia sp. YIM S09857 | reverse complement strand
GGTTCCGCCCCTGCGCGGCGGCATGTGCGGCCGGACGTAGGCGCGTGGCCGCAGAACACGCGCCCACAAGACCGCGCACCTCTGGATACGCGTGTGGCGCAGACACGCCTGCCCGCGGCGTCAGTTGGCCGCGGCCCGCGCGTAACGCTCACTCAGAGACCTGAGGTGGTCCACGAGTTCGGGCGCGTCCTCGACGGTGAAGTCGGCGCCGAGCATGCCCAGCCAGACCGCCAGCGTCTCGGGGTTGTCGGCGCCGGTGGAGAACACGCAGGTCTCGTCGTCCAGCGGTTCGACCGACCCCGCGAACCCCGGTACGCGCGCCGCGACTTCGGCAGCGGGGGCCTTGACGGTGACGCGTACGCGCGTACGCCAGGGAGCGGCCGCGACGCGCGCCGACACGTACTCCGCGACGTCCTCGGCCGGCAGGTTGCGCGGCGTGAACCGCGGACCGGTCGGAGTACGCGGCGACACCCGGTCGACGCGGAAGATCCGCCAGTCCTCGCGCTGCGTGTCCCACGCGACGAGGTACCAGCGGCGCCCCCAGTTGACCATGCGGTACGGCTCGACGTTCCGCAGTGTCGCGGCGCCGGAGTGGTCGCGGTAGTCGAACCTCAGGCGCTCGTGGTCGCGGCAGGCCGCGGCAATCGTGGTGAGCACTTCCGCGTCGACGCGCGGTCCCTCCTGGCCGGGGACCGGAACGGTGTAGGTCTGAAGGGCGTTCACCCGGCGCCGCAGCCGGTTGGGCAGCACCTGTTCGAGCTTGGCGAGGGCGCGGAGCGAGGTCTCCTCGATGCCCGACACCGTGCCGCCCGCGGCGGTGCGCAGGCCGACGGCGACGGCCACGGCCTCCTCGTCGTCCAGCAGGAGTGGGGGAAGGGACGCGCCCGCGCCCAGGCGGTAGCCGCCCGCGGCGCCGCGCGTGGCGTGCACCGGGTAGCCGAGGTTGCGCAGCCGTTCGACGTCGTTGCGCACGGTGCGCGGGGTGACGTCCAGGCGGTCGGCCAGTTCGGTGCCGGTCCAGTCGCGGTGGGTCTGCAACAGGGAGAGCAGACGCAAGAGTCGTGCCGATGTCTCCAACATATTTCGAGCCTGCCCTTCCTTTAGGAACGAAGCTTGCCTAATAGCCTCCTAGAGTTCAAGCAGTGGAGACGAGCGGTGGCCACCGAACTCCCGGCAGGACCAAGCGGAACCAAGCGGAACCGAGCAAGACCCCGCGAAACCGAGCGATGCCGAGCAAGACCCGGCACAGCCGTACGTCCCCCTGTTGAAGACATCTGAGGAGCACTCCCGTGAGCGCAGTCCTGGAGTCCGCGGCGCCGACCGTGGCAGCCGACGCCCCGACCAGCGCAGGACCCGCCGCCCCGGAGCGGGGCGGCGCCGACCGCAAGTGGCTCGGCCTCGGCGTGGTCCTCGCGGCCACCCTGATGAACCTGCTCGACGCGACCGTGGTCAACGTCGCGGCCCCCGCGATCCGCTCGGACCTCGGCGGCTCGTACTCGGCGTTGCAGTGGATGGCCGCGGCGTACACGCTCACGCTGGCCGCGGGGCTGCTGACCGGCGGGCGCCTGGGCGACATCTTCGGCCGCAAGCGCATGATGCAGATCGGCATCGTCGGGTTCGTGGCCGCGTCCGTCCTGTGCGCCGTGGCGTGGTCGCCGGAGGCGCTGATCACCGCCCGCGTGTTGCAGGGCCTGGCCGGGGCGGTGATGATCCCGCAGGGCTTCGGGCTGATCCGCGACCTGTTCCCGCCGCAGGAGATGGGCAAGGCGTTCGCGATGTTCGGCCCGGCGATCGGGCTGGCCACCATCCTCGGGCCGATCGTGGCCGGCGCGCTGGTGGACGCCGATCTGTTCGGCACGGGGTGGCGCATGATCTTCCTGATCAACGTCCCGCTGGGGCTGTTCGCGCTGCTCGTCGGCCGGTTCGCACTGCCCGCCAAGCCGCCGGTCGCCAAGGACGACAAGTCGATGGACCTGCTCGGCGTGCTCATCGGCGGCGCCGGGATGTTCATGCTGGTCTACCCGCTGGTGCAGGGGCAGGAGAAGGGCTGGCCGGTCTGGATGTTCGCGATGCTCGCCGGTGCGGTGGCGGTGCTGGGCGGGTTCGTGGCGTACACCCTGCGCCGGACCGCCAAGGGCGGCAAGGCCCCGCTGGTTCAGCTCAGCGTGTTCTCCAAGCGCTCGTACAGCTCCGGCGTGCTGTTCGTGATCGTGTTCTTCGGGGCCATCACCGGCCTGTCCATGGCGATCGGCCTGTTCCTCCAGCTCGGCCTCGGGTTCAGCGCTATGCGGGCGAGCCTGACAATGGGTTCGTGGGCGCTGGGCGCGTTCATCGGCTCGGGTGCGAGCGGCGCGCTGATGGTGAAGCTGGGCCGCAGGATCCTGCACATCGGGCTGGCCATCATGGCGGTGGGCATCACTCTGCTGTACGCGGTCTTCGCGAACGCCACGACCAACATGGGCAGTTGGATCCTGGTCGGACCGTTCCTGGTCTTCGGGCTCGGCATGGGCATGATCTTCGTACCGCTGTTCGACATCATCATGGGCGACGTCAAGGACCACGAGGTGGGTTCGGCGTCCAGCGCGCTGGAGTCGATGCAGCAGCTCGCCGCGGCGCTCGGTGTGGCGGTGTTCGGCACGGTCTTCTTCAGCCAGGGCGGCGCGCACATGCACCAGCAGTCGGCGGTGGACGCGGTCGCGACGACCACGCTGATCGCGCTCGGCCTCACGGTGGTGGCGTTCGTGCTCGGGTTCCTGCTGCCGAAGCACGCCCGCCAGGGCGGCGGCCACTGACCCCGCCCGGTCACCCGCTCGTCGTCAAGGGGACGTGACAGGCCCGCCCGGCATCCGC
>NZ_JBPKBH010000001.1:318204-323074 GCF_051388915.1 Yinghuangia sp. YIM S09857 | reverse complement strand
GGCATCCGCCGGGCGGGCCTCACGCCTTTCTTGCATCGAACCCGGGGCACCGGTTCCGGACGCGATCACAGCCGCGGCAGCCCGGCCCGGCCCAGCTCCGGCGGGACCACGCGCGCAAGCAGCACCGCGGTGTCGTCGTCCGGCGACGGCTGGGCCAGCGCCGCCACGATCTCGTCGATCAGCGTCTCGCTCGACGCGCCGGGGCTGAGCCGCAGTCCGGCCAGCTGGTCGAGCGAGTGGTCGATGTCCACGCCCCGGCGCTCGATCAGGCCGTCGGTGTACATCAGCAGCAGATGGTCCTCGGGCCAGCGCACCACGACGGTGCTGTACGGGCCCGCGACCCCCACCCCGATCGGCGGCGCCTCCGGCAGGCGTACGAGCGACACCGACCCGTCCGGCGCGATGAACGCCGGCGGCAGGTGCCCGGCGTTGGCGAACGCGCAGACCCGGTTGGCCGGGTCCGCGGCACCGAGCAGCAGCGTCGCCGGGCGCTCGCCGCTGAGCGAGGTGAGCAGGGTGTCCATGCGCTGGAGGATGACGTTCGGCGGGATGTCCATCGCGGCGAGCACCCGCAGCACCGCCCGGTACTGGCTCATCTCGACCGCGGCCTCGACGCCGTGGCCCATGACGTCCCCGATGGCCAGCATCGTCCAGCCGCCGGACAGCCGCACCGAGTCGAACCAGTCGCCGCCGACCAGGTCCTGCGCCCCGGCCGGCAGGTAGCGGCCGACCACCTCCAGCCCGTCACCGGGCTGTCCGGGCGTGGCCAGCAGGCTGCGCTGCAACTCGACGGCGATGCCGTGCTCGCGGGCGTACCGCCGGGCGTTGTCCAGGCTGACCGCCGCCCGGTCGGCGAGCGCCTGCGCCACCGCGACGTCGTCGTTGTCGAACGGCGGCGACTCGCCCTGCCGCACCATCGTCACCGTGCCGACGCGGGCGCCGCGCGCCGACAGCGGCACGACCAGGATCGAGTGGATGCCCGCCGCACGGTACGGCCCGACCCGGTCCGGACTCGGCGCCCGGCGGCCCAGCGCCTCGTCGTCGAGCTGGTTGTCGACCTCCGCCCGGCCGGTCTGGAGTACCCGGGTGATGGTCGCCGTCGGCTGGTAGTCCACGTAGTCGCCAGGCGGGCCGAACCCCCGCATGACCGCGCGCAGGGCCGGACGGGCGGCCATGGCGGTGCGCCGCAGCCGGGTCCGGCCGCGCGGAGAGCGCGCGTTCTCGCCGCGCCCGGGCAGCACCTCCACCGTCGTGCCGTCGGCGATGGCCTCGGTCAGCAGGTCGGCGAGTTCCTGGCAGGTCGTCTCGACGTCCAGCGTGGTGCCGATGCGCACCGTGGCGGCGTCCAGGAGCAGCAGCCGCTCGCGGGCCCGCTCCAGTTCGTGCAGGATCCTGCGGTCCTCGCTGACCTCCTGGATCAGCAGGGCGAGGCCCGGGTGTCCGCCGCCGAGATGGATGCGGTGGAAGCTGCCGCGCCAGTAGCGCTGCGCGTGCGGCGAGGTCACGTGCGTGTGGCCGGACGTCACGCCCACCCGGGCGACGCCGTCCTCCAGCACCTGGCCCATGACGTCCTCGCGGGCGTCGATCCCGGGGACGACCTCGCGGACGCGCCGCCCGATGTGGTCGGCCGCCGGGATCCCGTTGATGCGGGCGAGGGCCGGGTTGACGTAGCGGAAGCGCAGGTCGGCGTCGAACACCGCCACCCCGGCCTCGGTGCCGTCGACGAGGGCGGCGCAGAGCCCGGCCACGTCGCCGAACACGTCCGGCACCTCGTCCGCCGACATCACGCGACCTCTCCTCCCGAGTGCTCCCGCGTGCTCCCGGGGCCGTCCGCGCCCCCGCGCGCACCCGAGCGGAGCGCCGGTACGCCCCGGCGCTCCCCGGACGGATACCTCCGCGGACGCCCTTTCAGACCCCGCGGACCTCCGGGGTGCCCCAGACGTACCAGCGGCCTGCGCGGAACCGGGACCGTGGCCCCCACGTTCCGCACCGGCCAGGGAGTCCCCGGGAGGCGCTCATGGGCGGCCGGCGCCTGGGCCGGTCGGGCCGCCCGCGGCCCGTTCCGGGTGGCTTGGGGAGCTCGACCTACAATGGGCCGGGGCCGTGACTGGCGCTGAGGTGGAGTACCACCGTGGAGCGGCCCGCCCGACCGTTGTTTCCTGGGCGGTCCGACGCGAACCCGCGTGCCGCGCGCCTGGGCGACCTCGATGCGAGATCACTCGGGAGACGCACGTGACCGCACGACTCATGGACGGCACCGCCCTGGCCCGCGACATGGTGGACCGCACCGCCGAACGCGCCCGCGTCCTGCACGAGCGCACGGGCGTGGTGCCGTGCCTGGCGACGGTGCTGGTGGGCGAGGACCCGGCGTCGGTGACGTACGTCCGGATGAAGCGCAACCGCTGCGACAAGGCGGGTATCGAGTCCCGCCACATCGCGCTGCCCGCTTCGATCGGCACCGCTGAACTCGTGGACACCATCGGCGCGTTGTCCGCCGACCCCGCGGTGCACGGGATCCTGCTCCAGCACCCGGTGGGCGAACACATCGACGAACGCGCGGCGTTCGACGCCATCGCCCCGGAGAAGGACGTGGACGGCGTCACCAGCATGTCGTTCGCGGCGATGAGCTTCGGGCTGCCCGGGTTCGTGTCGTGCACGCCGGGCGGGATCATGCGCCTGCTCGACGCGTACGACGTCGAACTCTCCGGCCGCCACGCGGTGGTGGTCGGCCGCAGCGCGATCCTCGGCAAGCCTGCGGGCATGCTGCTGCTGGCGCGGGACGCCACGGTGACGTACTGCCACTCGCGCACGCGCGACCTGTCGGAGATCGTCGGCCAGGCCGACATCGTGGTCGCCGCGGTCGGCCGCGCCGCCCTGATCAAGGGCGCGGATCTCAAGCCCGGTGCGGTTGTCGTGGACGCCGGCTACAACGAAGGCAACGTCGGGGACGTGGACTTCGAAGGCGCGTCGGAACGGGCGAGCCTGATCACCCCGGTCCCGGGCGGGGTCGGGCCGATGACGATCGCGCTGCTTCTGGAGCAGACCATGGACTCCGCGGAACGGGCGGCGGTGTAGGACGAGCCGGGCCCGGCGCCTGTCCCTCGACTTCCGCGGAACGGGCGGCGGTGTGAAACGAGCCGGGCCGTGCCTGTTCCCTCGACTTCCGCTCCCGGGGCCGCCGGACGCCGGGGGGCGGCAGGTCAGGGGCGTGCCGGGAACGCCTGAGTGCCAAGCGCGGCAAGGAGGTTCAGCGACTCCTGGTCGCGCGATCCGGGGGCCGCGGTGTAGACGACGAGCCGCAGCGCCGATCCGGTGGCCTCCAGTACGTCGCAGTCCAGCGCGAGGCGGCCGACCTGCGGGTGCTGCACGGTCTTGAGCTGCGACGTGCCGGCCGAGATGTCCGCCGCACCGGTCCAGCGGGACTCGAACGACGGGCTGCACGCACGGAGTTCGTCCAGCAGGCCGCGAACGCGCGGGTCGTGGGGATAGCGGGCGAGGCCGGCGCGGAGGTCGGCGACGGCGTACGCCTCGAAGGCCGCGGCCTCCTCGGGCGTGCGTACGACGCGCGAGGGCCGACCGGTGAAGTGGCGGCGCAGGACGTTGGGTTCGCCGTCGTCGCCGGTGACGTCGTCGCCGAGCAGGGCGACCGCGAGCGGGTTGGCGAGCACGACGTTCCAGACCGGGTCGACCACCACGACGGCGGCGTCGTGCAGGCGGTCGATGATGCGCTGCACGCCGGGCGTCACGTGCGTGGACGCGATGCCGGGTGCGGGCGAGGCGTGCCCGGCGAGACGGAAGAGGTGGTCGCGCTCGTCGTCGGTGAGGCGCAGCGCGCGGGCGAGCGGGCCCAGGACCGCGGCGGAGGGGCGTCCGGCCCTGCCCTGTTCGAGGCGGGCGAGGTATTCGACCGAGAGCCCGGCCAGGGTCGCCAGCTCCTGGCGGCGCAGCCCTGGAGTGCGACGGCGCGGTCCGGTGGGCAGGCCCGCCTCGGCGGGGGCGAGGCGGTCGCGCCACGCGCGCAGCGAGCGGCCGAGGTCGGTGCTGTCCATATGTCCCATTGTCACCGGCCGGGCGGCGGTGCGGGGGCGCCGAGGGTCGCCCTGCCAGTACCAGTCTGATCTTGGCCTCCTTGTCCGGTCCGCGGGCTCGCAGGATGGGCCCGAGGCTCATGAGGGCCCGTGACGAGGAGGAACACCATGCGTACCGCCGATGCCGCACCTGCGGTCACCGCCCTGGACCAGCCGCTGCTGGAGCCCGTGCGACTGGGCGGGCTCAGCCTTCCCAACCGGATGATTCTGGCTCCGCTGACTCGCGCCCGGGCGGCGAACGAGGGGCGGACCCCGACCGAGCTGCACGCGGCCTACTACGCGCAGCGGGCGAGTGCGGGGCTGATGGTGACGGAGGGGACGTGGGTGAGTGAGCGGGCTGTCGGGTTCGTGAACGTGCCGGGGATCCACTCGGACGCGCAGGTGGCGGCGTGGCGCCGGGTGACGGACCTCGTACACGCGGTGGGCGGGCGGATCGTGCAGCAGCTCTGGCACGTCGGGGCGGCCTCGCATCCGGACCACCTCGGGGGCGCGCTCCCGGCGGGGCCGTCGGAGGTGAACCCGCACGAACAGTCCTTCACCGCGGCGGGGTTCCAACCGACGCCGACGCCGCGCGCCATGACGGTCGCGGAAATCACGGAGACCGTGGGGGAGTTCCGGCACGCGGCCGGAAACGCGCGCCGGGCCGGGTTCGACGGCGTCGAGATCCACGCGCTCGGGTCCTCGCTGTTCCCGCAGTTCCTGAACCCTCGGCTCAACGTCCGCACCGACGCATACGGCGGCGACCCGGCCCGGCGCCGGCGCCTCCTGCTGGAGGTGGTGGA
>NZ_JBPKBH010000001.1:291131-318118 GCF_051388915.1 Yinghuangia sp. YIM S09857 | reverse complement strand
CCGGCCCCCCGCCGGCGCCTCCTGCTGGAGGTGGTGGACGCAGTGGCGGAGGCGTGGGACGGCCAGGGCCCGGGCGTTCGCCTGTCCCCCTACTGGTCGGCCGCGTGCTTCAGCCCCGACACACGGACGCTCGACGAGTACGACGCGCTGGTCTACGCGCTCAACGACCACCCGGTGACGTACCTGCACCTGCGGGGCCGCGACCTCGACGCACCGGGCGGACGGCCCGACCTCGACGCGATCTCCCGCTACCGGCGGCTGTTCGACGGCCCGCTCGTCGCCAACCTCGGCTTCGACCGCGACTCCGGCAACGCCGCCGTGGCCCGAGGCACCGCCGACGCCGTCTCGTTCGGCACCCCGTACATCGCCAACCCGGACCTCGTCGAACGCTTCGCCCTCAACCGCGAACCGTCCACCCCCGACCCGACCACGTTCTACACGAGCGGCCCCGAGGGCTACGCCGACTACCCGGCAAGCACCACAAGTTCCCCGACGACGGCCGCCTAGCATCACCATCGTGACGGACTCACCCCGCCTGCACCTGCGCACCTTCACCCCCGGCGACGCCGCCCTGCTCGTCACGTGGCTGCGAAGCGAAAGCGAACTCACCACCTGGGCGGGCACTGCGTTCACGTGGCCCCTCACCCCGGCCAAACTGGCCGCCTACGCGGCAGAATCCGCCGACGGCACACGCCTCACCTGGACCGCGGTCGCCGGAAAACCCGTCGGTCACGCGTCCATACGCCTCGAAGATGGCGACGACCCTGCCCCACAGCGGCACGGGCGGCTCGGGCGGGTGCTGATTGCGCCCCACGCCCGCGGCGAGGGTCTCGGAGTCGAACTGCTCGCGGCGGTGGTGCGGACCGCCTTTGACGGTCTCGCCCTCGGCGAACTGCGGCTCGGCGTGTACCGCCACAACACCACGGCCCTTCGGCTGTACGCGCGGTTCGGCTTCCACCTCGTGTCGACTCGGCCACCGGCGGCGGGACTCGGAGACGGATGGGCCGTCTGCGAGATGGTTGTGGCGCGTTCGGGGGTTTTGGGGGGCGTGGTGTCTGGGACATGATCGGCGCGTAAGTGGGATAGTCGGCCGGCTGCGGCACGGGCCACGATCATGGGGCCGCCGACGACGGGGAGGATGGCGTGGCCGATCACGCGATGTTGCGTCCGCATGAGATCGCGCACGTGTGCGCCGCGTACGGGCTTTCGGTCCGGGAGGTTTCGCGTCTCACGGGCGGCACTGTCAACACCCACCTGCTCGTGGACGCCGGGGATGCGGGGCACTTCGTCCTCACCGTGCTGGACGCGCGCGAAGTGGCGGCGTTCTCCCGGCTGGTCGGGGTCATGCGGTGGCTGGCCTCCGCGGGGTACCCGACCGGTGCGCCGCTGGACGGCGACGGCAAGGCGCCGCGCGGCCGGGCGGTGATCGTGCGGCCGTACATCCACGGCACCTGCCACGACACGCTGCCCGCAACGCTGCTGCCCGCGGCCGGTGCGGTGCTCGCAAGGTTGCACGGACTCGGCTTGCCGCCAAGGGAGTTGCGGCTGCCGGAGAACGCCCGGGGGCTGCCCGAGACGGCCGTGGCGATGATCGAGGCGTTCCCGGACCGGGAGTTCGCCGCGTGGATGCTGCGCAACGTGGCCGATCCGCCGCTGTCCGGCGCGCGGGGCTGCATCACGCACGGGGACCTGTTCTCGGACAACCTCGTCGAGACGGACGACGGTTCACTGCGCGTCCTCGACTGGGAAACGGCGTCGGTCGACGACCCGCTCCTCGACCTCGGAATGGCCGTGGTGGGCCTGGGGATCGAGGACGGCGTGTTCCGCACCGGGCGGATCGCGGCAGTCGTCGACGGGTACCGTGCGGTGCGCCCGCTCTCCCCCGGCGAGCTGCACCGGCTCCGCGAACTCTCGGTCTACGCGGGCTCGATCGTCGCCTTCAACCGCTACGTGCGCCGCGACGACCCGCGCGCCCGGCCGTTCGGGACGACGGTCACCGCCGTGGACGGCCTGCGCGACGCGTGGCCGGTGGCGTACGGGCAACGGCCCATGGTCGGCCCCCGCAGATAGCCGGACGGCAGAACAGCGGAGGGACAGGACAACGGCGGGGTGCGGCTCGACGCGTGTCGCGAAGAGCCGCACCCCACCGGGGTGTTGGGCCGCCCGGCCGGATCAGCCGTGCTTCTCCAGTTCGACCTTCGGCAGCAGCCGCGCCAGNCCCCCCCCCCCCCCCCCCCCCCCCCCCCCCCCCCCCCCACCGGGGTGTTGGGCCGCCCGGCCGGATCAGCCGTGCTTCTCCAGTTCGACCTTCGGCAGCAGCCGCGCCAGCGGCGCCGGGAGCCACCAGGCACGCGGCCCCATCAGTTGCATCGCCGCCGGCACGATGAGGCAGCGGATGATCACCGCGTCCACGAAGATGGCGAACGCCATGCCGAACCCGCTCTGCTGGAGCGCCCGTTCGGGGCTGAACAGGAACGCGCTGAAGACCACCACCATGATGGCCCCGGCCGCGGTGATGACCGAGCCGGTCTGCGCGAGGCCCTCGCGTACCGCCTGGCTGTGGTCCTTGCTGCGCTCCCACTCCTCGTGCATGCGGGACACCAGGAAGACCTCGTAGTCCATCGACAGCCCGAACGCGATCGCGAACAGCACGACCGGCACCCACGGCTCGATCGGCCCCGGCTCGACGCCGAACCAGCCGTGCTGGAACACCAGGGCCATGGCGCCGAGCGACGCCCCGATGCTGATCAGGTTGAGGATCGCCGCCTTGAGCGGGATGAGGATCGAGCGGAACACCACCATCAGCAGCAGGATCGATACTCCCACCACGATGACGATGAACAGCGGCATGCGCTCGGCGACCTTGTCCGAGTAGTCCTCGGCCGCGGCCGTCGCGCCGCCCACCAGGTAGTCGGCGCCGGTCGATTCGCTGAGCCGCGGCAGGACGTCGCCGCGCAGGTGCCCGACGAGGTCCGAGGTTTCCTCGTCCTGCGGTGCGGTGGTCGGGAACGCGATGACCGTCGCCACCAGGCCGTCGTCGGTGGGCATCGGGTCCGCCACCGCCGCGATGCCGGGGGTGTCGCGCAGGGTCTGTGCCGCGCTCTCGCCCGCGGCGGCCGCGAGACCGCCGCCGTCGGCGGCGCCGGTCCCCTGGGTACCGGCAGTTCCGTCCACGACGATGACGAGGGGACCGTTGAAGCCGGGACCGAAGCCGTCCGCCAGCAGGTCGTAAGCCTTCCGGCTGGTGCTGTCCGACGAGTCGTTCCCCGCGTCGGAGAAGCCGAGGCGCAGGTTGAGCGCGGGAATGCACAGGGCGCCGAGTGCCACGGCCGCGATCAGCAGGGCGACCAGCGGGCGCCGCTGCGCCGCGACGCCGATCCGGCGCCACGTGGTGCCCTCCGGCGCCTTGCCCTTCGCGGCGCGCTTGGCGGCGCGGGCCGGGAACTGCCGGGCGAAGCGCGGGCCGAAGAAGCCGAGCAGGGCGGGGAGCAGCGTGACGGCCGCGATCATCGTCATGAGCACGGTGAGTGCGACGGCAAGTGCCATGCCCTGCAAGGAGCCCAGCCCCAGGGCGACGAGGCCGAACAGCGCGACGATCACCGTGCAGCCGGCGAAGAACACCGTGCGCCCGGCGGCGTCCAGTGCGGTCGTCGCGGCCCGTTCGGGGCTTTCACCCTTGACGAGTTCGCCCCGGTAGCGGGCGAAGATCAGCAGCGCGTAGTCGATGCCGACGCCGAGGCCGACCAACGCCATGATGTACGGCACCCATTCGGCGAGCGTGAACACGTGCGACGCGAACACGACGACCGCGAGCGCCGAGCCGACCGCGAACAGTGCGGTCACGATGGGGAGTCCGGCGGCGATCAGGGTGCCGAACATGAACACGAGGATCACCAGCGCGGCCGCGATGCCGGCGGCCTCGGCGCCGCTGCTGTCGCTCTCCGCGAGCACGCGGGCGGCCTCGCCGCCCAACTCGACCTGGAGGCCCTCGTGTTCGGCCGTCTTGGCGGCCTTGAGGATCTTCTCGGTGTCGGACTTGGCCATTTCCTCCGACGTTCCGTCGAGGAGGACGGTGGCGTAGCCGATGCGTCCGTCGGGGGCGATCGCGGAGGGGTCCGCGTACACGCTCCGGACCTGGGCGACCTTCGGGGCCCCCGCGACCTGGCCGAGCATCGTCTCGACCTGCTGCCGGGTCGCCGGGTCGCGCAGGTCGCCGTCGGAGCGCAGCACTATTTCCAGGGTGTCGCCCGCCTGCGCCGAGCCGTGCTCGTCGAGCAGGTCGACCGCCTTCTGCGACTGCGCGCCGGGGATCGTGTAGTCCTCGCGGTAGTCGCTGCCGGTCACGGTGGCCGCGCCCCATACGCCGACGAGAACCGCCACCCACAGTCCCAGGGCGAGCCATTTGCGGCGTTGGGCGAATCCGGCGATGCGGGCGAAGATCCCCGCCCGCACCGGTGTATGGACTTTCTCTTCACTCAGCGTCATCGGTTCTTCCCGTGGAGTGGTATCGGTGGAACGTGTTCGCCCGCTTGACGGCGTGGCGGCCAAATGTGTGACATCGGCCCGCGCGGCGATCTCCACGGCGGTGGCCGAGACGGCACTGCCCGGCGGCGTTCGGGCGCCCCTGGCGCACCCGTGGCGAACGAATCCGGTCATTGCGGGGGCGCGGGGTCATCCAGGTGCGCAAGGATCCGCACCATGACGTGGATACCGGACGCGTACACACTGCCGACCGGGGACCGTCCGCCGCGGGCGGCGGCCTTCGACGCGCTCTTCGCGGACGCCCTGGTCGGCGCGGGGCGCCTGGGTGCGACACGTGCCCGCCTGGTGTTTGCCGCCGCGGCCGAGGCCCGGGTACGCGACCTGGTGACGCGCGGCCCGGCCTGCCCCGCGCCCTTCCGCTTCACCGTCCAGGAACCCGCGTTGGGCAGGGTGGCGGTGGAGGTGGCGGTCCCCGAGGAGTACGCCGCGGACCTGGACGCCCTGGTGGTGCGCGCCACCACCGCAGCAGGCACTCGATTGGCCGCCCCCGCGCCCCTGCCGAGGTCATCCCCGCCGCGGGCGCCGGGCTCAAGGGATCCCGAACTCCCCTGACGCCGAAGGGTGTCCGCTGAGGGACCGCGGCCGACGCGGAACACCCCCGGCGCAGCAGGCCCCCAAGGACGTGCCCGCGACGCGCCGGTGCCCGCCTTCGGGGCGTTGACCTGCGAGTATGGGCGCATGTCACGTACGTTCGACCACCTCGTCGCCGAGGCCGAGTCCGTCTCCGTCGCCGGGTGGGACTTCTCCTGGCTGGACGGCCGTGCGACCGAGGAGCGGCCGTCCTGGGGCTATCAGCGGTCCATGGGCGAACGCCTCGCGGCCGCCACCGCGGCGCTGGACATCCAGACCGGTGGCGGCGAGGTGCTGGCCGGTGTGCCGACCCTCCCGCCGCTGACCGTCGCCACGGAGTCCTGGCCGCCCAACATCGCCGCGGCGACCCGGCTGCTGCACCCGCTCGGCGTGGCCGTGGTAACCGACGAGGACGAGCCGCCGCTGCCGTTCGGCGACGCGGCGTTCGACCTCGTCGTGAGCCGCCATCCCGTCACGGTGTGGTGGGACGAGATCGCCCGCGTACTCCGGCCCGGCGGCACGTACTTCTCGCAACAAGTCGGCCCGGCAAGCGTGTTCGAGCTGGTCGAGTTCTTCCTCGGCCCGCAGCCCGAGGAGGTGCGCCGCGCCCGGCACCCGGACGACGCGCGCAGCGGCGCGGAGGCGGCCGGGCTCGAAGTGGTCGACCTGCGCGCGGAGTCGCTGCGCACCGAGTTCCACGACATCGGTGCGGTGGTCTACTTCCTGCGCAAGGTGATCTGGATGGTCCCGGACTTCACCGTCCAGCAATACCGGGACCGGCTGAGGGAGTTGCACGACCGGATCGAGGCGGATGGCCCGTTCGTCGCACGGACCACCCGCTTCCTGATCGAGGCGCGCAAGCCCGCCTGACGGCCGGGCGGCCACGCGACGGTTCAGGCCGGTGACACCAGGTCCGCGTACTCCGGGCTCCAGAGGTCCTCCGTGCCGTCCGGGAGCATCAGGACCCGGTCCGGGCGCAGCGCCTCGATCGCCGCCTTGTCGTGCGTGACCATGACGATCGCCCCCGGGTACGCGCCGACCGCGCCCAGCACTTCCTGCCGCGACAGCGGGTCGAGGTTGTTCGTCGGCTCGTCCAGCAGCAGGACGTTCGCACCGGAGTGCACCAGGCCCGCCAGCGCCAGCCGCGTCTTCTCGCCGCCGGACAACACCCCGGCCGGCTTGTCCGCGTCGTCGCCGCGGAAAAGGAACGCACCGAGTACGCCCCGGACTTCGTCGTCGGCGAGGTGCGGCGCCGCGGCCGCCATGTTCTCGCGCACCGTGCGCCGCGGGTCGAGCGTGTCGTGCTCCTGCGCGAAGTAGCCCAGCCGCAGGCCGACTCCGGGCACCACCCGGCCGGAGTCCGGTGCCGCGGTGCCCGCGAGGATGCGCAGCAGCGTCGTCTTGCCCGAGCCGTTGAGCCCGAGCACGACGATCCGCGCGCCCCGGTCCACCGCCAGGTCGACGCCGGACAGGACGGGCCGCCCGGCGTACGCCTTGGCCAGCGACACCGCCCCCAGCGGCATCCGCCCGCACGGTGCCGGTTCGGGCAGCCGGATCCGCGCGACCTTCTCGGCCCGGCGCGTCGGCTCAAGGTCGGCGAGCATCCGGTCCGCGCGCCGCGCCATGTTGCGCGCGGCGACGGCGGTGGACGCGCGGGCGCGCATCCGGCCGGCCTGCGCGTGCAGCGACGACGCCTTGCGCTCGGCACTGGCCCGCTCGCGCGCCCGGCGCCGGTCGTCGGCGTCGCGCTGCGCGACGTAGGCGTCCCAGCCCAAGTTGTGCACGTCGAGGGCCGCGCGCTGGGCGTCGACGTGGAACACGCGGTTCACCGTGTCGGCGATCAGCCCGGTGTCGTGGCTGATGAGCACCAAGCCGCCGCGGTACGACGCGAGGTATCCGCGCAGCCAGGCGACCGAGTCCGCGTCCAGGTGGTTCGTCGGCTCGTCGAGGAGCAGGGTGTCGTGGTCGGCGAACAGGATGCGGGCGAGTTCGACCCGGCGGCGCTGTCCGCCGGACAGCGTGCCGACCGCGCGCGCGAAGGCGTCGTCGGGCAGCCCGACGCCCGCCGCGACACGGGCGGCTTCCGCCTCGGCGGCGTATCCGCCTCGGACCTCGAACTCCGCTTCGGCGCGGGCGTATTCGTCCATCGCGCGGTGCAGCGCGTCGTCGCCCGCGCCGACCGCCGCGCTGGACGCGGTGCCCATCGCGGCCTCGGCCGCGCGCAACCGCCGCACGGCGTGGTCGAGGCCGCGCGCGGACAGGATGCGGTCGACCACGGTCGTCCGCGGATCCGCGGCCCGGGGGTCCTGGGGCAGATAGCCCACCGACCCGCCGCGCGTCACGGTCCCGGCGGCCGGAGCCGCCTCACCGGCGAGCGTGGTGAGCAGGGTCGTCTTGCCGGCGCCGTTGCGGCCCATCAGGCCGATGCGGTCGCCGGGGGCGATGGTGAAGGAGATGTCGGAAAGCAGCAGGCGCGCGCCGACGCGCACGTCCGCACCGCGGACGGTGATCATGGGTTGACGCTCCGGGATAACTCAAGGACACACGGGTGGCGTGGATGCGTGTGTCGGAGCTAGGAGATCCGGGGCGTAGACATGCGGCCGAGTCTAGGTGGGACGGGCGTCGGACCGCGAACGGATATTACCGGCGGGCGACGTCCGCACCGCCCGCCCACGGTCCGGGATCGCCCGGTCAGGGCCCCGGCGAGGACCTGGTCAGCGGCAGGTCGGGGGGAGGTCGGGCCAGCGCAGAACCCGGTACGGCGCGTGCAGGCAACCGTCCGGATCCGAACATGCGGCGGTCGATGCGAACACGGCTCAGAGCGCGTCGTGGAAGACGATGCCCAGAGCATGCCGGCGCCCGCTCCGCACCGTGCTCACGCCGTGCCGCATCGGGGCCGTCGACCAGCCGCGCACGGATCGGACCGGGCGGTCGCGCGTGGTGAACACGAAGCCCTGTCCCTGCGGCAGGGTGGTCGCCATCCCGCGCGACTGCGCGCGCGGCCGCTGCTCGACCAGCAGGAACTCGCCGCCGGTGTAGTCCTCCTGCGCGACGTCGAGGCCGACGACTACCTGGAGCGGGAAGACGAGGTCGCCGTACAGGTCGCGGTGCAGGGCGTTCCAGTCGCCGGGCCCGTAGCGCAGCAGCAGCGGGGTGGGCCGCACCTGCCCCGCGGCGTGGCACCGGGCGAGCCACTCCCCCAGCGTGTCGGGCCAGGGGGCCGGACGCCCGAGGCGCGCGGCCCAGGCCCGAGCGACGGGGAGCAGCCGCGGATACAGCGCCTCGCGCAACTCGGCTACCACGTCCGGGAGTTCGTACGCGAAATAGCGGTACTGACCGGACCCGAACCGGTGGCGGGCCATGTCGACGGTGCTGCGGAAGACCTCGGGTCGGTCGTACAGCGCGGCCAGGGCCCGGCACGTCTCGGCGTCCAGCAGCGGGCCGGTGAGCGCCCCGCCGTACGCGTCGAGTTCCTCCGCGACAGCGTTCCAGTCCGTCGCGGCGACCGACCGGGTGAGCGGGCTGGCGGTTGCCTGGGTGGCCATAGTGCGTCCTCGGGTACCGGCGGTTGTGTCACTTCCAACTGTGCGCGTCGCAGCCGCCGCGGTCCGGCGGAAATCGGACATCGCACCGCGCACCCGCGCACCGCCGTGTCATCGCGCGGAATGCCCGGGATTCTGCTGCGATGAGGGTTATGACTGATCCTCAGGTGGTGGTCGAACGGCGCGTCGCGGCGCCGCCGGACCAGGTGTGGCGCATCCTGACGGACCTGGAAATCGCAGCCGACACCCTGAGCGGCGTGTCGAAGACCGAGATCCTGACCCCGGGTCCGTTCGGCGTCGGCACCCGGTGGCGCGAGACCCGCACGATGTTCCGCAGGCAGACGACGGAGGAGATGACGGTGACGGCGTACGATCCGCCGCACCGCTACGTCGCCGAGGCGGACTCGCGCGGCGTGCACTGCACATCGGAGCTCTCGGTGGCCCCGGACTTCGACGACACCGCGATTCTCCGGATGGCCTTCGCCGCCCGGTCGGCGGGTGGTCCTGCCGGGTTCTTCGGGAAGCTCTTCAACCGCCTCGGGCAGAAGGCCGTGGAGACGGCGATGAAGCAGGACCTGGCCGACATCGCCGCGGCGGCCGAACGCGCCGAGCGTTGAACGGCCGCGCCCCGGGGCTCACCTCGGGCTGAGCCGCACCACCGGGTACACGCGCTCCGACTTCGCCTGGTATTTCGCGATCCGCGGCTGCGCGGCTGCGATGCGCTGCCAGGCCCGCTCGCGCTCGTCGCCGGTGAGGCGCCGCGGCACCACCGGCTCGGCGGGCCGTCCCGGCATCTCGACGGCCGCCCGGTCGGGATGGGCCAGCAGGTTCGCGTGCCAGTCGGGGTGCCGGCTGCCGCCGCCGGAGGCGACGACGAGCCACGCGTCGTCGCCGTCCGCGAACCAGGCCACCGGGGTCTCGCGGCGCGCCCCGCTGCGGGCGCCGGTGGTGTGCAGGAGCAGGACGTCCATCCCCATGAACGTGCCCTTGCCGCGGCGGATCTTCTTGGCCATCCGGGCGTTCGCCTTGTGCTGCATCCAGCGCGAGAACGCCCCGGGCGTCCCCGGCTTGCGCTTGCCGTTGCTCGGGTCCTGGGTCACGGTCGGCCTCGAATCGGTGTGCTCGGTGTGCTCGGTGTGCTCGGTTTTCCGGGGGTTGTCCATGCCGCACACGCTAGGAGCGGCCGGTCGCGCCCGCTTCTCGATTCCTGATCGATCATTCCTGTTCGGTCATCTCGACCGATCATTCTCGTTCGGTCATTCCTGTTCGGTCATTCCTGATCGCCCGCCCGGAGCCGGTGGGGCGGTCCGGGCGAGCGTCGCGGCGGGGTGAGAATGGCGGTATGGATCTTCGAGTGTTCACCGAACCCCAGCAAGGTGCGAGCTACGACACGCTGCTCTCGGTCGCGCGGGCGACCGAGGAGTTGGGCTACGACGCGTTCTTCCGGTCCGACCACTACCTCCGCATGGGCGACGGCGACCCGCTGCCGGGTCCCACGGACGCCTGGATCACGCTGGCGGGCCTCGCCCGCGAGACGAAGCGCATCCGCCTGGGCACCCTCATGACCGCGGCGACGTTCCGGCTGCCCGGGGTGCTGGCGATCCAGGTCGCCCAGGTCGACGCGATGTCCGGCGGCCGTGTCGAACTCGGGCTGGGGGCCGGGTGGTTCGAGGAGGAGCACACCGCGTACGGGATTCCGTTCCCGAAGGAGAAGTTCGACCGCCTGGAGGAGCAGCTCGCGGTCGTGACCGGCCTGTGGGAGACGCCGGTGGGCAAGACGTACGACTTCGCGGGCACGCACTACACGCTCAAGGACTCCCCCGCGCTGCCCAAGCCCGTGCAGAGTCCGCGCCCGCCCGTGCTCATCGGCGGTCACGGGCGCAAGCGCACGCCCGCGCTCGCGGCGCGCTACGCCGACGAGTTCAACATCCCGTTCGCGAGCACCGCGGACAGCGAGCGAATTTTCGGCTGGGTGCGCGAGGCGATGGCCGAGCAGGGGCGTCCGGCCGACAGCATGGTGTTCTCCAACGCGCTGGTGGCGTGCGTCGGACGCGACGACGCCGAGCTGGCGCGGCGTGCGGCGGCGATCGGACGCGAACCGGCCGAGCTGCGCGAGAACGGCCTCGCGGGCAGCCCGGCCGAGGTGGTCGACAAGATCGGCCGGTACGCGGCGCTCGGCTCGACCCGGGTCTACCTCCAGATGCTGGACCTGTCCGACCTGGACCACCTGGAGCTGATCGCGTCGCAGGTCATGCCGCAGCTCGGCTGAGCGCCTTCTCGAAGGGCCACGGCGCGAACGGGGGCGCGTCCGTGTCGAACAGCGCGGTGTAGCCGGTGGCGAGGTAGAGCCCCTTCGCCTCCGGCTGCCGCGGCCCGGTGGTCAGGTAGACGCGCGTGTAGCCGCGGGCTGCGGCGGTGCGTTCCAACTCCGCGAGGACCTTGCGGGCGAGCCCGCGGCGCCGGTGGTCCGGGTGCGTCCAGATGCGCTTGAACTCGGCCGTCTCCGCGTCGTAGCGGCGGAACGCCCCGCCCGCAACCGCCTCGCCGTGCTCGAAGAGCAGGACGAACGCCCCGTCCGGCGCGTCGAACTCGTGCACCGGGAACCTGGTCATCTCGTCTGCGGCGAGCGGGCCGTAGAGCGTGTCGTACTGCTCGCCGAGTGCCTGGAGCAGCGGCGCCGCGGCCGGGTCGGTGATCGGCAGGTGACGTACGTCGAACTCCGCCTCGCCGGCGGGGCCGTCCAACTCCCGCGACCCGGCGGGTACGGCTTCCCGCGACATCGGGCTCGGAGTCGGGCTCGGGGTCGTGCTCGGGCTCATGCGGTGTGCTCCCGTGGGGTGTCGTCGGCGGGCTCGGCGAGTCCGACCAGGTCGGCCATCCGGGCGACGGCCTCGGCGAAGAACGCGTCGGCGGGGTCGAAGCTTCCCGCGAACGTCCCGAACAGTTCGAAGCCGATCATGCCGGAGAGCTGCGACCAGGCGATCACCGCCCGGACCGCGGCGGCGGGCGGCAGGTCGGCCCCGACCAGTGACGCGGCCAGCGCGCCCTGCGCGGCGAGTTCCGGGGCCAGTTCCGGGGCGGGTTCCGGGGCCCGCGCCGCGGAGCCTCCGGGCCCGGCGGGCGGCTCGGCGAGCAGGCCCGCGACGCGGGCGTCCTGCACCACGCCGAGAAGGGCCACCGGGACGCGGCTCGCCGGTCCGACCGTGTCCTGAGGGGCCTGGTAGCCGGGGACGGGCGTCCCGTAGATGAGCGCGTACTCGTGCCGGTGCGCGATGGCCCAGGCGCGGGCGGCGGCGCACTTGGCGGTCCAGCGGGCGCGCGGGTCGGCCGCGGGGACGCCGTCGTCGGCGCGTTCGACCGCTTCGCCGAGCCCGTCGTAGGCGTCGATGATCAGCCGGGTGAGCAGGTCGTCGCGGCTCGGGAAGTAGCGGTAGAGCGCGGACGAGACCATGCCGAGTTCGCGCGCCACCGCGCGCAGGGAGAGGCGCTGGGCGCCCTCGGAGGCGACCTGGCGGCGGGCCTCCTCGGTGATCTCGCGGGTCAGCTCGGCCCGGGCGCGGTCACGGGCGGTACGGCTCGCGTTCATGCCGGGAGTCTGCCACGCGGCGGATCGCCGCACAAAAAAGAGAGCACTGCTCTTGCGCGGACCGCGCGGCGTCGGGCATGCTCTTCCCAGGCAAGCGAGAGCAGTGCTCTCGAAAACGAGCATGGATCACACCAAGGAGTCGTCACCATGACCGCAACCACCGGGACCGTCGCGAAGGACAACGTCCGGGACACCGCCGACCAGTCCGCGGGCACCGCCGCGCGGGGCACCGGCCAGGCAGCCGGGAACCGGCTGGTCACCGCGGGCCGGGCGGCCGCCACGGTCAACCGTGTGGTCGGCTGGCTCACCCGGCACGGGATCAGCCTCGCCGGCAGCCGCATCCTGGCGGTGCGCGGGCGCAAGTCGGGGCAGTGGCGTACGACGCCCGTCAACCCGCTGACGCACGGGGACGACCTCTACCTCGTCGCGCCGCGCGGCCACACGCAGTGGGTGCGCAACCTCCGCGCCGCCGACGGCGGCGAACTGCGCCTGGGCAAGCGGACCGAGGCCTTCACGTACGTCGAACTGGCCGACCACGAGAAGCCGGACGTCCTGCGCGCCTACATCAAGCGCTGGAAGTGGGAGGTCGGCGTGTTCTTCGACGGTGTCGACGCGACGGCGAGCGACGACGAACTGCTGCGCATCGCCCCGGGCTACCCGGTGTTCCGTATCCGGACCCAGGGCTGACGCGGCATTTCCTACTCTGCGGGCGGTGCCTGACGGGGCTTCAGCTCCAACTCGTAGAGCACCGTGTCGATCCAGCGGTTGTGCTTGAAGCCCACCTCGGTGAGGCGCCCGGCCTCCGTGAACCCGAACGACTTGTGCAGCCGCGTCGAGTTGTTGTCGTCGCCACCGTCGGCGATCACCGCGAGGACGCGGCGGACCCCCGCGTCCGCACACAGCGGCAGCAGCGTCGACAGCAGCGAGCGGCCGACGCCTTTGGCGGTGTGGTCGGGCGAGATGTAGACGGTGTCTTCGGCGGTGTGGCGGTACGCGGGCTTGGGCCGCCACGGCGCGGCGTAGGCGAAGCCGACCACCTGCCAGTCCGCCTCCGCGACGAGGAAGGGCAGGCCGCGGGCGTGCAGGTCGTACGCCTTGGCCCGCCAGTCCTCGGCCGTCGGCGGCACCTCGTCGAACGTCGCGACGCTGTTGTGGACGTAATGGGCGTAGATCGCCGCGACCGATTCAAGGTCGTCGGGGTGGGCCGGCCGGATGCGGACGGACTCGGCGGACATGAAGACACTCCTTACTCTTTCCGACCCGCAAGGTGCGCGGGCCGACAACGATCCTGCCGTGTCGGCGGACGCGACTCACCGAGAGGTCAGCGCGTCGTACGCGGGCCGCACAAGATCGGCCGGATTCCGGCCCCGAATGGCCAGGTCCGGCACGCCGAGCCGGGCAACGGCCGGATCGGCCGCCATCGGGGCGTCGGGGGCCATGGGCACCGCGCCGCCCCAGAAGTCGGCGACGCGGGAGGCGAGGTCGGAGGTGGGCGACTCCGCCGGGCCTGCGGCGGCCGGGCCCGCCGGACCCGAGCCCGTCGCGTCCGGGTTCGTGGTGCCCGGGCTCATCGCGTGCGAGCGCGCCTCGGCCGCGCCCGCTCCCCCGGGTGAAGTGCCGCTCACGCCTCCGCCTCCTCCGACAGTGCGACCAGTTCCCGCAGCGCCTCGGCCGACAGGTCGGTCAGCCAGTGCTCCCCCGACGCACCCGTCGCCGTGCCCGGGGCCCCGACCACCGACGCGGCGAGGCCGCGCTTGGCCGCGATCAGCGCGTCGACGCGCTCCTCCACCGTGCCGACGCAGACGAATTTGCGTACCTGCACGTGCTGTCGCTGCCCGATACGGTACGCCCGGTCGGTCGCCTGGTCCTCGACCGCCGGATTCCACCACCGGTCCACGTGCACGACCTGGTTCGCCGCGGTGAGGTTCAGGCCGGTGCCGCCCGCCTTGAGGGAGAGCACGAAGACCTTTGGCCCGTCCGGGTCTTGGAACCGCTCGACCATTTCGTCGCGCCGCCGTCCGGTGATCCCGCCGTGCAGGAACAGCACTTCGGTGCCGAGGCGTTCGGCGAGGTGGTCGCGGAGCAGCGCGCCGAACCGGGCGTACTGCGTGAAGCACAGCGTCTTGTCGCCCTCGGCCACCGCCTCCTCCAGGATCGCGGCGAGGCGGTCCACCTTGCCGGACCGCCCGGCCACCGGGGTGCCCGTCTCCTTGAGGAACTGTGCGGGGTGGTTGCAGATCTGCTTGAGCTTGCCGATCGTCGCGAGGATCAGCCCCTGCCGCTCGATGCCCGCGGTGTGCGCGACGCGGTGGTCCATGTCGGCGACGACCGCCCGGTACAGGCCCGCCTGTTCGGGTGTCAGCGAGCACAGGACGGTCATCTCCTGCTTGGCCGGAAGGTCCGCGGCGACCGCCGGATCGCTCTTGTGGCGGCGCAGCACGAACGGCGCGGTCACCCGGCGCAGCGCCGCCAACGCGGCCTCGCTGCCGTTGCGTTCGATGGCGATCGCGTAAGTCGCCTTGAACTGCTCGGCGCTGCCGAAGAGTCCGGGATTGGCGAAGTCGAGGACGGAGTGCAGCTCGGCGAGGCGGTTCTCGACGGGTGTTCCGGTCAGCGCGATGCGGTGCTCGGCGGGCAGCGCACGGATGGAACGCGACTGGTGCGTCGCGATGTTCTTGATGTTCTGCGCCTCGTCCGCCACCACGCGCCGCCACCGGACGGTGCCGAGGACGGCGGCGTCGCGGTGCGCGGTCTCGTACGTCGTGATCACGATGTCCGTGTCGCGCACGGCGTTCCGGAACTGCTCGTCGGTGCGGCGGTCGGCGCCGTGGTGGATGTGGACGCGCAGTCCGGGCGTGAACCGTGCCGCCTCGCGCGCCCAGTTGCCGACCAGGGACATCGGGCAGATGACGAGTGTGGGCGCCAAGGGCACGCCGCCGACTTCCTCTTCGTGCTTCTCGACGGCGAGGAGTGCCAGGGTCTGCACGGTCTTGCCCAGGCCCATGTCGTCCGCGAGCACGGCGCCGACGCCCAGTCGGGCGAGGAACGCCAGCCAGTCCAGGCCCCGTTGCTGGTACGGGCGCAGGGTGGCGGCGAACGCGTCCGGCAGTACGGTCGGGCGGTCGCGCAACGCGTCGGCTCCGGCGAGGAGTTCGCCGAGCCACGCGTCCGCGTCGATGCCCAGGACCGGCAGCCCGGCGACGGTGCCCGCCGGGTCGATCGCGGTACGCACGACCTCTCCCGCCGCCATGACACCGGCGCCCTGCCGGGCGATGAACGCCGCGGCGGCCGCGATGGCGGACCGGTCGGCCTCCGTCCACTGGCCGCGGAAACGTACCAACGGCCTTGTCGCTGAGGCCAGTTCGCGCAGCTCAGCCTCGGTGAGCACGGCATCGCCGAGCGCGGCACGCCATTCGAAGGCGACGACGGCGTCCTGGTCGAGGAGGCCGCCCCCGGTGACGAGGCCGGGCGTACGGGTGCGGGCGGTGAGCGTCAGACCCACCTTCGGCGGGTTGCGCCACCAGGTCGGGAGCAGCACGCCGAAGCCCGCGTCGGCGAGGGCGGGCGCGGCGTCGCGGAGGAACGCGAGGGCGCCGTCGCGGTCGAGGCGCACCTTGCCGGGGCGGGCCTCGCGCAGCGTCGAGTCGAGCACCGGCCAGGCCCTGGCTGCGCGTTCGAGGTCGGCGAGGAGGACATCCTGCGGCTGGTACTGCTTGCGCTCGAAGACGTTGAGCACCGGCCCGGCGGTCCACACGCGCGAGGCCTCGACGAGCAGCGACGGTTCGTCCGGGGCCTGGAGCAGGATGTCGACGCGCCAGTTGTCGTCGGTGGTGCCGCCGAACAGGTCGGCGGGGTCCGGGCCGAGTGGTTCGACGAGGCGGAAGCAGGTGCGCAGCGGCCGTACTGGCGGGGCCTCGCTGCTCTGCCAGCGGGCGAGGGCGTCGCGGAGGCGTACGACGTCCTCGGTGGAGACGGGGGCGGTGGGGCCGGAGAACGCCGGGTCGGCGGGCGCGGCGTCGGCGGGGCCCGCGACGGCCCCGGTTCCCGCCGCACCGAGAGTGGCGTATGTCGTACGCCCCAACGGCGCCAGCGGCCCGATCCGCCCGCTCGGGCCGGTCAGCGCCGCGAGCCACCTTTCGGCCGCGGTCTCGGGGCCGCGCGGCGGACGGCCCGTGGGCAGGAGCGACGGCTGTCCGTCGAGGACGGCGCGCACCTCGCGGTCGACCAGCACGTCGAGCAGGTCCGCCACGAGTTCCATGGCGCCGACCGCATCCGCGCCGCTCGTGTCGTCGCCGGGCGGCCCTGCGGCGGCTCCCGCGGCCCCGGCGCGCACCTCGGCGCGGCAGACGGGAGGGCATGCCTCGGCCAGCGCGCGGATGAGCGACCAGTCGTCCTCGGTCGGCGCGGGCCGCCACCGCGCGACGGCCGTGCCGTCCTCGACCACGAGGTCCGGCAGCACCCGGCCGCGCCCGGCGAGCCGCCAGGCCACGTCGTGCACCGCGGTCAGCCAGCGCAGCGAGGCGCCGTAGGGGACGTCGACCGCACCCTCGGCTGCCGTCTCGGTGCGCAGCGCGGCGTGCCGGGGATCGAACAGCGCGCCCAGGAGCTGCGCGGCCTCGTCCGCGTCGAAGACCAGCGCGGGCACGCGCCACGGCCGCAGGGCGAGGTCGGGACGGGGGCCGCGCACGGGCTCGCCCGGGATCTCGGGGGACGGCTGGGGCCGGGTGCCTCCGAAGGTGGGCAGCAGCAACCCGGCCCAGCGGTGGCGCGCCCGGCCGACCAGCCACTCCAGGCCGGGTCCCACGCCGCCGAGCAGTTCGGCCAGCAGGTCGGTGGAGCACGCGTGCGGGTGCGCGGAGGGGCCTTCGCCGGCGGGCTGCGACCGGGGCCGCCCGTCCTCGCCCCAGACCGCGAGCGTCCGGTCCGCGCGCCAGAGCGCGTGCAGAGCGAACACCGCGTGCCTTCCCGTCGTGCCTTCGTACGCCCCCGGAAGTGGCAGCCGGAGCGTGCCACCCCGGCAGCCTATGCGCCGCGTCCGACAGCCGCGGACCGGCGGGGAGCCGTACGCCCGCGCGGCCCCGCTACGGCTCGATGCGATCCCCCGGCTTGGGCAGGTGCAGCCGGTCGGCCAGTCCGGCCGACGCGAACGCGGCGACGAGCGAGTCCGCGCCCTCGGTGAAGTGCCCCCAGTGCTCGAAGTGCAGCGGGACCACATGTGCCGCCCCGAGGATCCGGGCCGCTTCGGCGGCGTGCGCGCTGGTGAGCGTGAGCGGCCCGTCGGCGACGGGGGTGCGCGCGGCACCGGCGAACAGCAGCGCGACGTCGACCGGACCGACCCGTGCGGCGATCGTGCGGACGACGCCGAGCGAGGCGTTGTCGCCGCTCACGTACACCGACGGGAGGCCGTCCCCGGCGAGGACGAAGCCGGTCACCTCGCCGGTCAGATGCTCGGTGCCGTCGGGTCCGTGCTGCGCGGGGACGCCCGTGATGCGCAGCAACCCGCCGTCGGGACGCGGGAGTTCGATGGTCTCCCAGTTCGGCAGAACGCGCACGGTGCCGCCGAGGCGGCCGTGCGCCGAGGCGGTGCTGAGCACCAGCGGCGCGTCCGCGAGGAGGGCGCGTCCGGAGTCGTCGAGGTTGTCCGGGTGCTGGTCGTGCGACAGCAGTACGGCGTCCACCGCCCCGACCTCCGCCGCGCCGAACGCCGGTCCGGCGGTCTTCACCAGCGAGCGGGCGCCTACCGGATGCTCGCCGGGCGGGTCGAAGGTGGGATCGGTCAGCAGGCGAAGGCCGCCGATCTCCACGACGGCGGTGGGGCCTCCGACGTACCGGACGGCAAGGCGGGTCATGGGCTTCTCCTGACGGGCGCGGCGGCGATTGAGGCGGTCGATCAGCGCAACCGGGCCGTCTCAACGATCATTCCGGGCGCGACGGATGCCCCGGCAGGGGTTGGGGGCCGGGGCATCCGTGTCGTGGGGCGGAGCGGTGTCCGCTTGTGGGGTGGGCTCAGATCCGGGTGGAGGCCAGGGCGGCGGACTCGGTCGGGGTCTCGGAGCCGTGGTCGGCCTCGAAGGACTCGGTGGCCTTGGTGGCCTCAGTGGTCTCGGTGGCCCCGGCGGTCTCAGGGGTGTCGGCGGCGGCCTCGTCCGCACCGTCGGCCTGCCCGGCACGGCGGCGGCTCAAGGCGATGCCCGTGAGCACGATGGCGATACCGAGGACCATCCGGATCCCGAACGGCTCGCCGAGCGCGAGGGCGCCGAGCAGCACTGACACCGGTGGGAGCAGGTAGATGACGGACGAGGCCACGGCCGGACCGTCGTCGAGCAACAGCCGGTAGTTGAGGAAGATCGCCACACCGGTGCCCAGGATGCCGAGCACCGCGATGGCGGCGAAGGCGTCGAACCGGGCGTCCACCGCCAGATCGCCGGTGAACGGCAGTACGGCGGCGAGCATCGCGGTGGCGGCGGCGAGCTGCGCGCCGCACAGCGCGACCGGGTCGATGCCGCGCGCGGCCAGGAAGCGGTCGAGGTACAGGTAACTGACGGCGTAGCTGAACGCCGCCACCATGATCATCGCCGCGCCGGGCCCGAACGCGCCCTTGGCCTGCCAGGGCGCGAGGATCAGCAGCACGCCCGCGAAGCCCAGGAACAGCCCGGCGACCTGCGCGAACGACAGGCGCTTCCCGCTGCCCACCAGCACCGCGAGGAGCAGCGTCCACAGCGGGGTCGTGGCGTTGATGACGCCGGCGATGCTGCTGTCCACGGTCTCCTCGCCGAAGGCGAACAGCGCGTACGGCAGCGCGTTGTTGAAGAACGCCGCCACGGTCAGGTGCCCCCACGTGCCGAGGCCGGCCGGGAGGCCGATGCCGCGCACCCGGGTGAGCGCCAGCAGCACGGCCGCGCCCAGCCCGACCCGGACGAGGGCGACCTCGACGGGCGGGAAGCCGCGCAGGGCCAGCTTGATCCACAGGAAGCTGGAGCCCCAGATGGCCGCGAGCAGCGCGACACGCGCCAGACTTCCCCACCGCAGCGTGCCGCCCATGGCCCGGTTCCCTCCGCTGTCGTCAGCGGCGCGGGGTGCGCCGCCGTCCGGGATCCAGGCTGCCGCGGCAGAACTGTTTACGTCCATCGACAAAATCCGAACCGGAACATTAAGTCTGGACTGAACAATCAGCGGTGGCCTACCGTGGCGGACATGACCTCTCCGTCCGACCTCGACCTCCGCAAGGTGCGGGTGCTGCGCGAACTCGACCGGCGCGGGACGGTCTCCGCCGTCGCGGACGCACTGCACCTGACGCCCTCGGCGGTGTCGCAGCAGTTGACCGCGCTGTCGCGGGAGACGGGCGTACGCCTGCTCGAACCGGCGGGCCGCCGGGTGCGGCTCACCGGCGCGGCGCGGGTGCTGCTCCGGCACGCGGACCAGCTTTTCGCGCAACTGGAGCGCGTACAGGCCGATCTGGCGGCGTATCAGGAGGGCGCGACGGCGGAGGTGCGGATCACGGCGTTCGGTTCGGCCATCACCGGGCTCGTGCTGCCGGCGCTGCGCGACCTGCGCGGGCGGCGGCCGGGGTTGTCGCTGGTGCTGCGCGAGTCCGAGCTGCCCGAGGGATACACGGGACTTGTGGCCGGCGAGATGGACATCGCGATCGTCATCGCCTCGCCGGACGGCCCGGCGGGCGACGACGCGCGGTTCGCGCGGGTGCCGCTGCTGTCCGACCCGCTCGACGTCATGATGCCCGCGGACCACCCGCTCGCCGCCGCCCGCGAGATCTCGCTCACGGACCTCGTGGAGGAGACGTGGGTGACGGGCTCGGTCGGCGCGTGCAGCCAGTTGACGGCGACCGCGTGCGCGGCGGCCGGGTTCGCACCGCGCGTCCGGCACCGGGCGGACGAATGGACCACCATCTTCGGCCTGGTCGAAGCCGGCCTGGGGATCTCGCTCATCCCCCGCCTGGTGAGCGCGAACATGTCGGCGATGACGCCGCAGCACACGAACAACGTGGTGCTGCGGGTGCTGGAGGGGCAGGCCCCGCAACGGCACATCGCCGCGTACGTCCGCAATGGCTCCGAGTCGGCCCCGCACTTGGCCACCGTCCTGGACGCCCTGGCGGCGCAGGCGACCCGCATCCGCACGGGCCGCCCGATGGCCGCGGCCTGACGCATCCTGCGCGGCGGAACTCCCGCGCGTGAGCAGCGCGCGTGAGCGTGAGCAGCGCGCGTGAGCGTGAGCAGCGCGCGTGAGCGTGAGCAGCGCGCGTGAGCGTGAGCAGCGCGCGTGAGCAGCACGCGGGCCCCGGCTGCGCACATGCGTTCGCCCGGCGGCGGAACGTGACGACGATCACGTGGCATCGGCACAAAGTTGCGCGGAACGAATCCGCGCCCCGAGCCCTCCTCCCACCGACAGACCGACACACACCACACACGGTCAGACCGACGCGCCAATCGGCCCGAGTCACACTTCGGCCGGACGCGCCGTCAGGTTCTCGGAAGGGGATCCGTCGATGGGCAACGTATTCGCACCGTGGCACGCCTCGACCGCCCGTCGCGCCGGTACCGCCGTCGCGGCGCTGCTCGCGGGCGACGCCTTTGTGCACGCCTTCTGGACGACCGGCGCGACGTGGCCGGCCGCTTCCACGAAGGGCCTGTCCTACGCCGTACTCAACGCCGATGTGCCGTTCACCCCAAGGGTGTTGCTTCCGCTCTGCGCGCTGCTGACCACGGCGGCGGCATGCGTGTACGCGCACTCCCACCGCGTGGGCGGGCGCAGGGTGCGGGCGGCGGTGCGGCTGGGGACGGCGGCGGTCGCGGGCGGGCTCTCCCTGCGTGCGGCGGCCGGGGCCGTGTGGATCACGGGAGTGGGGGTCGACATGGACACGCCGTTCTACTGGCTCAATCTGGTGCTCTACACGCCGATGTGCGTCGGCTTCGGGTACGCGGCAATGCGCCTCGCCACGATCCCCGGCGACCCGCCGCCGTCGACGACCGCCCCGACACACCCCGAGGCATCGACGGGAGCGCGGGCGGAGGCGCGCCGGACCCGGCCCAGCGAAGCGTTCGAGGGATGATCTCCCCTGTGACCGAGCAGCCCCCGCGGAGGCCACCCGGGCGCCCGCCCGCCGAGGCCGCGGCCGCGCACGAAAGAGCGGCCGCGGCTGGGGACATGGCCGCGGACCGTGCGGAAGAGCGCGGGCACCCACCCGCCGCCGCGGACCAGCGCCCGGTTCCCCCGACGTCCACCGGCCCGTCCGGCACACCCGCCGCCGACCGCCGCACGCGCGGGATCGCGCTCGCCGTCGCCGCACGGCGTGGCGACACATTGGCCATGAACGACCTGCTCGACCACCTCATCCCCTTCGTCTCCGCCATCTGCGGTCCCATCGCCCTGAGCAGCCGCCAGGACGCGGTCCAGGAGACGCTGGTGGCGGTCTTCCGCGCGCTGCGGACGCTCGACGAGCCGGAGGCGCTGTACTCGTGGGTGCGCGCGGTCGCCGTACGCGAGGCCGTCCGGGTCGCACGCCGCGACGCGCGCACTCTCCCCGTCGAGCCGATCGACCTGCAGGCTCCCGGCGACCCGCAGCTTGCCGCCGACATCGGCGACGTCGTCGCCCGCCTCTCCCCCGAGCACCGCGCGGTCCTGGTGCTGCGCGACGTGGAGGGGCTGGACGAGCGGGAGGCCGCCGAACTGCTGGGTGTACCCGAGGGCACGGTGAAGTCCCGGCTGCACCGCGCCCGCGCCGGATTCCGAAGGATGTGGTCGTCATGACCGGCACGGTCGAGGACATGGCCGACGGCACTCCCGCACTCGGCGCGGTGGCGCGTATGCGCGTCATGGCCGCGGGGGTCCGCGGCGCGCGCGTGGTCGAAGGGGTCGTCCCCGCGTCCTTCGCCGACGTGTGGCTCGTGATGGGCGACCTGGAGGGCGGCTTCGGCGAGTTCCAGCCGGACATGCGCAAGGTGCGCGTCGAGCGGCTGGACGGGGACCGGGTCACCGCCCTCGCGCACAGCCGGTACGGCCCGCGGGCGCGCCTGCACGGCGTACTGCGCCCGGGCTGGTGCTGGTTGCAGAGCCGCTTCCTGGTGGTGGGCATGGCCGCCGAGCCGACCGGGAACCAGGACCACGGCACAGCCGGTGCCGTGGGCGGGACGCGCGTGGCGCTGACCGGCGGAGTCCGCGTCCCCGGCCGGGCGATGCTCCTGCCCGGCGCGGAGCGCGAACTGCGGCGCGCGCTGGCGCTCCTGACGGTCCGTGTGGTCGGTCCTGAGGGGGACTGACAAGCGCGTTCTTGCGGTTGCATCGCATAACCTGGACATGTACTGTCCAGGTTATGCGGATGAACGAAGGCGTCGAGTGGGCGATGCATTCCTGCGTCAACCTGTCCTGGGTCGCCCCCGACCGGGCGGTGACCGCGGCCAAGCTGGCCGCGTTCTACGAGTTGCCCACCGCGTACCTCAACAAGCAGCTCCAGGCGCTCGCCCGCGCCGACATCCTGGCCTCGACCCCCGGCCCGCGCGGCGGGTTCCGCCTCGCCCGCCCGGCGGAGCGGATCACGCTGATGGACGTGGTGACCGCGATCGAGGGGCCGGACGAGGCGTTCCGCTGCACCGAGATCCGGCAGCAGGGCCCGAACGCCGACGCCCCTACGGACAATCCGACGCCCTGCCTGATCGACGAGGCCATGCGGCACGCGGACCTCGCCTGGCGCCGCGAACTGGCCTCCCGCACCATCGCCGACATCCGCGACAAGGTCGAGGAACGCGCCCCCGGCCGCCCGGACCAGGTGCGCAACTGGTTCGAGAACGCCCGGGTCTGACACACCCCCGACCGAACCGGGCGTGCTCCCCTACGACTTCCACCCCCGGCCATCCGCGCGACAACACCGCCGAAGCACTCGCCCCGACCCCTACCGAGCCCTCGGCCCGACCACCCGCGCCCCCTGCACTCCGATGCGCCGCCGTCCGATCGACAGCGGCAAATCCTAGATACCAAATATCCAGGACACGACGCGAAAGAGAGGTGCCGCGATGACCACGGCCGCACTCCGTGCCCACCCCCGCAGCATCCGCCCCGCCGAAGCGGGCGGCACCCGCACCTCCGCGGCCGCAGAGCCGCGCCGGATCCCGGCGCTCTGGTTGGCCCTCCTCGCCACCCCCGTCGCGGCCACCGCCAACGCGCCCGTGCTGATCCTCCCCGAGATCGCGGGCGACCTCGTCACCTCCACGGCCACCGCGACCTGGCTGGTCACGACGTTCGCCTGGGCCATGGCCGTCGGTACGCCGCTGGTCGCGGGCCTGCTGCGGCACCGCGGAGCCACCGCCGCGTTGCGCATCGGAACGGCGTTCGTCGTCCTGGGCACCGTGGCGGTCGTGCTGTCCCCCTGGCTGCCGCTCCTGCTCGTCGGCCGCGCGGCGCAGGCGTTCGGCGGCGCGGCCCTGGTCACCGTGGCCATGAACCTCGCCGGGGACGTCCGACGGATGGGCGTGATCACCGCCGGGTTCGCCATGTGGGGCGCGGTGGGCCCGCTGGCCGGGTCGGCCGTCACGTCCGCCGTCTCCTGGCGCGCCGCCCTGGTCATCTCGGTCGTCGGCCTGCTCGCGGTGCCGGCGGTCGCGGCCCACCTGCGAGCGCAGGCCCGGCACGACATGCGTGCGTCCGAAAGGCCCCGTACCGAACGCACGGACGCGGTGCAGGCGTTCGACACACGCGGCGCCGTCGCGCTGGTGACGCTGGTGACCGCGCTCGTCCTGCTCCCGCACTTCACGCTGCCTTCCCTCGCCGTGGCCGCCGTCGCCGCGGTGCTGCTGGCGCTGCACGTGCGGACGCGCCCGCTCGGGTTCGTCCCCGTCGCGCTGCTGCGCAGCCCCGTGTTCCTGTCCTCGGCCGGCCTGGCGGGCATGCTGTCGACGGCGTACTTCGCCCTGCTCTTCGCGGTGCCGCGCCTGATGGACGACGCCACAACGTGGGGCAAGGGCACGATCGGCGTCGCGCAGATGGCCGCCCTGCTCGTCGGCGGCGCGGCCTCGTGGGTGCTCGCAGCGGTCTCGGACCGCCTGGGCCGGGGCCGGGTCACCGTCGTGCTCGTCGCCCTCGGCGTCGTCGGTCCGGTGGCCGCGACGTTCGCGCCCTGGGCGCCGGTGCTGGTCGTCATCCCGGCTCTCGCGGTGCTCGCGGCCTCCGGCGGGCTGTCGACGCTCGGCGTTCGGGCGTCGGACGCCGCACCCGCCCCGCTGCGCCCGGCCGCAATCGGGCTGCTCAACCTGGCGTACCAGCTCGGCGGCGCATTCGGGCCCGCCATCGCGCTGCTCGCGGTGTCCTGAACCGCCCCGCGCACACAGGCAAGTTCGACCAGGTGTTCCCCACGCGCCCCTCCTCCGTCACCACGGCGCAAGAGGGGCACGTGCCTGTCTGCGGCGCCAACTGCGATGGACTTTGCCCTTGTTGCCCTGCGCGGGGGTGGGCAGGCTGGCGGAGTCAGGGGGCGGAGAACTGTCTGTGCGGCGGGAGTTGGGCCCGGTTCCGGGCACAGGCCGAGTGCCTTCGGCCTGCGCGAACCGGGCCGGGCGACACGGTCCGCACGACACGGGCCGCACGACCCGGACTGGGCGACGTGAGGAGCATGCCGTGCGCGTTGCGGTGGTGGGTGGCGGAATCGGCGGCCTTGCCGTCGCGCTGTTCCTCGCCCGGAGGGCGCACGACGTCACCGTGTTCGAGCGCGACGGCCGCCGGGCCGGAGGCGGGCTCGACGTGGACGCCTTCACGTGGGTCCGGCCGAGCGTCCCGCAGGCCGCGCAACCGCACCTGCTGCTCGCGCCGGTGCGCCGCGTGCTGCGCTCCGACGCCCCCGACGTGTACGCGGCGATGCGCGAGCTCGGCGCCGAGGAGTACCACGAGTTCGACTGGTTCGACACGCCGCCGCCCTACCGGCCCGGCGACGAGGACCTGGTGACCGTACGCGCCCGCCGCATCGTCCTGGAGACCGCGCTCGCGCGGGCCGTCGCCCGCCAGCACGGCGCCAACCTGCGCCTCGGCGCCCCCGTCCGCGCGCTCGACCTCGACACGTCGGGCCCGCTGCCGCACGTCGCGGCGGTACGCACCGACCACGGCCGACACCGCGTCGACCTCGTCCTCGACTGCGCGGGACGCCGGTCGCCGCTGCCCCGGTTGCTCGCCGACGCGGGGTGCCGGGCGCCGGTCGTGGAGAGCCATCGCACGGGGCTCGCGTACGTCTGCCGGTGGTACCGGCTGCGCGGGGAAGCCCCCAAGCGGGTGCGGCCGGTGTCCATGGCGTCCTTCGGGAGCGCGGCGGTGTTCCCGTCGGACAACGGCGTCTTCGCGGTCGCGCTGCTCGTCGCGACCGCCGACCCGACCCGGGGCGCGCTGCGCGATCCGGCGGTGTTCGACACGGCCGCCCGGCTGTTCCCGTCGGCGGCGGCGTGGCTGGACCTCGCCCCCCGAACCGCTCACCGGCGTACGGGCGATGGCCGGTCTCGACAATCGCTGGACCTCGCTCGTCGACGACGCGGGGCCGGTGGTGACCGGGCTGGCCGGTGTCGGCGACTCGGTGATGCACACCAACCCAACGCTGGGGCAAGGGTGTTCGTTGGCATTGCAGGAGGCCCAGTGGGTCGCGGCGAACTCCGGTGACGCGGAACGGGATCCGGCCGGTTTCGCGCTGGCGTACGCGGCGTGGTGCGGTTCCGCGCTGCGCCCGTGGTTCGACGTGCAGGTGGAGGCGGACCGGGGCCTGGCGACTGTGATGGGTGCCGTACGGGATTCCGACGCGCCGACCGCACCGCCGGACCGCGACGTCGCCCGCATGGCGCGGTCGGCGTGCGCGTACGAGGACCCGGTCGTCATGCGCGCGCGTGCGAAGGTGCAGCACCTGGCGGAGGTCCCGGCCGTGGCGTACGCGGACGAGGAGGTCCGGCGGCACGTCGACCTGTGGCTGGCGGCCCGGGGCGGCCACGTGCCGGGGCCGGACGGGCCGGGGCGCGAGGAGTGGTTGGCCGCGGTCGGCGTGTGACCCTTGCCCCGATTGGCCCTGCGATGCCCGGCTCGGTGGATCATCGGCCTGCACGTGCCGCGGGACACGGCTTCCAGGATTTTTTCGGACCCGGCGATTAGTTTCGGTGCGGAGGCCGGTCTACCCCTCCGAAAACGCGGCGCACTCGCCGCACGCACACCGCACAGCAACAAGAAGCCAGAAGCCACCAGAGCGAGGAGCCCGCAATGTCCGAGACCCCCATGGCCACCACCATGATCGACAACGGCGACGGCGACGTCACCTTCGTACGGGAGTTCGACGCCCCGCGTGAGGCGGTGTTCGCCGCCTACACCGATCCGGACCAGATCGTGAAGTTCTTCGCGCCGGAGGGCCTGACGGTGCCGCGCGAGAGCGTGACCCTGGAGCCGTGGAAGGGCGGGCGGTGCGAACTCACCATGGTCATGGGCGACATGGAGATCCCGTTCGCGGGCGTGTACCTCGACGTGGTCGAGCCCGAGCGCCTGGCGTTCCACGTGCCCGGCGAGGCGATGAAGCAGGA
Organism: Yinghuangia sp. YIM S09857; assembly: GCF_051388915.1. NCBI lineage: Bacteria > Bacillati > Actinomycetota > Actinomycetes > Kitasatosporales > Streptomycetaceae > Yinghuangia > Yinghuangia sp. YIM S09857. The sequence continues at coordinate 291,338 of NZ_JBPKBH010000001.1, read as the reverse complement.
GATCACGCTGACCGACCTGGGCGACGGCCGGACCCGGATCACCCTGCACCAGACCGACGTCCCCGAGCAGTTCCGCGGCGAGATGGCGCACGCGGGCTTCGACTCCAGCTGGAACCTGCTCGCGCAACACCTGGCCGCCTGAGCCCTGTCGGGGAAGGGCGCTGCCGAGGGGGGGCGGTGTGGCACGGCCGGAGGACGACCGGCCGT
>NZ_JBPKBH010000001.1:281065-291049 GCF_051388915.1 Yinghuangia sp. YIM S09857 | reverse complement strand
CCCCCCCCCCCCCCCCCCCCCCCCCCCCCCCCCCCCCCCCCCCCCCCCACCGCCCTCGTCGTCGTTCGGCGTTCGTCCCCGTTCTTCCCCGTTCGACGCCGTTCGACGCCGGGCAACGCCGGGCAACGCCGGGCAACGCTCGGCGTTCCGGCGAGGTCCCGTCAACTCAACGGGCCAGATAGGCGGTTCGCCTGCGCAGCCAGTCCAATGCCGGCTCCGGCAGGTCGTCGACGTCCAACAGCCCTGGCAGCAAGTCGGGTTCGATCGTCATGGCGCGGAAGAAGTGCGCGACCGACACCCCGTGGGCGGGGCGGTGCACGACCTCGACCGCGTCCCCGGCCCGGACGTCGCCCGGCTCGACCACGCGGAGGTACGGTCCGGGCCGACCGGCGTGCATGAACCGCTTGACCCAGCCCTCCTGTTCCAGCCAACCCTGGAACGTCCGGCACGGGATGCGCGCCGTCGCGATCTCCAGGACGACGTCCGCGCCGATGCGCCAGCGCTCGCCCATCAGGGCCGCGTTGACGTCGAACCCCGACGTCGTCAAGTTCTCGCCGAACGCGCCGTTCGCCAGCGTCCTGCCGAGTTCCGCCTCCCAGTGGTCGAGGTCCTCCCGGGCGTACGCGTACACCGCCTGGGCACTGCCGCCGTGGTTCTTCACGTCGTAGACCCGGTCACCCGCCAGCCCGACGGCGCCGGTGCCGGCCGGACCGGGCTCGGACACCGCCACCGGCCCGGCGACCGGGCGCTTGTCGATCCCGGTGGTGCCGACCGTCTTCCACGGATTGGGACGGGGCTTGCCGATGTTGACGGAAAGCAGATTCATGGGAGCGACGGTACGGTCGCGGTGGCCGGAAGGCGACGGTTTTCCCGGCCACAATCGCCCGCGCGGCGACGATCAACTCCGTTTGACGTCAAGCCCGTTCATCCGCGGGCTCGGAAGCGTCGCCGGGCGCGACGGCGGCGAGGTACGCACGGATCGCGCGCAGATTGCGCCCGAGGCAGTCGATGCGCGCCTGGATGCGGTCGGCCTCGCCGCGCAGCAGCGCGGTCGTCTCGGCGGTCATGCAGTCCGGATGCGGGTAGAGCTGGTCGGGGCGGTCGAGGAAGGGCAGGATGTTCCGGATGATCTCGGTGGTCAGCCCCGAGTCCAGCAGGCCCCGGATCTGCTGGACGCGGTACACCGCCGACTCCGGGTAACTGCGGTAGCCGTTCTCGGCCCGATCGGGGTGGAGCAGGTCCTGCTCCTCGTAGTAGCGCAGCATCCGGGTGGGCACCCCGGTCCGCCGCGACAACTCGCCGATGCGCACAAGCCACCTCCTCGATCGTTCCGCCGTACTCGGGTGCGGGCAGAAACCCGCGCTTGCCTTCTCACTGATGTGAGGGTTTCAGCATGGTCACATGCCGACCGCATCAGCAAACGAGCACGTCAGGCGATGTGCGTTGCCAACGACCGAGTCGACTGACGCCTTGCGGGGCGGCCTGAGGCCGGAGAACGCGGGCGGGGCCGCCGCCGTCCCCGAACCCGGGACCAGGTCCGCGCGCCTGCCCTGGGCCGGTCTCCTGGCCCTCTTCACCGCGGCCTTCACCGCGGTGATGACCGAGCTGCTGCCCGCGGGGCTGCTGCCGCGCATGGGCGACGGCCTCGGCGTACCGGAGAGCCGGGTCGGGTTCCTCGTCACGGGCTACGCCGCCGCGTCGTTCCTGGCGGCGATCCCGCTGACCGCCGCGCTGCGGGGGCTGCGGCGGCGGCCGGTCCTGATCGGCGCGCTGTTGGGCTTCGCGCTGTGCAACGCGGTCACCGCCGTCTCCTCGTCCTACCCGCTCACGTTCGGGGCGCGGCTGGTGGCGGGCGCGATGGGCGGGACGCTGTGGGCGATGCTCGCGGGGTACGCGTCCCGCATGGTGCCGCCGGAGCAGCGGGGCAGGGCGATCGCGGTCGTGCTCGCGGGCATCACGGTGGCCCTCGCGGCGGGGATTCCGGCGGGCAGTGCGCTGGCCTCGGCGGTGGGGTGGCGTACGGCGTTCGCGGGCGTCGCGGTCCTCGGTCTGGCGGTGGCCGCGTGGGTGCGGGCGAAGGTGCCGGACTTCCCGGGCGAACCGGCCGCCGAGCGTACGCCGCTGCGCCGCATCGCCGCCAAGCCCGGCATCGCACCGGTGCTGGCCGTCACGCTGTTCCTCCTCCTCGGCCACCAGGCTGTCTATACCTACCTCGCACCGGTCACCGAACGCGCCGGGATCGGCGGGACCGGGGTGGTCCTCGCGGTCTTCGGCGTCGCGACGGTCGCCGGGATCTGGGCGGCGGGCACGCTGGCGGACCGGCGCCTCCGCACGAGCTTGCTGGTCGCTTTGGCCGCGACGGCGGCGGCGCTGGTCGTCCTCGGCGCCGCCGGTCGCAGTGCGTGGGTGTTGGTCGGGGCGGTGGCGTTGTGGGGCGCGGCCTTCGGCGGTGCGCCGACGCTGATCCAGACCACGCTGGTCAACGTGTCGGGCCCGGCGGACGCGGACGTCGCGACGGCGTTGCAGGCCACGGTCTACAACGCGGGGATCGCGGCGGGGTCCCTGACTGGTGGTCTCGTCCTCGACCACGCCGGCGCCGGCGCGCTCGCGTGGACGGGGCTCCCGCTGGTGGTCGCCGCCCTGGCGGTCGTGTCGCTGACGAAGATCGGGACCGCGCAGGACAGTTGAGGCGACCCGCTGAACGACGTGGTACGCGCGCTCATGTCCTTCCCCCCGTGTCAATGTGCGGGGGCCGCCCCGACGCCACGGCAACAGCTGACTGCGACGTGGGGCGGTGTCCGGACTCACGGCATGGCGGTCGCCGGGTCGTGGGCCGGGGGGCCGGAGGGCCACCAGGTACCTGCGCGGTTCTCGTACGGGTACCAGCGGCCGTCCCGGCCGTAGCGGAGTTGGCGGCCGGCGGCGGCGTCGGTCCAGCGGTTGCGGGAGACGGCGAAGGTCTCCCCGGAGTCCGGCGCGTCCGCCAATATGGCTACGAACTCGGTGTTGGCGCGGGCGAGTTCCGTGCGGTTGGGGCGCCACGGCTGGTCCAGCACCTCGAAGCCGGGGGCGCCGCCGTACCGCCACGCCGCTACGGCGCGGTCGAAGTCCCCAGGGCGGTCGTGGGCGGCGCGCAGGCGCCCGACTGCCTCCGGGTCGTCGTGGTGTGCGGCCAGGCGTACACCGTCGGAGCGTTCGTCGAGGTCGGCGACGTTCAACAGGGGTGCGGGGTCGTCGAATTCGGCCCCGTCCAGCCCCGTCACCGTTGCGGTGCAGAGGAGTTCGAAGGCGCGCTCGGCGGCGTCGCGGGCGAGCAGCCTCAGGACCGGGACCTCGACGTGGGAGCTGTCCGGAATCGACGGCATCTCGCCTGGTGCGTCCGGGAGTTCGGGGTCGCCGGGTAGGGGCCCGGGGTCGGCGGCGTAGGCGTCCCCAGCTGCGACCGCGGTGCGGGTTGCGGCAACGACCGCGGACTCGCCCGCTGCGCCGCGGCGCTGAAGGGCCGTCAGGAACTCCTCCTCGCCGAGACCCCGTAGCAGCAGGAGCAGGAACGGGTCCTCGTCCACCAGCCACGCCGCCTGGTACGCCAGCGCCGCGGCGTGGCGGCACGTGCCCCAGTCCTCGCAGTCGCAGGACGGGTCCAGGTCGCCGATCCCCGGCAGCAGCGGTACGCCCACGTCCTCCGCCGCCGCCACGAGGTCGTGCGGCATGTCCCGGCGCAGCAGCGCCGCGATGTGGCCCGCGCGGGAGGCCACTTGGTCGAGGAACCGGTCCCACTGGCCCTCGGACAGCGGCTGGAGGGTCACCGTCGTGCGGTGTATCTCCGTCTGGCCGTGCACCGCCGCGAAGAGGCGGCCGGGGCTGACGGTGATGCTGCCGACGCGTCCGCTGTAGGCGTACTTGCGGCCGTTGAGCAGCGCCTTGTTGTCCAGGGCGGTCTCCTCGACGGCCTGGATCCACGCCTGGCCCCACCAGGAGCGGGCGAAGCCCCGCCCGCCCCGGCGGCCGGCCGGGAACGCGGGGAAACCACGGGCGGATTCGTTCACCGGGTGCTCCTCAGTTCGACCAGGTCGGCCAGTTCGGCGTCGGAGAGTTCGGTCAGCGCGGCCTCGCCGGAGGCCAGCACGGCGTCGGCGAGCGAGCGTTTGGCGGCGAGCATGTCGGCGATGCGGTCCTCGACGGTGCCCTCCGCGATGAAGCGGTGCACCTGCACCGGCCGGGTCTGCCCGATGCGGTACGCCCGGTCGGTGGCCTGGTCCTCGACCGCCGGGTTCCACCAGCGGTCGTAGTGCACGACGTGGTCGGCGCGGGTGAGGTTGAGCCCGGTCCCCGCGGCCTTGAGGGACAGCAGGAACACCGGGACCTCGCCGTCCTGGAAGCGCCGGACCAGTTCCTCGCGGCGGGCCACCGGCGTTCCCCCGTGCAGGAGTTGGGTGGCGACGCCGCGGTCGGCGAGGTGGCGTTCGATGAGCCGGGCCATCGCCACATACTGCGTGAAGACCAGCACCGCGCCGTCCTCGGCGGTGATGGTGTCGACCAGTTCGTCGAGGAGTTCGAGCTTGCCCGAGCGGCCGGCGAGGCGCGGCTGCTCCTCCTTCAGGTACTGCGCCGGGTGGTTGCAGATCTGCTTGAGCGCGGTGAGCAGTTTGACGACGCGGCCGCGGCGCGCGATGCCGGTGGTCCCGGCGATCTCGGCCATGATTTCGCGGACCGTCGCCTCGTAGAGCGCGGCCTGTTCGCGGCCGAGGGCCACCGGCTGGTCGGTCTCGGTCTTGGGCGGCAGTTCGGGGGCGATGCCGGGGTCGGACTTGCGGCGGCGCAGCAGGAACGGCCTTACCAGCCGCGCGAATCGCTCGGCGGCGGCCGGGTCCTTGCGCGATTCGACGGGCACCGCCCAGCGGGTGCGGAACACGGGCAGCGGGCCGAGCAGGCCGGGGGTGGTCCAGTCGAGGACGGCCCACAGTTCGGTGAGGTTGTTCTCGACCGGCGTGCCGGTGAGCGCGACGCGGGCGAGCGACGGAATGCGGCGCAGTTCCTTGGCCGTTCCGGAGCGCGGGTTCTTGACGTGCTGCGCTTCGTCGGCGACGAGCAGGCCCCAGGGCGCGGCGGCGAGCTTCCCGGCGTCGCGGCGCATGGTGCCATACGTCGTGAGCACGAACCCGTCGGCCAGGTCCGCGAGATCGCGCCGCGTGCCGTGGAAGCGGCGGACCGGGGTGCCCGGGGCGAAGCGGTGGATCTCGCGCTCCCAGTTGCCGAGCAGCGAGGCGGGGCAGACGACGAGGGTCGGCCCGGCGGTCGCCTCGTCCTGTTGGCGGTGGAGGTGGAGGGCGATCAGGGTGATCGTCTTGCCGAGGCCCATGTCGTCGGCGAGGCAGCCGCCGAGGCCGAGTTCGGTCATGCGGGCGAGCCAGCGCAGGCCGCGGAGCTGGTAGTCGCGGAGCGTGGCGTGCAGGGCCTCGGGCGCTTCGACGGCCTCGGCCGCCGCAGCCGCGTCCGGGTCGGCGATGCGGTCGCGGAGCGCGCTCAGCCATCCCTCGGCGCGCACCGGCAGGCGTACGCCGTCGACTTCGGCGGCGCCGGTCAGCGCCGCGCCGAGGGCGTCCAGCGCGGTCAGCGGCTTGAGGCGGCGTTCCCGTGCCTTGCGCAGGAGTTCGGGGTCCACCAGGGTCCAGCGGTCGCGCAGCCGGACGATCGGGCGGTGCGACTCGGCGAGCGCGTCCATCTCGGCCTCGGTGAGGTCGCTGTCGCCGACGGCGAGGCGCCAGTGGAAGGCGAACGCGGCGTCGCCGCCGAAGAACGACGGGCGCGCGGACGGGTCCTCGCGCAGCCCCGGGTCGGTGCCGACGACCGCGGTGGCGGTGAGGCGGCGTACCAGGGCCTTGGGCCAGTGCACGTCGATGCCGGCGGCGGCGAGGCGAGCCCCGGCCGGGCCGAGCAGGTCGCCGACGTCGTCGTCGGCGAGGTCGAGGGCGTCGGGGACGGCCTGGTGCAGGAGGCGTTCGAGGGCGGGCCAGGCGTCGGCGGCGCGGCGTACGGCGATGGTCGCGTCGAATCGGGCGCGGGGGCCGAGACGGGTGACGGCGTCGGCGGCTTTGGGGTGTGTTCTGGCGGACGCGTCGGACCCGGCGGGCCCGGTGCCCCACAGGTCCGCGGCGTCCACCACGAGGGTTGGGTCGGCGAGGCTGTGGAGTTGGATGACTGCGCGGAATGTCCGCGCGGTGAGGTCGTCATCGGCGAACCCGAAGTCGTCGTCCTCTTCTTCACCTTGGCCAATCCCACTGCTTCCGCCCGGGAGTTCGACGCGAAGGGACGCGCGCAGCCCGGCGTCGAGTCCGGACGCGACCTCCTCGGCCCAGGGGCGCAGTTGGGGCGCGCGGGTGGCGGTACGCGCGGCGAAAAGCGGCGTACCGGAGGCCCGTGCGGCGGCCGGGGTACGGGGCATGGTGTCGGCGACGGCGTCGAGGAGGGCGCGCACCAGGTCCTCGGCGTCGGCCAGTTCGAGAACTGTGCCGGACGCGGGAGTGGGCACCGCGCGGGCCTCGGGCGGCATGGCGTGGGCGAGGTCGCGCACGCGGGCGATGTCGGCGGCGTCGAGCGGGCCGACCCGCCACGCGTCGAAGTCGCCCGCGGTGACGCCGGGCAAGAGGCGTCCGCGCGCGACGAGTTGCAGGGCGGCGACGCAGACCGATCCCCAGAACGCGGCGGCGCGATGGGCGCCGGGGGCGGTGCGGGCGCGGGACAGGACGGGGACGGCCGCGGCGACGGGAACGCGTACGGCCGACACGTCGCGGCGTACCACCGCACCGGTCGCGGGGTCGGGGGCGGCGACGGCCAGTTCGGTCCGTTCGCCGGCCCGGAACGGCAGGTCGACGCCGTCCGGGCTCCAGAAGACGAGGTGCGACGCGCGCGGCGGATCGGCGGGCTCGAACACAGGCGCGCAGCGCGCGAGGGCGGCGGCTTCGGCGGGGCCGACCGCCGGGCCCGTGGCGGCGGAGGCGGTGGTGCGGGTGGTACCTGGCGCCATGCGCGGGATTCCTCCAGGGTGGGTCATAGACTCCGTACAGCGTACGGTACGTTGTACGGGGGTCCAACGGGACAGGCCCGCGGATTGTTCCCGGCGGGTGTCGCGACTTCGACGCCGCCCGAGTTCGGGCGCTGCCCGAGCCTGCCCCGATTCGAGGACACCGACGTTCAGCGCCGCACAGCCCGGACGTGGCAACGCGTTCAGCTCCGGGCGGCCCGTTCCTCGACGAGCCGCTCGACCCCGTCCAGCAGCCGCTGCAACCCGAACTCGAAGCCCTCCTCCGGCGCGACCTCGAACGCCCCCGAATTCCACACCGCATACAGCGTCGGATAGCGGCTCTGCTGGATGAACCGCTCCAACATCGGCGTGGCCTTCTCCCACCACTCCTCGTAGTCGACGTCCGACTCGCGGTCGGCGGCGCCGAGGTCGGCGGTGATCTGGGCGACGCCGCGCACGTAGCCGTCGACGAGGTTGACGACGTCGACCATCTCCCGTTCGGTCAGGCCGATCCCGGACACCGCGCGCATCGCGAACTCCGAACGCGCGGTCTCCGCGGGGCCCATCAGCATCAGCCCGGGCGTCGACAGCGACACCAGCCACGGGTGCCGCAGCGCCACCGAGCGGTCGGCGCGCGCGTGCAGTTCGAGCGCTTCGCGCCAGGTGCCGCCGAAGTCGTCGGGGCGCTCGCCCTCGGCCAGGACGGTGTCGACCATGAGGTTGAGCAGCTCGTCCTTGCCCGGCACGTAGGTGTACAGCGACATCGTGCCGACCCCGAGCCGCTCGGCGACCTTGCGCATGGAGAGCGCGGCGACGCCGGTTCCGTCGGCCAGCGCGACCGCCGCCGCGACGATGCGGTCCACGCTGAGGCCGGGCTTCGGCCCGCGCGCCGGGGGCTCCTTGGCCCGCCAGAGCAGCGCGAGCGTGCGCGCGGGGTCCGACCTGCCCGTCTTCTCAGCCATGTGACCGTCCTCACATAAGTCCGTACGGCGTACGAGTGACACTCCGTACAACGTACCGTACGGTGTACGAAGTAAACCCGTACGGTGTACACAGTTTAGGAGGCGACCCTCGTGACTGCCTTGACCAGGGCCCCCGCCGCGCCGCCCCGCCGCGCCGCGGACGGGCCGGCGATCCGCACCCAGGGGCTGCGCAAGGACTACCGGGGCACCCCCGCCCTCGACGGCATCGACCTCGACGTGCCGCGCGGCACGGTGCACGGCCTGCTCGGCCCGAACGGCGCGGGCAAGACGACGGCGGTACGCATCCTGGCGACGCTGCTACGCCCGGACGGCGGGCGCGCCGAGGTCGCGGGCTTCGACGTCGCCCGCGACCCGGCGGAGGTGCGCCTGCGCATCGGACTGCTGGGCCAGCACGCCGCGGTCGACGAAATCCTCGACGGGCGGCAGAACTTGGAGATGTTCGGACGCCTCTACCACCTCGGACCGCGCACCGCCCGCGACCGCGCCGCCGAACTGCTCGACCGCTTCGGCCTCGACGAGACCGGCCGCAAGCCGGTCGGGGCGTACTCGGGCGGCATGCGGCGCCGCCTGGACCTCGCCGTGAGCATGATCCTGGCCCCCGAGGTCATGTTCCTGGACGAGCCGACGACCGGGCTCGACCCGCGCGCCCGCACCGAAGTGTGGTCGGCCGTACGGGCTTTGGTGGCGGGCGGCACGACGGTCCTGCTCACCACGCAGTACCTGGAGGAGGCCGACCGGCTCGCCGACGCGATCACCGTCGTCGGCCGCGGGACCGTCATCGCGCGCGGCACGCCGGACGCACTCAAGGCCCGTCTGGGCGGCGACCGCATCGACGTGGTGCTTGCCGATGACGACGAAGTCACGGCAGTGGCAGCCATGTTGGAGCGCATTGGCGAAGCGGCGGCGGAAATCGACGCGGAGGCCCGGCGGGTCGGAGTGCCGGTGCGCGACCGGGTGGCCGCGCTGACCGCGGTCGTGGGCGCCCTGCGGAACGCCGGGATCGAGGCGGAGGACGTCATCCTGCGGCGGCCGACACTCGACGAGGTGTTCGTCGACCTCACCGGCCGTGCTGCCACGCCGAGCAAGGAGGCCGCCGCATGAGCGCCGCCGCAACTCCCGCCACCCGCGGGGCGACCGCCGCAGAGCTCGTCCCGGCCCTGCCCAAGAGCCCGGTCGCGCGCCTGCGTTGGGCCGCGGCCGACTCCTGGACGCTCACCCTGCGCACGTTCCGGCACTGGGCCCGGCAGCCGGGCGCGCTGATCCTCGCACTGCTGTTCCCGGTGCTGCTGGTGCTGATGTTCGGCTACCTCTTCGGTGGCCAGATGGCGGTTCCGGGCGGCGGCAACTACCGCGAGTTCCTGCTGCCCGGGATGTTCGCGATGACCATGGTGTTCGGCATCGAGACGACGTTCGCCGCGGTCTCCACCGACGCCGCCCGCGGGGTGACCGACCGCTTCCGGTCGATGCCGATCGCCGCGTCCGCAGTCGTCGTCGGGCGCAGCCTGGCGGACATGGCCCACTCGGTCGCCGCGCTCGCCGTGATGGTGCTGTGCGGACGCCTCGTCGGGTGGAGCTGGCACGACGGACTCGCCCGCGCGGTCGCCGCGTTCGCCCTGCTCCTGCTGCTGCGCTCCGCGCTGCTGTGGGTCGGCATCTACCTGGGTCTCGCCGCGCGCGGGCCGGAGTCGCTGGTGGCCGTCCAGATCCTGGTGTGGCCGATCGGGTTCCTGTCCAACACCTACGCCTCCCCCGATTCGATGCCCGGCTGGCTCGGCGCCGTCGCGGAGTGGAACCCGCTGTCGGCCACGGTGGCGGCGGCCCGTGAGTTGTTCGGCAACCCGGGCTGGGGCGGCGACTCGTTCGCGGCCCGGCACGCGGTCGAACTGGCCATCGCCTGGCCGGTGTTGATCACCGCGGTCTTCCTGCCTCTGGCGGTACGGCGGTTCAACCGCCTGGACCGCTGAGGACGTACGGCCGTTG
>NZ_JBPKBH010000001.1:278639-280934 GCF_051388915.1 Yinghuangia sp. YIM S09857 | reverse complement strand
CCCCCCCCCCGCCTCCGGCGCCCCCTCGATCGTGAGCATCCGCCACTTGGTGTCGACGCCGCCGTGCGCGGAGAACCCTCCAGAAGCACCGCCCGCCGCGAGTACGCGGTGGCAGGGCACGACGATCGCGCACGGGTTGCGGCCGAGGGCGTGGCCGACCGCGCGGGCGGCACCGGGCATGCCGATACTGCGGGCGACTTCGCCGTACGTCATGGTCCGCCCCGGCGGGATGGCCCGCGCGACGGCGTACACCCGGCGGTTGAACTCCGGTACCCCGTCGAGGTCGAGCACGATGTCGTTCAGGTCCCGGGGCTCGCCGCCGAGCAGCGCGCGTATCGCCTCGATGGCCGCGCGGACCTCCGGCGGCGGCACGTCCGCTCCCCCGTGCGCGCCCGGCTCGGCGCCCCCAGCCAGCCGCGCCCGCGTGGCCCGGTCGTCCCGCTCCGGCAACTGCACCCTGGTCACCCCACGGGGACCCCAGGCGATGCCGCAGCGGCCGATGGCGGTGTCGAAGAGCGTGGAGCCGGGCGTCGTCATGATCCCAGTCTGCCTTCCCGTCCTCACACTGCGCAGACGCAGAACCGATTGCCCTCGTTGTCCGCGAACACGATCCAGCCGGCGGTCCCTTCACCGTGCCGGGCCAGGCGTTCGGCACCCAGGCCCTCGATGCGCGCGGCCTCGCCGAGCAGGTCGTCGGTGTGCAGGTCGAGGTGCAGGCGGTTCTTGCCCTCGCGCTTCTCCGGCACGACGTTGATGCAGAGCGCGGGGCCGGTGCCGTCGGGATCGGCGAGAAACGCGTACGTCTCGTCCTGCGCGTCCACCTTGTAGCCGGTGACCGCCGTCCAGAAGGCGGTGGAGCCCGCGAGATCGTTGGTGTCGATACTGAGGTTGCCAATACGGAGGCCCATGGCTGCGATCCCTCTCGGAGGTCGGCTGACGAGGAACTGACGTAACCTTCTATCCATGAACACTAGTTATCGTAACCGGCTATCGTCAATAGCAGGTTGGAACGGGATGGCATGTCAGCACACGAGCCCGCCCCCGACGCCGCGCCCGGCGCGCTGCGGCGCGTCGAGGAGCTGATCAACACGTTCAGCGTCGAGACCGGGGCGGAGTCACTGACCGATCCGGCCGCCCTGGCGGCGTGGCTCACCGAACGGCATCTCCTGCCGGAGACGACCGGCGTCGGCCCGGAGGACCTGACCCGCGCGCGCACCCTCCGCGAAGGGCTCCGCGCGATGCTGACGTCCAACAACCCCGCACCCGACGCCGCCGCCGCACCCACCGCCCCGGCCGCGCTCACCGACCTGGCCGTGCTCGCTCGCGAACTCCCCCTGGTCCTGGACCCGTCGGCCTCTCCCCCAACGCTCGTCCCGCACACCCCCGGCACCCCGGACGCGGCCCTCGCCCAACTCCTCGCCGACGTCGCCGCGTCCGTGGCCGACGGCACGTGGTCCCGTATGAAGGCATGCCGCATGTGCGAGTGGGCGTACTACGACCACTCCCGCAACCGCTCGCGAGCCTGGTGCTCCATGGCCCTCTGCGGAAACCGGGCCAAAGCCCAGGCGTTCCGCAACCGCACCCGCTGACCGCGGCGCCGCCGCCCCGGGGGCTTCCGCAGGCACCTCCCGCTCCTGCGCCCCCGGGGGACGTTCGCCGACAGCAGCGAAGCCGAGAGGCAGTGAAGTGGACATCGTGTACGCCGCGCAGGTGGGCTCGTTCGCCGAGTTCCTCGGTGCGTACGACTCTTCGCAGGCCAATGCCGAGGTACGCGGCCGCAGCGTCCTCATGGGGGCGTTGACGAACGTGGATCCGGACGCGCGCAGGGCCATCGCGCTTCGTCTGCTCGACGACGGTGCCGACGCGACCACGGTGCATGGCGGCGTGAACGCACTGCACGTGCTGCTCGGCAGCGCGCGCCTCGACCCCGCGGCCGACGCGTCGCTGCTCCGGCGGTTGATCGACCGCGGTGCGGACGTCAACGCCGTGGCGGACGGCCACGGCGCGCCGCTGGAAGTGCTCATGAGTCAGCTCGCGTACACCGACGAAGTCCTCGCGCCGTTGTACGACGTGCTGTTCGCGCACGACGGCATCGACCTGCTGATGATCGGCGGTTTTGCGAAGTCGGCGTACGCCGTGGCGGCGAAGAGCAAGCGCCGTCGAGGACTCAGGGCGCGCATGGAGCGGTACTTCGGCGATCGCGGGATCGCGACCCCCGGAGCGGACTGATCGCCGGTGCGGATGGCGTCCGACGGGCGGTGTCGCGGCAATTCGGCTGCCATGAGCGGGTTTTGG
>NZ_JBPKBH010000001.1:269835-278486 GCF_051388915.1 Yinghuangia sp. YIM S09857 | reverse complement strand
GCCCCCCCCCCGCGTCGGCCCGGCGATTCGCGGATGCGTTCGCCCGGGACTACAGGTTCGGCGGGCGGCCTTCGTAAGGGGTGCTCAGGACTACCGTGGTGCGGGTCGCGACGTTGGCCGCGGCGCGGATTTTGGCGAGCAGGGCTTCGAGGTCGCCGGGCGCGCCCACGCGGATTTTGAGGATGTAGCTCTCGTCGCCGGCCACGCTGTGGCAGGCCTCGACCTCGTCGAGGTCGGCGAGGCGTTCCGGCGCGTCGTCGGGGGCCGCCGGGTCGATCGGTTTGACCGAGATGAACGCGGTGAGCGGCAGCCCGAGCGCGTCGGGGTCGACGACCGCGGCGTAGCCGCGGATCACCCCCCGCTGTTCGAGGCGGCGGACGCGCTGGTGCGCCGCCGAGGTGGACAGGCCGGTGGCCTTGCCCAGGTCGGTGTAGCTCATGCGACCGTCGCGGACGAGAAGTCGGACGATCTGTCGGTCGAGGTCCTCCACGCGTAAAACCTAGGGCATGGACGCGCGGCAGGGTCGGCCGCGTGGCACTCCGCGTGTCCGGGACCGGCCCGTTATTCGGCGGCTAGGCTGGGCCGCATGACCTCGTCAGGCCGCATCACCGCGCTCGAACAACTCGACCGCGCGCTGCTGAGCGTGACCTCCCGCGACGACACCTCCGCCTCGCGCGCCCGCCAACTCCGCTGGGTCGCGGGCGAGTTGCGACGGGCGGTGGTACGCGAGGGCTTCCCCGCGGAGGCCCGCGACTCGCTCGCCGCGCTCTTCGCCGCCGAACCGGTGACCGTCTATCTCGGCCTCGCCCGGCGCGGCGAGCTGCGTACGCGCGTGACCGCCGGGAGCACCACGTCGACGGTGGCGAGCATCCGCGTGCGCATGGACTGCCTGGAGATCCTGGCGCGTGCGGGGAAGGTCCCGGTGTTCCTGCCGGAGCGCCCCGCGATGCAGGAGCTGAAGAAGCCGGTCGGCGCGCGGCAGCGCTCGCTGTTGCAGGGCTGGCTGGAGGCGGCCGCCGACCGGCCGGGGGCGGATCCGGGACGCGTACGCCTGTTCGCGCTCGTCGGCGTCGTCCTCGACACCGGCGCCCGCGCCGGGGAGTTGTGCGCGCTGAAGCTCGCCGACCTGGGGCCCGACCTCGACACGGTGACGGTCGTACGCAAGCCGCAGGCCCGCTCGGTGGCCCCGCCCACGACCGAGGTCCACGAACTGTCCGGCCCCACCCGCGCGGCCCTGCACCACTGGCTCGATGTGCGCGAGGAGCTGATCCGCGAGGTGCAGGGGACGGCGAAGTCGCTGTGGGTCTCGGTGCGCGGCAACCACGCCGGGGTGCTGGACGCCGAGGGGCAGGCGCGGCTGCGTCCGCCCGGGATGCCGCTGATGCCGCGCGGCCTGGCCCGCGCGTACACCCGGACGGTAGTGCAGGTGAACGCCGACATGGTCGGGCACCCCGGATGGGAGCCGCTGCCGTTCCGGCTGGAGCAGTTGCGGCGGGCGGTGGAGCCGCATCCGGCGGAGTCGCGCACGCCGGCGCGTTGACGCGCGGCGACGTGGGACGGGCTCCGGCGGCGGTCTCGCCGCCGGGCGAACCGGGATGATTCCGGCCAACCGCCGGCTGCGCAAAACCTGGGTACTGCGCTCCGTCACCCCTCGCGGTTATGGTCGGCGCAGCGGGACCACCGACACCCACGGGTGTGTCCGCGCACGCGACAGGGGGACACCATGAGCAGCATCGCCCTGGACATCCGCGACATCCCCGACCTCGCCGACGACCTCGGGTCGCCCGCGGAGCAGGCGGGTGCGGACCGGCCGGAGAGAACCGGTGCCGCGGTCCCCGGCCGGGCAGCCGATCCGGCGCCGCGATTCGCGGCGGGGCCCGCCCGGCTGCGGTGCGCCGACTGCGGCACGGTTCTGGCGGCGGACGAGGCGCCTGTGCGGGTCGGCGACGACGGGACGGGACCGGACTGGCACGCGGATGACGGCGGCGGCGACCACGACGCGCGGGCGCCGCTTCCGAGCAGCCCGTCGGCTGCACACGCGTGGCGCATTCCGGTGCACGCCGTGGGCCCCGCCTCGACCGAGCCGTTCTCGGCGTTGGTCTGCCCCGGTTCACAGCGTCCCGCGGATCCCGAGTCCGACGCCGTCCCCGAAGCGGAACCGGAACCGCCGACTACGCCGCCGCGCACGCTACCTGCGGACGTCGACTGGCGCGCGCAACCCTTCTCCCACGCGGCGACCTAGGCATCGGCCCGCAACTGACGCGGCTGACGGGGGGCTCGCGGCCGAGTGCGGTGCGGGAGCGGAGATCGCCGACGGTGCAGGGCCGTGGGGAGGTCCGTGCGTCGTCGAGCAGCGGTGGTGGCCTCGTTCGGCGCTGCCGTTGGTCTACGAGCGGTAGGGCCGCGTGGGTTTGCCGCCGGCGACGATCGGGGCGGCCACGGGCCGATATCCCCCGTGCGGGGGAGTTGCGGGCGCCGGGCCGTCCCGATACTCGATCGCGGAGGCGTCGCACCGTCCGTGTGACCGCCTCGGGGACGCTCAGCCCCGACGTCCGCCCTCACCGCCGAGCCCGAGAGGACCGTGCGTGGCCGCCTCGATCGCCCTCCTGGCCAGGACCGTTCCGCCGCGCGTGCTCCGGACGGTCGAGCGCGTACGGGCCGCCGGGGCGTCGCTGGGCCACTATCCGGCCGACGCCGCGCTCGCGTTCCTGGTGCTGTGCACGATGGTCGCGCTGCTGCGCATCGACGCCTCGGGCATGCCGTCGGGCACCGACCACTGGTACGCGTACCTCCTCGTCGCCCTCGCCTCCGTCCCGCTCGCGTGGCGCCGCCGCTGGCCGTTCAGCACGGCACTCGTCGTCTCGGTGGCGGCGGTCGTGTACGACCGGCTTCCCGACCTGCCGAGCCAGCACCTCCAGTACGGCGCCCTCATCGGCGTCTACACGGTCGCCGACCGCGGACCCGACCGGGTGCGCAAGTGGGTGCCGGTGCTGTGCGTGGCCGGGTTGCTCGCGTCGGGGCTGAGCGTCCGCGATCTGCTGTACGGCGACATGTTCCCCCTGCTCAGCCTGCTGACCGCGTACGTCCTCGGCTGCTCGGCCCGTACCCGGCGCATCCACGCCGCGACGCTGGAGGCCCGCGCCGCACAGCTGGCCCGCGAACGCGACCTGGAGGCGGATCGCGCCGCGCTCCGCGAACGCGAGCGCATCGCCCGCGAGATGCACGACATCCTCGGCCACGCGGTGAGCCTGATGGTCGTGCAGGCCGAGGCCGGGCCGGTCGTGGTACGCAGCGACCCGGCGCGCGCCGAGGCCGCGTTCGACGCGATCGCCGGGGCCGGACGCGACGCCATGGCGCAACTGCGCAGGCTCCTAGGCCTGTTGAACCGGCCCGGCGAGACCGCCGATCCCGATCGCGCGCCGCAGGCCGGCATCGACACGCTCCCGGACCTCGTCGCCCGGGTCCGCGACGCCGGACTGCGGGTCGAACACACGACCGAGGGCACGCCGCGGCCGCTGGCGGGCGACGTGTCGCTGGCCGTACACCGGCTCGTGCAGGAATCGCTCACCAACACGGTCCGCCACGCCCGGGCATCGCAAGCGTGGGTACGCGTGACCTGGGCCGACGACCGTCTGGAGGTGGCGGTCGACGACGACGGCATCGGCGCGGCATCGGCGGCGGACCGCGCGAGGCCCGAAGGCGGCGGATACGGACTGGTCGGACTCGCCCACCGCGTCGAGGCCGCGGGCGGGTCGCTGGTCGCGGGACCCCGGCCGGGCGGCCGCGGCTTCCGCGTGACGGGGCGCTTCCCGAAGGCACGACCGGCCGAAGGCGGCGGCGTCGGTGTCGACCACGGCGGCGAAGTCGCGGCCGAGTACGCGAAACTGACGCGGTGACAGCCCCACCGCACCGCGGTCCCGCGCCCGGTCCCGGCTTCGACGGCGACTCCTCCGGTCCGCCGTCCCCCATCCGCGTCGTCGTCGCGGACGACCAGGAACTCGTGCGCAGCGGCTTCGGCATGATCCTCGACGCCCAGCCGGACATCACCGTGGTCGCCGAAGTGCCGGACGGCGTCGCCGCGGTGGCCGCCGCGCGAGAGCACCGGCCGGACGTGGTCCTGATGGACGTACGCATGCCCCGCATGGACGGGATCGAGGCCACGCGCCTGGTGTGCGAGCAGACGTCGAGCCGCGTCGTCATGCTGACCACCTTCGACCACGACGAATACGTCTACGACGCGCTGCGCGCCGGAGCCGGCGGGTTCCTGCTCAAGGATGTACGCCGCGACGACCTCGTGCACGCGGTGCGCGTCGTCGCGGCCGGCGAGGCGCTGCTCGCCCCGTCCGTCACCCGGCGCCTGATCACGCGTATGGTCGCGGCCGAAGCGGCGGGCGCCGCCGGGGATGCCGGGACCGCCGGCCGGGACGGGCCGACGTCGGACGGCGGCCGAACCCCAGCCCGCCGCCTCGACATCCTCACCGAGCGCGAGCGCGAGACGCTGCTGCTGCTCGCCCGCGGCATGTCCAACGCGCAGATCGCGGCGGAGCTCGTGATCAGCGAACACACCGTCAAAACGCATGTGGGGAACGTGCTTTCCAAGCTGCACCTGCGGGACCGGGTGCACGCGGTGATCTGCGCGTACGAAACCGGCCTGGTCATCGCCGAACCGGGCGAGGCCGAATAGTCCCGCGGGCCCCGCCTCCCCCGCACGGCTGACCGGCCGGACACGGCCTCCCCCGTACCGCCCACTCGGACGTCCCGACTCCCCCGCGCGACTGATCCGCATACGCCGCCTCCCCCGCACGGGCGATCCCGCAGGACCCCTCGTGGCGGCGATCCGGCGTACCCCTTCCGCGCACGACGATGGACGCAGAACGACACCGCACCGCCGGGCGGATCCCGCACCCCCGCCCGGCCACACGTGCCCCGCATGCCGCACCGAAACCCGCCGCGTCCCCAGGGAGTTCCGCCATGCCCGTGATCCTCCAGCCGCCGCTCTCCCCCGGCGAGGGCGGGCCGCGCTGCCCCCGTCCGCCGAAGTGCCGGATCGGACGCGGTCGCGCGTGGTTCGCCGTCGCCCTGTGGCTAGTGGTCTCGGTCGGCGGATTCGCCCTCGGCAGCGCGGTGTTCGGCCGCCTGACCACATCCGTGGGCACCGCACCCGGCAGCGAGTCGGACCGCGCCGCGGACGCCCTCGCCCGCATCGGCTCGGGCTCCCAGGGAACTTCCGGCGGCGGCGAGACCATTACCGCCGTCATCGGCGGACGCGCCACCGACGACCCGGAGTTCGCCGCGCAGGTACGCTCCGCCGCCGACCGCGTCCGCGCCCTCCCCGGCGTCGTATCCGTCGCCGACCCTTACACCTCACCCACCGCGCTCCCGCCGGCACACGACGGACGCTCCGTCCTCGTGCGCGTCGAAGTCGCCTGGCGCCCCGGAGCACCGCCCGTCCTGGCCACCGCACGCGACGCCGCCGACATCCTGCGCGGCATCGACGCACCCGGCGTCCGGGTCGGCGGCGGCCCGCTGCTGGAGGCCGAGATGAACGACCAGGCCGAACACGACCTCAACCGGGCCGAGTTGATCTCACTGCCGATCGTGGTCCTGCTGCTCCTGGTGGTCTTCGGCGGCGTGGTCGCGGCCGGACTGCCGCTCGCCGTCGCCCTGGTCGGCATCGCATCGACGTTCCTGGTCCTGTACGGCTTCAGCCTGGTCACCGACGTCTCGGTCTATTCGGTCCAGGTCACCACCATGCTCGGCCTCGGCCTGGCAGTCGACTACGCGCTGCTGATCGTCACCCGCTTCCGCGAGGAACTGGCTCACGACACGGGGGTGTTCGACGGCAAGCGGGGCAGGGACTCGATTGAGGCCGCGGTACGCCGCACCTCCGCGACCGCGGGACGCACCGTCCTCGTCTCCGGCCTCACGGTATCCGCCGGACTCGCCGGACTCCTCGTCTTCCCGGACCCGTTCCTGCGCGGCATCGGCATGGCCGGAGCGGCCGTCGTCGCCATCAACATGATCGCCGCCCTGACGCTGCTCCCCGCGCTGCTGCGCCTGTTCGGCCACCGCATTCCTGCGGCCCGCGCCAAGGCCCGCGAGGGACGCGTGTTCGCCCGCGCGGCCGCTCTCGTCGGCCGACGCCCCGTCGTCGTCCTGACCCTGCTCGCCGCGGCCCTCGCGGTCCTGGCCGCCTCCGCGTCCGGGCTGCGGCTGTCCGGCGGCGACGCGCGCTCGCTGCCGACCTCGTCCGAGTCCCGCCAGGTGTACGAGCGGGTGCGCGACGACTTCGGCACGCAGTATGTCGCGGACCCGGTCGACGTCCTCGTGAGGCCCAAGGCTTCGCCCGGCGCGGGGTCCACCACACCGACCGGCCGACCGGCCGCCGGTGTCGAGGACTTCGCCGCCGACATCGCCCGACTCCCCGGCGTGCGGGAGACGACGCCTCGTCAGGAACCGGACGGCACCACAGTGTTCACCGTGCGGGTCGACGTCCCCCGCGGCACCCCCGCCGACGGCGGACCCACCCAACGGGTCGTCCGCGACATCCGCGATCTGCGCGAACTGCCGCACTACGCAGGGCTCGACGTCCAGGTCACCGGCCCGGCCGCGCGCCTGGTCGACTACCACGCGATGCTCGCCGACCGCATTCCGTACGCGGCGGCCGTCATCCTGCTCGCCACACTCGCGCTGCTGTTCGCCTTCACCGGCTCGGTGCTGCTCCCGATCAAGGCCGTGCTGTCCAACGTCCTCGCGGTCGGCGCGTCCCTCGGCATCGTCGTGTGGCTGTTCCAGGACGGGCACTTCGGCCAGGGCCTCGGCGCCGTGGACGCGACCGCGCCGGTGCTCATCGCGGCCATCGCCTTCGGACTGTCCATGGACTACGAGGTGTTCCTGCTGTCCCGCATCCGCGAGGAATGGCTGGACGGCCGCGATCCGCGCACCGCGGTCGGCGAAGGGCTGCGCCGCAGCGGACGCGTGGTCACCGGTGCCGCGTTGCTCCTCGTCGTGGTGTTCGCGGCCTTCACCACCGGCGGCTTCTCCCCGATCCGCCAAATCGGCCTCGGACTCGCCCTGGCCATCGTCCTGGACGCCACCGTCGTCCGCATGCTCGCCGTCCCGGCCGCGATGACCCTCCTCGGCCGCACCGCATGGTGGGCACCGGAACCACTGCGCAAGTGGCACGACCGATACGGCCTCACCGAAGCCCCCGCGCGCCGGGCGGACGACGAAATCACCGCGGCGGTACGGGAACCGGCGCCCACCGGCGCGCAGTCCTGAGCGACGTGCCGTCAGGGGGGCGGGGCGACCAGGGGTCCTCCGAGGCCGGTCGGGACGGCACGGTGGGCCACCGGCGCCGCGCGTCGCGTCGGTCACGCGCCCCCGCGTACCAACTGCCTTGCGATCACCATGCGTTGGATCTGGTTCGTGCCCTCGACGATCTGGAGCACCTTCGCCTCGCGCATGTAGCGCTCGACGGGGAAGTCCACGGTGTAGCCGTAGCCGCCGAAGACCTGGACCGCGTCCGTTGTCACGCGCATCGCCGCGTCGGTGCAGAAGAGCTTGGCCATCGCGGCCTCCTTGCCGAACGGCCTTCCCGCGTCCCGGAGTCGGGCGGCCGCGAGGTAGAGCGCACGGCCGGCCTCGACGGCGGTGGCCATGTCGGCGAGCATGAACTGCACACCCTGGAGGTCCGCGATGCGGGCGCCGAACTGGCGGCGCTCGCGGGCGTAGTCGGTCGCGGCGTCGAGCGCGGCCTGCGCCACCCCGACCGCGCACGCGGCGATGCCGAGCCGCCCGGAGTCCAGTGCGGACAGGGCGATCTTGAAGCCGGTGCCCTCGGCACCGATGCGGTCGGCCGCGGGGACGCGTACCCCGTCCAGGTGCACCTGCGCGGTCGGCGAGGAGCGCATGCCCATCTTGCGCTCCGGCGCCGCGAAGCTCAGCCCCTCCGCGTCGGACGGCACGAACACCGTGCTGATGCCGCGCGGTCCCGGCTCCCCGGTGCGGACCATCACCGTGTAGAAGTCGGCGACGCCGCCGTGCGTGGTCCACGCCTTGGTGCCCGTGACGGTGTACGCCCCGCCGTCCGCGTCCGGCACCGCGCGCGTCGTCAGCGCGGCCGCGTCGGAACCGGACTGCGGCTCGGACAGGCAGTAGGCGCCCAGCAGTTCACCGGACAACATCGTGGGCAGCCGGGCCGCGCGCTGATCGTCGCTGCCGAATGCCGCCAGCGGATAGCAGGACAGCGTGTGCACACTGACACCGAGCCCGACCGCGAGCCAGCCCGCGGCCAGCTCCTCCAGGACCTGGAGGTACACCTCGTACGGCTGGCCGCCGCCCTCGTACTCCTCGGGGTAGGGCAGCGAAAGGAGCCCGGCGGCGCCGAGCGTGCGGAAGATGTCGCGCGGGAAGCGCGCCGCGTCCTCGTCCGCGGCGGCGCGCGGGGCCACCTGCTTGGCGACGATGTCGCGGGTCAGGTCGAGGAGGGCTGCGGCTTCCTCGGTGGGCATGCTGCGCACGACGGCCATCGGTGCGTCCTTCCGTGGGGCCCCTTATGGGAGTCCGGCGGTGACAGGTGAGACAGGTGGGCCGGGCGGGATCACCGCGCGGCGTGCTCCGATCGTACGCAGGGCGGCCGCCCCGCGGCA
>NZ_JBPKBH010000001.1:243434-269684 GCF_051388915.1 Yinghuangia sp. YIM S09857 | reverse complement strand
GTCCGGGTTCGCACCCGGGCCGCACTGCGCGGAGGTGCACCGCGTCAGCGGCCCCTGTCAGGCGCCAAGTCAGGCACCGTGTCAGAAACCACCTCAGGCGCCATGTCAGGCGCCATGTCAGGCGCCATGTCAGGCGCCCGCGTCACCCGCCAACGACGGCCAGCTCGTGCGGCCGGTGGTTGACCGGCTCCCCCGCGCTCGCGCCGCAGACGACGATGTCCTCGATCCGGGCCCCGTGGCGTCCGGGCAGGTAGATGCCCGGCTCGATGGAGAAGGCCATGCCCGGTTCGAGGACCAGCGGCGATCCGGCGACGATGTACGGCTCCTCGTGCGTCTCCAGGCCGATCCCGTGGCCGGTCCGGTGCACGAAGTACTCGCCGTAGCCCGCGTCCGCGATGATGTCCCGTCCTACGGCGTCCAGTTGCTCGGCCGTGATGCCGGGGCGCACCGCCTCGCGCTGGGCCTGCTGGGCGTTGCGCAGCACCTCGTAATACGCGGTGAAGTCGGCGGGCGCCTCGCCCACGCAATACGTGCGGGTCTCGTCGGAGCAGTAGCCGTCCTCCGTGGTGCCGCCGATGTCCACCACGACCGGGTCGCCCGGCTGGATGACGCGGTCGGACACCTCGTGGTGCGGGCTCGCGCCGTTCGGGCCCGACCCGACGATGACGAAGTCGACGCGTACGTGGCCTTCCGCGATGATCGCGTCGGCGATGTCGCGTGCGACCTCGCGCTCGGTGCGCCCGGCGCGCAGCCAATCCCCCACGTGCGCGTGTACGCGGTCGATCGCGGCACCCGCCTCGCGCAGCGCCGCCACCTCGGCCGGGGTCTTGCGCATGCGCATCTCGCGCAGCACGTCGCCGGCCAGGGACTGTTCGGCACCGGGCATCGCGCGGCGGAAGTTGAGCAGCTTCTCGGCCCACATGTGGTTGTCGACGCCGACCTTGCCGAGGCCACCGGGCAGGCGGCGGGCGATGAGGGCGTACGGATCCTCGGTCTCGGCCCACCCGGCGATGTCGATCCCGAGTCGCGCGGCCGGGGACGCCTCGGCGGCGGGCTTCTCCAGCCCCGGCACGACCAGGAACGCGTCGCCCGCGGCGGGGACCACGAGGCAGGTCAGCCGCTCCAGCGGCAGTGCCTCGTAACCGGTGAGGTAGCGCAGATCGGCGCCCGGGGAGATCAGGAGCGCGTCAAGTCCGGCCTCTGCGGCGGCCTTCGCGGCGGCGGCGAGGCGGTCGGTGGGATACAGATCGGTGTTGTGGCTCACAACGCCCAAGTTAGCCCGAGGTCGCCGCGCGCGCCCTGAGCGACAGCCGCGCGGCGCCCGCGAATCCGCGCCGGTCGGGGGTGGATTCGACGGACGCCGCGAGGACCGGAGGGAAGACCCTCGGAACGTGCGGGCGGTGGGCGCTTCAGACCGGCGCGCCGACCGAGGCCGCTGCGGTACGGCGTTCCCGTACCGCCTCCGCGACCGCGTCCCACAGCGCCGCGCGCGAACGCAGTGCGACGCTCACCGTCCCGGCGCACTCGCGCCAGCGGCGCGGCTGGAGCCCGCACAGCTCCTCCAACAGGCGCAGGGCCATCGGGCCGTGCTCGTCGCCGTCGACTTCGATGTGCCGCCGCAGGTACTCGGCGAAAAGGGTGAAGTCGGCGCCGCGGCCGCCGTCGCGGGAGCAACCATCGCGAGAGCCACCGTCGCGGTGGTCACCCTCGCGAGA
This sequence comes from Yinghuangia sp. YIM S09857, assembly GCF_051388915.1. Classification (NCBI taxonomy): domain Bacteria; kingdom Bacillati; phylum Actinomycetota; class Actinomycetes; order Kitasatosporales; family Streptomycetaceae; genus Yinghuangia; species Yinghuangia sp. YIM S09857. Next base: position 267,969 of record NZ_JBPKBH010000001.1, on the reverse strand, counting down.
GCCACCCTCGCGGACCTGCTCCGGTGCCGCGAGGACGTGTTCGAACATGCGCGGCACAAGCTCCTCGCGCCCGAGTGCGAACGCCGCCGCCACGCCGTGCACGGGCGCGTGTTCGACGATCAGCCAGGTCTGCCGTACGAACGCCGCCGCGGCCGGCGGCGCCCCGCACAGTTGCACGGCCTCGGCCACCGGCACCCCGTCCCCCAGCAGGTCGAGGAAGCACAGCACCGGCCCGGTGTCGGCCCCCGCCGCCGCCATCGCCTCGATGTAGAGCTCGAAGTGGCTGCGCGGGCCGACCCCGGTCAGGTCGCTCTCCTCGGTCAGCACGATCTCGTTGACGAGGCGCCGCAACTCGGGGCGCCCGCGCGGCGTCCACGGCACGGTCACGCAGGTGAGGTGCCGCCGCAAGACGGTGAGCAGGGACATGAAGTCCCATACGGCGAAGACGTGGTGCTCCATGAAGACCCGGACGTCGTCCGCGTCGGTGAGCATCCGGTACACCGGGTGCGCGAGCACCCGGCGGCGAGCCGGGGCGGTCTCGCCGAGCAGGCGCGTCGCACGGCCTGATGCGACCCCGTCTCCGGCCCCCACCGTGATCCCGGCATCGGCCCCTGCGTCGACGTGGACGTCGACGGGCGGGCGCGGGAAGCCGTTCGTCGGGTTGTCTGTGGCTGTATCTGGCGCTTCGGTGCGCGGTATGGCGTCCACGACGGGTCCCTCACTGGGTCTGCGGAACGCTCCGGTGGGAAATGCCGGAGCCGGGCCGTGGACCGGGAACGGAAAGGCCCGGAGCAGCACCGGCCCACGGCGGCTCCACACGGTAGGCGCGCCGTCACCCGGAGCGGTCGGAATCGGGGATAACCGCCGATTCCGACCGGAGTTCTGGGATCATCCCAGCGGCGTCCCGGCCTCCGCCGGGCCCGTGCCGAGGTGGCGCCGGCCCGGCAGCAGCCGTGCGCCGAGGGCGACCGCGACGGCCAGCGCGAGCGTCGTACTGAGCCCGATGCGCAGCGTCGAGGCGTCGGCGATGAACCCGATCACCACGGGCCCGAGCAACAGGCCGGTGTACGCCATGACCCCGATCCGGGCGATCGCCGCGCCCGCCGTGGCCGGATCGGCGCCGCCCAGCGCGCCGCCGACCGAGAAGGAGAGCGGCACGATGAGGCACGCCCCGAGGCCGACCAGGAAGAAGCCCGCCAGCCCGGCCGCCGTGCCACGCGCGGCGACCGCGAGCGCCAGCCCGACACCGGCCGCGAGTCCGGACACGCTCAACACGGCCCTGGCCCCGAAGCGGTTCGTGATGCGGTCCCCGGTAAGGCGGCCGAGTGCCGTCGCCGCCTCGAACAGCGGGTACGCGAGGGCCGCGACCGCCTCGGCGGACCCGATGGTGTCGCGCAGGTACAGCCCGCTCCAGTCGGCCACGGCGCCCTCGATCGTGTAGCCGCAGAATGCGATCGCGCCGACGACGTAGACGGCGAACGGAAGTGCCACGCGTACCTTGCGGGAACTCTCTCCAGACGGCCTTTCGGGGCGCTCGCCCGCAGGCTTGTCCGGTGCCTCGGCGGCGGTCGACGGCGTGTCCGGCAGGTAGGTGCCGCGCAGCCACAGCGACACGGGGGCGCCTACGGCGGCGGCCGTCACCACCGAGGCGGTGAAGCCGAGTTCCGCCTTCGCGGCGACCGCGCCGAGGAGTCCGCCGGTGACCGCGCCCAGGCTCCAGCCCGCGTGCGTTCCGGCCATGAGGGACCTGCCGTACCGCTGTTCGAGCAGCGACGCCTGGGTGTTCATGGCGACGTCCGTGACACCGAACACCACGCCGAAGGCGAACCCCGCAGCGATGACGGTCGGCAGGTTCGGGGAAACACCGATGGCCGCGACCGCGAGCGTGGACACCGGTACGGCGATCCGCAGCAGACGGCGGCTGCCGTACCGGGCGACCAAACGGCCCATGACCCCCATCGCCACAACCCCGCCGATGCCGAACGCCAGGACGATCAAGCCCAGTTGGCCGTCCGAAACGGCGAGCTTGTCCTTGAGCGCGGGCACCCGGACGGTCCAGACGGCACACAGTCCGCCCGCGAGCGCGAAGGTCCCGGCGATACCGAGGCGAGCACGGCGGAGCCGGGCGTTGCCGGGGCCGTCGGGGAGGTCCGGGCCGCAGGGCCCGCCGACGGCGGCATCCGCTGTCGGCAGGGATGCCATTCCGTGGTCGATTCCGGATATGTCCGCGGGCAGAGCGGCGTCGGACGCCGGTTCGGCTGCCTTGGGAGGGCCCCTTCGGGGATGTCGCTCTGGCGCGTGGACGCGCGGGGATTGCCGCTCGGAAGAGCTCGGAAGCGCCGGAAAAGCCCGGAAGGCTCGGAGAGGAGAGAGTGCAGGGAATGGACCACGGCCCAGCGAGGTGCGCGGCAACGCACCCGCCGGACGCCGTCCGGCGCCGCATCAGCCGATGGCGGCGACCGCGGCGGCCTTCCCGGTCACGCCGCCGGGATCCTCGATCAGGCGTACGAGGCGGCGGCGCAGCTGCTCGCATTCCTCGGCGTCGAACAGCAGCGGGTCGTAGTCCGTCGCCTCCCACAACCCGTCCACCGCGAGGCGCACGATGCGCGCGGTCACGGGGTCGGCGTCGTCGTCGCGGCGTTGCCGGCGCCGCGTGGCCTCGCGCAGCGGGTCGGCAAGGGCGGACGCGGTGGCCGCCGCGGCGACGACCGCCCACCGGCGGCGGGCCCGGTGCTGGTCCCGGTCGGTGACGATGTCGAACGTCGCGTCGACGTACGCCCGCGTGTAGCTGCCCGGGGACCCGTCGGCGCGCTCGGCCACCGCCTCGTCGAACTCGTCGATCAGCCGTTGGACGAGTGCCTTGACCAGCGCTTCCTTGGTCGGGAAGTGGTACAGCAGCCCGCCCTTGCCGACCCCGGCGCGCGTGGCGACGGCGGCGAGGGTGAGCGCCGTGGTGCCCTGCTCGGCGAGCAGTTGCTCGGCGGCGTCAAGGAGGAGGTCCCGCTGCATGCCCGGGACCGTACCGTCCGGACGGTACAGTCCGCGAGGCAGTTACCGGGCACGCCTGCGCGAGGTCCCGGTGTCAGGCGCACGGGGACCTCGCGCAGGGCTCGTCGCTTCTGGAACGGTCCGGACGGTCAGGCGTCGGCGAGGCCGCCGAGGACCCCGGCGTCCCGCAGCTTCGCCACCTGCGCCGGGTCGAGGCCCCAGCCCGCGAGCACCTCCGGGGTGAGCGTGCCGGGCGCGCCGGCCGCCTGCGAGGGCGTGCGGGAGAAACGGGGCGCGGCCTCGGGCTGGACGCCGCCGTCCGCCTCGACATAGGTCCCGCGCGCTTTGTTGTGTGGGTGCGCCGCGGCCTCGTCCCAGTTGAGGACGGGTGTGACGCAGGCGTCGGTGTCCTGGAAGACGGCCGTCCACTCGTCCCGCGTGCGGCCGCGCAGCACGTCGGTGAACCGGGCCTTCAGCGCGGGCCAGGCGGAACGGTCCATCTGGCCGGGGAGGTCCTCGCCGTCGAGGCCGAGGCCGGTCAGGAACTGGGCGTAGAACTGCGGTTCGATGCAGCCGACCGCGAGGAACTTGTCGTCGGCGGTGACGTAGACGTCGTAGAACGGCGCGCCGGTGTCGAGCAGGTTGGAGCCGGGCTCGTCGGCCCAGCCGCCGATCCCGCGCATGCCGTGGATGAACGCCCCCAGCACCGCGGAGCCGTCGGTCATCGCGGCGTCGACCACCTGGCCGCGCCCGGACCGCTGCGCCTCGATGATCCCGGCGAGGATGCCGAACGCGCAGAACATCGCGCCGCCGCCGTAGTCGCCGACGAGGTTGAGCGGGGGCACGGGACGCTCGCCCGAGCGGGCGAAGGCGTGCAGGACGCCGGAGACGGAGATGTAGTTGATGTCGTGCCCGGCGCGCGGCGCGAGCGGGCCGTCCTGGCCCCAGCCGGTCATCCGGGCGTACACGAGGCGGGGGTTGCGGGCGAGGCACGCGTCGGGACCGAGGCCGAGGCGTTCGGTCACGCCGGGCCGGAAGCCCTCGATGAGGACGTCTGCCGCCTCGATCAGGCGCAGCACGGTCTCGGTGCCCTCGGGGTGCTTGAGATCGACCTCGATACCGCCGAGCCGGCCGCGGCCGACCACAAGGTGCGGCATGGCCCCGGTGCCGATCCGGTCGACGCGGATGATCTCCGCACCGGCGTCCGCGAGCATCATGCCCGCGAAGGGGCCCGGGCCGATGCCCGCGAGTTCGACGACCTTGATCCCCGACAGCGCAGCCATTGCGGAGTCCCTCCCGAACGGGGCCGACCCGAGGCGGCCACCCGACGCGATCATGCCTGACACAGTCAAGCACACCCGCGTCGACGGGCCCACCCGCCGAGCGGGTCGGGGCCCCGTCGCCTCCCTTTGCCGCGTCGCGGTGGCCCGCTCCCCGGTGCGTACATGGTCAGGCCGGCGGCGGGGCGGTGTCGGTCAGGTGGACGATCTCCAGGGCGATCAGCAGGTCCAGGCGTAGGCGCGAGTCCTGGGTGAACGGGCCGACGAGGCGTTCCAGTTTGCCGATGCGATAGCGCAGCGTGTTGTAGTGCACGTACAGCCTGCGCGACGTTTCGGCGACGTTGAGGTTGGTCTCCAGCAACACCTGGAGGGTCCGGCGCAGTTCGCCCGTTTCGGCGTCCTGCGGTTCGGCGAGTGGGCCGAGGATTTCCGCGGCGAAGCGCTCCAGTTCGCCGTCGACCGGCAGCAGCGAGAGCAGGCGGAACACGCCGAGGCGGTCGAAGTCGGTGACGGCGCCCGGCCCTTGCAGGCGGCGTCCGGCGGCGACCGCGCGGCGGGCCTGCTCGTACGCGGCCGGCAGTGCCTCGATGCCGCGCACAGGGCGGCTGATCCCCGTGGTGAACGTGCGCCGGATCCGTGCGCACGCGGCCCGCACCCGCGCGGCGGCTTCGCGTCCGGCATCGGCGGCACCGCCGCGGGCGACGGCGCCCGGAGGCACGGTGATCAGCGCGACGATCTCACCCGGGTAGCCCGACACCACGGCGTCGGGGTCCGCCGCGCGTACGGCGGCCGTCCACGCCGCGGCCAGCGCGTCCTGGTGGCGGCGCAGCGTGGCGGCGTTGTCGTCCGGCAGCGGGTCGGGCTCGGCGACCAGGACGGTGACACGGCGGTCGAGCAATCCGGCCAACCCGTCCGGCGGCAGGCGGTCCGGGTCGTCCAGGCGTCCGGTGAGCAGGTCGCGCAACAGGTCTGCCTGGTACTTGAGTTCGCCGGCCGAGTCACCCGCCTCGGTGGCAGCCTCGGCGAGCCGCGTGGCCACCGCGAGGGCCTGGGTTGCGGCGGGCAGCCATACGCGCGCCAAGCCGAGCGCGTCCGCGGCCGCGTCGGCAGGTACCGAGGTGGCCGGTGAAGCAGCCGCAGATGCGGAGGAATTCGCGGCGGACCGCCCGTTTCCGGGTACGCGCTGCGCCGCGATCCGCCCGGGAGCACCGGGGAGTCCACCGCGCGGCAGGCCGTGGTCCGCAGCGGCGTCCGGCGTGAAGTCGGCGTCGGCGTCCTCGTGTACGTCCGCCTCGACGTCCGCCTCGACGCAAGGATCGCCGCCGTCGCCGCAGGCCTCGGCACCGAGCCCCGCAGCACGCCCGACCGCCCGTTCCGCGCCGATGCCGGGCTCCGGCGCCGGGTCGACAGCAACGCCCCGCCCCGGGGACCGTAACGCTCCCGGGTCCCCCACGGGACCATTCGTACCGGGCAAGCATTCTGAGTACTCGTCAGGAGCCGGTACGGTGACCGCCGGTTCGGCGCGTCCCTCGGCCGCCGCCACCGTGCCGCCGCGCACGCGACGCTTCACCGGCAGCGGGCGCACCGTCTCGCGCGTGCCCGTGCCCGCGGCCTGTGTCGAGCTCACCACTCCCGATGCCCCGACCGTTCCCGACTTGGCCACCTTGGCCACCGTGCCCGCCTTCCCCGCCACCGTTCCCGAACCGGCGGCCGCGCCCGCCGCGTTGCCGGTCTTGCCGACCGACTTCCCGACCGCTTTGCCGCCCGTCCTGATGTGCCTGCCCGTACTCCCGCTCTCCCGGCCCGCGGCGCCCGGCGCGGGCGCTGGGGACCCCGCACTCTCGCCGTCACCGGAGCGGGCCGGGGGCTGCCCCCCGGGCCCGGCCGATCCCGAGTCGCCACCGATGCCCATGTACCGACCGTATCGGCGCGAACACGCCCGCGTCAGCTCCCCCGGGGGCGCGCAGGCAGCGCGCCACCGGGGTACGCCCGGCGCGCACGCTCACCCGATTGCGGTCAAACCGCGGCACGCGCCCCCGCAACAAGCCGATCCGCGGACACTCTCATGGGTACCATGCGATAGCGGTTGCGTGTCGACCCGGGCACCTTGGGTGACGAACGCGCCCACCGCTCGGTCCCGCCACTCGTCCCGCCACCCCGACGAACACCATCGAACCACCGCAACTCCGGACACCGGTGGAACGCGCGGGGGCCGACCGTCCGACGGATCCCACGGACGGTCACGGGTCGGCGGAGACACCGCAGTTGGGGGACTGTTCGCACGCACTGCGGGGCAAGACCCCAAGGGGAGATACCAAGCACAGGGAGATCCACGGACGACCGGACGTGCCAGGTCCGGGTCAGGCACGAGCCGTTCCGGCCCCCCGGCGCCCGCCCGGGCGTCCGGCGCGGTCGGTCGGGGTCGGGAGGGGAGCCGGCATGGCGCACAGCGAACGGGCGCCGCGCTGCGGCAGCACGGCGGAACAGGCGTGGCTGCGCGGCATGGACGCGTACATGTCAGGCGAATACAGCCACGCCGAGCTGGAGTTCCGCACCGCCGTCGAGCTCGACCCGGGCATGGCCGACGCGTGGCTCGGGCTGCACGCGCTCAAGGTGGACGTCGCCGGCGCCGTCGTCGCCATGCACACGCACCGCAACCGCTTCGGGCAGCAGCGCGCCAAATTCGGACGCCCCCTCAACTCCTGGTACTGGCTGGGCTGGTGGGTGCAACTTGTGCTGGAGACGCCGCGCGACCTGTCGCTCGCGCACGCGTCGCACTGGTTGGACGGCCGCCACCTGCCCGAACTCGACCAGGCGCTCGCGCACTGCCCTCCCCCGGACACCGACCCGGCGACGCGCTTCCTGCTCGCGTGCCGTGCGTACCTGGGCAAGGACTGGCAGCAACTGCTGCGCCGGACCAACGGGTTGGAGGATGATCCGCTGCTCGGCGTCGAGGCCGGGTTGTTCGGCGGCATGGCCCGCGTGCGGCTCGGGCTGTACGACAAGGCCGAACACGTCCTGGCCACCGCCCTCGCGCGCTGCCGTTCGGAGCACCCGCAGCGCAAGGAACTGCGCTACTGGCTCGCGCGGGCGTACGAGGAGACCGGCCGCGCGCCCGCCGCGCTCCCCCTCTACCGGGCCGTGCACCACGCCGACCCCGCGTTCATGGACACGGCCGTACGCCTGGCCGAACTGGCCGCGGAGAACGCCGACGCCGCCCCCACGCAGTACATCTTCGACGCGACCGCGCGTCTGAACGGCCCCGCGCTCGTGGACGCGGCCGTCGCGGACGCCACGCCGAGCGGCGGCACCCCGGCCGTGCCGCACTCGTCCGCGCCACTCGGCAACGGGGCGGGCAACGGGCCGGCCGGCAACGGTCCGCCGGGCGTCTTCGGGCACCTGCCGGCGCCGCACGACAGCGGCAACGCCGCTGCGGACCAGGGCCCGGTGGACTCCGTGGACTCCGCCGACTCCCCCGACTCCCCCGACGACGCGGACACCGAGGAGTTCGCGGTCGTCCCGCCGGACGGCGGCGAGGGCCCCGGCGACAAGCCCGGCGGCCGCGGGCGTCCGGCCACCTCCGCCGCCGCGGCTGCCGAGGACCTGTCCGCCGCGCTCGACGAACTCGAGCGCATGGTCGGCCTCGAGCCCGTGAAGCAGCAAGTCCGGGCGCTGTCCGCGCAGATGCGCATGGCCCGGCTCCGCGAGGCGCGCGGCATGCCCTCGGTCGCGCCGAAACGGCACTTCGTGTTCTCCGGCCCGTCCGGCACCGGCAAGACCACGGTCGCGCGCCTACTGGGCCGGGTGTTCCACGCGCTCGGCCTGCTGGAGACGGACCGGCTCGTCGAAGCCCAGCGGGCCGACCTGGTCGGCGAGTACCTGGGCCAGACCGCCGTCAAGACCGGTGAGCTGGTCGACTCGGCGCTCGGCGGCGTGCTGTTCGTCGACGAGGCGTACGCGCTGGCCGGAAACGGCTACGCGAAGGGCGACGCGTACGGCGACGAGGCCGTGCAGGTGCTGCTCAAACGCGCCGAGGACGACCGCGACCGGCTGGTGATCGTGCTGGCCGGCTACCCCGAGGGCATGGACCGCCTGCTCGCCTCCAACCCCGGACTCACCTCGCGCTTCACCGCCCGCGTCGAGTTCCCGAGCTACGGCGCGGCCGACCTCACGCGGATCGCGGACCACCTCGCGGCCTCGTGCGGCGACGTGTGGGACGAGGACTGCGCGGCCGAGCTGCGCAGCATCACCGAGCACGTGTGCGAGGAGGGATGGATCGACGATCTGGGCAACGCCCGGTTCGTGCGCACGCTGTACGAGAAGGCCTGCGCGTACCGCGACCTCCGCCTCGTCGTGCTCCCCGGCGAGCCGGACCGCGAGGAGCTGACCACGCTGCGGCTGCCCGACCTGCTCCAGGCGTACGGCGAGACCGCGGGCGGCCGTTCGTAGTGCCGCGACCGGAAATCCTCCCGGAAACCGGCGTACCTTCCCGGCCACCGCATTGAGCAACCACCGGCGCCCGCGAACACCGCGGCGCCGACCGAGCCCGGCGTGCAAGGCTGCCGTCCATGACATCCGTCCCCACCCCCTCCCCCGTGCGGCACATCGACACCGCCGAGCGCCGCGCCCGGCTCTCGGAACGCCACCTCCTCACCACCGCACCGCGCGCGGTGGATCCCACCACGGTCGCGGAGTCGCTGGTCGCGCTGCACTCGACCGACCCCGCCACGGTGTTCCTGTCGGTGGCCGCGCGGTCGACCGCGTCGCCCGCCGACATCGAGAAGGCGCTGTACGACGAACGCAGCCTCGTCCGCATGTTCGGCATGCGCCGCACCGTCTTCGTCCTGCCCGCCGCGCTCGCACCCGTCGTGCACTCCTCGACCACGGCCGCCGTCGCCGCGAAGGAGCGCAAGGAGATGCTAAAGCTCGGCTTCGGCGCGGACGCGGGCACCAGCACCGGCAAAGGCAGCGGCCAGAAGGTCACCGCGGCGTGGCTCGACGAGGTCGAGGCCTCCGTCGTCGCGCACCTCACCACCCTGACCGACGCCACCGGGGCAGAACTGGCCGAGCTCGAACCGCGCCTGCGGGCCGCCGTCGTCTACGGGGTCGGCACCAAGTGGGAGACCGAGCAGACCGCGAGCTCGCGGTTGCTGCGCAAGCTGTCGATGGACGGCGTGATCGTCCGCGGACGCCCCCGCGGCACCTGGACGTCCAGCCAGTACCGCTGGGCCGCCGCCGAACCGCACCCGGACCTGCCGGTCGCCGAGGCCCGCGCCGACCTCGTGCGCGCCTGGCTCGCCGCGTTCGGACCGGGCACCGAGGCCGACATCAAGTGGTGGACGGGCTGGACGCTCACCGGCGTCCGCGCCGCTCTCACCTCCCTCGCCGCCGTCCCGGTGTCCCTCGACGACGGCAGCACCGGTTACGTACTCCCCGACGACGTCGACCCCGTCGCCGGTCCCCCGACGACCCCGCGCGTTGCGCTCCTCCCCGCGCTAGACCCCACCACCATGGGTTGGCAGCAGCGCGACTGGTACCTCGACCCGGCCTTCCGCCCCGCGCTGTTCGACCGCTCCGGCAACGTCGGCCCGACGGTCTGGCGGCAGGGCCGCGTCATCGGCGGCTGGGCCCAGCGCGCCGACGGATCGGTGGTGTGGAAGCTCCTGGAGGACGCGGGCGCGGAGGCCGAGGCGGCGATCGCGGCCGAGGCGGAGCGCACGGCCGCGTGGATCGGGGACGTACGCGTCACGCCGCGCTTCCGCACGCCCCTGGAACGCGAACTCGTGGGCCCGTAGCGCGCCGATCCCGACGCCGCACCCACCGCGCCCGTAGTCTCGGGGCGGCTCGCCCGCCCACACCACGAGGACTCCCATGACCGATTTCCTGGACACCCCCGACGGCCGCCTGGGCTACGACTCCGTCGGGGACGGCCCGCTCGTCGTCCTGGCGCACGGCATGGGCGACAACCGCCGCGTGTTCCGCGAAATGGCCGCGCTCCTCGCCGAGTCCGGCTACCGGGCCGTGTCCGTCGACCTGCGCGGGCACGGCGACTCGGGCACCGGCTGGCCCTCGTACACCCGCACCGACACCGCCGGGGACCTGCTGGCCCTGATCCGGCACCTCGGGGGCCCGGCCGTCGTCGTCGGCCACTCCTTCGCGGGCGGCTCGGCCACCATCGCCGCCGCCCTGGAACCCACCCTCGTGAGCCGCATCGTCGAGATCGCCCCGTTCACGCGCGCGCAGAAACTCGACGCCAAGGCGTTCCGCACCAACGCCCGCTACCGCAAGGGCACGCTGCTCCTCCTCGGCACCGCGCTGTTCCGCAGCCCGAAGGTGTGGAAGCGCTACCTCGACCACGCCTACCCGGGTACCAAGCCCGCCGGGTATGCGGAGCACGTGGCTGCCCTCGACGCCGACCTGCGCCGTCCCGGCCGCATGGCCGTAATTGCCAAGATGGGCATGTCCGCCCCCACCGACGCGGGCGCACAGCTGGGCGCGGTGACCTGCCCGGCGCTGGTGGTCGAGGGCACCCTCGACCCCGACTGGCCGGACCCGCGCCGCGAGGGCGAGGCCATCGTCGCCGCCATGCCTCCCACCCGCGGGCACCTGCACGTCATCGACGGCGCCGGGCACTACCCCCACGCCCAGTTCCCGGCCGAAACCACGGCCGCCGTCCTGGACTTCCTCGACGCCGAGCCGCAGACCTGACGAGGCGTCCAGGTGCGCGGGCGGTGGGTCCGGAGACGTGTACGTGGCGGGCTCGGACCGCCGCCCCACGAGCGCCACGCCACCACCGGGGCCGTTCCAACCCGGAAGCCCCGGGCGGAAATTCACTCGTACGGAGGTCGCCCGTCAGTGGCGCCCGGGTTCGATGCCGCCGAAGCGGTCGACCAGGTCGCGGAGTTCGGTGGCCGCCTTGATGGCGCGCTCGCGGCCGTTCGAGGTCTGGATGCCCATCGCGGCGAGCGTCTCGCCGTCCGAGAGGTCGAGGAAGACCCACGGGTCGCCCTGTCGGAGCTGGACGCGCACGATCTGCGGCCAGTCGAGGTGGTGCACCCGCAGCAGGTTGACCACGGTGACGCCCTCGGCGGTCGCGACGACCTTCGGGCGGCCCAGCATGAGCATGAAGCAGAGCCCGAATACGCCGGTCAGCACGACGCCCGCGCGCGAGCCGAAGTTCCAGCCGCCGTTCTCCGGGAGCGCGACGGCCAGCACGGTGAGGCCGACCAGGATCACGACGCCGACGACACGCGTCATCATGCGGCTGCGGGACGGGTACCAGGTGCGCGGCAGGCCGGGCGCCCCGGCGGCGGGGGCACCGGGGGCGGGGTCGTTGCCGGTCACAGCGGTCTGCTCCATGGTGTGCGGGTCACCCTCGCGATGGTCGTCCATGGGCCGGGGAATCCGCGGCCCCTAGGGAGTGTCTTCACATTACCGTCGGACAGCCCGCGGCCCGTGGTGCGTGCGCGCCGGGTCTGGCGGCCCTCCCGAGCACGGCGCGGCCCGCGGCTCGGCCTGGGGGTCGGCCGTGCGAGGGTCGTGACGCGGCGGGTTGGGAGGGCCGTCCAGCCCCGGAGCCTGCCACTTGGCAGGGCCGTCAAGGCCCGGCGTCGCGGGCCCGGCGGGAATGTGAGGACACGACCCACGCAGCCTACGACGTGGCGCGGAGGGGCCGACCGGCGGGCCTGCGCCGCCGCACCCGGATCAGAGGCGGCAGGCGTGGATGCCGGTGACGAGGATCGCGCGGGCGCCGATCTCCCACAGGTCGTCCATGATCCGCTGCGCGTCGCGGCGCGGGACCATGGCGCGGACCGCCACCCAGCCCTCGTTGTGCAGCGGGGACACGGTCGGCGACTCCAGCCCTGGGGTCAGGGCCACGGCCTGCTCGACGCGTTCGACGCGGATGTCGTAGTCCATCATCACGTAGCGGCGGGCCACCAGGACGCCCTGGAGGCGGCGTACGAGTTGGTCCACCGCCGCCGACGTCTCGGCCCCGGTGCGCCGGATCAACACCGCCTCGGACTCCAGGATCGGGTCGCCGAAGATCTCCAGCCCGGCCTGCCGCAGCGTGGTGCCGGTCTCCACGACGTCGGCGATCACGTCGGCGACGCCGAGCTGGATCGCGGTCTCGACGGCGCCGTCCAGCTTCACCACGGCCTCGGCCTCGATGCCCTGCTCGGCGAGGTGGCGTTCGACGAGTCCGACGTACGACGACGCGATCCGCGCGCCCTGGAGGTCCTTCACCGAGCTGTACGTGCCGACCGGCGCGGCCCACCGGAACGTCGCGGCGCCGAGCCCGAGTTCGAGTACCTCCTCGGCCTCCGCGCCGGAGTCGAGCAGCAGGTCTCGGCCGGTGATCCCGGCGTCGAGGCGTCCCGAGCCGACGTACACCGCGATGTCGCGAGGGCGGAGGAAGAAGAACTCGACGTTGTTGTCCGGGTCGACCAGCACCAGTTCCTTGCTGTGGCTGCGCTGGCGGTATCCGGCCTCATGGAGCATCGCCGACGCAGGCTCCGAGAGCGAACCCTTGTTCGGGACGGCGATGCGCAGCATGACGGGAACCTTCTTCCATGGGCGGATCCCCGGCCCGGTGCGCACGGACAGGCGCGGACCGGTTGCCGAGGACCCTGACGACTTGGCTGACCCCGCCGCGCGCGGAACCCGTGCGCGGCGTCGGGCGACGCGGACGTCGCTCAGATGTCAGAGGTGAGCGTATACGTCCTCAAGCGTGATGCCGCGGGCGACCATCATCACCTGGAGGTGGTAGAGAAGCTGCGAGATCTCCTCCGCGCAGCGGTCGGCGCCTTCGTGCTCGGCGGCCATCCACACCTCGGCGGCCTCCTCGACCACCTTCTTGCCGATGCTGTGCACGCCCTGCTGGACGAGCTCGGCGGTGCGCGATCCGGCCTGCCCTGCGGCGGCTTTCTCCTGGAGCTCCGTGAAGAGCTGCTCAAACGTCTTCATCGAGTGGTTCGGCTTCTCACTGTGATCGGTGCGGGTGTGCGGGGCGGGGCGGTACGACGCGGCACGCGGTACGCATCAGCGCCGCGGCGTGGCCACTGTACGCAACGCCAGGGCGGTCGCGACGGCCGCGGTGGCGGCCTCCCGGCCCTTGTCCTCCTTGGCCCCCTCGACGCCGGCCCGGTCCAGGGCCTGCTGCTCGGTGTCGCAGGTCAGCAGCCCGAACCCGACCGGCACGCCGGAGTCCAGCGCCACCCGGGTGAGCCCGTCGGTGGCGGCGGAGCAGACGTACTCGAAGTGCGGCGTGCCGCCGCGGATCACGACGCCCAGCGCGACCACGGCGTCATGGCCGGACTCGGCCAACGCCTTGGCGACGACCGGGAGTTCGAAGGCGCCGGGAACGCGGACCACGGTCGGACCGGGGACGCCCATCTCGTCGAGCGCGGTGAGCGCACCGGCGAGCAGGCCGTCCATGACCGGGGTGTGCCACTGCGCGGCTACGACGCCGACGCGCAGGTCCTGACCGCCGTCGACGGTGATCTCGGGGGCTCCGTTACCACTCATGATCGCTTTGATGTCCCGGTTCTGGTGGGGATGGATGGAGGACGAGTCTTGCAGGGAGACGGGCCGGTTGCGGGACGCGTCCGCGGGTCGGATCCGGTGGGTCCGGTCGGATCGGATCCGGTCGGATCGGCCCGCGTCCGTGCGCATCGGCGCCTGTCGGTGCGGATCGGCGGGCGTCGGTGCGGATCGGCGGGCGTCGGTGCGGATCGGCGGGCGTCGGTGCGGGGTCGGACCGCCCTGGGCACCGGCCGACACGCCACCGACCCGGAGCGCACGGTTCCGGAAGGCGGCCGCACGGCCGCCTTCCGTAGGCGGTCGGTCCCGCCGGGCGCGTCAGCTCACGCCGTGCGGCGTGACGTCCGCGGGCTCCAGCGGTTCGAGCCACGGCAGATCGTGGCCCATCCGGTCGCGCTTGGTCAGCAGGTAGCGCAGGTTGTCCGCGGTGGCGTGCACGGGCAGCGGGACGCGCTCGATGATCTCCAGCCCGTACCCTTCCAGGCCCGCGCGCTTGGCCGGGTTGTTGGTGAGCAGCCGCATCGAGCGCACGCCCAGGTCGGACAGGATCTGCGCGCCGGTGCCGTAGTCGCGGGCGTCCGCGGGCAGGCCGAGTTCGAGGTTGGCGTCGACCGTGTCGTGGCCGTCGTCCTGGAGCTGGTACGCCTGGAGCTTGTGCAGCAGACCGATGCCGCGTCCCTCGTGTCCGCGCATGTAGAGCACGACACCCCGGCCCTCGTCCGCGACCGTCTGGAGCGCGGCGGCGAGCTGCGGGCCGCAGTCGCAGCGCAGCGAGCCGAACACGTCGCCGGTCAGGCACTCGGAGTGCACCCGGACCAGCACGTCCTCGCCGCCGCCGATGTCGCCCGCGACCAGTGCGATGTGCTCGACGCCGTCGAGGGTGCTGCGGTAGCCGATGGCCCGGAAGTCGCCGAACGCGGTGGGCAGCCGGGTCTCGGCGGCGCGCTCGACGGTCTGCTCGGTGCGGCGGCGGTACGCGATGAGGTCCGCGATCGAGACGATCTTCAGGCCGTGCTCGCGTGCGAACGGCACCAACTGCGGCAGCCGCATCATCGAGCCGTCGTCGTTGACGACCTCGCAGATCGCCCCCGCGGGCGGCAGCCCGGCCAGGCGCGCGAGGTCGACCGCCGCCTCGGTGTGGCCGGGGCGCACCAGCACGCCGCCCTCGACCGCGCGCAGCGGGAAGATGTGTCCGGGGCGGGTGAGCTGGTCGGCGGTGGTGTCGGCCCCGGCGAGGAGCTGCACCGTGCGGGTGCGGTCGGCCGCCGAGATCCCGGTGTGTATGCCGTCCTTGGCGTCCACCGAGACCGTGTAGGCGGTGCCCTTCTTGTCCTCGTTGACCTGCGTCATGGGCGGCAGCTTGAGGCGGTCCAGGTCCGGGCCGGTCATCGGCACGCAGACCACGCCGGAGCTGTAGCGGATCATGAAGCCCATCAGCTCGGGGGTGGCGAGCGAGGCGGCGAAGATCAGGTCGCCCTCGTTCTCCCGGTCCTCGTCGTCGACGACCACGATGGCCTGGCCGTCGGCGATGGCCTTGATGGCGTCCTCGATGGAGTCCAGCGTCAGGTCCAGGTCCGCGTCCGGGCTCGCGTCCGCGCCCCGGGCCGGTTCCCCGGTCGGGAGCAGGCTCGCCGCGTCCTCTTGGTTGATCGTGCTCACGCCCGTGCCCCTTCCAGTTGCCGCGCCCCCGCGGCGGTTGATTCCTGCCCTCCGTGCACAGGTCCGGCGGCCGCCCGCGCGGCGGTGGAGCGCTGCCACCAGTCGCGCAGTCCGACCAGGACCATGACCAGGAAGATCCCGTACACGAACCCGGAGAAGACCAGGCCGTTGTAGAAGGTCAGCGGGACGCCGACCAGGTCGACGGCGATCCACGCCGCCCAGAACTCCACCAGCCCGCGCGCCTGCGCGACGGTGGCGACCGCGGTGCCGACGAAGATGTACGCGTCGGCGGCGATCATCCACCAGCGGTGGTCCCACACCACGCCCCACTCGGCGAGCACGAGCGCGAACGCCGCGGTGCCCAGCACCATCGCGGCCAGCAGGGCCGCGCGTTCGCGGTGGGTGGCGAAGCGCACGGCGATGTCGCCGGTCTCGCGCTTGCCGCGCCGCCAGCGCGCCCAGCCGTAGGACGCCATCGCGATGATGAGGATCTGCCGCGAGAAGCTGCCGCCGAGGTGGTACGACCAGTACACGGCCATCAGCAGCACCGAGCCGGCGATCTGCACCGGCCACGCCCAGATGGTGCGGCGCATCGCGAGGCCCACGGTGGCCAGCGCGAAGACGTTGCCGAGCAGGTCACCGCGTACGACGCCCTGGCCGAACACGGTGAACGCGGGCTCGCGCATCCACTGCATCGCGGCGTCCCAGGTGCTCATGACCGGTCGCCCGCCCGTTCCTGCGCGGCGCCGTTGCTGTGCCCGCTGCCGTGGTCGTGTCCGTTGCTGTTGCCGTTGCTGTGTCCGTTGCTGCGGCCGTTGTCGCCGTACGCCTGGAGGCGCTCGACGTACTTGGCGATCACGTCGACCTCCAGGTTGACCGGGTCGCCGGCCTGCTTCACGCCCAGCGTGGTGAGCGCGAGCGTGGTCGGGATCAGGCTCACCGTGAACCAGTCCGGCCCGGCCTCCACGACCGTGAGGCTGATGCCGTCTACCGTGATCGAGCCCTTGTCCACGACGTAGCGTGCGAGGTCGGCGGGCAGCGAGATCTTGACGACCTCCCAGTGCTCGCCGGGCGTGCGAGACACGATCGCGCCCATGCCGTCCACGTGGCCCTGCACCAGGTGCCCACCCAGCCGGCCGCCGAGCGCCATCGGGCGCTCCAGGTTGACGCGCGAGCCGGGCGCGAGGGCGCCGAGGCTGGAGCGCAGCAGCGTCTCGGCCATCACGTCGGCGGTGAAGCTGGCCTCGGCCGGGTCGATCTTCTCGTCCACCACCGTGAGGCAGACGCCGTTGACCGCGATGGAGTCCCCGTGCCGGGCACCCACCGTGACGACGGGTCCGCGCACGGTCAGGCGGGCCGAGTCACCGAGATGCTCGACCGAGACGATCTCGCCGAGTTCCTCCACGATTCCGGTGAACACGTCAGGACTCCTTCACGGGGTGGTCCGCTGCCTGGGGCGGCGCGGGTCGGGACTGGTCCGGCTGCGCAGGGCGGTGCGTGCCATCGGTGGTGCCGTTCGTACCGTGGGTGCCGTCGCCGCCCTGCCCGTCGGCGAGGCGGTCGCGGGACGCGGGGCGCGCGGTGATCCGCAGATCGCCGCCGAACCGGTCGTCCGCCACCTCCTCGACGGTCAGGCGCAACGCGTCGGTGATGGTGCTGATTCCGGCCGGACCGAGAGCGGCGGGCCCGGCGCCGAGCAGGACGGGTGCGAGGTAGCCGACGACCTTGTCGACGAGCCCGGCCGCGGCGTACGCCCCGGCCAGCGTCGGACCGCCCTCCAGCAGCACCGAGCGCACGCCGCGCGCGTACAGCTCCTTGCCGAGCGCGTCGAGGTCCAGGCCCTGTGCGGTACGCGGCAGCGCGACGATCTCGGCCCGCCCAGCGACCCGTTCGGCCAGCCCGGCGGCGGTGTCGGCGGGCAGGTCGTCGGCGACGGCGAGCAGCGTCGGCGCGGCGTCGTCGAGCACCCGGGCGTCGGCGGAAATACGCGCGGAGCTGTCGAGGACGACGCGGAGCGGCTGCCGCTCGCGCGGGCGGGCCGCGGTGCCGCGTACCGCGAGGTGCGGGTCGTCGGCGAGCAGCGTGCCGGAGCCGACCACGACCGCGTCGACGGCGCCGCGCAGGGCGTGGACGTCGGCGCGCGAGGCGGCGGAGGTGATCCAGCGGCTGGTGCCGTCGGCGGCGGCGACGCGGCCGTCGAGGGTGGCGGCGTACTTCCAGGTGGTGAACGGGCGGCCGAGGCGGGTGGCGGTCAGCCACGCCTCGTTGCCGCGGGCGGCGTCCGCCGCCAGGAAGCCCCCGGTGACCTCGACGCCTGCCGCGCGCAGTACTTGGGCGCCCCCGGCGGCCTGCGGGTTCGGGTCGGAGACGGCGTACACGACGCGGGCGATCCCGGCGTCGATCAGCGCCTGCGCGCACGGCCCGGTGCGACCGGTGTGCGCGCACGGTTCGAGGGTGACGAACGCGGTGCCGCCGCGTGCCCGGTCGCCCGCTTCGCGCAGCGCGCCGACCTCGGCGTGCGGGCCGCCCGCGAACTCGTGGAAGCCCTCGCCGACGACCTCGCCGTGCGCGTCGAGGACGACGCAGCCGACGACGGGGTTGGGGCTGGTGGTACCGAGGCCGCGCGCGGCCAGGGCGATGGCGCGGCGCATGTGCCGCTCCGCATCGAACCCCTGGTCCGTATCGAACCCCTGGGGGGCCACCTCGCCGGACACCCGGCCTCCTCCGCATCGGCGCGTCATGACGTGGTCGTCATGACAGGGACGTCGTCGCGGACGCGTGGGCCGGGGCGGGGGGGGTTTGCGGGCATGCCGCAGGAAGGCAGGACGGAGCGGCCCGGGCGCATGGCAGGGTATGCCGGCACGCCGAACAAGCCACCCGCCGCGCGCTGCCTCCCATCCGGACTTTCACCGTCGGCACCGGAATTCCACCGGTTCGGCCGGCCGGCGCCTCCGGGTCGGAGGGCGTCAGCCGGTTCGCGGACTTTTACCGCCGGTTCGGATTTTCACCGACCCCGGAGCGCGCGTACGTGACATTCGTACACCTCGAAGTGTGCCACGGAGCGCGACGTCCTTGACCTTGCCACTTCTGTGTGTTCCATCACGCGTACACACCGCGAGCATGCGGCTACCTGACGAACCGTCAGTTGGCTGGTGGGAACGGGTTCCGGCCACCGCGGGACGCACCGGTGCGCGGATCCGGGCAAGCCGCCCCGGATTCCCGGCGGGGGCACCGGGGATGGCACTCTGTCCTCATGGCCAAGCCGCAAATCAACCCGAGCATCCTCAGCGCCGACTTCGCGCGCCTCGCGGACGAGACCGCGAAGGTCGCGAACGCCGACTGGCTGCATGTCGACGTCATGGACAACCACTTCGTGCCCAACCTGACCCTCGGGTTGCCCGTGGTCGAATCGATCCTCAAGGCGTCCGACACTCCGGTCGACGCCCACCTGATGATCGAGGACCCGGATCGCTGGGCCCCCGCGTACGCCGAGGCGGGCGCGGGCAGCGTCACCTTCCACGTCGAGGCGGCCGCGGCCCCGGTGCGGCTGGCCCGCAGCATCCGCGCGGCGGGCGCCCGCGCGTCGATGGCGCTCAAGCCGGCCACGCCGATCGAGCCGTACGAGGACCTGCTGCCCGAGCTCGACATGATCCTCGTCATGACCGTCGAACCGGGCTTCGGCGGACAGAAGTTCCTCGACATCATGCTGCCGAAGATCCGCCGCACCCGTGAACTGATCGGCAAGCACGGCCTGGACATGTGGCTCCAGGTCGACGGCGGCGTCTCCGCGGAGACGATCGAGCGCTGCGCCGAGGCGGGCGCGGACGTGTTCGTGGCCGGATCCGCGGTCTACGACGGCCGGGACCCGGGCGCGGCGGTGGACCGGCTGCGCGCGCTGGCGGGGCAGTCGCTTTCGGCGGCGCCTTGGGCGTGCGCGCACTGAGCGTGAGAGCTCGGGCTTTGTGAACCGTGGCGCGGGTCCGGTTGCGGTGGTGACTCAGCCCCCTGCGACCGGCCCCGCCACGTTGACCCGCACTGCGGTCTTGACCCGCACTGCGGTCTTGACGGCCCCCGCGATCTTGAGCGGTTCAGCGGCCTTGGGCGGTTCACCGATTTTGGGCTGATCAGCGCCGGGCGGTTCGGCGCGGTTGATTCGTCGGCGACGATCGTGCGGACCGCGCCGCCGCAGTCGCGCGAACGGGACGGCGATGACGCGCCGCCACTCCCCGGCGAGCGCGGCCCGACGCGTGCGGCACAGAACAGACAGGTACGGACCCCGCACGCGCGGCACCGGCTTGTGCGGCGGGGGCCCGACGGCCTGGCGGGGGTGACGCGTCGGGCATCGGCGATCTCCGGGGCAGGCCGCCGTTTCGAGTGCGGCGGGCTGCGTCGGTATGCCCTGATTCATGCGGTGATCCCGCGGCGTTCGCGCGTGTCCCGGCGCCCGCACAGTGGCTTCACCGAAACGGGCGGATTCACCGAAACGGAGGACCTGACGTGCCCGTGTGCGGGCGCGACGCGGCACGCCTCGGTCATCCGCCTCGGCCGCGGGCCCGATCGCAGTCCGCGGTCACGGTCCGCGGTCACGGTCCGCGGTCACGGCCCGCGGTCACGGCCCGCGGTCACAGCCCGCGCTCACACGCCACGGTCACACAGCTCGATCGGGCACAGCCGTCACGCGCCGCGGCGGCGCCGGAGTATGTGCCGCGCGGCCGCCGCGCCGACGGACAGCAGCACTCCGGCGGCGGCCGGGGCGACGACGTCCGTCCACGGGTCGCGGATCCGTGTGAACGTCGCGCGGCCGTCCGCGATGGTGATGTAGCCGGTCGGCGTGACCGTCGCGCCGCCACCACCTCCGCCGCCCTCGCCGTTCGCCGACTCCTGCCACCCGGACCCGCCCGCGCCGCCGAAACCGAACCGGGCGGTCGCGACCGGGATGACGGTGACACCGCCGTTGGTGACCGGCTCACCGAACGCGGTGGAGGCGGCGGTCGCCTTGCCGAGCGCCCCGGCCAGGCGTTCGAGGAGAGTGCCACCGACCCCGGAGCCGGCCGCCCGCACCGCCTCGCGGTAGGCGGGCGCGGCGAGTTCGGCGTCAAGCTTGCCGGGCAACGGTATGGAGTCTCGGGAAGATGCCATTCCCCCATGCTGGTACGTCAACGTCGCCCCGGCAAAAACCCGGCCCGCCGGGCCTTGCGCCCGCGACGCCGACGACCGGGTCCATGACACACCCACCGGGCGCGGGACGGCGGAGGCGTTGGTCGCGGCGATGCCCACCGGCAGCCGTCAGCGTGCGAGGACGGCGTCGAGCACGAGGGCCAGCAACCGCTCGGGCTGCCGGGGATCGGCGGCCAACTCCGCGGCGAGGGCGATGCCGACGACGAGTTGCACCAGGTCGGCGGAGGCGACGTCCGGGCGTGCGGTGCCCTCGCGCTGCGCTCGGGTGAGCAGCGCGGCGGCGGCGTCGGCGATGAGGCGGTGGCAGTCGACTCCCAGGTGGTCCGCTCCCGGGTCGTCCGCGTCCTCGACCATGGCGGCGATTCCGGTGCCCTGGTGCAGTCGGGCGTGCGCGAGGAACGCGGCCAGCCATTCGGCGAGCGCGGCGTCGGCGGAGTCCGCGTCCAGCAGGCGTTCGGCATGCGCGACGAGAACCTCGACCCGCTCGACGACGACCGCGGCGGCCAGTGCGCGGCGGTTCGGGAAGTGCCGGTAGAGCGTTCCCGGTCCGACCCCGGCCCGGCGCGCGATCTCGTTGAGGGACGCTTCCGGGCCGTCCTCCGCGAACACCTCGCGCGCGGCCGCCACGATGCGCTCGCGGTTCATGCGCGCGTCGGCGCGGCGTGCCCCGGGGGCTCCGGTCCTGGCCGCCTTCATCGTGGTCGCTCCATCCTTCGGCCGACCCGTGCGCCGACCGCCCGCTAGCCAAACGGAGAGGTTCTCCGTATCTTATCGGAGATCAACCGGAGACCCTCTCCGGTTAACTTCGCAGGGGAGCACCCGGTGCACGACGAAACCCGTACAACCCTTGGCGGCGTGGGGATCTGGACGTTCGCGTTCGATCCGCAGCCCGCCCCCTTGGTCCGCGAAGCCGCCGCAGAGATCGAGGAGTCCGGCTACACCGCCGTCTGGTTCGGCGAGGCGTTCGGCCGCGACACCTTCGGCCAGGCGTCCCTGCTGCTCAACGCGACGCGGCGGATCACCGTGGCCTCGGGCATCGCGAACATCGCCTTCCGCGACCCGATCGCCACGGCCACGGCAACGCGCACGCTCGGCGAGGCGTTCACCGGCCGCTACGTCCTCGGGCTCGGCGGCCACCGCGTGGACGACACCGTCCACGAGCTCGACGGGTACCCGATGCCCGCGCGCGGCCGCGCCGTCGCCACGATGCGCGGCTACCTGGACGCGATGGACGCCGTCCCCGCACACGGCCCCGCCCCCCGCCCGGCACCACGCCGCGTCCTGGCCGCCCTCGGGCCGAAGATGCTCGAACTCGCGGCCGAGCGCACGTGGGGCGCGCACCCGTACTTCGTGCCGGTCGAGCACACGGCCCGCGCCCGCGCCCTCATGGGACCGCACGCCTTCCTCGGCGTGGAACAGGCCGTCATCCTCGACACGGACCTCGCCCGTGCCCGCGAACTGGCCACCGCACACGTGGCCGGATACGTCGACAACGCCGCTCACCAGGAGGCGAACGTCCGCCGGCTGGGCTTCGGCGACGCGGACATCACCGGAGGTCCCAGCCGGCGCCTCGTGGACGCGATCGTCGTGTACGGCGGCCTCGACGCGATACGCCGCCGGGTGCGCGAGCACTTCGCCGCGGGCGCCGACCACGTGTGCGTGCAGGTGCTCACCGCCGACCCGAGCACGCTCCCCCGCCACGAGTGGCGCGAACTCGCACCCGCCCTGGTCGGCGAGCGGGCGCCTGTCCGCTAGACCGTGCCCTGAGCCGCGCGCCGCAGGAGGGCGAAGTACATCGCGTCGGTGCCGTGGACGTGCGGCCAGAGCTGGACGTCCGGACCGTCGCCGAGGCCGGTGACGCCGGGGAACAGTGCGCGGGCGTCCACGAGTTCGAAGCCCTCTCCGGCCTGCGTGCCGAGCACGTCGTCGACGACCGCGCGGGTCTCCGCCTGGTGCGGCGAGCACGTCACGTACGCCACCACGCCGCCGGGACGCACCGCGCCCAACGCCGTCGTCAGCAACTGGCGTTGCAGCGGGCCCAGTTCGGCAATGTCCTCGGGACGGCGGCGCCACCGCGACTCCGGGCGGCGGCGCAGCGCGCCGAGGCCGCTGCACGGGACGTCCGCGATGACCCGGTCGAACGCACCCGGCTGCCAGGCCGGTTGGGTGCCGTCCGCGGTCACCACCTGGTGGTTCGTGTTCCAGCCGATCGCATTACGGACCAGGCGCGCGCGGTGGTGCCGCCGTTCGACCGCGAGCAGCGAGACGTCCCGCTGCGTGGCGATGGCGGCGAGCAGCCCGGCCTTGCCGCCGGGCCCCGCGCACAGGTCGAGCCAGCGCCGCTCGCCGCCGTCGACCGCGGAAACCTCGGCCTCGGCGAGGGCCTGGGCGACGAGTTGGCTGCCCTCGTCCTGGACGCCCGCGCGGCCGTCGCGGACCGCGGCGATGGCTCCCGGGTCGCCCTCGGGGAGCACCGCGGCCAGCGGCGACCAGCGCCCGGGCACGGCTCCGGCCGCGTACAGCTCGTCCAGCGCGGCGCGGCCCGGCCGCGCCACCAGGGTCACGGCCGGCGGCTCGTTGTCGGCGGCGAGGAGGGCCTCGATGCCGTCGCGGTCGCCGCCGAGGGCGTCCCACAACGCGCCGACGACCCAGCGCGGGTGCGAGTGCACGACCGACAGATGGCCTTCCGGATCCTCGTCGTACGGCGGCGCGACCTCGGCCAGCCACGCGTCGAGGTCGCGGGCGGCGACCTTGCGCAGCACGGCGTTCACGAACTTCGCGCGCCCGTCGCCCAGCACCCCGCGGGCCAGCTCGACGGTCGCGGAGACGGCGGCGTGCGTCGGGATCCGGGTGGACAGCAACTGGTGCGCGCCCAGGCAGAGCACGTCCAGCACCGGCGGGTCGACCTCGCCGATCGGGCGGTCCACACAGCGGTCGAGGATCGCGTCGTACGTCCCCTGGCGGCGCAGCGTGCCGTGCACCAGCTCGGTGGCCAGCGCGGCGTCGCGGCCGGTCATGCGGCGGTCGCGCAGCAGACCGGGGAGGACCAGGTTGGCGTATGCGTCGCGCTCGTCCACCGCGCGCAGCACGTCGAACGCGGCACGGCGCGCGGCGTCCGGCTTGGGACGTCGGTAGGTGCGGGCCGCCTTGCCGCCGGAGCCGCCCGGGCTGCGCGGCGACCTGCCGGGGGTGACGGGTCGGGTCACGCGGCCCCTCCGCTCGCGGACCCGGACTCGGAATTCGCGGCCCCTGACTCGGCCTCTGACTCGGCTCCGGACGCGGCTTCGATTCCGGATGCGGTCCCGGACGCGACCTCCGCGCCGAAGCGCTCCCCCGGCTCGGGACGCACACCCCGCGCCCAGTCCACCGCCGCCATCATGCGCTTGCCTTGCGGCTGCACCTCGCTCAGCTCCACCGCGTGGCTGCCGGTACCGACCCGCACCACTTTGCGCTCGACGGCGATCTCGCCCGGCGCCAGTGCCGAGTCGCCCGCGCGCAGCCGCACCGGTGCGAGCTTCACTCGCTCGCCGCGGAAGGTCGTCCAGGCGCCGGGGGCGGGCGTGCAGCCGCGCACGACGCGGTCCACGCGCAGCGCGGGGGTGGTCCAGTCGACGTGGGCGTCGGCCACGGTCACCTTGGGCGCGAGCGAGATGCCGTCGGGCGGCTGCGGCACGGCCACGAGCTGCCCGTCCTCGATCCCGTCCATGGTCGCGGCGAGCAGGCGCGCGCCGGACCGGGCCAGGCGCTCCAGCAGGTCCCCGCTCGTGTCGGAGGGCCGCACCTCGTCGGTCACGCACCCGAACACCGGCCCGGAGTCGAGCCCTTCCTCGATCTGGAAGGTGCACGCGCCGGTCATGTCGTCGCCCGCCATCACCGCGTGCTGCACCGGC
>NZ_JBPKBH010000001.1:238814-243293 GCF_051388915.1 Yinghuangia sp. YIM S09857 | reverse complement strand
CCCCCCCCCCACGCGGGCAGCAGCGAGAAGTG
Organism: Yinghuangia sp. YIM S09857; assembly: GCF_051388915.1. Taxonomy (NCBI): domain Bacteria; kingdom Bacillati; phylum Actinomycetota; class Actinomycetes; order Kitasatosporales; family Streptomycetaceae; genus Yinghuangia; species Yinghuangia sp. YIM S09857. The sequence continues at coordinate 243,261 of NZ_JBPKBH010000001.1, read as the reverse complement.
CAGGTTGACCCAGCCGCGCGCCGGGATGTCCAGCGCCGCCTTCGGCAGCAGCGCACCGTACGCCACCACCGGGCAGCAGTCCGGAGCGATCTCGGCCAGCCGCGCCAGGAACTCCGGCTCCCGGGGCCGCGCCGGGCGCAGCACCTCGATGCCCTCCTCGATCGCCCGCTCGGCGACCGGCGACGGACGCAGCTTGCGCCCCCGTCCCGCCGGGGCGTCCGGACGCGTGACCACCGCGACCACCTCGTGCCGCGAGGCGATCAGCGCCTCCAGGGCCGGGACCGCGACCTCGGGCGTACCCGCAAACACCAGACGCATCGGTATCAGAGCGCCTTTCCGAAGGTCCCGTGCGGCGACACCTTGACCGCGGGCGGCGCCTGCCCCGCCCACTCGGCCTCGCGGATCGCCCGCAGCGCGGCCTTGCGCTGCTCGCGGTCGAGCCGGTCGATGAACAGGATGCCGTCGAGGTGATCCGTCTCGTGCTGGATGCACCGCGCGAGCAGCTCGGTGCCCTCGATCGTCACCGGGTCGCCGTGCATGTTGAAGCCCTTGGCCACGACCCCGAATGCGCGCTTCGTGTCGTACGCGAGCCCCGGCAGCGAGAGACACCCCTCCGGCCCGTCCTGCTCGTCCTCCGACAGGGCCAGGTCCGGATTGATCAGATGCCCGACCTCGCCGTCCACGAAGTACGTGAACACCCGGAGCGACACCCCGATCTGCGGCGCCGCCAACCCCGCCCCCGGGGCATCCATCATCGTGTCCGTCAGGTCCTTGACCAGGACCCGAAGCTCCTTGTCGAAGACCGTCACCGGGTCCGCCGCGGTACGCAACACCGGATCACCAAAAAGGCGGATCGGCTGAACTGCCACAGAAGAACTCCCGTTCGACCGGAGACGGAGGACACAACGAGGACACGGCAGGAGGCGCCACCCTGCCAACCCACCCAGTCTACCGACGCCCCACCGCCCGTCCGGGCCCGGCGAGCCCGGCACCCAGGTGCCGGACGCGCAGCGGCCTTTCGGCGCCGACGCCGGGTCGGGGTCCCCCGGGGAGGAGATCCGGTGGCCCGGCGCGGGGCAGGCTCGGCAGAGCCCGACCACAGATGGATCGCCGCCGATGCCCTTCCGAGCCCTGGCCGCCCGGTCCTCCGAATTCACGCGTCTGTGTCGAAGTCCCCCGCTGATCGCACCTCAGCCGATGTCGAGGGGGTCCATGCGGACCCAGACCGACTCGGCCGGGCCTCGGGACATCCAGAGCGCTTGAGCGGACTTGAGGGCGGCCGCCAAATCGGCGCCGCGGCCTGGGGGGACCCTGAGGAGCACGCGTTCGCGGCGGTCGTCGGGCGGGGGTTCGGCGGCGCGGCGGTCGGGGGTCCACAGGCCCGGCTCCGCGGCCGGGGGACGCTCTATGGCGGCTCGGGCTGCGGCGGACTTGGAACGGCCGCGGGTGGTACGGGAGTTCGCGGACGTCGGAGTCGTGCGCGGCGGGGGCGGCGCGGGGACCGGGCCGAGGGTGTCGGTGTCCGCAGGGAGGCGCACCAGGCGCATCAGCTCGGCGACGACGGCGGGCGAGCCGGTGACCGAGGCCATGCGCGAGACCGGCGGCAGGCCCAGTTCCGCGCGTTCGGCCAGTTCGGTGCGGGCGAAGCCCTGCGGGTCCCAACGCACGAGCGCCTGCACCGGGCGCAGCGTCGGCTCGGCGATGATCACCACCGCGCCGCCCTCCGAGGCCGGGCGCACCAGCGACGCGGCGCCGAGCCAGCGCCGCAGTGCCTCCTCGCCCGCGCGCAGGTCGGGGCGGTTGAGGAGGAGCCAGCCGTCGAGTAGTAGGGCCGCGGCATAACCGCCCGCGGCGACCGGTTCGGCGCCCGGCGTCGCGACCACGAGGGCGGGTACGTTCGGCACCGTCGCGAGCACCGCGTCCCGCCCCGAGGTGCGCACCGGCACGCGCGGGAACGCCCGTCCCAACTCCTCCGCGGTACGCCGCGCGCCGACCACATTGGCCCGCAGCTTCGACCCGCCGCACTCGGCGCACCGCCAGCCCACCTCGTGCCGCCCGCACCACGAGCACGCCAACGCGCCGTCGGCGCCCGTCAGTTCGAGCGGACCCGAGCACGCGGAACAGCGCGCGGACGCCCGGCAGCGCAGGCAGGCGGCGTGCGGCACGTAGCCGCGGCGCGGCACCTGCACGAGCACCGGCCCCGACTCCAGCGCGCGGCGCGCGACGTCCCAGGCCATCGTCGGCAGGCGTGCCACGCGGGCGGCGTCGTCGCGGGCCAGGTCGAAGTCGCCGACCGTGCGCACCAGCGGCGCGGCTTCGCGTACGCGCGCCCGCTCGGCCTCCACGGGCTGCGCCCACCCCGAGCGCACCAGTTGCGCGGCGTCGACCGAGGTCGTCAGCCCGCCGACCACGAACGCCGCTTGCTCCCGCAGCGCGCGCGTCACCAGCACCTCGCGGACGTGGGGCTGCGGCGCGCGCAGCTCGGAATGCGCGGTGTCGCCGTCGTCCCAGATCGCGACCAGCCCGAGGTCGGCGACCGGCGCGAACATCGCGGCACGCGTCCCGACGACCGCCTTGACCGCCCCCCGGCTGACCGCGAGCCACCGCCGGTAGCGCTCCTCGGGGCCCACGTCCGCGGTGAGCGCGATGTGGCGGCCCCGGCCGAGCAGTTGCTCCACGGCCTCGTCGACGCGCGCGACGGCCTTGCCGTCCGGCAGCACGACGATCCCGCCGCGCCCGGACGCGAGGACGGCGGCCAGCAGCAGCGCGATCTCGCCGGGCCAGGTCGGGCCCGGCAACGCGGTCCAGACGGTACGCGGCGACTCGCCCGCCGCCAGCCCGTCCAGCAAGCGCGGGCCGTCCGCGTACCGCTGCCACGTGCCCGGGCTCGGCGCCTCCGGCACGGGCAGCGCCTCGGCGGCCGGCTCGGACTCGACGCGCGCGTGCCGGGGCGGCAGCGCGAGCGAGAGGACGTCCGCCAAGGTGCCCGCATACCGGTCGGCAACCGCGCGGGCCAGGTCCAGCATGCGGCCGGGCAGCACCGGTTCGGGGGAAAGCACGCGCTCGATGCGGGCGAGCGGCCCGCTGTAGTCGCTGGCCGCGAGCCGCTCGACGATGATGCCGTCGATCAGCCCGCCGCCCCGCCGCCGGTCACCCGCGGCCGACCCGCCGAACCGCACGCGGACACGGACACCCGGCTGCGCGGTCTCCGCCATGCTCTCCGGCACCGCGTAGTCGAAGTATTGGTCGAGGTGCGACAACGCCTTGTCGACCACGACGCGCGCGACCGGCAGTTCGGCGGCGAGCGCCGGGGCCTTCCGCGGCTTGGCGGACCTGGCGGCCTTGCGCGCGGCGGCGACGGCGATCTCCAACTGCTCGACGGGAGCGGTGGAGTCGTCGTCCGGCCCGTCCCCCGCGCTGCGCTCGCCCACACAGGCATCTTCCCAGATCAGGACGACAGGACAGGGTCAGACCACGCTCCCGCCGCAACCGCCGCGCGGGCAAGCGGCCGGGCGGGCGAACGGCGGACCGGCACGAGGGCAGGCGGCCGAGCAAGCAGGCAGGCGGGCAAGCGGCCGAGCGGCGTGAGGGCGAGCAGGTGGGCGAGCAGGCGGGCGAGCGGCCAAGCGGCCAACCGGCGCGAGGGCGAGCGGGCGGGCGAGCGGCGGACCGGCGCGAGGGCGAGCAGCTGACACCCGCGTGAGCAGGCTCGCGTGTGCGGCCGAGCAAGCGAACCGGGGCGGCTGTTGCGGCGGCCCGTGCGCGCACGCTCCCGTCAGGAATCCGGCCCGCTGTGCCGCCGCACGCACAGCTCCGCCGCGCCCAGCACCGCCGCCGGTGGCCCGAAGACCCAGATCGGCCAGAAGTACACCGGCTGTTCGGTGATCAGCACCAGGAACCAGATCGCGACGTTGACGGCCGTCACCGCCAGCACGGCCGTCCACAATCCGCGCAGGATCCTCCGGGCGCTCACCCCGTCCCGACCGCTCTCCTCGCGCGCCTGCCGCATCCGCGCCGCGACCGGCACGGGAACAGGCACCGGCACGGGCACCGACGGCGCCGCGGCCGACCGCGCGGGTCTCGGTGTCGGCGGGACGACCGGCTGCACCGCCGCGGACCGCTGCCAGGCCGCGCGCAGCACCTCGACGTCGTACTCCAGGTGCTCGGGCGGCGGCAGGTCCTTGAGGAGCTGGGCCAGTTCCCCCAGGGTCACCGCGGAGTACGCCGCGCCGATGCGCTCGGTGTACTCGTCCAGCGTCAGGCGCCCCTGGTCGTGATGTGTCCGCAGGAGTTCGACCGCCGCTTCGCGGTCGACGTCGGAAGCCCGCATGGCCGGTTGCCTCAGCATGACTCCGAGGCTAGGCACGCCGACGGGTCGTGCCCATGGGGCTAGCCCCACTCTTCGGGCCTCGCCGAGACGGTCAAGGACGTCCGCGAACGACGGCGG
>NZ_JBPKBH010000001.1:231890-238666 GCF_051388915.1 Yinghuangia sp. YIM S09857 | reverse complement strand
AACCGTCAGCCGGTTCGGCGGGCCGCCGTCAGTGCAATTTGCGCGGGGTCGCGACTACCGCCCGAGCGCCGCCTTCAGCGCGTCCACCCGGTCGGTGCGCTCCCAGGTGAAGTCCGGCAGGTCGCGGCCGAAGTGGCCGTACGCCGCCGTCGCCGTGTAGATCGGGCGCAGCAGGTCGAGGTCCCGGATGATCGCCGCCGGGCGCAGGTCGAAGACCTCGGTGACGGCCGACTGGATCTTCTCGACCGGCAGGCTCTCGGTGCCGAACGTCTCGACGAACAGGCCGACCGGCTCCGCCTTGCCGATCGCGTACGCGACCTGCACCTCGCAGCGCCGCGCGAGCCCCGCCGCCACGATGTTCTTCGCGACCCAGCGCATCGCGTACGCCGCGGAGCGGTCCACCTTGGACGGGTCCTTGCCGGAGAACGCGCCGCCGCCGTGCCGGGCCATGCCGCCGTACGTGTCGATGATGATCTTGCGGCCGGTGAGCCCGGCGTCGCCCATCGGGCCGCCGATCTCGAAGCGGCCGGTCGGGTTGACCAGCAGGCGGTAGCCCTCGGTGTCGATGCCGAGGTCGGCAAGCTCCGGCTCCACGACGTACTCGCGGATGTCGGGGGCGAGCAGCGAGTCGAGGTCGATGTCGGCGGCGTGCTGCGACGAGACGACCACGGTGTCGAGGCGGACCGGGCGGTCGCCGTCGTACTCGATGGTGACCTGGGTCTTGCCGTCCGGGCGCAGGTAGGGGATGGTCCCGTTCTTGCGCACCTCGGACAGGCGCTTCGAAAGGCGGTGCGCGAGTGTGATGGGGAGCGGCATCAGCTCGGGGGTGTCGTCGCACGCGTACCCGAACATGAGGCCCTGGTCGCCCGCGCCCTGGCGGTCGAGCTCGTCCTCGTCGCCCTCGACCCGGGCCTCGTAGGCGTCGTCGACGCCCTGCGCGATGTCCGGGGACTGCGAGCCGATGGAGATCGAGACGCCGCACGAGGCGCCGTCGAAGCCCTTCTTCGAGCTGTCGTAGCCGATTTCGAGGACCCGGTCGCGGACGATGGTGGGGATGTCCGCGTAACCCTTGGTCGTCACCTCGCCGGCGACGTGGACCTGGCCGGTGGTGATCAGCGTCTCGACGGCGACCCGGGACCTGGGGTCCTCCTTGAGGAGCGCGTCCAGGATGGAGTCGCTGATCTGGTCGGCGATCTTGTCCGGGTGACCTTCGGTCACGGACTCCGAGGTGAACAGTCGACGGGACACTTCGCTCCCTGGTGTTTGCAGCGGCTGCTGGCTGACGACGACGTGCAGGTTGCGGCCCGTGTCGCCGGAATTCTGGCCCGAGTGTAGCCGCAAGGGGCGCACCGACGTAGCTGCCGTCCAGCCACGCGGGTGACGTGGTGTTCCTCACGCGCGGTCAGCAACGCCGCGGCCCGTCGGGGCGGCGGACCGGCCCGCCGGCTCAGGTCAGCAGCGCGGCGACCCGGTCCCACACCGCGTCGGCCAAGTCCTCCTTGGGGCCGAACGGAACGGCCGTTTCGCTGCCGTCGGCGCCCAGGAGGACCGCCTCGTTGCCGTCCGCGCCGAACGTGCGGGTCTCCCCCACCTCGTTGACCACCAGAAGATCGCAGCCCTTGCGCGCGAGCTTCGCCCGGCCGTGCGCGAGGACGTCGTCGGTCTCCGCCGCGAAGCCCACCACCACCTGCCCGGGGCGCGGGCGTTCGCGCGAGATCTCGGCGAGGATGTCGGGGTTCTTGGCCAGCGCGATGGGGTCGGGCTCGGCGTCCGTCTTCTTGATCTTCCCGCCCGCGTACGCGACCGGCCGGAAATCGGCCACGGCGGCGGCCATCACCACGCAGTCCGCGTCCGCGGCGGCCTTCACCACGGCCTCGCGCAGTTCCACGGCGGTGCCGACGGGCACGACGTCCGCGCCCGCCGGGTCCGCGAGACCGACGTTGGCGGCGATCAGCGTGACCCGGGCGCCGCGGGCCAGGGCGGTACGGGCCAGCGCGTACCCCTGCTTACCGGACGACCGGTTGCCCAGAAACCGCACCGGGTCCAGCGGTTCGCGCGTGCCGCCCGCCGAGACGACGACGTGCCGCCCCGCGAGATCCGGCGCCTGGCGACCGCGCAACAGCGCACGCCGCGCGGTCCGGAAGATCTCCTCCGGCTCGGGCAGCCGCCCCTTGCCGGTGTCCTTGCCGGTGAGGCGGCCCACCGCGGGCTCCAGGACGATCGCCCCGCGATCGCGCAGGGTCGCGACGTTCGCGCGGGTCGCCGGGTGCTCCCACATCTCGGTGTGCATCGCGGGCACGAACACGACCGGACAGCGCGCCGTCAGAAGGGTGTTCGTCAGCAGGTCGTCGGCGAGGCCGTGGGCCGCCTTGGCCAGGATGTCCGCGGTCGCCGGGGCGACGACGACGAGGTCGGCGGCCTGCCCGATCCGCACGTGCGGCACCTCGTGCACGTCGTCCCACACATCGGTGGCCACCGGCTGTCCGGACAAGGCCGCCCAGGTCGGCGCCCCGACGAACTTGAGCGCGCTCGCCGTCGGCACCACCCGCACCTCATGCCCCGACTCGGTGAACCGCCGCAGGACGTCGCACGCCTTGTACGCGGCGATGCCGCCCGCGACGCCGAGGACCACACGGGGACGCTGCTGGGTCATCGCTTCTCCTGCATCTCCTGCGCACGGTGCCGATGGGTTCCTGCGTGTTGTCCGTGCCTGCGGCTTTCGAGCGTAGCGACGCGCGAATGCGACCGGCGAACCGGCGGGCCCTCGGGTGCGTCGCAACTGGTGCCGGCAGGAATACCGAGTACCGCTTGAGTACGAACGCGGATGGTCCGGCGGCGCGCACAACGCCACGCTGGACGCTCGGAGCGGGGAACTCCGAGTACGGGCGCGGTCGATCGCCCGCGAACAGGGTCCGACGACGACCGAGGCCATTGAGTGCGCGCCGACATGCGCGCACCGGGGGAGTTTCGATGATCGACATCAATTTGCTCGCGAATCCCGCGAGATGCCCTGATTGCACGGGTCCGTTGCCCGCGCCGAGGCCGTCGATGTGCGAGCGCTGCGCGCTGCCGCTGACCGGCCCCGTGGCGGCGGAGCTGTGGAACGTCAGCAGCGAGGCCAAACGGCTGCTGGAGCAGCGCGCGAATCTTCTGCGCAGCCTGCGCGCGTCCGTGGTCCCGGCTCCCAGACCGGCGGATGCGCCGCCCGAGAACGCCGCGTCCGCCGCCGGAACGTCGGCGAACGGGTCGGTGGACACCGCGGCACACCCGCGGACCCGCCCGGTCCAGCCGGACCGGCCGGTCCCCGGCGAGCAGGGCGGCGGACGGTGGCGGCGCGAGGTGTTCGGTGCGCTGCCGGTGACCCCGGCGTCCGCGGGTACGGCCCCCGGCGCGGCCGCGCCGCCTGCCACCGAACCTGCCGCCACGCCCACCGCGCCGGTCGGCGGTCAGGTGCCTGCCGCGGACTGGAGCGCGCGTTCGTTCGGCGCACCCGCGCCCGCACCCTCCGCCGCCCCGGCCGCGGGTCCCGAGGTCGGCCGCCGCCGGGTCGCCCGGCTGATCCTCGGCACCGGCGTCCTCTTCCTCATCGTCGCCGCACTCGTCTTCGTCGCCATGACCTGGCAGCGCTCCGGCACCGGCGGCCGCGCGATCGTGATGGCGCTCATGCTCGTCGCCGCGGCGATCGGCACGGCCGTCGCCGAGCGTCGCGACCTGCCGCTCACCGCCGAGGCCCTGGGCATCGTCGCGGTGGCGATGGGCCTGCTCGACGGGTACGCCGCGTACGCCGCCGACCTCGGAGGCATGCGCGGCGCCGGGGGCCTGCTGGTCTCGGCCGTGACGGTGGCCGCCGTGGGCGGCGCCGCACTCGCCGGAAGCATGGTCCTCGGCCTGCGCACGCTGCGGGTGTCCGCCGCGCTGCTGTTGCAGGCGCCCGTACCGCTGCTGGCCGGGCACATCGGCCGGTCGAACGACTCGCTGCTGCCCCTCGCGATCGGCTTCGCCGCCCAGGCCGCCGCCGAAGCCGCCCTGCTGCACCGAGCGTTCCGCAAGCCGGTCGACGCCGCGGTGAAATCCGACGGGCACGCGCCGCCCACCCGCCGACTGCCGCAGTCGCCCTCGGTGCGGATCGCGCTGCTGGCCACGGCGGCCTACTGGACGGCCGCCTTCGGCCTCGCGGTCGCCGAGTCCGGCAGCGGCGCGGCCGCCGCCACGATGGCCATGGTGGTCGTGACCGCCGGTTTCGTCGCCCGCGTCATGCGCGCGTACGGCGCCATCCGGCACATCGCCTCGGCCGCCGGCACCGTCGCGTTCTGCACCGCGCTCGCGATGAGCGCGGCCCTCACAGGCGACAGGGGTTCCGAGGGAGACATCTCCACGGGCTGGAGCCTCGCGGTGCTGTCGGCCCTGTCGCTGGTGCTGGTGGCCCTGGTCTACGCGGTGCCCCGGGCGTACCGCCCCGGCCCGCTGGCCGTGCTCGCCGTGCCGTTCGCGGTCGGCGGGGTCACCGCGGTGGTGTCGGTCGCGGCGGCGCTGTTCGGGCCGGTCGCGTGGTTGTCCCACCCCTGGTCGGCGGACGGCGGCGGGTGGTCGAGCGCCCGCGAGGCCATGACGCCGACCGCGGACTGGGAGCTCGGCGCCGCCCCCTCGGTGATCATCGTCGGCGTCTCCCTGACCGTGGGCGCCGCCGCGCACCAGCTCGGACGCGGGACCTGGTGGCGCATGCTGGCGCTGACCGCGGTCGTGTCCGAACTCGTGGTCGCGCCTTTCGTGTTCGACGTCCCGCTGGCTGCGGCGATCGGCTACCAGGTGGTCGCGGGTGCCGTCCTGGTCGCCGCGGCCGGGCGGCTGTTCCCGGTCGCGTGGCAGGCGCACTCCGCGCGGGCGGCGGGGCTCGGTCTCGTCGCGCTGGGCACGGTGTGGTCGCTGGCGGACGCGCCGCTGTCGGTCGCCGTGTGGGGTCCGGTGGCCCTGGTCCTGGTCGGCCTGATGTCCGCGTTGCCCGTGACGCCGCGCCCCGTATGCGCGGGGGCGGCCACGGCGATGCTGTTCGCCGACGCCGCGATGGCCGCGGCCTGGCGCGAGGTCGACGGGACGGTCGCCGCGGCGGGTCTGGCGGTGGCGGCCTCCGCGCTGGTCGCGGCGGGCGTGCCGGTCGCCCGTCGGCACCCGGCGCTCGGCTGGCCGGTCGTCGGCGTCGCGGGCGCCTGGGCGCTCGGTTCCGCGGCGCTGGCCCACACCGACGCGCGGGCGCTCGCCGTCGCTCTGGGCGCAATCACCGCGGCCGCGGTGGCGGCCATGATCGCCGACGCGCCGGTACGCCGGGCCTGGTGGGCCGGGGCAGCCGTCGCCGCCGCCGTTCCCGCCACGGCCGTCGCCGCCTACGCGGCCGGAGCCGCCACTACCTGGGCGGCCTTCGCCGGGGCCGTAACCGCGGCAATCGTCCTGGCCACGGGCCCTTCGGCACGCACCACCCGCGTGTCGCTGACCAAGAACACGGACCGGCTGCTCCTCGCCGAGACGATCGAGGCCGTCTCGGCGCTCGGCCTGGCGGCCACCATGCTCAACACGCTCGGCGACGAGCGGGCGCGCACCGCGGCACTGTCCGTCGCCGCGGTGGCCGCCGCCTGCCGGGTGCCCGCGCGCCGTTCCGCGGTGCAAGCCCTGTGGCCGCCGGTCCTGGCCGCGCTGCTGCTCCTCGGGACGGCGTCCGCGGCCTCGGCTGCCGACGCACCGGCCGACCGCGTCGCGCTGCTGGCCGTGTGCGTGGCGTCCGCGCTCTACGTCCTGCTCCCCCACCTGCCCGCGTCGGCCGTCCCGCTGCCGCTCGCGGTCGTCGTGGTGCTGGTAAGCGCCGTCGGCGGCGGGTTCGTGGGCGTGGTCTCCACCGAACCCGAACTGGCGTGGTTCGCCCTGCTGGTCCCCGGCGTCGCGGCGGTCCTCGCGGGTTGCCTCCCCTGCCGGGTGCCGGGCACGGCCGATCTGCGCCGGGCCTCGGCGGTCGCGGGGGCGGCGCTCCTCCTCGCGGCGTACTGGACCGGGCTGGGCACGGCCGGTGTGGCGGAGCCCGAGCCGTACACCGCGCCGCCCGGCGTGCTCACGCTCGCGGGCGGCCGGTGGTTCCGCCGCCGCAGGCCCGGACTGCACTCGTGGACGGCGTACGGCGCGGGCCTCGCGTTCACGCTGCTGCCGTCCCTGCCGCTCGCGATCTCGGACGACGCCGCCCTGCGGCCCGCGCTGCTCGGCGCCGCCGCGCTCGCGAGCCTGGTCGCCGGGGCACGGTTCCGACTCCAGGCGCCGCTGCTCATGGGCGCGGGCACGCTCGCGGTGCTGGCGGTGTTCCAGCTCAGCTCGCCGGTGCTGGCCGCGTACCACGCGCTGCCGCGCTGGGGCGTGTTCGCCGGCGCCGGGGCACTGCTGATCCTGCTCGGGTGGAGCTACGAACGGCGGCTCCGCGACCTCGCCCGCCTCGGCCGCAGCGTCCGCGCGCTCGATTAGTGCCGTGACCGGAAGAGTTCACCGGTTCCCGGCGCCCGGCAGCACTCCTTTCGGCGTTGCGGACGTGCAGGGCACTCACGGCCCCGCGGGCGAGTACGACCGAGTACGAGTTTCGGCCCCCGCGCCTTGCGAGGCACGGCACCAGAACACGTGAGCGTCACCAAGATCCGAACGACCATGGCCTAGGCAACGCTGCCGGGCTTGCGCACCGCGTCCAGTACCTCGGCGACACACTCCGGGTCGGCGCGGTAAGGCAGGTAGAAGCCGAGCCGGTCGGCCCC
>NZ_JBPKBH010000001.1:208680-231768 GCF_051388915.1 Yinghuangia sp. YIM S09857 | reverse complement strand
CCCCCCCCCCCTCGGCCGGGGTGCCGACCACGACGAGGCGGTGGAGCAGTGTGTCGTCGACCGCGGCCGGGATGTCGGCCCAGCGTCCGGCCTTGACCAGGGCGTGCAGTTCGGTTTGCAGGTCGCCGTAGCCCTCGGCTTCGAGGACGGGCCGGTAGGCGGGGGTCGAGCCGTAGAACGCCACCATCGCGCGGGCTCCGGCCAGCGCGCGCTGGTGCTCCTCCTCGGTGCGGGCCGCGGCCACGATGACGTCCAGGACGACCGCGAACTCCTCGCGCGTACGTCCCGCCTCGCCGAGCCCGGCATCGACCGCGGGCAGCAGGTGGCCGCGCAGGTACGCGTCGGTGTTGAACGGGTGCACGAGGAGGCCGTCCGCGGTCGCCGCGACCATGCGCAGCATGCGCGGCCCGACACCGCCGGCGAGCAACGGCGGCGTGCCGTACGGGTTGGGCCCCGGCGACAGCGTCGGCGGCATGAGGGTCAGGTCGAAGAAGTCGCCGTGGAAGTCGAGGCGCTCGCCGGTCTGCCAGCAGTCGAGGACGGTGCGCACGGCACGCAGCGTCTCGGCCATGCGCTCGACCGGCCTCGACCAGACGGCCCCGTAGCGGCGCTCGACGTGCGCCTTGATCTGCGTACCGAGGCCGAGCCGGAAGCGGCCCTGCGAGGCGAGGTGCAGGTCGTACGCCGCATGCGCGAGATGCACCGGACTGCGTGGGAACGCGACGGCGATGTTGGTCATGACGTCCAGCCCCTCGGCCGCCGCCGGGACCAACGGCAAGAAGACGTCGTGCGGCCCCTCAAAGGTGAACACCCCGTCGAATCCGGCCTCCCGCAACTCACGCGAGCGCGCGGCGGCCTCGTGCAGCGGAACGTCCAACAACGTGTCGACAGGCAGCACCCGATGATCTGACATGCCGTCAGGAATAAGGCAGGCGGGAGAAAGGGTCAAGAGGGAGGGACGAGATGACGTACGCGGAATGCCGGAGGCGCGACGCCGGGGCAGGGGTACGCGGACGGTTGCCGCGATGCCGGAGGCTACGCCGGGGCAGGGTGCGGACGGTTTGCCGCGATGCCGAGCCCGCGTGCCGGGGTATGCCGCGTGGCCTGGCGGCTCGGCCGGCGCGGTGGGCGGTGCCGCACCGGGCCTGTCGGCGTGGCCTCTCGGCTCGCCCCGCGCTCGGTGGCGCCGCCGGAGCCTCTTGGACTCCAGTCGGCTGTGGGGCGCACGCGGTCTGTCGAGGGCGGCGTGCATGCGGTGATCTGTCGGCGTGGCGTCCCCGCCCCCGATCCCGTCCCCCACTCTCGGGCAAACGCGTCGCGCCCGGCCCACCCTTAAGGGGCTGACCGGGCGCGACGGTGAACCGGGCGGCCGCGCGGGCCGCGGTGAGGGCTCAGCCCTCGATGGGCTCCGCGGTGAGCATGCCGGAGTTGATCTCGCGCATGGCGATCGACAGCGGCTTCTCGTGCACGTGGGTGTCGACGAGCGGGCCGACGTACTCCAGCAGGCCCTCGCCGAGCTGCGAGTAGTACGCGTTGATCTGCCGCGCACGCTTCGCCGCGTAGATCACCAGGCTGTACTTCGAGTCGGTGACCTCGAGGAGCTGGTCGATCGGCGGGTTGATGATGCCCTCGGGCGCGGAGGAGGTGACTGACAAGGCGGGGGCCTTCCCTAACGACCCTCGGCCGTGGGCGTGCACCACACGACGACAGGGATCTCTATCGATTCAGGAAACGTTCATCAAGGCTAGCAGTTCGCGCGAGACATCCTCGACGGACGTGTTCACGAGTGTCACGTCGAATTCCGACTCGGCGGCCAGCTCCACCTTCGCCTGTGCGAGGCGCCGCTCGATCACCTCGGGCGACTCGGTGCCGCGCCCGACGAGCCGGCGCACCAGCTCGTCCCACGACGGCGGCGCGAGGAAGACCAGCAGCGCGTCCGGCATGGCCCGGCGGATCTGCCGGGCGCCCTCCAGCTCGATCTCCAGCAGGGTCGCGACGCCCTCCGCCTGCCGGTCCAGCACGGCCTGGCGCGGCGTGCCGTAGCGGTTGCCCGCGAACTCGGCCCACTCCAGGAGCTCGTCGGCGGCGACGAGCTTGTCGAACCGCTCGTCGTCCACGAAGTGGTACTGCACGCCGTCGGTCTCGCCGGGCCGGGGCTTGCGGGTGGTCGCGGACACCGACAGCCACACCTCGGGGTGCTCGCCGCGGAGATGCGCGACCACCGTGCTCTTGCCGACCCCCGAGGGGCCGGAGAGCACGGTGAGCCGGCGCTGCTGCTGTGTGTCGTGCATGGTGCCGTTCTCAGTGCCGTTCTGCTGGGGCCGGACGCGTTGTGCCGGGCCTGGAAGGACGCGGTCCCACGCGGGGACTACTTCCCGCCGAACTCGCGCTCGAGTGACGCGATCTGGTTCGACCCGAGGCCCCGCACGCGGCGGGTCTCGGAGATGTTCAGCTTCTCCATGAGCTGCTTGGCGCGCACCTTGCCGACGCCGGGAAGGGACTCGAGCAGGGCCGAGACCTTCATCTTGCCGACGACGTCGTTGGTCTGGCCCTCCTTGATCACCTCGCTCAGGGAGGCGTTGGAGTGCTTCAGGCGGTTCTTCACCGCGGCGCGCTCCCGCCGAGCCTCAGCGGCCTTCGCGAGCGCGGCTGCGCGCTGTTCGGGGGTCAGGGGCGGAAGAGCCACGCCGTGTCACCTCGGACTTCGATACACCGGATGGTTATGTGCCGCGGTTGCCCCCCTTGGGCTACCGCAACTGTGGAACCTAGCTGGTCACAGCGCCCGCGGCAACGCGAAACGCTCGACCGAGTGAGCTTGTGAGGGAGCCTAGTCCGCGGAACGCGCCACGTCGTCCGAAACTGCCGAAAAGACCACCCCAGGGGGCCTCCGGCGGACGAATCGACAGCGCGTTCGAGCGAATAAAACGGATATTTCTCCTTAAAAGGAATCAATCGCCGCACGCATCTCCGACCTGCGGAATGGCTGATTCCGAATGCCGGTTGCGAATAGCGGTCGCACCGACCGCACCCGTCGCCCCGCGCGTCCCGCCGCCCTCAGCCGATCGCCGCGCGGCACTCCTCGGCGTACCGGCGCGCGGACTCGCGCAGTGCCTCACGGGACGGCCCGTGGCGCAGGATCTCGCGGCTGACGCTCGGCACGACGTTGCGCGCCGCGGACCCGAAGACCGCGGGGATGTCCCCGGGCGTCGCGCCCTGCGCACCGATGCCGGGGGCGAGCAGCGGCCCGTGGACGTCGAGGTCCACGCCGACCTCGCCCAGCGTGGCGCCGACCACCGCGCCGACCGAGCCGAGCACCGGGACGTTCGCGTTCTCCGCGGCGATGTGCCGCAGCATCACGGACGCCACGCTCGTGCCGTCCGCCGCGGTCGCCCGCTGCACCTCCTTGCCCTCGGGGTTGGAGGTCAGCGCGAGCACGAACACGCCCGCCCCGTGCTCGGCGGCGAGATCGAGGACGGGCCGCAGCGAGCCGTAGCCGAGGTACGGGCTCACCGTGACGGCGTCGGACGCCAGCGGGCTGTCCTTGTCGACGTACGCCGCCGCGTACCCGGCCATGGTCGAGCCGATGTCGCCGCGCTTGGCGTCCATGACCACGAGGGCCCCGGCGGCGCGCGCCTCCGCCACCGCCCGCTCCAGGACCGCGATGCCGCGGCTCCCGAAGCGCTCGAAGAACGCGCTCTGCGGCTTGAGGACGGCGACCTCCCCGGCCAGCGCCTCCACGACGGTCCGGGTGAACGACTCCAGCCCGGCGACGTCGTCTCCGAGGCCCCAGGCCCGGAGGAGGGCCGCGTGGGGGTCGATGCCGACGCACAGCGGGCCGCGTTCGTCCATCGCGGCGCGCAGGCGGGCGCCGAAGGGCTGCACCATCAAGTTCTCACTCTCAAGTCGAGGTTCAGGTAGAGGTGTTCGGCCGTTGCGGGGCAATCCGGCCCCGCCGGTTCCAGGCTGCCCGGCCCTGCGATCCCGGGAGACCGAGCCTGCGGGTCCGTCCCGAGCGGGCGAGCCCCGCGGGTCGGTCCCCCTGGCACCCCGGCCTTGCGGGTCCTGGGGCGTCCCGGTCCCCCGTTCATCGGCCGCGGGTCGCCGATGGGTCCCGCGGGGCCCGGGGCGCCCCCGCCCTGCGGGTGCCGAGCGGCCGACTCCGCAGGTGCCGGCGCCCGGCGGCCCCGCTCACCGCGCCGCGGCGGTGAGCTGGGCCAGTGAGGTACGCCCCGACGCGCGCAGCCGTGCCGACAGCCCCTTGTGGATCGTGCGGCACCAGAACGGACCGGCGTAGATGAATCCGGTGTAGCCCTGTACCAGCGTCGCCCCGGCCGCCAGGCGCTCCCACACGTCGTCCGCGGTCTCGACGCCGCCGACGCCGATCAGCACCATGCCGTCCCCGACGCGCGCCCGCAGCCTGCGCAGCACCTCCACCGAGCGGCCCTTCAGCGGCGCCCCGGACAGGCCGCCGGCACCGCACTCCTCCACCTCCTCCGGCGGCGACGCCAGACCGGACCGGCCGATGGTGGTGTTGGTCGCGATGACGCCGTCGAGCCCGAGTTCCACCGCGAGGTCGGCCACCGCGTCAATGTCCTCGTCGGCCAGGTCGGGGGCGATCTTGACGAGCAGCGGGACTCGCCGCGAGGTGACCGTGCGGTCCGCCGCATCGCGCACCGCGGTCAGCAGCGGGCGCAGGTGGCCGACCGCCTGGAGGTCGCGCAGCCCGGGGGTGTTGGGCGAGGAGACGTTGACGACGAGGTAGTCGGCGTACCGGGCCAGCTTCTCGGTGGACGCGACGTAGTCCGCGACCGCGCCCTCCTCCGGCACCACCTTGGTCTTGCCGATGTTGACGCCGAGCACCGTGGGCCGCTTGGGACGCCGCGGTCCGCGCGCGTGCAGGCGGGCCGCCACGGCCGCGGCGCCGTCGTTGTTGAAGCCCATGCGGTTGACGATCGCGCGGTCCTCGACGAGCCGGAACAGCCGCTTGCGCGGGTTGCCGTCCTGCGCCTGGGCGGTGACGGTGCCGATCTCCACGAAGTCAAAGCCGACCGCGCCCAGATCGTCGATGCCCACCGCGTTCTTGTCGAACCCGGCCGCGAGGCCGAACGGGCCGGGGAAATCGATGCCGAACGCCCGCACCGCCAGCGCCGGGTCGCGCGGGGCCAGCACCTTCGCCAGCGCGGCACGCCCGCCCGGCACCCGGCCGACCGCCCGGATCGCGCCGAATGCCAGGTGGTGCGCCTGCTCGGGGTCGAGGTTGCGGAAGACGTACTTGAAGAACAGGGGGTAGCTCATGGCCTCGGGGTCCTCGTCGGTTCGGACGGCGGTTCGGACGGCGGCGGGTCGGAAGGCGGGTCGCCGGGCGGCAGGTCAAGCGGCGGTTCGGACGGCCGCAGTTCAGACGACGGCGGTTCGGACGGCGGCATGCGAAGGGGTCCCCCGAACCAACTCTCCGGAGGACCCCTGCGCCATTCGGTCAGCTCTCTCGCGCGGCGATCAGGTGTTCCGCGTGCTCTTGCAGCGACCGCACCCCGATGTCGCCCGCGACCAGCGCGCCGATGCCCTGCACCGCGGCGGCGAAGCCCTGGATCGTGGTGATGCTCGGGATGCCGCGGGTCACCGCGGCGGTGCGGATCTCGTACCCGTCGAGACGGCCGCCCGTGCCGAACGGCGTGTTGACGATCAGGTCGACACCGCCCTCGTGGATGAGCTGCACGATCGTCGGCTCGCCGTTCGGGCCCGCGCCCTCGCTGTGCTTGCGCACCACGGTCGCGGTCACGCCGTTGCGGCGCAGCACCTCGGCGGTGCCCTGCGTGGCCAGGATCTCGAAGCCGAGGTCGACCAGCGCCTTCACCGGGAACACCATCGACCGCTTGTCGCGGTTGGCGACGGACACGAACGCCCGGCCCTTGGTGGGCAGTGCGCCGTACGCGCCGGCCTGCGACTTCGCGTACGCCGTGCCGAAGAACGCGTCGATGCCCATGACCTCGCCGGTCGAGCGCATCTCCGGGGACAGCACGGTGTCGACGCCGCGCCCGTGCTCGTCCCGGAAGCGGTTCCACGGCAGGACCGCCTCCTTGACCGCGATCGGCGCGTCCAGCGGCAGCGTGCCGCCGTCGCCCTCGGCGGGCAGCAGGCCCTCGGCGCGCAGCTCGGCGATGGTGGCGCCCAGCGAGACGCGCGCGGCGGCCTTGGCCAGCGGCACCGCGGTCGCCTTGGACACGAACGGCACGGTCCGCGACGCGCGCGGGTTGGCCTCCAGGACATAGAGGATGTCCCCGGCCAGCGCGAACTGGATGTTGATCAGCCCGCGGACGCCCACCCCCTCGGCGATGCCGAGCGTCGCGGTGCGCAGCCGCTTGATGTCGAAGCCGCCCAGCGTTATCGGCGGCAGCGCGCACGCCGAGTCGCCGGAGTGGATGCCGGCCTCCTCGATGTGCTCCATGACGCCGCCGAGGTAGAGCTCCTCACCGTCGTAGAGTGCGTCGACGTCGATCTCGATGGCGTCGTCGAGGAAGCGGTCCACCAGGACCGGGTGGTCGGAGACCAGCCCGGCGTTCTGCTCCAGGTAGGTCGCCAGCGACTCCTCGTCGTACACGATCTCCATGCCGCGCCCGCCGAGCACGTACGACGGGCGCACCAGCACCGGGTAGCCGATCTCGTCCGCGATGGCCTTGGCCTCGTCGAAGGAGAACGCCGTGCCGTGTTTGGGTGCGGTCAGCCCGGCCTCGTACAGCACCCGGCCGAACGCGCCGCGCTCCTCGGCGAGGTGGATCGCCTCGGGCGAGGTGCCCGCGATCGGCACGCCCGCGTCCTTGAGCGCCTGTGCGAGCCCCAGCGGGGTCTGGCCGCCGAGCTGCACCAGCACGCCCGCGACCGGCCCGGCGGCCTGTTCGGCGTGCACGACCTCCAGCACGTCTTCGAGGGTCAGAGGCTCGAAGTACAGGCGGTCGGAGGTGTCGTAGTCGGTGGAGACCGTCTCAGGGTTGCAGTTGACCATGACGGTCTCGTAGCCCGCGTCGGCGAGGGCGAACGCCGCGTGCACGCACGAGTAGTCGAACTCGATGCCCTGCCCGATGCGGTTCGGCCCGGAGCCGAGGATGATCACGGCCTCCTTGTCGCGCGGCGCGACCTCGGTCTCCTCGTCGTAGGAGGAGTAGTGGTACGGCGTCTTCGCGGCGAACTCGGCGGCGCAGGTGTCGACCGTCTTGTACACCGGCCGCACGCCCAGCGCGTGCCGGACCTCGCGCACGACGTCCTCGCGCAGCCCGCGGATCGCGGCGATCTGCGCGTCCGAGAAGCCGTGCCGCTTGGCCAGCCGCAGCAGCTCGGGGGTCAGCTCGCCGGCCTCGGCGACCTCGCCCGCGACCTCGTGGACCAGGTAGAGCTGGTCGAGGAACCACGGGTCGATGCGCGTCGACGCGAACAGCTCCTCGGGCGTGGCCCCGGCCCGGATGGCCGCCATGACGGTGTTGATGCGTCCGTCCGTCGGCGTCGCGGCCAGCTCCAGCAGCGCGGTCTTGTCCCCGGGCTCGGACGCGAGGTCGAACTGCGAGCCCTTCTTCTCCAGCGACCGCAGCGCCTTCTGGAGGGCCTCGGTGAAGTTGCGGCCGATGGCCATGGCCTCGCCCACCGACTTCATGGTGGTGGTGAGGGTGGCGTCGGCGGCCGGGAACTTCTCGAACGCGAAGCGCGGCACCTTGACCACCACGTAGTCGAGCGTGGGCTCGAACGACGCGGGGGTCTCGCGGGTGATGTCGTTGGGGATCTCGTCGAGCGTGTAGCCGACCGCGAGCCGTGCGGCGATCTTCGCGATCGGGAAGCCGGTGGCCTTCGACGCGAGCGCCGAGGACCGCGACACTCGCGGGTTCATCTCGATGACGATGATGCGGCCGTCTTCCGGGTTCACCGCGAACTGGATGTTGCAGCCGCCGGTGTCGACGCCGACCTCGCGGATGACCGCGATGCCGATGTCGCGCAGCCGCTGGTACTCGCGGTCGGTGAGCGTCATCGCGGGCGCGACGGTGATCGAGTCGCCGGTGTGCACGCCCATCGGGTCGAAGTTCTCGATGGAGCAGACGACCACGACGTTGTCGTGCTTGTCGCGCATCAGCTCCAGCTCGTACTCCTTCCAGCCGAGGATCGACTCCTCCAGGAGCACCTCGGTGGTCGGCGAGAGCGCGAGGCCCTGCCCGGCGATCCGGCGCAGGTCCTCCTCGTTGTGCGCGAAGCCGGAGCCGGCGCCGCCCATGGTGAACGACGGGCGCACCACGACCGGGTACCCGCCCAGCGTGTCCACGCCCGCGAGGACGTCGTCCATCGAGTGGCAGATGACCGAGCGGGCCGATTCGCCGTGCCCGATCTTCTCCCGGACGCGCTCCACGACCGCCTTGAACAGGTCGCGGTCCTCGCCCTTCTGGATCGAGTCGATGTTCGCACCGATCAGCTCGACGTTGTACTTCTCCAGCACGCCGTTCTCGCTGAGCGCGACCGCGGTGTTGAGGGCGGTCTGCCCGCCCAGCGTCGGCAGCAGGGCGTCCGGGCGCTCCTTCGCGATGATCTTCTCGACGTACTCGGGGGTGATCGGCTCGACGTACGTCGCGTCCGCCACCTCCGGGTCGGTCATGATGGTCGCCGGGTTGGAGTTGACCAGGATGACGCGCAGTCCCTCGGACTTGAGCACGCGGCAGGCCTGGGTGCCGGAGTAGTCGAACTCGGCGGCCTGGCCGATGACGATCGGGCCCGAGCCGACGACCAGGACGGACTTCAGGTCGTTGCGCTTAGGCACTCTTGTTCTCCTGGTGGGGCTGCTGCTGGGACATCAGCGAGACGAAGCGGTCGAACAGGTAGGCGGCGTCGTGCGGGCCGGCCGCGGCCTCGGGGTGGTACTGCACGCTGAACGCCGGCCGGTCCAGCAGGCCCAGGCCCTCGACGACGTTGTCGTTGAGGCACACGTGGGTGACCTGGACCCGGCCGTACGGCGTGTCGGTGACGCCGTCGAGCGGCGCGTCCACGGCGAACCCGTGGTTGTGCGCAGTGACCTCGACCTTGCCGGTCGTGCGGTCCTGCACCGGCTGGTTGATGCCGCGGTGGCCGTACTTCAGCTTGTAGGTGCCGAAGCCCAGCGCGCGGCCGAGGATCTGGTTGCCGAAGCAGATGCCGAAGAACGGCGTGCCGCGCTCCAGCACCGCGCGGGCGACCGCCACCTGGTGGTCCGCGGTGGCCGGGTCGCCGGGGCCGTTGGAGAAGAAGACGCCGTCCGGGGCGACCGCGTAGACGTCCTCGACGGTGGCGTTCGCGGGCAGCACGTGCACCTCGATGCCGCGCTCGGCCATGCGGTGCGGGGTCATGCCCTTGATGCCGAGGTCGAGCGCCGCGACGGTGAACTTCTTCGTGCCGATGGCGGGGACGACGTACGCCTCCTTGGTGGCGACCTCCCCGGCCAGGTCCGCGCCGGTCATCTCGGGCGCGTCGCGGACCTTCGCCAGCAGCGCGGCGTCGTCGGAGATGGCCGCGCCGGAGAAGATCCCGACGCGCATCGCGCCGCGCTCGCGCAGGTGGCGGGTCAGCGCGCGGGTGTCGATGCCGGAGATCCCGACGACGCCGTA
The DNA here is from genome assembly GCF_051388915.1 of Yinghuangia sp. YIM S09857. Taxonomy (NCBI): domain Bacteria; kingdom Bacillati; phylum Actinomycetota; class Actinomycetes; order Kitasatosporales; family Streptomycetaceae; genus Yinghuangia; species Yinghuangia sp. YIM S09857. Next base: position 222,160 of record NZ_JBPKBH010000001.1, on the reverse strand, counting down.
GCGCTCCAGTTCCTCGTCGAGGCTGCGCCGCGAGCGCCAGTTGGAGGGGCGGCGGGCGGGGTCGCGCACGACGTACCCGGACACCCAGATGCGCGACGACTCGGGGTCGTCGTCGTTGACGCCGGTGTTGCCGACGTGCGGGGCCGTCATCACGACGACCTGGCGGTGGTACGAGGGATCGGTCAGCGTCTCCTGGTAGCCGGACATGCCGGTGGAGAACACCGCTTCTCCGAAGGTCTCCCCCACCGCGCCGTACGCGCTGCCGCGGAAGGTGCGGCCGTCCTCCAGGACGAGGACGGCAGGGCCCGCGGCCTTGGCGTGTGTTGCGGTCACTGTCGGGTGCCTTCCTGATCGTTCGCATTCGGGTGCGCGGCCTGACCGGCCGTCGCGGCGGCCTGCGCGCCGGGCACGGCGGCGGCCGGGCGGTCCCCCGCCGCCAGGCGGTTGACGGCGTCGACCCACGCGTCGTGCTCGGCCACGCGGCCGCCGCGGAACGCGCAGTCGAGCAGGGTGTCGCCGAGCTTCCAGGTGACGACGAGCAGACCGCCCTCGGGCAGGACCTTGCCGCCCGCCGCCTTCTCGAAGCGCGCCTCGACGAGGTCGGACGCCGGGATGAAGAACCCCGCCGCCGCGTACCGGTGCACCGTCAGGCCCCGGTCGGTGAGCGTCAGGTCGACGGCGCTGCGCGTGCCCAGGCCGTGCGCGACGATGCGGTCCAGCCAGTGGCCCGCCGTCGTGCAGCCGAAGTAGCGTCCGGTGAGGGTCGGCAACAGCGGCGTACCGGGGTCGTCGGGGGCGGCGGCCGGCGCCGGCAGGTCGGCCTGGCGTCGGCCGCGCTTCTTCCACGCGCGCCACATCAGCACGTACACGCCGCCGATGAGGACCACGAAGATGCCGGTCCACAGCAGGTACTGGCCCCAGTCGGAGACCTCGGCGGACTTCTTCTCGGCCGCGAGCAGAACTGTGGTGCCGGTGCTGGTGTTCACGCGAGCTTCCCGTCGATCACCGTCGGTACGCCGCGCAGGAACGTGGCCACCACGCGGCCGGGCAGCTCCAGCCCGGCGTACGGGGTGTTCGCGCTCTTCGAGGCGAGTTCGGACGGTTCGACGGTACGCCGTGCCGCCGGGTCGACCAGCACCAGGTTGGCCGGCTCACCCACGGCCGGCGGGCGGCCGTGCCCGTCCAGGCGACCGATGCGCGCCGGGCGCACCGACATGCGGTCGGCGACGCCGGCCCAGTCGAGCAGGCCGCTCTCGACCATGGTCTGCTGCACGATCGACAGCGCCGTCTCCAGGCCGAGCATCCCCATGGCCGCGACCGCCCACTCGCAGTCCTTGTCCTCGGACGGGTGCGGGGCGTGGTCGGTGGCGACCGCGTCGATGGTGCCGTCGGCCAGGCCCTCGCGCAGTGCCGCGACGTCCTCGGCGGTGCGCAGCGGCGGGTTGACCTTGTAGACCGGGTCGTACGAGCGCACCAGCTCGTCGGTCAGCAGCAGGTGGTGCGGGGTCACCTCGGCGGTGACGTCCCAGCCCTTCGACTTGGCCCAGCGGATGATCTCCACCGAGCCCGCCGTGGACACGTGGCAGACGTGCAGGCGCGAGCCGACGTGCGCGGTCAGCAGCACGTCGCGGGCGATGATCGCCTCCTCCGCGACCGCGGGCCAGCCGCGCAGGCCGAGGACGCCGGAGACCAGGCCCTCGTTCATCTGCGCGCCCTCGGTCAGCCGGGGCTCCTGCGCGTGCTGCGCGACGACGCCGTCGAACGCCTTCACGTACTCCAGCGCGCGGCGCATGATCACCGCGTCGTGCACGCACTTGCCGTCGTCGGAGAACACCTTCACGTTCGCCGCCGACTCGTGCATCGCGCCCAGCTCGGCGAGGCGCTCGCCCGCGAGGCCCACGGTGACCGCGCCGACCGGGTGCACGTCGCAGCGCCCGGCCTCCTGGCCGAGGCGCCACACCTGCTCGACGACGCCCGCGGTGTCGGCCACGGGGTCGGTGTTGGCCATCGCGTGCACGGCGGTGAACCCGCCGAGCGCGGCGGCGCGGGTGCCGGTCTCGACGGTCTCGGCGTCCTCGCGGCCCGGCTCGCGCAGGTGGGTGTGCAGGTCCACGAGGCCAGGCAGCAGGATCTGCCCGGCGGCGTCCAGGATCTGCGCGGCGTCGCCGGCGGCGAGGCCGGTCCCGATCGCCGCGATTCGGCCGTCCGCGATCAGCACGTCCTGCGGGTCGCCGCCGAGCACCTTGGCGTTCTGGATCAGGTACGTGCTCACTTGGCGGTCTCCTCGGAGGTCGTGGTGGTGACGGCGGGCTCGGAGCCGCCGAGCAGCAGGTAGAGCACGGCCATGCGCACGCTGACGCCGTTGGTGACCTGCTCGACGATGGTCGAGCGCGGCGAATCGGCGACCTCGGCGGCGATCTCCATGCCGCGGTTCATCGGGCCGGGGTGCATCACGATGGCGTGCTCGGGCAGGGCGGCCATGCGTTTCGCGTCCAGGCCGTACCGGCGCGAGTACTCGCGCTCGGTCGGGAAGAACGCCGCGTTCATGCGCTCGCGCTGCACGCGCAGCATCATCACCGCGTCCGACTTGGCGAGCGTGGCGTCGATGTCGTAGCTCACCTGACAGGGCCAGGTCTCCACGCCGATCGGCAGGAGGGTCGGCGGCGCGACCAGGGTGACGTCGGCGCCCAGGGTCGCGAGCAGCAGCACGTTGGAGCGCGCCACGCGGCTGTGCAGGACGTCCCCGACGATCGTGATGCGGCGGCCCTCCAGGTCGCCGCGGCCGTCGTTGAGGCGGCGGCGCATGGTGAACGCGTCGAGCAGGGCCTGCGTGGGGTGCTCGTGCGTGCCGTCGCCCGCGTTGACGACTGAGCCGCGCAGCCAGCCGGAGTTGGCGAGCGTGTGCGGGGCGCCGGACGCGCCGTGCCGGATGACGACCGCGTCGGCGCCCATGGCCTGGAGGGTGAGGGCGGTGTCCTTCAGCGTCTCGCCCTTGGACACCGAGGAGCCCTTGGCGGAGAAGTTGATGACGTCGGCGGAGAGGCGCTTGGCGGCGGCCTCGAAGGAGATGCGGGTGCGGGTGGAGTCCTCGAAGAAGAGGTTGACCACGGTCCGGCCGCGCAGGGTGGGCAGCTTCTTGATCGGCCGCTCGGCGACCTGCGCGAGCTCCTCGGCGGTGTCGAGGACCAGGAGCGCGTCGTCCCGGGTGAGGTCGGCGGCCGAGATGAGGTGACGCTTCACGGGCTACTTCGCTTCCGGGGTCGCGGCCGGGGGGAGCTTCGCGGCGTCGCCGGCCGGGCCGGACGCGCCGCCGCGGATGCCGAGGAGGACGGCGTCGCGGCCGTCGTACTCCTCCAACAGCACCTGGACCTTCTCGCGCTGCGAGGTGGGGAGGTTCTTGCCCACGTAGTCGGCGCGGATGGGCAGTTCGCGGTGCCCGCGGTCGACCAGGACGGCCAACTGCACGGCGCGCGGGCGGCCGATGTCGTTGAGCGCGTCGAGCGCGGCGCGGATCGTGCGGCCGGAGAAGAGCACGTCGTCCACGAGGACGACGAGCCTGCCGTCGATCCCGGCGGGCGGGATCTCGGTGCGCTCCAGCGCGCGGGCGGGCCGCAGGCGCAGGTCGTCGCGGTACATGGTGATGTCGAGGGCGCCGACCGGGACCTTGACGTCCTCGATGTCCTCCAGGCGCTCGGCGAGCCGGCGGGCGAGCGCGACGCCGCGGGTCGGGATGCCGAGCAGCACCACGTCGTCGGCGCCCTTGGCGCGTTCGACGATCTCGTGGGCGACCCGGGTGAGCACCCGGGCGATGTCGGAGGCGTCGAGGACGGCCCGGGCGGTGCCGGGGTCCAGGTCTCCGGGGCGTGGATTGGCCTTGGTCATGCGGATGCAGACCTCCTTCCCCGTCTCACAGGACGGGCTTTAAAGGACGTCGGGGTTACGCCCTCACCCTAGCAGGGCCATGATCGCTCCCTTTTGCGTGCTTCCTCCAACCGTCCGGCCTGCACACAGAGCTGCGGGGGCGCCGCCGTCGAATTCCCGGGGACCTGCCGAAGGGCCCTGTCGGTCCCGGCCTTTGGTCCCGACGGGGGACGGGGCGAACGTACCGGTTAGCCCGTTCGGCTTGACGGACGCAAATTACTCTGCGTAACCTCACAATGAGTGACCACCGGGCGAAACGCGACACTCGCGACGTGTCGGCCGAGGTTCCGGGCCGATGCCGCGACGACCGTGCGGCGCTGCGGTGGCTCCTCCCCCATCGGCTCATCCACCGGTGGGCCTTCATGGTCACAGTCACCTGTTTTTGGGAGCCAGATGTCCAGCGACTACGCCAAGCAGCTCGGGGCGAAACTCCGCGCCATCCGAACCCAGCAGGGTCTGTCCCTGCACGGTGTCGAGGAGAAGTCCCAGGGGCGCTGGAAGGCCGTCGTCGTCGGGTCGTACGAGCGCGGCGACCGCGCCGTCACGGTGCAGCGTCTCGCCGAGCTCGCCGACTTCTACGGTGTTCCGGTCCAGGAGCTGCTGCCCGGCGGCACGCCGAACGGCGCCGCCGAGCCGCCGCCGCGCCTCGTGCTCGACCTCGAACGCCTTTCCCAGGTCCCGTCCGACAAGGCCGGGCCCCTCCAGCGCTACGCCGCGACGATCCAGAGCCAGCGCGGCGACTACAACGGCAAGGTGCTGTCGATCCGCCAGGACGACCTGCGCACACTCGCCGTCATCTACGACCAGTCGCCGAGCGTGCTCACCGAGCAGCTCATCAGCTGGGGGGTCCTGAACCCCGAGGCACGGCGGGCGGTCGACACCACCCCGGGTGCGTGAGCCGGGAACTGACACAGCGTCACATGCGGCGGGGTCGGGAGGGCGATGTCCTCCCGGCCCCGCCGTCGTGTTGCCGCCGGAGGATCGGGGACGGGATTCCGGAGGGCGGTACGGGTCGTCCGCTGAGCGCGGGGTGACGTGAGGTGGGACGGACGCCGGTAGTCGCGGTCGCAACAGGCGGGGCCGGACGTCGGACCGGGGAGCCGGCCGGGCGGCGCGCCTGATACGTCGAACTCGGCGGGCGGGTTACGGCGGGGCGGCGCGCCGGGCGGCGGCACACGCGGTGGTCAAGGCGGTGGTCCAAGGCAGCGGTCAGGCAGCAGTCGGGCGGCGGTCAGGCGGCGGGGAACGTCGCGTCGAAGCGCTTGGCCAGTTCGAGGTAGGCCCCGCCCCAGCCGCTGGAGAGCGACAGTTCCTGCAACGATCCGGTCGGCAGGAACAGCAGGCGCAGCCGGGCCGGACGTCCGCCCGCCGTGACCTCGGCGACCAGCGCGTCGAACTCGCGCAGCGCCTCGTCGGCGTCGTCCCAGCCCGACCAGGCGAAGTCGTTGTCCGGCAGCGCGATCAGCTCACGAGTGCGGGCGAGGACGTCCATCAGGTTCGCGGGATCCATGGCAGGGCTACTGCTCGGTGTTCGCGGCGGCCTTGGCGGCGTCGTAGCGCTCCTGGGCCTCCAGGACCCCGGCCATGTTGCCCTCGATGAAGCCGATGAGTTCGCTGAGGCGCTCCACGACCCCGGAGCCGAACTCGGTCAGCCGGTACTCGACCTTGGGCGGGATCGCCTGCCGCACCTCGCGGACGACGAGGCCGTCGCGCTCCAGGGCGTGCAGCGCCTGCGCGAGCATCTTCTCGCTGATCCCCTCGACGCGGCGGCGCAGCGCGTTGAACCGCATGTCGCCGTCGGCGAGCGCGACGAGCACGAGGCCGCCCCAGCGGCCGGTGACGTGCTCCATGGTCGGCCGCGACGGGCAGCCGCGGGCGAACACGTCGAACACGACCTCCTCAAGGCCGTCCGCCTCCGCGGGTTCGGCGACGTGGGGGCTCCGGGTGGTGTCCATGCCGTCAACGGTACCTCCGCAGCGCTGACGATGCGATAGCGCTGTGCCACAGAAGGCACGTCTCTTCAGGTTGCACTTCCTAAAAGTTAGTGCAATTGTCTTGGTGAGTACTAACCCGTGCATCGCATCGCATCGAGGAGAACTTCGTGATCGTCGTCACCGCCGCCACCGGGCGCCTGGGCCGCCTCACCGTCGAGAGCCTGCTCACCCGCGGGGTGGCCCCCGCGGACATCGCCGTCGCCGTACGCGCCCCCGAGCGCGCCGCGGACCTCGCGGCCCGCGGCGTACAGGTCCGCGAGGGCGACTACGACCGCCCCGAGACCCTGGCGCCCGCCTTCGCCGGGGCCGACCGCCTGCTCTTCGTGTCGGCGAGTGCGCCCGACAACGACCTGCGCATCGCGCAGCACACCAACGTGGTCGGGGCCGCCCGGGAGGCAGGGGTCGGGCACGTCGTCTACACCTCGATCGTCGAGGCGGACACCAACCCGGTGGCCCTCGCGGTCGTGCACCACGACACCGAGCGGCGCATCCGCGCGGCCGGTCTGCCGTACACGTTCCTGCGCAACAGCTGGTACTTCGAGAACTACACGGCGGGTGCGGCGGACGCGCTCGAGCGCGGCGGGATCGTGGGGACGGCGGCGGACGGGCGCATCGCGGCGGCGTCGATCGCCGACTTCGCCGAGGCCGCCGCGGTGGTGCTGAGCACGGACGGGCACGAGGGCAAGGCGTACGAGCTGACCGGCGACGCGTCGTGGACCCTCGCCGACCTCGCCGCCGAGATCTCGCGGCAGTCGGGCAAGGAGGTCGCGTACACCGACCTCCCCGCCGAGCAATTGGCCGAAATCCTTTCGGGCGCCGGACTCCCGGCCGGACTGGTCGCGCTCCTCGTCGACGCCGAGACCCACACGCGCACCGGCGCCCTCGGCACCGTGACGGACCAGCTCCGCACTCTCCTCGGCCGCCCGGCCACCACCCTCGCCGACGCGGTCGCCGAGGCCCTCAAGCCCTGACGCACCGACCGCAACACCCGTCCGGTCAGCTGTGCACGATCTCGCCGCCCACCGCGACCAGTTCGCAGACCGTGTCGGGGATGTCCGCCGGGTCGGCGGCCAGGATGTCGCGGGACAGGACCACGAAGTCCGCCAGCTTGCCCACCGTGAGCGAACCGCGGTCGTGCTCCAGGAAGTTCGCGTACGCCGACCCCATCGTGTAGCCGTGGACCGCGGTCGCGACGTCGACGGTCTCGGACGGCATCCACGGCGCGCCGCCGCCGAGCGGACGCCGCGTGACCGCCGTGTAGATGCCGACCATCGGGTCCATCTCGGCGACGTTCCAGTCGCTGGAGAACGCGAGCACCGCCCCCGCGTTGTGCAGGCTGCGCATCGGCCACGCCTTGTGCCACCGCTCCTCGCCGACGTTCTCCGCCCAGTCCTGCCCCGGCCCGGCGATCTCGGGGGCGCAGTGGCGCGGCTGCATGCACGCGACGACGCCGAGTTCGCGGAACCGGGCGACGTCGTCCGGGTCCAGGCACTCCACGTGCACGACCTGGTGGCGCGCGTCGCGGGCGCCGTTGACCTCGCGGGCGTGCGCGACCGCGTCCAGGACGGTGCGGATGCCGCGGTCGCCGGTGGCGTGCACGAAGCACTGGAAGCCGCGCGCGTCCAGCTTGGCGAGCAGCCCCGCGAACTCCTCGGCGGGGTAGAAGGTGTCGCCGCGGTGGTGGGCGCAGCCGCGGTACGGCTCCAGCAGCGCCGCGGTGCGCGGCTCCACCACGTCGTCGATGTACAGCTTGAGCGGACCGACGGAGAACCGCTCGTCGTCGAACTCCCGGGCCGCCGCCGCGAAGTCGTCGAGGTCGGCGTCGGAGGTACCGCGCGGGTGGAACAGCGCGGCCACGACGCGCGAGCGCAGCCGGCCCTCGGCGCGGGCCCGCTCGAACAGGGCGAGATCGTCGAGCGAGTTCTGCGGTTCGACCACCGTGGTGATGCCGAAGCGGACGGCGTCGTCCAGGCTGCGCGCGAGGCGGCCGTACTGGCGGTCGGGACTCGCCCACGGCACGCCGAGCGCGCGCAGTTCGCGGTGGCCGTCGCGCGAGAGGCCGCGTACCGCGAAGTCCTTGATGAACCCGGTGGGTTCGCCGGTCGCCTCGTCCTTGTGCACGCGGCCGTACGGCAGCACGTCGCTGTCCCGGGTGACGCCGAGCCGGCGCAGCGCGGCGGTGTTGAGCCACGCGGTGTGCACGTCGTACGAGAACACGATCGCGGGGGTGTCTCCGGTGGCCGGGTCCAGGTCCTCGGCGCGCGGCATGCGGCCGCCGGGGATCGCGGAGTAGTCGAACGCCTCGCCCTCGATCCACGCGGCGTCCGGGTGCTCGGCATGCCACGCGCGGATGCGGTCGTGGACGACGTCGAGCGTACGCGCGCCCGCGAGTTGCACGCAGGCGGCGTCGGAGCCGAGGCGCACGTGGTTGTGCGCGTCGACGAACCCGGGCAGGACGCGGCGGCCCTCGCCCTCGACGACGCGCGTGCCGGGGCCGATCCACGCGGCCGCACCGGCCTCGGGGCCGATCCAGGCGATGCGGCCGCCGACGACCGCAAGGGCCTCGGCCTCGGGGACGTCCGGGTCGACGGTGTGGATGCGGGCACCGCGCAGGACGAGGTCGGCGGCGGTCTGGTTCACGTGAGCTCCCAGGGAGGGTGGTGCGGTGGTGCGAGGGGGCGGACGGAGGGTCGTCCGGGGGCTGTACGGACGCGTCAGGCCCGGCGGAACTGCGGTTCGTTGCGGGCCAGTGCCCAGTACAGGAGCCCGGCGACGAGCGCGCCCGCGAGGGTGAAGTCGCCGCCGAGCGGTGCGACGAGGGGCCCGGTCCACAGCGCGGACTCGGCGGCCAGCGCGGCGATCGCGACCCCGGCGGCAAGAGCGGCCATGCCGGGGACGTGGAAGCCGCGGTGGTACCAGTACGCACCGCCGGACATGTCGTGCAGCGCCGCGGCGTCGTACCGGCACCGGCGCATGAGCGTGTCGGCGATGAACACGCCGCCCCACGGCGCGAACACCACCAGCAGCACGGACAGGAAGCTGGTGAGGGATTCGGTGAAGTCGACCCAGAACAGGGTGGCCAGCGAGCCGCCCGCGACGACGGCGGTGCTGACCAGGATGCCGCGCGAACGCGACCACGGGATGCCGAGGACCTGGAGGTTCAGGCTCGACGAGTACAGCGTGAGGATCGAGTTGGTGACGGAACCGCCGACCACGAGGAACAGGAACAGCGTTTGGAACCAGCCCGGCAGCAGGTCGGCGACGCCCGCGACCGGATCGGTCATGTCGGCCTGCGTCGCGGCCGCAACGCCCACCACGCCGAGCACGACGGACGCGAGCATGCCGCCCGCCGCGCCGCTCCAGGTGATCGCCTTGAGCGTGGTGGTCCTGGGCAGGTAGCGCGTGTAGTCGGAGGGCATCGGCAGGTACGACACCGGCCCGGCGATCATCACGACGAGGGCGAGCGTCCACGCGTGGAACCCGCCGCCGGAGGCCGCGCCGGGGTCGGCGTCCGGCACGACGAAGAGCACGACGAGCGCGAACCCGGCGCCGAGGACGTACGCCATCCACCGCTCGGCCGCCTGCACCGTCGCATGCCCCCACATCGCCACGACGAAGGTGAGTGCGAGCGTGCCGGCGAGCGCGACGGCGCGGCCGAAGTCGCCGCCGTGCCAGCCGAGTTCCGCGAAGAGCGCTTCGAGGGCGAAGGTGCCGACCACGGTGTTGAGGATGGTGTAGCCGATCCCGACGACCCAGTTGAGCAGGCCCGCGGGCAGGTTGCCCAGCACGCCGAAGGCGGCGCGGGAGATGACCAGGGTCGCGGTGCCGGTGCGGATCCCGGCGAGCCCGAGGGCGCTGACCGCGAAGAACGCCAGGCCGCCGAGGACGACGACGGCCGTCGCCGCCCAGAAGGACAGGCCGAACGCGACGGCGAGGGTCCCGTTGATGACGTACGTGAAGGTCAGGTTCGAGCCGAACCACAGCCAGAACAGGTCCTTCGCGCCGCCGTGCCGCTCGTCGTCGGGGATCGGGTCGATGCCGTGGGTCTCGACTTGGAAGACCTCATCGCGGGCGGGCGCGGGGGTTGCGGGGTACGCGGTGGCGGCGGGCGCGGCGTCCGAGGCCGTGGGGGCGATCGGCGCCGCGGGGTCGCGGGGCAGGGTCACCGGAACCTCCCCTCTCCGGGGCAGAAGTTTGAATGACGCTCAAGAAGTTTGAACGGCACTCAAGGTCGTTCACGTGGCGCGCCGATGTCAAGGGTTCTCGGGAAATCGGTGAGATATTTGACCGGCGTTCAAGGTCTCCGGGGTGTGCGGGTAGGGTCTGGCCAGGGCTGCGGGGCGGCCCGGCAGGGGCGACCCGGGCGCGGAGCGCGGCGACACACGGAGGGACCAGCGGTGGCGGCACGGCGGCGGGACGGGCGGATCGCGCAGGACCGCATGCTGGAGGAGGCCGTCGCGGCGATCGCCGAGGACGGCCTCGCGTCCCTCACGATGGCGGGGCTCGCGGACCGGCTCGGCACCAGCGGCGGCCACATCCTGTACTACTTCGGGAGCAAGGACCAGCTCCTGCTGGCCGCGCTGCGCTGGAGCGAGGACCGCCTGACGGCCGAGCGCGCGGCGCTGCTCGCGCGGCGTGTACGGCCGCCCCGCATGCTCGACCTGTTCCTCGGCCTCTACCTGCCCAGCGGCGCCCGCGACCCGCGCTGGATGCTGTGGCTCGAACTGTGGGCGCGCACCGCCGGGAACGACGAACTGCGCAGTGCCCAGGAGGAGATCGACCGGGGCTGGAGCGACGACCTGGAGGCGATCCTGCGCCGCGGCACGGACGCCGGGGCCTTCTCCCTCGGCGACGCGGCCGCGGACACGTCGGAACTGCTCGCGCTGCTGGAAGGCCTCAGCACGCGCGTGGTCCTGGGCCTCGCGGGTGCGACGCGGGACGACGCCCTCGACACGGCGCGGCGGGCCGCGGGGCGGTTGACCGGCACGACGTAGCGCCGGGCGTCCGATGCTCTGGTCGGCTGGGCTCTGGCCGGCAATGCTCGGGGCGGCCGACAACCGGGAAGAGCACAGGGCCGGGGCGGCGCGCCCCAGGCGTCAGCCCGACTCGCGGACCACCACGCGCGGGTGCACGACCATGTGGTCTCGGTGCTTGTACGGCCGTCCGGCCATCAGCGCCGTCACCATGTCCGCCGCGCCGCTGCCCATCGTGCGTGTGTGCATCGCGACGCTCGTGAGCCGCGGCCACACCAGGTCGCAGAACGGGAGGTCGTCGGCACCGACCACGGCCATGTCGTCGGGCACCGACCAGCCGCACTCGCGCAGCGCGGAGATGATCATCAGGGCGAAGTCGTCGTTGCCGGCGAAGACCGCGGTGGGCGGCTCGGACTGGCGCTGCCAGTTGCGCACGACCGCGAGAATGTCCTCGCGGACGTAGCCGACGTCGACCCGTACGAGGGAGCAACCGGCCTCCTCCGCAGCCGACTTCGCGCCCTCCCAGCGTTCGTTCGCAAGACCGGAGAGAGGGCCTGCCGGAACAAGGCAGGCCATGCGTCTGTGCCCACGGCCTATCAGGTGCCGGATCGCCAGGGCGCCGGAGTCGCGGTTGTCGAAGATCGCGGTCGGCACGCCCGGGTGCTCCTCGCGGCCCCAGGCGAAGATGGCGCGCACCCCGGCCCGGCGCAGCACCTCGACGCCGCCGTCGGTGAGCCGGTTGGACTCGGCGAGCACCGCGAGCGGGCGCAGCGCGGCCCAGGTGCGGGCTGCGTCGACGCCGCGCGCGTAGCGGTCGCCGTGGATGAGGAGGTTGAGGTCCTGGCGGCGCAGGGCCTCGGTGAACTCGTCCACGAACTGCTCCAGCAACTGGCCCATGGGTTGCAGCGGCAGCGGAAAAAGGACGATGTCGCTGCTGCCGGAGCGCAGCGATCGGGCGGGCGCGCTGGGGGCGTAGCCGAGTTCGCGCACCGCCTTCAGGACGCGTTCGCGGGTCTCGGCGCTGACCCGGGCGCCGGGCGGGGAGTTGAGCACGTACGACACCGTCGAGCGGGACACCCCCGCGACGCGGGCGACATCGGCGCTGGTCGGGGGCTTGGTGGCCCCGGACTCGGGCATGGTCGTCACCGACACCCCTCCCTCGGCCGCCAGGTGCGGCCCTGTCGCGGCGCATGCACCGGGGTTGGACGGAACCCCATGTCGAGCACCCCCGTCACTGCCAGTTGGTGGTCTCGGGCACGGATCGACATGCCCAGGAAACCTTACTGTTTCCTTGCTCAAATCAGGGGTTTTCAGCCTGATGAATTCTTGGCTTCCGGCGGCTTTTCCGGTCCGCCCGCACGAAATCCGGAACGGCGGCGTCCGGGACGTCCGGGAGGTCCGATTCAAGCGCTTGATTCACGGCCGGAGGGGCGGGATCGCGGGCCGGCGGAGCGGGTGGCGCGGGGTCGGGTAGGGAGGGGCGGACGCGCAGGGCGGACGCGGCATCCGTGGGTGCGGGGGCCGGGCGCGGGGTCGAACAGACGCGGGGGGGGCGGACGCGGCATCCGTGGGTGCGGGTGGAGTGCGACGAGCCGGCGGGCACGGCGGCGTGTGTGGGAGCCCGCGCCTGCGGACTCCACGAGGCTTGCGGGCGCGAGGGATTCACGTCAGCGGCCACCGCGCGGACTACCGGTCGGAGTCCGGCTCCCACCCGGTCGCGAGCCAGCCGGAGCCGACCAGGCCCGACATCGCGGTCCATGCCTCGTCGATGGTGGCGGCGATGCCGTCGGCGTCGAACTGGCCGCGTTCGGTCCAGTCGTCCATCGCCACCCGCACGATCGCGTTGAAGCAGCCGACGGTGAGCGCCGGGCGCAGGTCGCGGTGCGGGTCCACGCCGTGGCGGCGGGCGATCTCGGCGGTCATCAGCCGCTCGGTCTCCACCGCGTGGCGCAGGCTCGCGGCCATCAGCGTCGGATTGCCCTCGATGAGCCGCCGGGTGCGTACCCACGCCTCGGTGGACCCGAGCTTGGGATCGCCGGCGATCGCGGCCATCACCGACGCGGTCGCGCGGCGCAGTGCCACCACCGGCGCCTCGTCGACCGGTCGCGCCCCGACCGCGGCGACCAGCGAGCGCTCCACCTCCGAGGCGCGGGCGAGGGCGACTTCCTCCTTGCCGGGGAAGTAGCGGAAGAAGGTACGCCGGGACACGTCGACGGCGGCGACGATCTCGTCGATGGTCGTGGCGTCGTACCCCTTGCGGGAGAAGAGTTCGAGCGCCGCGTCGACGAGCGCCTCCCGGGTGCGCTCCTTCTTGCGTTCGCGCAGGCCCGTGGCACCGCCGGTGCCGGGGGCCGTCGCCGGGGTCGTACCCGAGGTGCCTCTCGCCGCGCCCTGGTCCACGATCACGCTTCCTCTCCCGTCCTTGGCGGCGAGTATGCCACCTGCCACTCAGTGCAACATGGCGCGTTTTGCCATATGGCACTTAGTGCCATAAACTGTCTCCCGCTTCCCACACCGTGAAACACGCCCCTTGGGGGGCGCGCATCTGTCCTTCGCCGTCGGTGCGATCGCGTTCGTCTGCGCGATCGCACC
>NZ_JBPKBH010000001.1:203684-208577 GCF_051388915.1 Yinghuangia sp. YIM S09857 | reverse complement strand
CCCCCCTCCCCCCCCCCCCCCCCGGCACTGCTCGTCCGGGCAGGCGAACGCCGTGAGGGCATGGCGTCCGTACACGTCTGACCGGCGCACGGGGGAACACGAGGGGCCGACTGGTGAAGCGGTCGGCCCCTCGCCGTGCCCCGCACCGCCCCGGCGTGTCCGCCGAGTCGCGAACGGGTCCGGGCCTCCAGCCCATTCGCGACAGATAGACAGGTACGCTGACCGCGTGCATCAAGACGCGCTCGCCGGAGCCCACCCGGGGTCGGAACTCGTGACGCTGCTCGTCGGCGCCGTACGCGGCATCAGCCAGGTCTTCACCGACCGCATGACCGCCGCCGGCTTCGACGACGTACGCCCCACCCACGGCTTCGCCCTCACCCTGGTCGGCGAGCACGGCACCACCGCCACCGAACTGGGCCGCCGGCTCGGCATGACCAAGCAGTCCGCGGGCGAGGTCGTCACCCACCTCGCCCGCCAGGGCTACGTCGAACGCCAGCCCGACCCCGAGGACCGCCGCGCCCGCCGCATCACCCTCACCACCCGCGGCCGCGAATGCGTCCGCATCATCTGGGCCGAACTCGCCGACATACAAGGCGCCTGGGAAGGCGCCGTCGGCACCGCCGGCCTCGACGACCTCACCACCGGCCTCCGCAAAGGCCTCCGCACCCTCCGCGACGGCGGCCAAATCCCCGAAGGGCTGCGCCAGGCCTGGTGGTGGTACGCGTGACTCCGCCGCGGGCCGGTCAGTGTGCGGTGGCCACGACCACCGCCGCGGTCAGGGACACCACGACTGCGGCCGCCGCGGTCAGGGCGATCGGGGCGGCGCCGACGACGGGATCGCCCGAGCGGATCGCGTCGTCGACGCGGCGGAAGCGCAGGGCGCTCGCCACGTAGACGGCCACCGATACCGCGATGATCACGGCGCCGGGGGTCAGCCACGCCCAGTGGTCGAGGCGGTGGCCGGCGTGCAGCATGAGGCCGCCGTTGGCGAGGAACGCCAGCGCCGTCCGCGACCAGGCCAGCCGCGTGCGCTCGGGCTGGAGACCCGGGTCGACGGGGCCGTTGCGGGGCACCGCGTCACCCGTCATCGGCACGTCACCCCATCGCCATCAGGATCACGCTGACGACGATCACCGCCGCGACCCCCAGCGACAGCATGAGCGGCATCGACGTGGCGGGCAGCGCCTGGCTCAGGCGCATCGCGCGCTCGACGCGGAACCACCGCCGGTACGCGGACGCCGCCAGCACGGTCGCGATCGCGACGAGGATGAACCCGAGCACCAGCCGCTGGCTGCGCGGCCCGAGGTCCGGCAGGAACTGCACCACCGCCACCCCGCCCGCCAGCAGCGACAGCGCGGTGCGGATCCAGGCGAGGAACGTCCGCTCGTTGGCAAGGGTGAACCGGTAGTCGGGCTCGTCCCCGATGTCCTGGAGCCGGGGACGGCGCCGATCGTTGACCATGGTCACGATTGTGCCGTGCGCACCCGGCGCCCGCCGCGCGGGTCCACCGAGCACGTCGTGCGGGTTCGCCGACTCCGCCGTGGAAGTCCACCCGGCGCGCTGTCGCGGATTCTGCGGCCACGTTGTCCACAGGTGCCGGAACAAGCCCCCGCTGCGGGGGTTTCAGCAGGTCGCGGGTTGTCGTGCGTCGGGCTGTCCACAGGTTCGGGGCCGGGAAGAGCGGGCGTTCGCGAGCTACTTCGGGTTCGGGCGGAAGAGGCCGCCGATGACGTCGGGCAGGAGGCGTTCCGCCAGGGCGGTGGGGAGTTGTTCGAGTAGCGCGAGGACAGGGGCCATGCGGTCCGGGAGGGCGCCGTCTGCGCCCAGGCCCGCCAGGTCCAGGAGGGCTGCGGAGTCGGCGGCGGTGAGGGACGCGGGGTCGATGAGGGCGGCGGCTTCGACCAGGCCCGGGTCGACGAGGGCCGGGCCGAGGGCGCGCGCCTGGGCCGCGGCGGCGGAGAGGGCGGCCAGCAGCTCCGGGGCCTTGCCGTCGGCGGCCGCCGTCACGGTCAGGTGCACCGTGCGCGGCAGGCCCGCGTACCCCGGCTGCGGCTGGACGTACCACCCGTGCGCGCGCAGGCAGTCGGCGAGCACGAACACGTCCAGCTCCGGGTCCCCGCTCGCGACCGCGAGCAGCGACCCCGCCGGGTCCCCCAGCACGCGCAGGCCCGGGATCGCGTCGACCCCGGCACGCAGTTCGCGCGCGGTGCGCACGGTACGCCGCGCCAGGTCCTCGTAGCCGGCGTCGCCGATGTGCCGCAGCACCGCCCAGGCCGCCGCGAACGGGCCCGCCGACTTGGTGCCCTGGAGCGTCGCGTTCACGACCGGGTAGCCGGGCCACGCCGCGCAGGCGAAGTAGCCGTGGCGGCGCAGTTCGGCGTCGCGGAAGAGCAGGACCGAGGCGCCCTTGGGGGTGTAGGCGTACTTGTGCAGGTCGACCGACAGCGAGGTCACCCCCGGCACCGACAGGTCGAAGTCGGGGATGCCCGCCGTGTCGGGCAGGCGCCGCGCGTACGGCAGCAGCCAGCCGCCGATGCACGCGTCGACGTGGCACAGCACGCCCCGCTCGGCCGCGGCGGCCGCGATCCCGGCGACCGGGTCGACCACCCCGTGCGCGTACGACGGCGCCGACGCGACCACCAGCGCGGTCCGCTCCCCCACCGCCGCCGCGACCGCGGCCGGGTCGGGGGTGAACGTGCGGCCGTCCACCGGCACCGCGACGGCCTCCAGGCCGAACAAGTGCGCGGCCTTGTGGAAGGCCGCATGCGCGGTCGCCGGCAGCACCATCTGAGGCGCCGTCACCCCCCGTGTGGCCCGCGCGTGTTCGCGCGCGGTCAGGACGGCCAGCAGCACGCTCTCGGTGCCGCCCGAGGTCACCGTGCCCACGGTCTCCGCGGAGCCGCCCAGCAGTCGGGCGGCGGTGCCGACGACCTCGTTCTCCAGCGCGACGACACTGGGGAAGGCGGTCATGTCGAGGCCGTTGACCCCGGCCATCGCGGCGTACGCGGCCTCGGCGAGCGCGGCGGCCTCCGCACCCAGACCGGAGTCGTAGACGTACGCCAGCGTGCGGCCTCCGTGCACCGGGAGGTCCGCGGCGCGCAGGGCTGCGAGGTCGGCGAGGATCGCGGCGGCGGTGGGTCGGTTCTGCGCGGTCACACGGGGTCCTCTTCGGCACGGGCCGGCTCCGGCGTCCGCGCGGTCTGGGCGGGGATCACGGCGTGCCGGTCCCGCAGCTCGGCCAGTTTCTCCTCGGTCAGGTCGTAGCGCAGGATGAACGGCATGCTGATCACCAGCAGCACCGCCGGCAGCAGCGTGAAGCCCAGCAGCACCCCGGTCAGCGCCGAGTCGGGCTGCGGGACGCGGTGGTCCGCGTCCGAGGACACGAACCCGCTCACCTGGAGCATCGCCGCGAACACCCCCGCGCCCAGGGCGAGTCCGAGCATCTCCCCCGCCGTCCACACGCCGGTGAACACACCCGCGCGGCGCTGGCCGGTGGTCATCGCATCCACCGCGACCGCGTCGCCGATCATCGACATCGGCAGCATCTGCATGCCCGCGTAGCCGACGCCCGCGATGCCGGTGATGGCGTACACCACACCCGCCGGGACCTGGCCGGCGGACATCATCATCAGCGACGCCGCCAGGAAGCAGCACGACGCGGCGAACGCGGCGTTGCGCTTGCCGAACCGCAGCGCGGCGCGCGACCACAGCGGCATCGCGACGATCGACGGCAGCACGAGCGCCGCGAACAGCCAGGTGGTGGCCGACGCGTCGTCGAGGATGTAGGTGGAGAAGTACTGGACGCCCGCGAGCATCGCGCCCGCGCCGACGGCCTGGACGACGTACATCCCGAACAGGTTCATGAAGGAACGGTTCGTCCGCGCGATGGCGAGCTGCTTGAGGATCGAGCTCTCGCCCGCGGTGACCGGCACGACCGTCCGCGCCCGCGCGGTGGTGAAGAACGCCGCGAGCATCCCGGCCATCAGCAGCACGCCGAGGACGACGCCCATCAGCCGGTAGCCGCCGCGCGTGCCCGGGTCGTCGCCGCCGGAGTGCCCGGTGATCAGCGGCGCGAGGCCGCCGGACAGCATGATCGCGAAGGACAGGAACGCGACGCGCCACGCCATGATGCGGGTGCGCTCGTGGTGGTCGGCGGTGATCTCGGCGGGCATCGCGATGTAGGGGACCTGGAACGCGGCGAACGCGGTCGCGGCGAGCAGGTACATGCCGCCGACGTACAGCGCCGCCCAGCCGCCGGTCAGCGGCGGTCCGGCGAACATCGCGGCGAAGAAGAACGGGAGGGTCAGCGCGCCGCCGAGCATCCACGGGCGGCGCGGGCCCCAGCGGTGCTCGGTGCGGTCGGACAGGCTGCCCGCATAGGGGTTCGCAACGGCGTCCCACGCCTTGGGCAGGAACACGACGACACCGGCCACGAGAGGTTCCACGCCGAGCACGTCGGTGAGGTAGAAGAGGAGCAACAGGCCGGGCACGGCCCCGAATATCCCGGTGCCGAACGACCCCAGGCCGTAGCCGATCCGCACGATGCCGGGCAGGGGCGCGATCTCGGGTGCCGACGGCTCGGCGGCGTCGGGGCCCGCGGCGGAAACCATGGTCATGAACGTAAGCCCTGCCGGGGCCTGCCACCAGGGTTTCGGCCATGGTCCAGACCATTCCCGGCGGGGCCCGGAAGGCACCCCGGAACCGGCGACGGAATTTGGCGGCGAATGACGGAAAACGCCCGCCCCACGCCCGCATCCGCCGCTTCGAACGCGGTCGGGACGGCCCAGAGGCGGGCGGACGGCCCAGGGCGGGCATACCCCTGACGCTCCCTCGGCCCTCCGGGCATACGCGTGGGCCCGCGGACCGAGCCCGGACGCGCCGACGCCCGCGGAG
>NZ_JBPKBH010000001.1:198748-203580 GCF_051388915.1 Yinghuangia sp. YIM S09857 | reverse complement strand
GACGCCCGCGGAGCCGTCGGGCTCCGCGGGCGTCCGGCAAACCCGGCAACGCGCCGGATCAGCGCTGCAACGTCGGCTTCAGATCCTTCAGCCGCGCGAGCAGACCGTTCACGAACTGCGGCGAGTCGTCCGTCGAGAACTCCTTCGCGAGCTCCACGGCCTCGTCGATCGCGACCGCGTCCGGCACGTCGTCCTGCCACAACAGCTCGTACACACCCAGCCGCAGCACATTGCGGTCCACCGTCGGCATGCGGTCCATGGTCCAGCCCACCGCATACGTCGAGATCAGGTCGTCGATCCGCGCACGATGCGCCTGGACGCCCTCGACCAGCTCCATCGTGTACTCCGCCACCGGCGGAGTGTCCGCGTCCTTGTGCGAACGCCCCACCCAGTCCGCGAGCACCGTCGCCGCGTCGCCGCCGCGCTGGTCCGCCTCGAAGAGGATCTGGAGCGCACGGCGCCGGGTCTTGGTACGGGCACCGGCCACTAGCTGTTCACACGGCCCAGGTAGTCGCCGGACCGCGTGTCGACCTTGACCTTCTCACCGGTCGTGATGAACAGCGGAACCGCGATCTCGTACCCGGTCTCCAGCTTCGCCGGCTTCGTACCACCGGTGGAGCGGTCGCCCTGCACGCCCGGCTCGGTGTACTCGATCACCAGCTCGACGGACGCCGGCAGCTCCACGTACAGCGCCGAGCCCTCGTACATCGCGACGGTCGCCTCGAACCCCTCCAGCAGGTAGTTCGCCGCGTCGCCCACCACCTCCGGCGTCACCGGAAGCTGGTCGAACGTCTCCGTGTCCATGAACACGAAGTCCGAGCCGTCCTTGTACGAGAACTGCATGCCCCGGCGGTCCACGTTGGCCGTCTCGACCTTGATGCCCGCGTTGAACGTCTTGTCGACGATCTTGCCGGACAGCACGTTCTTGAGCTTGGTACGGACGAAGGCGGGGCCCTTGCCCGGCTTGACGTGCTGGAACTCCACGACGGACCAGAGCTGTCCACCGTCGAGCTTGAGCACCAAACCGTTCTTCAGGTCGTTGGTCGTGGCCACGGGTGCGGGGTCTCCTGCGTTGCTTCGGACCTGGCCGCCCTCACCTGCCTGCACAACCCGCGCACCGCGGACCGCGCACTACAGGACAAGCAGCTCCTTGGTCGTGATGGTAAGTAGCTCGGGCCCGCCGTCCTCGGGCGGACGGACCACGAGAGTGTCCTCGATGCGGACCCCGCCGCGACCCGGGAGATAGATCCCCGGCTCGACGGTGACCGGCATGCAAGCGTCCAGCTTACCGCTCGACGTCGGACCCATGCGCGGGTCCTCGTGGATCTCCAGCCCGACACCGTGCCCGAGCCCGTGCGGGAAGTGCTCGCCGTACCCCGCCGCGTCGATCACGTCCTTCGCGGCACGGTGCACCGCCGCCGTCTCCACCCCCGGCGCCAGCGCCTCCCGGCCCGCCTTCTGCGCCGCGAACACCACGTCGTACACCTCGACCTGCCAGTCGGCCGGCTCGTTGCCGATCACGAACGTGCGCGTCATGTCCGCGTGGTAGCCCCGGTAGCACGCCCCGAAGTCGATCTTCAGGAAGTCCCCGTCCTCCACCCGCCGGTCCCCCGGCGTGTGGTCCGGCACCGCCGAATGCGGACCGGACGCCACAATCGTCGGGAACGCCGGACGGTCCGCACCGTGGTCCGCCATCCGCCGCTCCAACTCCAGCGCGATGTGCCGCTCGGTACGCCCCACCAGGATCGACTCGATCATCTCCGCGATCGCCTGGTCCCCGATCTCGCACGCGATCCGCAGCGTCGCGATCTCGTCGGCGTCCTTGACCCGGCGCAGCTCCTCGACCGCGCGCCCCAGCGACACCCGGTCCACACCCTGCGCCGCCTCGCCCAGCGTCCGGTACATCTCGACCGTGACCGCGTGCTCCTCCACCGCCAGCTTCCGCACCCCGGCGGCAGCCGCCCGCTTCGCCAGCGCCGGCGCGCACTCGCGCTCCACCGCCAACTCCACATCCGGCGCCTGCTCACCCACCTGCGTCGCATACCGGCCGTCGGTCGACAGCACCGCGCCGGACGCGCCCTCCGCGCCGTCGGGCACCTCGGCGAACACCAGCAGCGCGGCGTTCGACCCGGTGAACCCCGTCAGGTAGCGCACGTTGACCAGGTTCGTGATCAACGCGGCATCGGCACCGGCCGCACCCACACGGGCGCGCAGCCGGTCACGTCGAACGGCGTGGGCCTCGGGCATGCGCTCAGCGTAACCCCGCGCCCCGGGCACGGCCCGGCAGGACAGGCCCGGCACGAGCCGCCTCACCCGCGTCGACGCTCGAACGACCGACACGGGCCGTCGTCCGTTCGGCTGACCTTTCCCACCGGTCGGCCCAACGCCCGGTCCAGGCACCCCGCCCAGCCCTACCCTTCTTGCAGGGCGCGGTAATTCCGGGTGGGGCCCGGCCGAGGACCCGCGCCTCTCCGACACAACCGGGGGGTTGCGATGCACATCGGCGAGCTCGGAGCGGGAAACGCCGCGGATCCCGCACTTCAGGAACGCCGCATCGCCCAGATGGCGGCCGCCGCCACACGGCACCGCGACGCACAAACCCAGCTCGACGACATCGCCCGGCGCCGTGCCCAGGGCATGCGCTACCCCGACGAGCCCGAACGCCTGGCCCGCCGCGCCCGGCGCCTCGTCCAGGCCGGCCGACTGCCCGGCGAGATCCTGCTCGCCATCCCGCCCGGCGGCGACACCGTCGAGACCGACGAACGCATCATCGGCGACTCCAACGACCTCCAGGCCGCCGCGTTCCTGCCGCGCGGCGTGCGCGCGTCCGCGACGGTCGGGCGCATCTGGCTCGGGCTCGGCGGACGCGTGCAGCCCGCGGCCACCGGCTTCCTGGTCGCGCCCAGACTGCTACTGACGAACCACCACGTCTTCCCCGACGCGGCCGGCACCCTCGACGCCTTCGTGGAATTCGGCGCCGAGGCTGGTCTCGACGACATGCCCGCACCCACCGTGCGCTTCACCTTCACCCCCGACGTGTTCTTCTTCGCCGACGAACACCTCGACTACGCCCTGGTCGCCTTGGCGCCCGGCGCCGACGGGCGCAACGCGGGCGACCTCTTCGGCTGGAACCGGCTCGACCCCGCCGAGGGCAAGCTGGTGGTCGGCGACCCGGTCAACATCGTGGGCCACCCGTCCGGGCGACTGAAGGAGATCGCCGTACGGGACAACGAACTCCTCGTACGCCTCGACGACTTCCTGCACTACAAAACCGACACCGAACCCGGCAACTCCGGCTCCCCGGTCTTCAACGACCAGTGGGAGGTCGTCGCGCTGCACCACCGGGGCGTCCCGCAGACCGACGACCAAGGCCGCACGCTCAACGTCGACGGGGGCGTGTGGACCGCCGCACAGGGCGACGCGGCCGTGGCGTGGATCGCGAACGAAGGGGCGCGCACGAGCTCGGTCGTGCGGCACCTGACCGCTCACACTCCGCCGGAATTCCGGGGTGTTTTAGGGGAGTTGGGGGCGGCCGTCGGGGCTCCCCCAGCGGGGGCGGGGGTGGTGTCGGCGGGGCCGGTGTCGGCGGGGCCGGTGTCCGCCGGGCCGGTGTCCGCCGGGCCGCCGGTTACCGCGGGGGCGGCGCCGGCGGGGGCCGGGTCGGTCGCCGGGGAGCCGGCGGGGGCGGCGCACGACGGGGCCGGATCGGCCGGGAGCGGTACGCCGGTCGAGGGGGCGGGGGTGCCCGTACCCACACCTCGGGCGCCCGAGACGGTGGTGGCCACGCCGGCGGGGTTGCGCACGGGCGTGGCGGGCCGGGCCGAAGCGTTCGGCGCCGCACGGCAGTTGGTCTTCCTGCACGGCCGGAGCCAGCAGGGCCGCGATCCCGAGGACATGCGGCGCGAATGGACGGCGGGCCTCAACAACGGGCTGACGCGCCTGGGCTTCGCCACCGTCGACCCGCGCGACGTGTACTTCCCGTACTACGGCGACCTGCTCGCCGACGCGCTCAACACGCGCGAGTCGGTGGCCACCAGCTTCGACGCCGTCGCCGACGACCCCGCGGCGGCCGCCGCACCGGCGTCCGCGTCGGCGCGCGACCTCTACCACCGCATGCTCGACCAGGCCGCCGAACGCTCCGGCATGCCCGCGGACGGCGGGGCCGCGGCACCGGGCGAGGAACGGATCGGCATGGGCGGCACCGTACGCCTCACCCGCCGACCGCTCGACTGGATCGCCCGGCACTCCGGGGTGGACCGGCTGGTCGTCGCCAAGGCGTTCCGCGACGTGGCGCTGTACCTCGACACGGAGGCCGTCCGCGAACGGGTGCTGGCGTGCGTACGCGAAACCGTCCCGCGCGGCGGCGGCATCGTGCTGGTGGCGCACAGCCTCGGCACCGTCGTCGCGATGGACCTGCTCTGCGACACCGAGGGGCCGGACGTCGCCGGCCTGCTCACCCTCGGCGCGCCGCTGGGCCTGGACACCGTGCACGACCGGCTGCTGACGCGCGGCCCGCGCTGCCCGGCCGGCGTGCCGTGGTGGTTCAACGGCTGGGCGCCGGCAGACGGCGTCGCGATCGGCTGCCCGCTGCGCGGGCGCTGGACCGGTGTCAGCGCCGAGCAATGCGTCGACAATCCGCGCGACCGCGCGCACGAGATCGACGAGTACCTGGCCCGTCCCGAGGTTGCCTCGGCGTTGGCGTGGGCGCTGGGGCTTGCCCGGCACTGAGGCGGCCTCGGTTGCGGCGGGGCGGCCCAGGGGGTGTCTTCATAATCCCGCCGGGCCCGCGGGCCTTCGAAGACACTCGCCAGGCGCCGGCGTGCGTGAACGTG
>NZ_JBPKBH010000001.1:167591-198617 GCF_051388915.1 Yinghuangia sp. YIM S09857 | reverse complement strand
CCCCCCCCCCCCCCCCCCCCCCCCCCCCCCCCCCCCCCCCGGCGCGCTTCACCTCAAACGGTCGACGACACCACGGGGCGGCGTTCAACGACCTTGGCCGCCAGATACCCGAACAGCACCCCGAACGTCGTCCACAGGACGGCCTGGACGCCCAGTGACGCGACGCGGAACCGCCACAGCACGGTCGCCGGGAAGCCGTCCGGGACGGTCTCGGGCGACGGCAGCGCCAGGGCGATCAGCGCCACCACGACGACGTACCCGCCCACCGAGGCGAGCACGGCGTTCCCGGTGCCGATCCGCGGCGCGTACCGCCGGGCCAGGTACGCCGCACCCGCCGCGAGCACGATGCTGATCACGATGAGCCCGAAGTACTGCGCCGTGCGCTCGGAAATGGTGTCCGGGTCACCCACCGCGGGCGGTTGGGCCGGGTACTTCAGGAAGGGCACGAGGACCACGGCCACATAGCCCGCCAAGGCCAGCAGCCCCGCGGTCGCCCGGGCTCCGAACGGACCGAGTCGCCCGTACGCGACCGCGAAGACGAGCGCGAACAACCCGCCCACCGCGATCCCGTAGACGCCCACACCGGTCAGCAGGCCGACCGTGCTCTGCACGTCCCGGCTGACGACCTCTTCCTCCTCGTGGGCGGCGGCATGCCCCGCGGCCCCCGCGCCGTGTCCTGATTCGGCCGGTGAGGCCGCCGCGGCCTTCGCATCCTCGAACGAGATGGCGCTCCGCACTTCGGGCTCCCCGAAGACGTACGCGAAACCCCATGCCAGCAGTCCGGCGACAATGCCCACGAGCATGCCCCGGACCAACAAACCACGCATCATGTCGGTGCTTCCCCCGCGCTCAGTGGCAGGGGAACGCGAGCAGGTGCCGCCCGTCGTGCACGAACTCGTGCACCCCGGTTCCGGAGAAGATCGCCGTGGCGCCCTGCTCAGCGCCGACGAAGTAGATGAGGAACAGCATGAGCGCGCCCATGAAGACCGCCCAGGGCAGCACTTCGCGCACCGGAATTCTCACCGGTACGGGTGGGACGCCGGTGGTGGCGGAAGACGGGGTGGGGACAGCAGCCGTAGCCACGGGTTCCTCCTTCGGGGCACGCGCCCGTTCGGTGGCGGCACGACGTGGAGGGTCTGACTGACGGCATCCGCGCTGTCCGGAGTACCCGGGCCCACGGAACCGATCACAGTGGCGCGTCCGCGCCGGATTCCCACCGGCTTCCCCACAGCATCGCGATGTCGTTCGCAAGGTAGGGGTACGGGGATGGCCGCGTCAACGTGTGCACATATGCCGGACACGACGCGCCCACAATCCGCCGTACGAACGCCAGTTGCCCCTCTGCGACCGCACACCCGATCCGCGTCGGGTGCGCACGTCAGGCGGGCTAGTCACCTTCCGGTCCCGTCCGGCCCGGTTACGGCTCGGAGGGAGGTTTCTCCGAGGTTGGCGCAATGTGTTGTGGTGTTCTGCCATGGTGTATTGCACGGGCCTGATATCTGATGATCCATCAGAAACGGCGGCCCCGGACGCGCCGCGCCCTCAGGCTGAGAGCTGGTCGGCCAGAGCCCGCAGGGCCAGGGTGTAGGAGTTGATGCCGAACCCCGCGATCGTGCCGCTGGCCACCGCCGCGACGACGCTGGTGTGCCGGAACTCCTCGCGTGTGTACGGGTTCGAGATGTGCACCTCGATCAGCGGCGCGGTCCGCTGCGCGATGGCGTCGCGCAGGGCGTAGGAGTAGTGCGTGAAGGCTCCCGGGTTGATCACGACCGGAGTGCCGTCGTCCGCGGCCCGGTGGATCCAGCGGATCATCTCGGCCTCGTCGTTGGTCTCGCGGACATCGACCTCGAACCCGAGCTCGGCACCGGTCTTCTCGCAGGCCGCGACAAGGCCGGTGTACGAGGTCGAGCCGTAGACGTCCGGTTCACGACTGCCCAGGCGGCCCAGGTTGGGGCCGTTGAGGACCAGGACCTTGGTCGTCGCCGTCACGAACGCGCCACCTCTCCGTACGCCGCCGCCAGCATCGCCGGGTCGGGTGCCTCCAGAATCGCGGGCTTGGCCAGGCCGTCGAGCACCACGAAGCGCAGCCGGTCCGCGCGCGACTTCTTGTCGATGCGCATCGATTCGAGCAGCTTCGGCCACGCGTCGCCGCGGTACGTCAACGGCAAGCCCAGCGCCTCCAGCACCGCCTTGTGCCGGTCGGCCGTGGCGTCGTCCAACCGGCCCGCGAGGCGGCCCAGTTCGGCCGCGTACACCATGCCGACGCTGACAGCCGCGCCGTGCCGCCATTTGTAGCGCTCGGCCTTCTCGATGGCGTGCCCGAGGGTGTGGCCGTAGTTCAGGAACTCGCGGGTGCCCGACTCCTTGAGGTCGGCGGTCACCACGTCGGCCTTGACCCGGATGGCCCGCTCGATCAGCTCGGCCGTGTGCGGCCCCGAGTGCACCCGGGCGCCCACCGGGTCCGCCTCGATCAGGTCCAGGATCACCGGGTCGGCGATGAACCCGGCCTTGACCACCTCGGCAAGGCCGCTGATGTAGTCGTTGCCCGGCAGGGTCTCCAGCGTCGCCAGGTCCGCGAGCACACCGGTGGGCGGGTGGAACGCCCCGACCAGGTTCTTGCCCTCGGCCGTGTTGATGCCGGTCTTGCCGCCCACCGCGGCGTCGACCATCGCCAGCAGGGTGGTGGGGATCGCCACCCAGCGCACGCCGCGCAGCCACGAGGCGGCGACGAACCCGGCGAGGTCGGTCGTCGCGCCGCCGCCGATGGCGACCACGGCGTCCGAGCGGGTGAACCCGGTCTGCCCGAGCACCGACCAGCAGTACGCCGCGACCTGGACGTCCTTGGCCTCCTCGGCGTTCGGCACCTGGATCGCGATCGCCTCGTAGCCCTGAGCCGACAAGTCCTCGCGGACCGCCTCGCCCGCGACGCTCAGCGCCTCGGGGTGGATGACCGCGACGCGGCGTGCCTTGGTGCCGATGATGCCCGGCAGTTCGCCCAGCAGGCTGGTACCGATCACAACCTCGTACGGCTCGGCGTCGCCGCCGACGCCGATGCGGACGGGCTCGCTCGTTGCGCTCATCGCTCCTGGTCCTTCACTGCCTCGGTTGCGGCGGCCAGCGCGGACGCCAGATCGTCGGCGACCTCCTGCGGGCTCCGCCCGGCGGTGGCCACGACCACCGTCGCCACCTCTTCGTACAGCGGACGGCGCTGCTCCATCAGCTCGCGCCAGCGCGCCCGGGGGTTGCCCACCAGCAGCGGGCGCGGGGCGTCGAGGCCCACGCGGCGTACCGCGTCGGCCAGTTCGACGTCGAGGAAGGCCACGGGGCGGTCGGCCAGCAGCTTGCGGGTCCGCGGATCCATCACCGCGCCGCCGCCCAGCGCCAGCACCCCGGCGTGTGCGTGCAACGCCGCGGCGACCGCCTCGTGTTCGAGCGCGCGGAAGTGCGGCTCGCCGTCGTCGACGAAGATGTCGGGGATCGGCTTGCCGGCCATCGCCTCGATGTCGGCGTCGGTGTCGCGGAACACGACGCCGAACTGCTCGGCGAGCAGCAGCCCGACCGTGGTCTTCCCGGCCCCCGGCGGACCGACCAGGACCACCACGGGCCCGTCTCCACCGGACGCTTCGCCGACGGACGCTTCGCCTCCGGCTGCCGACGCACGTGACGATTCGCCGCCGCTCGCCGACGCAGCCTCGGTCGACTCACCCATGGGGAACCCCCCTCCCTCGGACTTCCCTCGGATCCCGCTCACGCCGACGACTCCGTGCCTACTTGATCTCCAGCGCGTCGAGGTACGCGGCCAGATTGCGCCGCGTCTCGGGCACCGAGTCGCCGCCGAACTTCTCCACGACGGCGTCGGCGAGCACCAGGGCCACCATGGCCTCGGCCACGATGCCCGCCGCCGGAACGGCCGCGACGTCGGACCGCTGGTGATGCGCCTGCGCCACCTCGCCGGTGCGGACGTCGAAGGTCGCCAGCGCGCGCGGGACCGTCGCGATCGGCTTCATCGCGGCGCGCACCCGCAGCACCTCGCCCGTCGACATGCCGCCCTCGGTGCCGCCCGACCGCCCCGAGGTACGCCGCGCGCCCTCGGGGGTGTTGACGATCTCGTCGTGCGCCTGCGATCCACGCACCCGGGCCAGCTCGAACCCGTCGCCCAGCTCGACGCCCTTGATCGCCTGGATGCCCATCAGCGCCGCCGCGAGACGCGCGTCGAGGCGGCGGTCCCAGTGCACATGGCTGCCGAGGCCGGGCGGAAGGCTGTACGCCAGCACCTCGACCACGCCGCCGAGCGTGTCCCCGGCCTTCTGCGCCGCGTCGACCTCGGCGACCATGGCCGCGCTCGCCTCGGGGTCGAGGCAGCGCACCGGGTCGGCGTCCAGCCGCGGGGTGTCGTCGGGCACCGGGACGACGCCGCTCGGGGCCTTCGCGGCACCGAACTCGACGACGTGGCTCACGATGCGGATACCGGCGACGGCCTCCAGGAAGGACGCCGCCACCGCGCCGAGGGCGACGCGCGCCGCCGTCTCGCGGGCACTCGCGCGCTCCAGGATCGGACGGGCCTCGTCGAAGCCGTACTTCTGCATACCGGCCAGGTCGGCATGCCCCGGACGCGGCCGGGTCAGCGGTGCGTTGCGGGCGAGCCCGGCGAGGATGTCGGCGTCGACCGGGTCGGCCGACATGACCGTCTCCCACTTGGGCCACTCGGTGTTGCCGACCATGACGGCGACCGGGCTGCCCATGCTGAGGCCGTGCCGAACGCCGCCGAGGAACGTGACCTCGTCACGCTCGAACTTCATGCGCGCGCCGCGCCCATAGCCCAGGCGCCGCCGAGCGAGCGCGTCCGCGATCGCCTCGGTGGTGACGGGGACTCCGGCGGGAAGCCCCTCCAGGGTCGCGACGAGGGCGGGCCCGTGCGATTCGCCCGCGGTCAGCCAGCGCAAGTTGCCCAACGGTGTTCCTCCAGTGCGGCCCGGCGTCAGTGCCGGGGAACCCCGCCAACGACAACGGGGATGGCCTGACTCGATCCTTTCATGCCCGCGGGCGCGGTCCGTGCGGGCGTCCGAGTAATGGACCGGACGTCGGACGGAGCGCGGGACGTCGGACCGGCGGCATGCGGCCCCTATCCGGCTCACCATCCGGCTGTTCATCCGGCTCACCACCCGACCGCATAAGCGCCGACCAGTTGCTCACCGCAGAGCACCCCGCCCAGCGCCCCGACGAGTATCCAGGGCCCGAACGGGAGGGCGGTGTCCAGCCGCGCCCGCCGGGTCGCCAACAGGACCACCGCGGCGGCCCCGGCGCACGCGAAGGAGAGGAGCGCGCCCGCGATCAGGACGTGCCACCCCAGCCAGCTCAGGTGCAGCCCGAGTACCGCCGCCAGCTTGACGTCGCCCAGACCGAGCGATCCCCTGCGGCACACCGCGACGGCGAAGTGGTACGCGGCGAGCACCAGCGAGCCGAGCAGGGCCCGTGCGTACGCCTCGAAGTCATCGAGCGCAAGCGCCTCCATACCCAAAAGCGTCAGCCCCGCGAGCAGCAGCGAGCCGACAACCGAGTCGGGCAGACGCAACGTACGGATGTCAACGAGGGCCAGGACCACCCCGGCGACCGCCACCAATAAGAAAGCGAGCAGGTCGAGACCGGGCCCGAGCCGCCACGCCAACAGCCCGGAGACAGCGCCCGTGAGCACGCCGAGCACCGGCGCCACCGGCACTCTCGGCCAGGCCGGCCGCCCGACCGCCACCCCCACCACCGTCACCCCGGACATCCCCGCCACCAGCCTTTCGACAGGCACCCGCAACAAAAGCCCCGCGGCGAAACCGACCGCGGTGCACACAAGCGTTGAACTCATGAACACAGAGCAGACTTTACGGTGGATGACCGACCGGTGACGTTGAGTTATCAACAGGTGTCACCGCTCCGGTTCTTCTGTGGAAAAGCCACCCCCTGGAGACAAACGCGCCCCACCCGACGCAGCCCACTTGAAGCAGCCCACCTGAAACAGCCCGAGCCCACGGCGCCCGCCGACGAGGCGGCGGCAGCGCAGCGCGGATGGCAGGTGTCCGATCAGCGGCGCGACCGATGGACAGGCATACGGCTCTGCGCGAACCTGGCGGGCCGACCGGCGAACGAGCGAAACGCCGGGCGCGTCCGAACCTCCACGGAAGGAAGCCGGTTGATGCGTCTCCGAGCACGTTTCGCCGTTGCCGCGGTACTGCTGCCCCTGTTCGCCGCCACGGCCGCATGCGACTTGAACCCGAACAAGAAGGAGAAGACCGAGGAGAAGCCGCCTTCCGACGCCGCGAGTTCCCCGGCTGCCGGCGGTTCGGCGGGCGGCGTCCCGTCCCCCGTCAAACCCTCGCCGCGCACCGCCCTCACGGCCGCCGAACTCAAGGCGGCGCTCGTCACCACGGTGAAGGGCTGGCAGGTCATGACGAACGACCGGGAGACCAACGCAATGTCGACCGAGAAGGCCGACAACCCCGACTGCCAGCCCCTGCTCGACCTCGTCGCCCCGGTACCGGAGATGCAGCCGGACGCGACCGCGAACGTCACCCTGAGCAAGTCCGGCGCTCCCGGCCAGATCAACCTGGGACTGGCGCAGTTCGCTCCCGGCAAGGCCGAAAAGCTGTTCACGGACGCCGCTGCGGCGCTCCCGAAGTGCGGCCAGTTCACCGGCACCAACGCGAACGGCTCCCGGATCGACTACACCGCCGCGGGCACCGGCGGCGCATCGCTCGGCGACGCGACCCTGCGTATCGAGTTCACACGCGCGCAAGGCGCACGCAAGAGCACGTTCGCCATGGTCATGGTGCGCAGCCGCACCGCCGCGATCCAGGCCATGTCGATCGACTTCGTCCAGCCGGGGAAGACCACGCCTCCGCTCGCCATCTCGGACGAACTCCTCACGATGCAGCTCGACAAACTGGCCGAGGCCCAGCGGAATCTGGGATGAGCGCCGGTGTTGCGGGCCCGGCCCCGGGCTCCCGGCCCGCAACGCCGAAACCGGCCGTCAGACCTCGGCCTTCGCGGCCACCGCGGTCGCGAACGGCGTCATGCTCTCCTCGAAGAAGGCCCCGAGGGTGTCCCGGGTGAACGGGTACTTTTCGAAGAGTTGCGCGTCGGTCCCCCAGGCCATGTCGATCTTGAGCAGATAGCTGTCCTTGCGAACCAGGGCGTAGACGCGGTCGGTGGACTGGTCGCGTCCCTTGATCAGCACGCCCTCGGTCCACGGCCCGTTCAGCGGCGTGGGGATGTTCTCCACGTTCAGGTGCTTGTTCACCTTGGCAACGCGGTCGTCGAACTCACCGTCCGCGTAGGCGGCCGAGGAGTACGCCAGCACCGAGGCATCGAACCGGGCGTTCGCGGAAGGCGTCGGCGAGCCGCCGGCGCTCGTGCGGAGCGACGGCAGCTTCAGTTGTGCGGAGCACTGGGGCCCCGCCGGGTCGAGCCCGACCCCCTTGCCGATCTCTTTCGGGTCACCCGGGACGAACTGCGTCTTCATGACGTCCTCGGCCATCCGCTTCACGTCCAGCAGATCGCATACGGTCATCACGGCGATCTCGGAACTGGCGTTCTTCGCGGCCTCGCTCGCGTCCGCCTGGGCTCCCCCGCCTCCGCTACTGCCGGTGGTCTCGCCTCCGTCGGCGCCGTTGCAGGCGGCGACGGAGAGCAGCAGGCCTCCGGTGAGGACGAGGTTTGCGGCGAGGCGGCCGCGGCGGATCCGCGCGACCGGAGTCGACAAGGCGAACTTGGGCATGCGTCACCGGATTTCTCTGCTGAGTGGGGGCTTCTTCGGTGTCGCAAAACACTACCCACGGCCCCGACCTACGGGGCGGCCGCTCGCTGTCGGCCGTCGACGGCAGGAATCAACTGCGACCAGGTCGCCTCCCTCGGCAGCACGGCGCGACCCGGCCGGCCTCTCCGACAAAGCACCTGGTCACGACCGGTACGCGAGCCGCCCGCCGACCACCGGTGCCGCGCACCGCACCCCATGGGAAGGCGCCCGGGGAAGGCCTCGAACCACCACAACGCGCACGCCTCACGACCGCGCGTCGACGCGGAACGTCCAATCGGCCGGCGCCTATCGGCCACTCGGCCGCGGCCGGAGGCCTCTTGAACAACCCTGCCCCACACCTCGGAGAAGTGTGGGGCACAGTTGTTCGTACGGAACTTGCGTGCGGTATTGGTCAGCCCCGGGCCGCGAGTGCGGCTTCGCCGGCTGAGCGCATCTCAGTCAGTGGCCCGGGGTGGCCCGTCATCAACTCGACTTGCAGCACCGCCTGGTGGACCAGCAGGTCCAGACCCCCCACCACCGTTCCGCCCGCCTTTGACCAGGCCGCCGCGAGGGCGGTGGGCCAGGGGTCGTAGACGACGTCGAAGAGCACGCCGGGGGCGGACGGGACGCGGTCGGCGAGGTGGTCCGTCGCGCCCTTGGGGGTCGTGGAGACGACGAGCGGGAAATCCAGCCCCTTGTGGGCGTCTTCCCACGGGCGGACCAGGATCTCGACGCCCAGGCGTTCGCCCGACTCGAACATCTCGTGCGCGCGCACCGCGCCCCGCACGTACGCCCGCACCGGCCCGTCGCACACCGTGGCCAGTGCCGCGAGCGCCGAGGTGGCCGTGGCGCCCGCGCCGAACACCGCGGCCGATTCGACCCGGTGGACACCGCGTTCGCGCAACGCCTCGACCAGGCCCGGCACATCGGTGTTGTGCCCGACGCGCCGCCCCTCCGGGTCGATGAGGACGGTGTTGACCGCGTCGACGTCCGACGCGGTCCGCGAGACCTCGTCCAGCAGCGGCCGGATCGCCCGCTTGAGCGGCATCGTCAGCGAGAGGCCCGCCCACGACGCGTCCAATCCCCCGACGAAGT
Source organism: Yinghuangia sp. YIM S09857 (assembly GCF_051388915.1). Lineage (NCBI taxonomy): Bacteria > Bacillati > Actinomycetota > Actinomycetes > Kitasatosporales > Streptomycetaceae > Yinghuangia > Yinghuangia sp. YIM S09857. The sequence goes on along the minus strand of NZ_JBPKBH010000001.1, from coordinate 189,742 downwards.
CCGGGAGTCCGGCTTCGTCGACGTCGAAAGCGTCGTACGACCAGTCCGCGAGCCCGAGCGCGGCATACGCCGCCCGGTGCAGGACCGGCGAGAGGGAGTGTGCGATCGGCGAGCCGAGTACAGCGGCCCGACGGACCCCCGCAGCCGTTGCTACCTGCCCGGGTTGTCCTTGTGCCACTGCTCGAGTTCCTTAACGTCCTTGTTGAACTGCGTCTGGTTGTCCGAGAACTTGGTCTCGCCGGTGTCCGGGTTGACCGTCACGAAGTAGAGCAGCTTGCCCTGCGTCGGCGACAGCGCGGCGATGATGGCCTTCTCCCCCGGGTTGTTGATCGGCGTCGGCGGAAGCCCCTTCTTTATGCGCGTGTTGTAGGGGCTGTCGGTGTTCAGCTCCGCGGTGGTGAGCTGAAGCGAGCTCTTGTTGAGGACGTAGTTGACGGTCGAGTCCATGCCCAGGGACATGTTCTTGTTCAACCGGTTGTAGATGACCTCGGAAACCTTGGTCATGTCCTCGGTGTTGCGGACCTCGGCCTGGATGATGCTGGCCATCGTCAGTATGTCGTAAGGGGTCTTGCCGACCGCCGCGGCTTTCTCCTCCAGCTTCATCGTCGCGTACTTGTTCTTGGACGTGTTGACCATGTCCTTGAGCACGTCGATCGGCTTCATGCCCGGCGCCGCCGCGTACTGCGCCGGCCACAGGAAGCCCTCGATGTTGCCGCCCGCCCACTCGGGCAGTCCCAGCGCGGGGTCCTTGGCCGCCGCCTCGACCTCGGCGATCGGGACGTTCAGCTTCTTCGCGACGATGTCGAGCACCTTGCTCGCCCGCAGCCCCTCGCCCGGCGTGATGTTCTGCCGGTTGGCGCGGTCGACCATGAACTCGAAGGCGGCTTTCGCCGACATGTGCTCCTTGAGCACGTACGCGCTGGCCTCGATGTTCCGCTGCTGCTTGTCGCCGGTGTACGCCTTGGTGAAGGCGTCCACGCTCTTGACCACCTTGGCGCGCTTCAGCTCGTTGCCGATCTGGGACGCGACCCACCCGGGCTTGACGACCACCACGACCGCGCTGCCCTCGACGCCGGCGCCCGAATAGTCCGGGGGCGGGCCGAAACGGTCCTTCACGAAGCCGTACGCGTACCAACCGCCGGTCAGCACAAGGCCCAACACGATGGCGAAGGCGATGAAGACGGCACAGCCGCTGCGGCCGCGCTTCTCCTTGCGACGGCCGCGCGAACCGCCGTTTTTGCCCCGGCGCCGATTGCGCGGCTCCGTGTCCATCGTCAGTCCGAGGTCACTCATCTGGGGTGGTCTCCGCCTGGGTCGGGGCGTGGGCCGCGGGCAGGGATGCGTCTCGGGCGGACTCGCTGCCCGAGGGCGGTGCGGTGGTGGTGCCGGTGCTACTGGTATCACCAGTAGGACTGGTTGTACCAGGAACCGCCTGGCCGGGTGGGAGTCCCGAAGTCCTCTCCGTTTCGAGCGCGTTCTGAAGGATGACGACCGCCGCTGCCTGGTCCACGACGGTACGGGCCTTTTTGCCCCGTACCCCCGAAGCCCGCAGGTCGCGCGTGGCGGTGACGGTCGTCAGCCGCTCGTCGACAAGTCGTACGCCGACCGGAGCAATCGCGTCGGCCATTCGGGAGGCGAACGCGCGCGCCTTGGCGGCGGCGGGCCCCTCCCGACCGGACAGCGAGCGCGGGAGGCCGACGATAACCTCGACGGCCTCGCGCTCGGCGACCAGCGCCGCGATGCGGGCGACGTCGCCGCGCCCGGCCTTGACGGTCTCGACGGGGGTCGCGACCAGGCCGTGCGGGTCGCTGGCGGCGACGCCCACCCGGACGTCGCCGACGTCGACGGCGATGCGCACTCCTCGCCTCACCGGTGCCTCCCCGAGGACACCGGCGAACGGGGACACCGCGATGTGCCGGGCACCCCGCCGTGTCCCCCCATCCGGGTCGCCAACTAGGCCGCCCGTTCGGCGACCGTGCGCGCCACCGCGGCGAGGGCCTCCTCGACCGCGGCCGGGTTCTGCCCCCCACCCTGCGCGACGTCGTCCTTGCCGCCGCCCCCGCCGCCGAGCGTCCGGGCCGCGGTGCGCACCAACTCGCCCGCCTTGACGCCGCGCTCGCGTGCGGTCTCGTTGGTGGCGACGACGACCATGGGCTTGTTGTTGACCACCGAGACCACCACGACGACGGCAGGGCGCGCGCTGAGCCGCTGGCGCACGTCGAGCGCGAGCTTGCGCAGGTCGTCGGTGGAAGTGCCGTCGGCGACCCGGTGCGCGACCAGCGCGACGCCGTTGACGTCGGCCGCCTGCTCGGCGAGGCTCGCGGACGCCTGGAGCACCTGCGCGGCCCGCATCCGGTCGATCTCCTTCTCCGCCTCGCGGAGCTTGGCGACGATCGACGAGACGCGCTCGGGCAGTTCCTCGGGACGGCCCTTCACCACATCGGTGAGCTGGTTCACGATCGTGTGCTCGCGGGCGAGGAAGCGGTACGCGTCGACGCCGACCAGCGCCTCGACGCGGCGCACGCCCGCCCCGATCGACGACTCGCCGAGCAGCTTGACCAGGCCGAGCTGCGCGGTGTTGTGCACGTGCGTGCCGCCGCACAGCTCCTTGGAGTAGTCGCCGATGGTGACGACGCGGACCTCGTCGCCGTACTTCTCGCCGAACATGGCGGTGGCGCCCTGCTTGCGCGCCTCGTCCATGCTCATGACCTCGGCCAAGACGTCCAGGTCGCGGGCCAGGACCTCGTTGATCTTCTGCTCGACGTCGGTCAGCACGCCGCCGGGGACCGCGGCGGGCGCGCCGAAGTCGAACCGGAAGCGGCCCGGCGCGTTCTCCGAGCCGGCCTGCGCGGCGGTCGGGCCAAGCGCGTCGCGCAGCGCCTGGTGGGTCAGGTGGGTCGCGCTGTGCGCGCGGGCGATGGCGCGGCGGCGGTCGAGATCGATGCTCGCGTGCGCGGGCGACCCGACGGTGACCTCGCCGACCTGCACGGTGCCCCGGTGCACGCTCACACCCGGCACCGGCTGCTGGACGTCGCGCACCTCGACGACGGCGCCGCCCTCGATGCGGATGCGCCCGGTGTCGGCGAGCTGGCCGCCGCCTTCGGCGTAGAAGGGGGTGCGGTCGAGGACGACCTCGACCTCGTCGCCCTCCTGCGCGGCGGGCGCGGGCACGCCGTCGACGAGGAGGCCGACGACGGTCGCCTCGCCCTCGTTGAGCAGGTAGCCGGTGAACTCGGTGGCTCCGGAGGTGTCGGCGACCTCGCGGTACGCGGACACATCGGCGTGGCCGTGCTTCTTGGCCCGCGCGTCCTCCTTGGCCCGCTGCTTCTGCTCGGCCATCAGGCGGCGGAAGCCGTCCTCGTCGACTTCCAGGCCCTGCTCGGCGGCCATCTCCAGGGTGAGGTCGATGGGGAAGCCGTGGGTGTCGTGCAGCGCGAAGGCGGCGGTACCCGGCAGGGTCGTGGCGCCGGCTGCCTTCGCCTTGCCGATCTCGCTGTCCAGGATCGAGGTGCCGGTGACGATCTTGTCGAGGAAGCGGGCCTCCTCGGCGACCGCGATCGAGTCGATGCGCTTGGCGTCGGCGACCAGTTCGGGGTACTGCGGGCCCATCGCGTCGATGGTCGCGGCGACCAGTTCGCTGAGCGTCGGGCCCTGGGCGCCGAGCAGGCGCATGTTGCGGATCGCACGGCGCATCATGCGGCGCAGCACATACCCGCGGCCCTCGTTGCCGGGCACCACGCCGTCGCCGATGAGCATGACGGCGGTGCGGACGTGGTCGGCGATGACGCGCAGCGAGATGTCCGACCGGAGGTCGCCGCCGTAGCGGTGGCCGGTCAGTTCGGCCGCGCGGTCGAGGATCATGCGCGAGGTGTCGATCTCGTACAGGTTGTCGACGCCCTGGAGGATGCACGCGAGGCGTTCGAGGCCGAGGCCGGTGTCGACGCTCTTCGCGGGCAGGTCGCCGAGGATCTCGAAGTCGTCCTTGCCGATGCCCGCGCCGCGGATGTACTGCATGAAGACCAGGTTCCAGATCTCCAGGTAGCGCTCGCCGTTGACGGCGGGGCCGCCCTCCTCGCCGTACTCGGGGCCGCGGTCGTAGTTGATCTCCGAGCACGGTCCGCACGGGCCTGGCACGCCCATCGACCAGAAGTTGTCCTTCTTGCCCAGGCGCTGGATGCGCTCCGCGGGCACGCCGATCTTGTCGCGCCAGATCGACTCGGCCTCGTCGTCGTCGAGGTAGACGGTGATCCACAGCTTCTCGGGTTCGAGTCCGTAGCCGCCGTCGGCGATCGGGGTGGTCAGCAGCTCCCAGGCGAGCGTGATCGCCCGCTCCTTGAAGTAGTCGCCGAACGAGAAGTTGCCGCACATCTGGAAGAACGACCCGTGGCGGGTGGTCTTGCCGACCTCGTCGATGTCGAGGGTGCGCACGCACTTCTGGACGCTGGTCGCGCGCGGGTACGGCGGCTTGACCTCGCCGAGGAAGTACGGCTTGAACGGCACCATTCCGGCGTTCACCAGCAGCAGCGTCGGGTCGTCGGCGACCAGCGACGCGGACGGCACGACGGTGTGTCCGCGCTCCTCGAAGAAGCGCAGCCAGCGGCTACGAATCTCTGCGGAATCCATCAGCGTCGGTCCTTCCGGTCGTACCTGGCGCGACCGCGGCGTCGTTCGCGCGGTGTCGGAGCGGGGGCTGCGCCGCGGCCGAGGCCCAGGCGGAAGCCCTGTTGGTTGTCGTGCCTGTCATAGGCGTCGTATGCGTCGTACGCCGCGTCGTCGTACTCGTAGGCCTCGTACACCTCGCGGCCGTACGCATCCTGTCCACGGTACGGCGCGCGGGCCGCGGGCAGCGCCCGGATCTGCCGCCCGCCGGGCAGCACCTGGGGTGCGGGCAGGACCGGCGGCGCCGCGGCGGCCGTGACGTCGGCGCCGATCGCGCGGTACAACTCGGCCTCGCGCTCGGCCATGCCGGCCCGTACCTCGTCGGCGAAATAGCGGATGGCGTCGCCGATTCCGGTGACGTTGTCCGCGACCCCCTCGGGGGTGTACTTGTGCGCCTTGTCCTTCACCTTGCGGGCGGCCCACATGCCCGCGCCCGCGCCGACGGCCATCCAGAACAGCCGTGCCATTTCATGACCTCCCGCGCGCGGCGCGCTGGCGGGCGATGCGCTCCGCCCTGGCGGTGGAGCGTACGCGTTTGGCGAGTTCGGCGCGCTGCTGGACGGACAGTGCGCGGCGTACGCCGTACGAGAACGCCGCGGTCTTGACCAGCGGGCCGCCCAGGGTGGCCGCCACGGTCGAGGACAACGCGGTCGCGTTCGTGGACATCGTCTGGACGTTCCCGGCGATCTGGTCGACGCGGGCCAACTGCGCGTTGGTCGCGCGGACGGCGTCGGTCATCTCATCCAGCAGGGGCGGTGTGCGGTCGGCGATGTCGGAGACCAGGCGGGTGGCCTCCTTGAGCACCTTGACCAGCTTCACCAGCACCAGCGCGAGGAAGGCGACGAGAATCGCCCAGAACGTCGCGATGATCATCAGCGCGACTTCGCCACCCGACACCTTGATGCGCTCCTTCAATGGCCAATGGCCGAAAGACAACGGCGGACGACAAGCTGAGAGGGCGTCACCTGGGACACAGCCGCTCGGGCAACCCCGGAAGCCCCGACCCTACCGCGCCGTAGCGGGGTGGTCGCCTGACACTACCGGCCGGGCGGGGTGCAGTGCACGAACCGACCGTGACCTCGCGCGCGGCGGCTCGTTCCGCACAATTCGCTGCTCATCCGCCCGAACCCGGCCGTGACCCGACGCCCGGCGGCTCGTTGACAGCCATGAGGGTTGCCCCGCTGTCGCGGGGGAACGAGAGGGCCCCGCTCCCATCCGGAGCGGGGCCCTCTTTTGGTCGTGCTTGATGGTCGTGCCTGGCGCTTGTGCCTTGGCCGTGCCCTGTTAGTGCGCCGGGCCCGGGTCAGCGGGAGTAGTACTCGACGACCAGTTGCTCGTCGCAGATGACCGGGATCTCGCGGCGCTGCGGGAGGCGGTCGAGGCGCGCCACGAGGGCCGGCAGGTTCGACTCGATGTACTTGGGCGTGTTCTCGGCGGCGAAACCGCCGGCCCGCACGACCTGGAACAGCGGCTTCTCGCGGCTGCGTTCGCGAACACCGACGACGTCCTCGGGGCGCAGCTTGTAGCTGGGGCGGTCGACCTTGCCGCCGTTCACCTCGAAGTGGCCGTGGCTGACCATCTGCCGCGCCTGGTAGATGGTGCGGGCGAACCCGGCGCGCAGCACGAAGGCGTCGAGGCGGCGTTCCAGCGAGATGACCATCTCGTCGCCGGTCTTGCCCTGGTGCTTGTGCGCGTTGTCGAACGCGGCGCGCATCTGCGTCTCGTTGATGTCGTACTGGGCGCGGAGCTTCTGCTTTTCGAGCAGGCGCACCTTGTAGTCCGACGCCTGCTTGCGGCCGCGGCCGTGCTCCCCCGGAGGGTACGGGCGGTTCTCCAGGTAGCGCTGGGCTTTCGGGGTCAGGGCGACGCCGAGCGCTCTGCTGCGCTTGACCTTGGGGCGGGCCTGGTTCAACGGGTCCTCCGAATCGGTGGGTACTTGCCAGCCGCGGCCTTCTTAGGTAAGCCTAACCTTAACGTCGACGATGCCTCGAGGGGAAGTCCGGGGTGCACGATCGGCACACAACCGCTGGAGGACACATGCCCCGGGCCACAGACGCCACCGACACGACCTCTGCCTCCGACTCCGCTCCCAAAACCGACGCATGCGCCACGCGGACCAGGCCCCGCGGGACCCACCCGGAGGCCGCCTCCCGCGCCCGCACCCTGGCCGCGTACGCCGCCTCCGCGACCGTCGAACTCCCCGGAGCCATCGGCGAGGAGCAGGTCGTCCCGGCGGCCCGCGCGGTGGAGGCCGACGGCTCGGTGCTGCTCCTGCTCCCTCCCGAGGTCGGCGCCGCGGTGCTGACCGCCCGCGACGACATCGCCGCCGTGCTGCACGTGGTCGACGTGGCTCCGGTCGCGGTGCCGCACCGGGTCCGCGCGCACTGCTGGATCGCCGGATGGCTGAGCGCCCCGACCGGCGCCGAACTCGCCCGCGCCCGGGGCCGTCTGGCCGCCGCGACGCGCGACCCCGCGCTGCTGACCTTCGACGGTGCGCGCTCCGGGGCGGTCGTCCGCCTGGAGCCCGGCGAGGTCCTGGTCGACGACCTGTGGGGGGCCGAGCACGTCGAGCCCGACGAGTACGAGGAGGCCTCGCCCGACCCGCTCGCCGAGCACGAGACCGAACTGCTCCAGCACCTCGACGCCTCGCACGGCGCCGAGCTCGAACACCTGTGCCGGATGACCGGCGCCAGCGACGAGGGCGAGCGCGTCGCGCCCGTCGCCCTCGACCGCTTCGGGCTGCGGCTGCGGTGCAGCGGACCGACGCGTACCCGCGACGTGCGGTTCGAGTTCGACGCACCGGTCGGCGACGCCGCCGCGCTGGGGGATGCTCTGCGGGCGCTGTTCCAGGGGCCGCGCTCCGCCGACTCGGACTGCGCGTAGTCTCCGACCGCGCACCCGGCCGCGCACTCGGCCGCACACCCGGCCGAACCTGCTCGGCCCTGGCGGCATATGCCGTCTCCTGGGCCCAAGTTGAGCGTTTCCGACCGCATCGGCATCCTTGCTGCGAGATCGACCTTCGGCGTGCCGTCATCTTCCGATTGAGGAGTTGGCGATTCCATGAGGCACTGTGGAAGGGCACCACCGATCGGCAGGAAGGACGGACGCGGTGTTCGATCGCGCCGGGCGACCCGACACCGCCGGCGGCACGGAGGATCCCCGCGAGCCCCGGAGCACGTCGGCCGCACACGCGGAATCCGGTACGGCTTCCGGCAGGTCGGCATCCGGCACGGCCGCCGGTGCGGCACCGCCGCCGGCCAGGCGCATCGGACGGACCGGCGCGCGAATGCCCTGGCACCCGCCACCGCTGTCCAGCCTTCCGTGGCAGGACCGGCTGCGCACCCGGCTGCGGTTCAGCTCAGCGCTCGGCGACGCCCCGGAGAGGCACGAGTCGACCGTCTCGGTGCCCCGCGTCCTCGACCTCGCGCTGCGCACCGGCGAACTGCTGCTGGCCAGCGGCGAGGCGGGCGAGGACGTCGAGGCCGCCATGCTCGGCGTCACCGACGCCTACGGGCTGGAGCGCTGCACGCCCAACGTCACGTTCACCGTCATCACGCTCTCCTACCAGCCGTCGCTGGTCGACCTCCCGGTCACCAGCGAGCGCGTGGTCCGCCGCCGCGTGACCGACTACACGCGCCTGGACGCCGCACACCGGCTCGTCGAGGACATGACCACCGGCGAGGTGACGCTGGAGGACGCATACCACCGCCTCGTCGACATCCGGCGCAACCGGCATCCGTATCCGACCTGGCTCGTGCTGATGGCCACCGGGCTGGTCGCGTCGACCGCGAGTGTGCTGGTCGGCGGCGGGCCGGTGGTCGCGTGCGCGGCGTTCTTCGCGGCCGTGGTCGGCGACAGCCTGGCGCAGGGTCTGGCCAAGCGCGGGGTCCCGGAGTTCTACCAGTTCGTGCTGGCCGCGATGCCGGCGGCGGCGATCGCGGTCGGGCTGATCAAGGCCGACATCGGCGTGCAGCCGTACGCGGTCGTCACCGGCGGACTGTTCGCGCTGCTGCCCGGCCGGGCGCTCGTCGCCGCGGTCCAGGACGGCCTGACCGGCTTCTACATCACCGCCTCGGCGCGCCTGCTGGAGGTCTTCTACCTCATCGTCGGCATCATCTGCGGCGTCGCCATAATGCTGTACGTCGGCAACCAGCTCGGCGTGGACCTCGACGTCGAGGGGTCGTTCTTCCCCGACTCGAACCCGCCCGTGCAACTGCTCGCCGCGGCCGGTCTGTCGCTCGCCTTCGCGGTCCTTGTGCAGGTCCGCAACCATGTGCTGCCGATCGCGGCGGCGGGCGGCGCGGCGAGCTGGTCGATCTTCGAGGTGCTTCGCATCGGCGGTGCGGCGCCGATCCTCGCGACGGTCGTGGCCACCGGCGTGGTCGGGCTCCTCGGGCAGTTGCTGGCCCGCTCGGGCCGTACGTCCGCGCTCCCGTACGTGATCCCGGCGATCGGCCCGCTGCTGCCGGGCGGCGCGATGTACCAGGGCATGCTGGGCCTCGCGCTCGGGCACACGGACCGCGGCTGGGCGGGGCTGGTCAACGCGGCCGGGTTGGCGCTCGCTCTGGCGGTGGGGGTGAACCTCGGCAGCGAGGTCGCACGGTTCGTGCTCCCGGCACCGCAGCGCGGCGGCCGCGAGAAGCGCGCGGCGGCCAAGCGCACCCGCGGCTTCTGACGCGCGGATTCCGAAGGACGGAATCGAGCGCGGATCCCGGCGTGCGGATCGCGGCGTGCGGATTCCGACGGGGCGCGCCGCGAGGACCTGTGGCGGCCCTCGCGGCGCATTTGGGGGGTGGGTCGGGCGCCGTACGCCTCCGGCCGTCCCCTGGAAATCCTTGAGCGGACACGGACGGCGCCCGGTGCTCGTTTCTACCGTGCGCAAGCGCTCGATCACAAGACTGTGTTCAAACAGTCGCCTGAGTGAGAAGGTGTGGCCGGGCGGCCGGCCGACGGAGCCGGTGGCCGATCCCGCACCCTGGGAGGGTTTTCGGTCATGGCGATGTGGCACGTCGGCTCGTCGGTTTTGCGCAAGGTCGTGGAGATGGAGTTCCCGGTCTCGGTGACCGGTGCCCTGCGCGCGACCGACACCGGGCTCCTCGACCGGTACCCCTGGCTCACCCCGCACTTCGCGCAGCCGGACGGCAAGTTCACGATGGCGATCCAGACGATCCTGGTCGACACCGGCGCCCACCGCATCCTTGTGGACACGTGTATAGGAAACGACCGGGTGACCTTGCCGCAGTTGCCGCCGCTCCAAACCGCGTGGCTCGACAACCTGAAGGGGCTCGGGTATCCGGCGGAGACGATCGACGCCGTCGTGTGCACACACCTGCACTTCGACCACGTCGGATGGAACACGCACCTGGTAGACGGGGCGTGGGTGCCGACGTTCCCCAACGCGCGCTACGTCATCCCGCGCACGGAGTGGGAGTTCTGGAGCAACGCCGTCGACTCCGACTCGGTCGGCCGGGCGGATCTGGACAACACGCTGCGGCCGGTGTTCGAGGCGGGGCTCGTGGACCTGGTCGGGCCCGACCACGAAGTGGCGGACGGCGTACGCCTTGAGCCCGCTCCCGGGCACACGCCCGGCCAGGTGGCGGTCGTCGTCGAGTCGGGCGACGAGCGGGCCGTGGTCACCGGCGACCTGGTGCACCACCCCGTGCAGTTCGCCGCCCCCGACGTGCCGAGCGCGGCGGACGAGGACGTCGCGGGCGCGACGGCGACGCGTCGGGCCTTCGTGGACCGGTACGCCGACACCGGCACCCTCGTCGTCGGCACGCACTTCGCCTCCCCGACGGCCGGGTGGCTCACGCGGGACGACGGCGAGGTGCGGTTCGTGGTCGAACGCCCGTAGCGGTCACTCGTCCGTGTGGCCGAGCTTGCCCCGGACGCGGTCGAGGACGTCGGCGTAGCGCGCCTCGTTGCCGTAGCGCGTCGGGTGGTAGTAGCGCTTGCCGTGCACGGTGTCCGGCGCGTACTGCTGCTCGGCGACGCCGCCGGGTACGTCGTGCGGGTAGACGTAGCCCTGCGCGTGCCCGAGTTTGGCGGCGCCCTTGTAGTGGCCGTCGCGCAGGTGCGCGGGGACGGGTCCGGCGAGACCGGCGCGTACGTCGGCCAGCGCCGCGCCGATCGCGAGGGTCGCCGAGTTGGACTTCGGCGCGAGGGCGAGCGCGATGGCGGCATGGGCGAGCGTCAGTTGGGCCTCGGGGAAGCCGATCAGCGCGACCGCCTGGGCCGCGGCGACGGCCGTGGTCAGGGCCGTGGGGTCGGCGAGGCCGATGTCCTCGGACGCGGAGATCATCAGGCGCCGGGCGATGAAGCGCGGGTCCTCCCCCGCGTCGATCATGCGGGCCAGGTAGTGGAGTGTGGCGTCGACGTCGGAGCCGCGGATGGACTTGATGAGGGCGCTCGCCACGTCGTAGTGCTGGTCGCCGTCGCGGTCGTAGCGCACCGCGGCGCGGTCGACCGCGGCCTCCAGGGTCGCGAGCGTCACCGACTTCTCGCCGCGGTCCATCGCGGATCCGGCACCGGCCTCCAGCGCGGTCAGGACGCGCCGGGCGTCGCCGCCCGCGATGCGCACGAGGTGATCCTCGGCGTCGGGGTCCAGGTGCACCGCGCCGCCGAGTCCGCGCTCGTCGGCGAGCGCGCGGCGGACCAGGTCGCGGATGTCGTCCTCGGTCAGCGATTCGAGGGTGAGCAGGAGGGACCGGGACAGCAGCGGGCTGATGACGGAGAAGTACGGGTTCTCCGTGGTCGCGGCGATGAGCGTCACCCATCGGTTCTCCACCGCGGGCAGCAGGGAGTCCTGCTGGGCCTTGGAGAAGCGGTGGATCTCGTCGAGGAAGAGCAGCGTCTCGCGGCCGTGCGCACCGGACTCCCGGCGGGCGGCCTCGATGACGGTGCGGACCTCTTTGACGCCCGCGGTGATCGCGGACAACTCGACGAAGCGGCGCTTGGTCGCGTGGCTGACGACGTACGCGAGCGTGGTCTTCCCGGTGCCGGGTGGTCCCCACAGGATCACGGACGACGGCGCGGTGACGCCGTTCCCGGCGCGCACGAGGCGGCGCAGCGGGGAACCGTCCCCGAGCAGATGCCGCTGCCCGACCACCTCGTCCAACTCACGGGGCCGCATCCGAACCGCGAGCGGGGCGAGCGCGGGGTCCTTGCTCTGACGCTCCTCGGCGGCGGCGATGAACAGATCGGGTTCCACCCCAAAACCCTAACCGCCCCCACCGACAACCGTGCGGTTCGCCCGAGCGGGGCGGAGAAGAGGAGGAGAGCAGGAGGAGAGGAGGCGCGGAGGCGCGGAGGAGAGGAGGCGCGGAGGCGCGGAGGAGAGGAGGAGAGGAGCGGTCGGGGCGGCAGGTTGGGCCGTGCGTGGGTCGGGCGCGTGGGTCGGGCGCGTGAGCAGGTGGGGCGCGTGAGGGGGGCGCGTGAGCAGGTGACGCGCGTGACCGGGTGAGGCGCGTGACCGGGTAGGACGCGCGAACGGGAGGACGCGCGAACGGGAGGACGCGCGAACGGGAGGACGCGCGAACGGGAGGACGCGCGAACGGGTGGGCCGCGTGGCGGGAGGGACGCGGCTAAGGACCTGTCAGCGGAGGACGCCGGCGGCTCGGGCGGATTGGAGCCACTCGGGGAACTCGATCATGAGTTGGTCGTAGAGCTTTTCGTTGCTCATGCGCTTGGGGTTGGCGCCTGCTTCGAAGAAGCCGGCGTTGTCGACCACGCGGTATTGCGGGGCGGGGAGGTCGTCGAGACGGTGCAGGAACTGGAACCGGTCGCGGCCGAAGCCCACGAACTGCCAGAAGATCGGCAGTTTCGCGGCCTTGCAGATCGCCTTCTCGGCGGCCTTCGGGCTGTCCGGCGAACCGTCGGTCTGGAACACGACGTACGCCGGGTCGGTCGCGCCGCAGGCCTTGTAGTGGCGGATGACCGCCTCCATGGCGGCGACGTAGTTGGTGGTCCCCATGCGGCCCAGCTTGGCGTGCAGTTCGGCGATGCGGCCCTGGTAGTCGCTCAGGGAGATCTCCTCGACCTGGTACGCCTTGGTGTCGAAGAAGACCACCGGCACCACGCCGTCGTCGTCGAAGTGCGCCGCGGCCGCCAGCACCCGCTCGGCGAGCGACTGGACGCTGCCGTCGCGGTAGAACCCGGCCATGCTGCCCGAGCGGTCGAGCACCAGGTACACCGCGGCACGGACGCCTGCCAGCCGGTGCTTGTCGAGGCTCACCCCCGCGGCCTTGTAGAGGCTGACCAGCCCCGGCGCGGTGCGCTCGATCTTGTCGAGGCTCACCGCCGAACCGCTGCCGGTGCGAACCGTCGCGGGTTGCGCGGGTTGCCCGGGCATCTGCGGGGCCGCAGGTGCGGCGGGGGTCTGCCTGAGGCGGCGGATCCAGCCAAACACCATCTCGTCTGCCTCCCTGCGTGTGCGCGGAGTTCGCCCTTCCACCCCCACGCTGTCAGATCGCGCGGGCGTCCGCAGGGGGTTCTCCCTCGCGGATCCGGCCGACACGCGGGTCGGTGCGGACAACGCTGCAATTGGAGGAGTTTGCCCTAATTTGGCTAGGCACATGGATGCCGGGTCGAGGAGGACAGCGTGGCGGACGGCGAAGGCGGCGATCGGGCCGGGCTGGACAGTCCCGCCGTCGACGTACTGCTCAAAGCCGGGCGGTTCCTGACCCGTTCCGAGGTGTCCGGCGACCTGCGCTCCGTCTACAAGACCGGCGGCCGCGAGGGCGACGTCTTCTACCGCGACCGCTGGAGCCACGACAAGGTCGTCAACTCGACGCACGGCGTCAACTGCACGGGCTCCTGCCGCTGGAAGGTGTACGTCAAGGACGGCATCATCACGTGGGAGACCCAGGGCACCGACTACCCCTCGGTCGGCCCGGACCGCCCGGAGTACGAGCCGCGCGGCTGCCCGCGCGGCGCCGCGTTCTCCTGGTACACCTACTCCCCCACGCGCGTGCGCTACCCGTACGCCCGCGGCGTGCTCGTGGAGATGTACCGCGAGGCCAAGGGCCGGCTCGGCGACCCGGTCGCCGCGTGGGCCGAGGTGGTGGGCGATCCGAAGCGCCGCCGCCGCTACCAACAGGCGCGCGGCAAGGGCGGGTTGGTGCGCGTGACCTGGGACGAGGCGGTCGAGATCGCAGCCGCAGCGCACGTGCACACCATCAAGACGCAGGGCCCGGACCGGGTGGCGGGGTTCTCGCCGATCCCGGCCATGTCGATGGTCTCGCACGCGGCCGGAGCCCGCTTCATGGGCCTGATCGGCGCGCCCATGCTGTCGTTCTACGACTGGTACGCCGACCTCCCGGTCGCCTCGCCGCAGGTGTTCGGCGACCAGACCGACGTGCCGGAGTCGGGCGACTGGTGGGACGCCGCGTACCTGATCATGTGGGGCTCGAACGTGCCCGTCACGCGCACCCCGGACGCGCACTGGATGGCCGAGGCGCGCTACCGGGGCCAGAAGGTCGTGGTGGTCGCGCCGGACTACGCGGACAACGCCAAGTTCGCCGACGAGTGGCTGCACCCGCACCCGGGGACCGACGGCGCGTTGGCGATGGCCATGGGCCACGTGCTGCTGCGCGAGTACTTCGTGGAGCGGCAGGTGCCGTTCTTCGCGGACTACGTGCGCGCCTACACCGACCTCCCCTTCCTCGTGACGCTCCGGGAGAAGGACGGCGGGCTGGTGCCCGACAAGTTCCTGCGCGCGAGCGACCTCGGCGGCGCGCAGGCCTCGGCCACGCACGCGGAGTGGCGAACCGTCCTCGTGGACGACGCCACCGGCTCGCCGTTCGTACCCGGCGGCACGTTGGGCGACCGCTGGGCCCCCGACTCGGAGGGGCGCTGGAACCTCGACCTCGGTGGTGTCACCCCGCGTCTGACGCTGCATCAGGACCAGCGCGCGGAGGGCGTCGAGGTGCTGCTGCCGCGCTTCGACACCGAGGACGGCTCGGGCGGCGTCCTGCGGCGCGGAGTGCCTGCCGTACGGCTGCGCGAGGGCGGGCCCCTGGTCACCACCGTCTTCGACCTGCTGCTGGCCCAGTACGGCGTGGGCCGCGACGGCCTCCCGGGGACGTGGCCGCGCGGGTACGACGACGCCGAGGCGCTCGGCACGCCCGCCTGGCAGGAGGGCCTGACCTCGGTCCCGGCCGCACGGGCCGTGAAGATCGCCCGGGAGTTCGCCGACACGGCCGAGAAGTCGCGCGGCCGCTGCATGATCCTCATGGGCGCCGGCACCAACCACTGGTTCCACTCCGAGACGATCTACCGCGCCTTCCTCGCGCTGCTGAAACTGACCGGCTGCCAGGGCCGCAACGGCGGCGGCTGGGCGCACTACGTGGGCCAGGAGAAGTGCCGCCCGGTGACGGGCTGGGCGACGCTCGCGGGCGCCGGCGACTGGGGGCGTCCGCCGCGGCAGATGATCGGCACGGCGTACTGGTTCCTCAACACCGACCAGTGGCGGTACGACGGCTTCGGCGCGGACGTCCTGGCGTCGCCGCTGGGCGAGGGGCGCTTCGCGGGCATGACCGCGGCGGACGTCCTGGCCCAGTCGGCGCGGCTGGGCTGGATGCCCTCCTACCCGACGTTCGACCGCAACCCCCTCGACCTCGCCGACGAGGCGGCGGCGTCGGGACGCGAGCCCGCGGACCACGTCGTCGACGAACTCACCTCGGGGCGACTCGGGTTCGCCTGCGAGGACCCCGACGCACCGCAGAACTGGCCGCGAGTGCTCACCGTCTGGCGCGCCAATCTGCTCGGGTCCTCGGCGAAGGGCGACGAGTACTTCCTGCGGCACCTGCTCGGCACGCACGACAACCTGCGCGCGGCCGAGGCGCCGCCGAACACCCGTCCGCGCGACGTGAAGTGGCACGACGAGGCCCCCGAGGGGAAGCTCGACCTGCTGCTGTCGCTGGACTTCCGGATGACGTCCACGACCCTGCTGTCCGACATCGTCCTGCCCGCGGCGACGTGGTACGAGAAGGCCGACCTGTCCTCGACCGACATGCACCCCTTCGTGCACTCGTTCACCGCCGCCGTGGGGCCGCCGTGGCAGGCGCGCAGCGACTTCGACGCGTTCCTCGCCCTCGCGCGGAAGTTCTCCGAACT
Organism: Yinghuangia sp. YIM S09857; assembly: GCF_051388915.1. Taxonomy (NCBI): domain Bacteria; kingdom Bacillati; phylum Actinomycetota; class Actinomycetes; order Kitasatosporales; family Streptomycetaceae; genus Yinghuangia; species Yinghuangia sp. YIM S09857. The sequence continues at coordinate 173,968 of NZ_JBPKBH010000001.1, read as the reverse complement.
CGCCGCGACCCACCTGGGCGTACGCCGCGACCTGGTCGCCACCGCCCTCCTGCACGACACCCCTGGCGAGGTGGCGCAGCCGGGCGGCACCGTCCCGGATTGGCGAACCGGCGACGCGGTGCCGATCCCCGGCAAGACGATGCCGCAACTGACCGTCGTGGAACGCGACTACGCAGCCGTCGCGGCCAAGATGGCGACGCTCGGCCCGCTCGTCGACAAGCTCGGCGTGGCGACGAAGGGCGTCACCTTCGACGTGTCCGAGGAGGTCGCCGACCTCGCCGCGCGCAACGGCACCGCCCCGGCGTCCTACGGCGGCGCCGCAGGACGCCCGCTCCTCGACACCGCGGTCAAGGCCTGCGACACGATCCTCGCGCTGTCGGGCACCAGCAACGGCCGCCTGGCCGTGCAGGGCTTCGAGACGCTGGAGCGCCGCGTCGGCCGCGAACTGGCGGACCTGGCCCGGGAGCACGAGGGCAAGCGCATCACGTACGCCGAAACGCAGGCGGCGCCCGTGCCGGTCATCACCTCCCCCGAGTGGTCGGGCAGCGAGACCGGCGGACGGCGCTACACCGCGTTCACCGTCAACGTGGAGCGCCTGAAGCCGTGGCACACGCTGACCGGGCGCCAGCACTTCTTCCTCGACCACGACTGGATGCACGAGCTGGGCGAGTGCCTGCCGGTCTACCGCCCGCCGCTCGACATGCACCGGCTGTTCGGCGAGCCGCGCATCGGCCCGGACGGCGAACGGCAGGTGACCGTGCGGTACTTGACACCGCACAACAAGTGGTCGATCCACTCGGAGTACCAGGACAACCTGTTCATGCTGTCGCTGTCGCGCGGCGGGCAGACGATCTGGATGTCGGTCGACGACGCCGCGGCCGTCGGCGTACGCGACAACGACTGGATCGAGGCGGTCAACCGCAACGGCGTGGTGGTCGCGCGCGCGGTCGTGTCGCACCGCATGCCGACCGGCACCGTCTACATGCACCACGCACAGGAGCGCACCATCGCGGTGCCCAAGAGCGAGACGACCGGGCGCCGCGGCGGCATCCACAACTCCCTCACCCGGCTGCTGCTGAAGCCGTCGCACCTGATCGGCGGCTACGGGCAGCTGTCCTTCGCGTTCAACTACTTCGGCCCCACCGGAAACCAGCGCGACGAGGTCACCGTGATCCGCCGCCGCTCCCAGGAGGTGCGGTACTGATGCGCTTGATGGCCCAGATCGCGATGGTGATGAACCTCGACAAGTGCATCGGCTGCCATACCTGCTCGGTCACCTGCAAACAGGCGTGGACCAACCGCGGCGGCGTCGAGTACGCCTGGTTCAACAACGTCGAGACGCGGCCCGGGCAGGGCTACCCTCGGCGGCACGAGGACCAGGAGCGATGGCGCGGCGGCTGGGAGCTCAACCGGCGCGGACGGCTCAAGCTCAAGGCCGGCGGCCGGCTGAAGAAGCTCGCCACCATCTTCAACAACCCGGTGCTGCCCAACATCGGCGACTACTACGAGCCGTGGACCTACGACTACAAGAACCTCACCGACGCGCCCGCCGGGCCGGACTTCCCGGTGGCCGCGCCCCGCTCGCTGATCAGCGGCAAGCAGCTCGACATCACGTGGTCGGCGAACTGGGACGACAACCTCGGCGGCATGCCGGAGCACGGGGCCGACGACCCGGTGCTGGCGAAGGTCTCGCGCGACGTGCGCCTGCAATACGAGCAGGCGTACATGTTCTACCTGCCGCGCATCTGCGAGCACTGCCTGAACCCGTCATGCGTCGCGAGCTGCCCGTCCGGGGCGATGTACAAGCGGTCCGAGGACGGCATCGTGCTGGTCGACCAGGACAAGTGCCGGGGCTGGCGCATGTGCGTGACGGGGTGCCCGTACAAGAAGGTGTACTTCAACCACCGCACCGGCAAGGCCGAGAAGTGCACGCTGTGCTACCCGCGCCTGGAGGTCGGGCTGCCGACGGTGTGCTCCGAGACGTGTGTGGGGCGGCTGCGCTACCTCGGGGTGATGCTGTACGACGCGGACGCGGTCCTCGCCGCGGCCGCCACCCCCGACGAGCACGGGCTGTACGAGGCGCAGTTGGACGTCTTCCTCGACCCGCACGACCCGGAGGTCGGGCGCGAGGCGGAGCGCGCGGGCATCCCGTTCGACTGGATGGAGGCGGCCCGGCGGTCCCCGGTGCACCGGCTCATCAAGGACTTCCGGATCGCGCTGCCGCTGCACCCGGAGTACCGCACGATGCCGATGGTCTGGTACATCCCGCCGCTCTCCCCCGTCGTCGACGCCCTGTCCGCCACCGGGAACGACGCCGAGGACCGCGGCAATCTGTTCGGCGCGATCGAGTCGCTGCGGATCCCGATCGAGTACCTGGCGGAGCTGTTCACGGCGGGCGACGTGCGTCCGGTGGACGCGAGTCTGCGCAAGCTCGCGGCCATGCGAGCGCACATGCGCCGCGTGAACCTCGGGGAGCCGCCCGATCCGTCCATCGCGGCGGCGGTCGGGATGGGGACCGAGGAGATCGAGGAGATGTACCGGCTGCTGGCCATCGCGAAGTACGAGGACCGGTACGTCATCCCCACCGCCGCGATCGGCGACGCCGCGGCCCTGGAGGAATCGGTGCTCGACCACGGGTGCAGCCTGGACTACGCGGACGGGCCCGGCATGGGCGGCTCGGGACCGTTCGGCGAGGCGTCGGGACGCTACGCCCCCGCATCGGTCGAGAACTTCCACGTGCTGCGCGACCGGGCGACGGCCGACACCCCCGCGGACACCGCGCGCACGCGCGTCAACCTGCTGAACTGGGACGGGAACGGCCGGCCGGCCGGGCTGTTCCCCGCGCGGGGGCGGGGCGGGGACGGGCCGGAGGCCGAGGCCGGCCGCGAGTCCGGTGCCGGTCCGGAGGGGGCGGACCGGTGAGACGGCTGCGTCGCTCCGGGGACGCGTCCCCGACGGCCTTGCCCGGTCCGCGCGAGACCGCCGCGGTGCGGCAGGCCGCCGGGCTGCTGCTCGACTATCCGGACAGCGCGTTGCGCGGCCGTCTGCCGCTGATCGTGGAGGCGTTGGCCGGTCTCGCGCCGCACGCCTCGCGGGACGCCGCGCTGGAGTTCGCCTCGCACGCCGCGGCGACGCCCGACCGCGAACTCGCCGAGCACTACGTGGCGGTGTTCGACCAGCAGAACCGCCGCTGCCTGCACCTGACCTGGTGGACGGACGGCGACACGCGCAGGCGCGGCATGGCCCTCGTCCGCCTGAAGGAGCGCTACCGCGCCGCGGGCTGGTCCTTCGACGGCACGGCGGACACCGCCGAGTTGCCCGACTTCCTGCCCGCTGTCCTGGAGTTCGCGGCGCGCGAGCCGCGGGACGGCACCGCCCTGCTCGCCGAGCACCGGCCCGGCCTCGAACTCCTGCGGATCGCGCTCACCGACGCCGGCACGCCGTACGCGCGGCTTCTGGACGCCGTCTGCGCCACTCTGCCCGGGCCGACCCCGGCCGACGAGGCGCAGGCCCGTGCGCTCGCGCTGCGCGGGCCGGGCCGCGAGGACGTCGGCCTGGAGCCGTACGGTCCGATGCCGGGCCCCGCGGCACCCGGGCGCGGCGTCGTCGATCTGCCGTTCCCGACCACTGTCGCGGGAGGACCCCGGTGACATCCGCCGCCGACGTCATGCTGTGGGGCGTACTGCCGTACGTCAGCGCCGCGTTGCTCATCGCCGGGACCTACTGGCGCTACCGCTACGACAAGTTCGGGTGGACCACGCGCTCGTCCGAGCTGTACGAGTCGCGGCTGCTGCGCGTCGCCAGCCCGCTGTTCCACTACGGTCTGCTGTTCGTGCTGGCCGGGCACGTCCTGGGCCTGCTGATCCCGGAGGGGTGGACGGAGGCCGTGGGTGTGAGCGAGCACGCCTACCACGTCCTGGCGATGACGCTCGGCGTGCTCGCGGGCGTGGCCACGGTCGTCGGCATCGTGCTGCTGATCTGGCGGCGACGCACCACCGGGCCGGTGTTCCTGGCCACGACGCGCAACGACAAGCTGATGTACGTCGCGCTCACCGCGACGATCCTCGCGGGGCTGGCCACGACGCTGATCGAGAACGGCTTCGGGAACACGTACAACTACCGCGAGACCGTGTCGCCGTGGTTCCGCTCGCTGTTCGCCTTCCAGCCCGACGTCGACCTGATGGCGGAGGCGCCGCTCGCGTTCCATGTGCACGCCGTGCTGGCGTTCGTGCTGTTCGCGCTGCTGCCGTTCACCCGCCTCGTGCACGCGTTCAGCGCGCCGGTGAAGTACGTGTTCCGCCCGTACCTGGTCTACCGGTCCCGCGATCCGCACCAGTTGGCGTCGCGTCCCGAACGCCGCGGCTGGGACCGAGTCGACTCCTGAGCCGCGGCGGACGTGGCGGACGTGGTGCGGTGCGGTGCGGCTCAGGCGACGGCGAGAGCGCGCTCGGTCGCGGCCACGTAGGTGCTGAGCGCCTTGCGGGTGTCGGCGAGTGCGTCCATGCGCTCGTCGATGCCGTCCAGGCGGGCGCGGAGCATGTCCAGCAGTTCGGGGCACGGGGTCAGCTCGGGGCCGACGCCGGAGGCGCAGGGGAGGAGGTACCTGATCTGGTCGGTCGTCAGGCCCGCGCCGAGCAGTCTGCGGATCTGGGTGACGACCAGGATGGCGTCCTCGCCGTACTCGCGGTAACCGTTGGCGCCCCGTGCGGGTTCCAACAGGCCCTGCGCCTCGTAGTACCGCAGTTGGTGCGTGTTGACGCCCGTCCGGCGGCTCAGTTCCCCGATCAGCATGCCCACTCCCGGCCCCTCCTTGGTTCGGCCTTGACCTTCATACCGGTGTGAACGCCGAGGATCGCGCTGTGGCTTCCCGCCACCGCGGAGATCTCGAAACATCCCGGCCATCTCGCGCCGACCCGAACCGACTCAACCCCAGGAGCTTGTGATGCAGAACTCCGACACCACCCCCGTCACGGTCATGGGCCTGGGCCTCATGGGGCAGGCGCTGGCCGGAGCCTTCCTGAACGCCGGGCGACTCACGACCGTATGGAACCGCACGGCCGCGAAGGCCGAAAAGCTGGTGGGCCGCGGTGCGGCCCTCGCCGACTCGCCTGGCGCGGCAATCGCGGCGAGTCCGCTCGTCGTGGTCTGCGTGACCGACTACGACGCGGTACGCGCGCTCCTCGATCCACTCGGCGGCGACCTGAAGGGCAAGGTCGTCGTCAACCTGACCTCGGGGACCTCGCAGCAGGCCCGCGAGACCGCCGAGTGGGCCGCCGCGCGCGGGGCCGCGTACCTCGACGGCGCCATCCCCGCCGCGCCGGACGGGATCGGCACGCCGACCGCGGACATCGTCTACAGCGGGCCGCGGTCCGCCTTCGCGGAGCACGAGGAGACCCTGCGCGTGCTGGGTGCCGGGGCGGCGACGTACCTCGGCGAGGACCAGGGCCTGTCGTCCCTCTACGAGGCGGCGCTGCTGAGCCTCATGTGGAGCATCCTGAACGGCTTCCTGCACGGCGCCGCGCTTCTCGGCACCGCGAACGTGCCCGCCACGGCGTTCCTCCCGATGGTCACCAAGGGCCTTGACACCGTGGGCGCATGGCTGCCGGGGTACGCACGGCAGATCGACGGGGACGAGTTCCCCGTCGAGGACGCGTCGCTGGGAACCCACGTGGCCTCAATGGAACATCTGGTGCACGAAAGCGAGTTCCTCGGCGTCAACGCGGAACTCCCCAAACTGGTCCAGGCATTGGGTCAACGCGCCGTTGACCGCGGTCTCGGCGACCGCGGATACGCCGCCATGATCGAACTCTTCCGCACGCCCGCGCCCACCCACCCCTGACCGCCCCCTCCGTCCGCCCTCCGAGCCCGGAACAGGCGGCCCCGACCACGACTTGGCTTTGACATGACGACCGAACCGTTCAACCCGCGCACTCTGCTCGCGGAGAGCCGCCTCGGCGTGCTCGCGACCATCAAGTCCGACGGCCGCCCCCAGTTGTCGCCGGTCATGCCGTTCTTCGACCCGGAGTCCGGCGTGCTGTACGTGTCGATGACGGAAGGCCGGGCGAAGACCGCCAACCTGCGCCGCGATCCCCGGGCCACCCTGGAGGTCACGAGCGCCGACGGCTGGAAGTGGGCGACCGCCGAGGGCACCGCCACGCTGACCGGCCCCGGCACCGACCCGCACGGGCCGGAGGTCGAGGCGCTGGTCGACTACTACCGGCGGGCCGCCGGGGAGCACCCCGACTGGGACGAGTACCGGTCGGTCATGGTGTCCGACCGCCGCGTCCTGATGACCATGAAGGTCGACCACATCTACGGCTCGGCCGTCGCCTGACAAGCGGTCCCGCCTCCTGCGGCGCGCCCGGTCCACTCCGGGC
>NZ_JBPKBH010000001.1:153613-167490 GCF_051388915.1 Yinghuangia sp. YIM S09857 | reverse complement strand
GGTCCACTCCGGGCGCGCCGCACATGTCCGCGCGCCCTTGCGCACGTCGCTGACCAGGGCCGACGCGCACGACACCGCGGTGCAGTGGCGCAGGTCACATAACCCCCATGTCACACTCGGCCGCCCTCTTCCGTCTCGGATGTGTCGGGACACCACGTGCACGATCCGCTCGCGTGGTGCGCAACACGTCAGTGAGGACGAGGGCATGGCAACCGAATCGGTGCAGGGCCCGGAGGTAAATCCGCGCCGCTGGGTCACACTGTTCTTCATCGGACTGGCCCAGCTGATGATCATTCTCGACGGCACGGTCGTGAACATCGCGCTGCCGTCGCTCCAGGAGGACCTGGCCATTTCCGACGGTGACCGGCAGTGGGTCATCACCGCCTACATGCTGGCGTTCGGGAGCCTGCTGCTGCTCGGCGGGCGGATCGCCGACTACACCGGACGCAAGCGAACGTTCCTGATCGCGCTGTTCGGCTTCGCCGGGGCGTCGGCGCTGGGCGGCGCGGCCGGCAACTTCGAGATGCTGCTGATCGCCCGCGCCCTGCAAGGCGCGTTCGGCGCGCTGCTCGGGCCGTCCGTGCTGTCCCTGATCACCGTGATGTTCACCGAGCCCAAGGACCGCGCCAAGGCGTTCGGCGTCCTCGGCGGCATCGCCGGGACCGGCGGCGCGATCGGCCTGCTGGCCGGCGGGGCGCTGACCGACTACCTCGACTGGCGCTGGTGCCTCTACATCAACATCCCCATCGCCCTGGTCGCGGCGTTCGGCGGGTACACGCTCCTGACGGAGTCGCGCCGCCCCGGCAAGGCCCGGTTCGACATCCCGGGCGTGGTGCTGGTGACGAGCGGCCTGGTCGCGATCGTCTACGGCACCAGCCGCGCCGAGGCGGACGGCTGGGGCTCGGCCGCGGTCATCGGCCTGCTCGCCGCCGGTGCTCTACTGCTCGCCGCGTTCGCGTACGTCGAGAGCCGGGTGGCCCAGCCCCTGCTGCCGCTGCGGGTGGTCGCCGACCGCACGCGCGCCGGGGCGTACCTGGGCGTCGGCCTCGCGGTCGTCGGGATGTTCGGCGCGTTCCTCTTCATGACCTTCTACCTCCAGGTCGTCAAGGACTACTCGCCGGTCAAGACGGGCGTCGCCTTCCTCCCGATGGCCATGGCGGTGCTGGTGTCCGCGGGCGGGCTGACCACCCGGCTGCTGCCCAAGGTCCCGCCGCGGGCGCTCATCGTCCCGGGCATGCTGCTCGGCGCCGTCGGCATGGTGTGGATGAACACCGTCGAGCCTGACACCGGGTACGCGAGCGGCGTGCTGGTCACGCAGATCCTGACCGGCCTCGGGGCGGGCCTGATCATGCCGACGGCGCTCAACTACGCGACCCACGGGGTACGCGCCGAGGACGCCGGAGTGGCCTCGGCCAGCGTGAACACCGCGCAGCAGATCGGCGGTTCGATCGGCACCGCGCTCCTCAACACCCTCGCCACCAGCGCCACCGCGGACTACCTGGCGTCGCACGCCGACGAGGGCCCGAGCCCCGCGCTCGCCAAGCAGGCGGCCGTGGAGGGCTTCGCCACCGCGGCCTCCTGGGCCGCCGGGATCCTCGCGGTCGGCGCGGTCCTCGTGGCCGTCCTGATGAACACCGGTCGCCCCGACGGCACGGACTCCGCGTCCGACAAGTCCCCCGCGGGTGTCGAGCCGCTGGTCCCGGCGCACTCCTGACCCCCGGCGCCGTCGCCCCGGCCCCTCAGCCTCCGACCACCAGCCGCCGTCCCCCGCCCTCCGACCACCAGCCGCCGTCATCCGGGAACTGGAGAGGTAGACCCCGCGTGAGCGTACGAGAACCGGCACCCGCGACCCGCGGCAGCGCCGAGCCCGTCCGAGCCCCGATACCGGACTCCAAGGCCATCCGCCGCGTCGACGCGCTGGACTCCCGGCTGGGGCTCTACCGCGGCGGCGGCAAGTACATCCGGAAGGTCTTTCCGGACCACTGGTCCTTCATGCTCGGCGAGATCGCGCTGTACAGCTTCATCACGCTGCTGCTGACCGGCGTGTTCCTGACCTTCTTCTTCGAGCCCAGCATGCAGGAGGTCGTCTACGACGGCTCCTACGTGCCCCTGCAAGGGGTGCACATGTCGCGGGCATACGAATCGACGCTGGAGATCAGCTTCGACGTCCGCGGCGGCATGATGATCCGGCAGGTCCACCACTGGTCCGCACTGGTCTTCATCGCCGCGCTGTTCGTGCACATGTTCCGGCACTTCTTCACCGGGTCGTTCCGCAAGCCGCGCGAGGTCAACTGGCTCTTCGGCTTCATCCTGCTGATCCTGGCGCTGCTCAACGGCTTCGTCGGCTACTCGCTGCCGGACGACCTGCTGTCCGGCACCGGCCTGCGGATCGCCTCCGGCGTCGTCCTCGCCATCCCGATCATCGGCACCTACCTGCACTTCTTCCTGTTCGGCGGGGAGTTCCCGGGGGACGACGCGATCCCGCGGCTGTTCACCGTGCACGTACTGCTGGTGCCCGCGCTCATGGTGGGATTGCTGACGATCCACCTGATCCTGGTCTTCTACCACAAGCACACCCAGTTCCCCGGTGCCGGACGGACCGAGGGCAACGTCGTCGGCCAGCCCTTCATGCCGGTGTACGTGGCCAAGGCGGGAGGCTTCTTCTTCATCGTCTTCGGCATCACCGCGCTGATGGGCGGGCTGGTCCAGATCAACCCGGTGTGGTCGTACGGTCCCTACCATCCAGGCCAGGTCAGCGCCGGCTCGCAACCCGACTGGTACATCGGGTTCCTGGAGGGCGCGCTGCGGCTGATGCCCAACTGGGAGGTCACCGCCTGGGGCCACACGGTCAGCCTCAACGTGCTGCTCCCGGCCGTGGTCGTCCCGGGCATCCTGTTCACGATCCTGGGCGCCTACCCGTGGATCGAGGCCTGGATCACCGGGGACAAACGCGAGCACCACCTGCTGGACCGGCCGCGCAACATGCCGGTGCGCACCGGGCTCGGCGTCGCCTGGATCGCCGCCTACGGCGTGCTCTGGGTGTGCGGCAGCAACGACATCATCGCCACCCATTTCCACCTGTCGATCAACACGATCACCTGGATCGGACGCGTCGCCTTGCTCGTCGCGCCACCCCTGGCCTACGTGGTCACCGTGCGGCTGTGCAAGGGCCTGCAACTGCGCGACCGCGACAAGATCATGCACGGCCGCGAGACCGGCGTGATCAAGAAGCTTCCGGACGGCGGCTTCGTCGAGGTCCACGAACCCCTCGACGCGACCGCCCGCCACGTCCTCACCGCCCACGAGCAGTACGACCCCCTCGAACTCGGACCCGAACAGGACGAGAACGGCGTGTCCCGCCGGGCGACACCGGCGCAGAAGCTGCGTGTCCGCCTCTCCCGCTGGTACTTCGCGGACCAGGTCCGCAAGCCGACGGCCGGGCAGGCTCTCGTCGCGCCCGACGACCCGGCCGCGATCGAGGGCCGGCACCCGGACCACCCCGGGACACCGGTCGCCGGGCACCGCTCGGACGCATGACCCATGCACGGGAGGCCCACCATGCACCCCACCGCCCCCGGTCCCACCCGCCGCACCCAGCCCGCCGCCGATCCGCGGATCGACCTGCTGCTGATCCACGCCATCCACGACGCCCTGCGCCGGGACGTGCGCCGCCTCGTCGCCTGGTCACGCACCGGCTTCCCGGTGACCACGCCGGCGTGGCTGGACTTCAGACGCCGCCTCACCGACTACCTCGTGGCCGAGGCGGACGTCCTGCGCCCGTATGCGGCGGGCGAGCCGCCCGGCGAACGGGAGGACGCCCGGGCGGCGGCCGAGACGAAGCGGCGGCTGCGCCGACTCGTCCTGTTGGTCGAGACCGTGGACGAGTGCCTGTCCGGCCGCGGCCCGGCCGGGCGTACGGCCGAGTACATGCCGGTCCTGGACGCCGCCCTGACGGACTACCTCGACCACGTGCACGCCACCCTGCTGCCGGTCCTCGCCGACCGGATCACCCCGAGGGACTGGGCGGACTTCGATGTCGCCCTGCGTCAACCGCTGGGCCTGACCAGCGGAGTGGCGCTGTACGCCTGGCTCACGGACGGCACCCCGCCCGAACGCCGGGCCGCCATCCACCGCCTGCTCCCGCCCGCGGTCCGCATCGCCTACCGCTGGCTGGCGACATGGCCCCTCAGCCGAAGCCGAGCCCGCCGCCGAGAGTGAGGAGGATAGGGTGACGAGGACTCCCCACCCGGGGCCACCGCGCCACCGCGAGTAGGAACGCGGAGACGAAAACCGCCGTGTGACCGCCCAGCCGCCGACCTATGTCGTCACTCCGCCACCTCCGTCACGGCCGTGAGGACGACTGCCGCGTCCTCCAAGGCGGTCAGGCCGTGGCGTTCCTGGGGGACGGCCTGGACGCAGCCCTCCGGCACGTCGACGTCGCCGCCGGCGGCCGTGATCCGGACCGATCCGCTCAGGACGTGGATGCTCGCGGCCACCGGGGCGTTGTGCTCGTCCAGCGCGGACCCCGCGGTCAGGGCGATCACGGTCTGGCGCAGCGGTCCCTCGTGCAGGAACAGGTGCGCGCTGCGCCCGTGCTCGGAGGCCGTGGCCTTCTGAAGGTGTTCGCGCGCCAGGGCGGCGACGTTGTCCATGGTCGTCCTCCTTGAAGTCGATCCCTACGGGTACCCAGATCTCCGCGGGCTACCACCTCCCCCGCGAGCGACCGCCCGTCGTAGGTCCGGCGCAGCCTCAGGCCGCGAAGCGGAGGGCCTTGTCGAGGTTGTGGTCGACAATCCCCCGCAGCGCGTCGCGGTCGGACAGGTCGCCGTCGACCAGTCTCAGCGGGCCCGCCGCCAGGGACAGGTGTATGGCGAGGCCGTAGAAGGCCATGCGGGTCTCGTCGAGGTCGGGGTTGTGGAGATTGCTGTAGTAGTCGTCGTAGCGGAGCCGGAGGAACACGTGCTCCCACTCGGCGTCGAAGAACATCAGGCCCTCGATGCCGATCAGCACCGGCTCGCCGCGCACGTCGACGAGGACGTGTTCCGGGGCCAGTTCTCCGTGGACGAGCGAGTGCCGGGTGCGCGGCGCCACCGCCGCGTACAGCGTGCCCAGCGCGCCCGCGAGGCGGTCGTGCGCCACCGCGATGGCACGGTCACGCTCGGCCGCTTCGGCAAGGTCCGTGCGGGCGCGCTCTAGGACCAACTCGGCGCACGAGTCCGCCTGCGGCAGGCGCCCGCGGGCGACCGCGGCCGGTCGCCCGAAGGCCGGTGAGGTCTGGGCGTGCATGCGGTCGAGGACGTGGGCGAGCCGTTCCATGACCGGTGCGGCGCGCTGGGTGCGTTCGCGCAGGATGGTGGCGAGCGCGGGGCCGCGGATGTCCTCGACAATGGCGAGATCGGCGGGAAAGTATGTGTGCGTGTCGTCGCTCAGATACACCTCGGGCACGCGTGCGTCGACGGCGCACAAATGGCGGTGGGCCGTGTCGAACAGGGCCAGACTGGATGTCGGCGCGAAGGGGTCGGACTCGTCGCGGTCGACCCCCGACTCCGGCCAGTGGCTTTCCGCTTCCTGCCAGATGTAGGCGACGGCGCTGGAGTCGTCGGCCAGCCCGAGACGGTACGCGGCCTTCCCGCTCCCGCCGGGCAACCTCCGCACGGAGACGACGCGCTGGTCGCTGCCGAGGGCCGCACGGACGGCTCCGGTGACGGTCTGGGCGGTGACGGGCATGACGGAATCGCTCATGGTGTACTCCCCCGTGCTCGGCGCGTGGGCGCGCCGTGTGGTGTTCGGTGAATGCGCTGTGGCGTCAGTTCGTTTGCCAGCGGGCGCGGATGGTCTCTATCGGCGTGTCGGAGTCGACGAGCATGACGTCGGCCAGTCCGTCGTCCCAGACAACCTGGGGTCCGAACGCTCGCGCCATGGCCGCCGCTGCCCGGGCTATCGCCTCGTCGTCGGGCCCTGTGCAGGTGAGGCCCGTGACGGCGGCGTGGCTGGATATCAGCTCGCGCTCGCCGCCGACCGACAGCGAAAGGCCGCCCAGCGACGCGGTGCCCGAGCCGGGCTCCAACAGCCCTTGTGCCGTGTCGGGCGCGGACAGCGTGAACCAGCAGTCGGCTCCGACGCCCGCCTCACGCAACGTGGTGACGACCCGGATCGCGTCGGGATAGGCCAACGCCTGGGCACGCACGATCGTTTCGTCGGCGAGGTGGTCTCCGTGCGATCTCACGAACTCGGCGCCGCCGTCCTGCTCCGCGAACCAGCGCAGCGAATTGACGTGCACTGTCGTGCTCATGCGTCCTCCGTCCCGAGTCCCCCGCCCCATGATCGTGCATGGGAGGGACATTGACGTGTCGTCAGGCGCGCCGTGCGCGCGAACGTGTGGGCGGTGCTCAGCGGTTCGCGACATGGGAGGCCAACTCGGCGTACACGCCTGTGCGTGCGATGCGCTCCGCGTGCTCTTGGGCGCGTTCCTCGGCTCGGATGCGGGCGGCCTCGCGACGGTGTTCGGACGCGACTCGCCATGCGCGCCAGGTCTCGGTCGCCTCGATGGCGGCCACGCGCTCCTCGTCGTAGAGCCGCATGCGCGCGGCGGACGGCACGACCGGATTCGGCGCGTGCGCGTCCGGTTCGCCGAGGAACCGCACGATGCCGCTGTCGGTCCAGCCGCGGCGGCGCAGGCTGCCGCGCGGGAGGAACAGCGGTCTGCGGCAAGCCGGCTCCGCGGCACGGTGAGCCGAAGCGCCCCTCGGCAACGCGCTGATCCGCGTCCGCTCCTGGGCACTCCGGTCGACTCGGCCGGCCCGTTCGGCTCGTTCGACCCGGTCGACTCCGTCATCCCGGTGAACTCCGTCGGCCCGATTCGGTGCGTCGGCCCGATCCGCCTTGCCGCGCTTGCCGCCTCCGCGCCTGGCCGCGCGCGCGTCCGCCTCCTTGGCCCGCTGCCGGTCCTGTCGCTCCTGCTTGCGTACCGCCTTGGCGGCTCTATCGGCCTTGGTGCTCGGCATGACACTGGCCTCCCCGTCGATCCCGCCCGGCCGGTCTGCCGGGCACGACGACAACGCTACGGAGTCCCGCGACCTCGGAAAGCAATCGGGCGGAAATCTGTGGAGAACCGTTTCGGCAAACGTGTATCCACCCGCCCCTCGTCCACAGCCCCACCCACAGCCACAACGGAAAGCCGGCCGTCGCCGTCTCGAAGTGGGACGCCACGACGACGTGCGGGCCGCACCCATCGGACCAGGACGAAACGCACGGACGGCCCGGCCCCCACCCTTGGGAACCGGGCCATCTTCCAGAGCATCAGCCGGGGTTGCCCGCCTCAGCAGCGGCGGACCCCCGGGACACTGCTAAGCCGTGGCGTCGCCCTTGGCCGCCGCCGCAACCGCAGCCGCAACCTCCGCATCGTTCTCGTCCTTCGGCTTCGCGTCGATCCCAGCCTCGCGCCGCTGCGCCGCCGTGATCGGCGTCGGCGCCCCCGTCAGCGGGTCGCCGCCGGTGGCCGTCTTCGGGAACGCCATGACGTCGCGGATCGAGTCCGCCCCCGCGAGCAGCGCCACGAGCCGGTCGAGGCCCAGCGCGATCCCGCCGTGCGGCGGCGGGCCGTACTGGAACGCGTCCAGCAGGAACCCGAACTGCGACTGCGCCTCCTCGTCCGAGAGCCCGATGGCCTCGAACGCGCGCTTCTGCACGTCCGCCCGGTGGATACGGATCGAACCGCCGCCCACCTCCGTACCGTTCAGCACCAGGTCATACGCGTTCGACAGCGCCGCCCCCGGGTCCTTGTCGAAGGTGTCCAGGAACTCCGCCGTAGGCGCCGTGAACGGGTGGTGGATCGCATGCCACCCCTGGAACACGCCCTTGTCGTCCTCGATCGGCTCGAACATCGGGAAGTCGACGACCCACAGCAGGTTCCACGCCGACTCGTCGACCAGCTCGCACCGCTTGCCGATCTCCAGCCGGGCCGCGCCCAGGAGTTCGAGCGAGGACGTACGCCGTCCCGCCGCGAAGAAGATCGCGTCGCCCGGCGCCGCGCCCGCCGCCTCGACGAGCCCCCCGAGGTGCTCCGCCGACAGGTTCTTGGCCACCGGCCCGCGCAGTTCGCCCGTCTCGGCGTCGACCAGGACGTACGCCAGCCCGCGCGCACCCCGCGCCTTCGCCCAGTCCTGCCAGCCGTCCAGCTCCTTGCGCGTCTGCGAGGCGCCGCCCGGCATGACGATCGCGCCCACGAACTCCGACTGGAACACCCGGAATTCGGTGCCCGCGAAGTACTTCGTCAGGTCCGCGATCTCGACGCCGAACCGCAGGTCGGGCTTGTCCGAGCCGTACTTGGCCATCGCGTCCGCGTACGCCATGCGCGGCAGCGGCAGTTCGACCTCGACCCCGTGCACCTCGCGCCAGATGCGGGCGATCAGGGCCTCGGTCAGCGCGATGATGTCGTCCTGGTCGCAGAAGGACATCTCGACGTCCAGCTGCGTGAACTCCGGCTGCCGGTCGGCGCGGAAGTCCTCGTCCCGGAAGCAGCGCGCGATCTGGTAGTAGCGCTCCATGCCCGCGACCATCAGCAACTGCTTGAACAACTGCGGCGACTGCGGCAGCGCGTACCAGGTGCCCGGCTGGAGGCGCACCGGCACGACGAAGTCGCGGGCGCCCTCCGGCGTCGAGCGCGTGAGGTACGGCGTCTCGATGTCGAGGAAGGAGTTCTCCTCCAGCACCTCGCGGATGATCCGCGTGACCTGCGAGCGCAGCCGCAGGTTGCGGGCCATCTGCTGGCGGCGCAGGTCGAGGTACCGGTAGCGCAGCCGGACCTCCTCGTTCACCGTGCCCGGGGTGTACTCCTCGATCGGGAACGGCAGCGGGGCCGCCTCCGACAGCACCTCGAAGTCGGTCACCAGAACCTCGACCGCGCCCGTCGGGATCTCGGTGTTCTCGTTGCCCTCAGGGCGGATGCGCACGTCGCCGGTGACCTTGACGCAGTACTCGCCGCGCAGGTCGTGCACCGCGTCCAGGTCGCGGAAGACGACCTGGACGGTCCCGGACGCGTCCCGGATGTCCACGAACGCCACGCCGCCGTGATCGCGGCGCCGGGCGACCCAGCCGGCGAGCGTCACGGTGGTCCCGGCGTGCTCCGCACGGAGCGTGCCGGCGTCATGGGTGCGGATCACTGGAGCTTCTCCTTCAGGGTGTCGACCACGGCGTCCAGGGGGACGGCCGTCTGGTCGCCGGTCGTGAGGTCCTTCAACTGGGCGACGCCTTCGGCGAGATCGCGTTCGCCGACGACGATGGCGTAGCGCGCGCCCGACTGGTCGGCGGCCTTCATCGCGCCCTTGAGCTTCTTGCCGTCGTAGGCCATGTCCGCCGGAATGTCGGCCAGGCGCAGCGCGGTGACGAGCTTGAACACCTCGCGGCGAGCGGCCTCGCCCAGGGCCACGCCGTAGACGTCGCAGTCGGCGCCCATTTCGATCTCCTGGCCCTCGGCCTCCATCGCCAGCATGGTGCGGCCGATGCCGAGCGCCCAGCCCACGGACGGCAGTTCGGGCCCGCCGAGGTCCTGCGCGAGGCCGTCGTAGCGGCCGCCGCCGCCGATCGCCGACTGCGCGCCGAGGCCGTCGTGCACGAACTCGAAGATGGTGCGGACGTAGTAGTCCAGGCCGCGCACCAGCTTCGGGGTGTCCTCGTACGCGATCTTCAGGTCGTCGAGCATCGACCGGACGAACGCGTGGTGCGCGGCGCACGCCTCGCACAGGTTGTCGGTGATGAGCGGCGCGCCGCTGAGTTGTGCCTGCACCTCGGGGCGCTTGTCGTCGAGCACCCGCAGCGGGTTGATCTCGATGCGACCGCGCGTCTCTTCGTCGAGGTCGAGCCCGCGCAGGAACTCCTGGAGCCTGGCCCGGTAGACGGGACGGCACTCCTTGCAGCCCAGCGAGTTGAGCAGCAGCCGGAAGTCGCGCAGCCCCAGCTTCTGGAAGCCCTCGACGGCCAGCGCGATCATCTCGACGTCGACCAGCGGGTCCGAGCTGCCGATCGCCTCGGCGCCGACCTGGTGGAACTGCCGGGTCCGGCCGGCCTGGGGCGTCTCGTAGCGGAAGAACGAGCCGAAGTACCACAGCTTCACCGGCAGGCGCTGGGCCTGGAGGTTGTGCTGGAGCACGGACCGCACGACCGCCGCGGTGCCCTCGGGCCGCAGGGTGAGTGAACGTCCGGCGCGGTCGTTGAAGGTGTACATCTCCTTCGAGACGACGTCGGTGGACTCGCCGACGCCGCGCACGAACAAGCCGGTGTCCTCGAACGCCGGGGTCTCGATGTACTGGAATCCCGCGTCGCGCAACTCCAGGCCGAACTGGATCCGGATGCGATTGAACGTCTCCGAATACGGCGGGAGCATGTCAAAGGTGCCCTTGGGGGCGGAGAAGGTACTCACGTCTTGCGTTCCGTCACATTCCTCGGCGAGGTCCCGACCCGGGCGCCAGCTCCTGTAGGTACGGATTGGTGGCGCGCTCGCGGCCGATCGTGGTCTGGGGGCCGTGCCCGGACAGGACGACGGTCTCGTCCGGCAGCGGCAGGACCACCCGGGACAGCGACGCCAGCATCTTCGCGTGGTCGCCGCCGGGCAGGTCGGTGCGTCCGATGGAGCCGGCGAACAGCAGGTCCCCGGAGTAGAGGATCGGCGGGATGTCCGCGTCCGCTCCGGTGCCGAAGGTCACCGACCCCTCGGTATGGCCGGGCGCATGGCTCACCTGGAACTCCAGCCCCGCGAGCTCCAGCCTGGCGCCGTCGGTCAGCTCGCGGACCTCGTCGGGCTCCGTGAACGTCATGCCGCCGAAGATCTGCTGCCCGAGCGCACGCGAGATGCCCTTGCCCGGATCGGCCAGCAGCTCGCGGTCGTCCGGGTGGATCCACGCGGGCACCTTGTGCTCCTCGCAGACCGGGACGACCGACCACATGTGGTCGAGGTGGCCGTGCGTGAGCAGCACGGCGACCGGGCGCAGCCGGTTCTCGCGGATGATCTCCTCGACCCCGTCGAACGCGTCCTGGCCGGGGTCGACGATCACGCACTCCTCGCCGGCCGCGGGGGCGACCACGTAGCAATTGGTGCCCCAAGCCCCGGCGGGGAACCCGGCGATGATCACGTTGGTCCTCGGCTGTCTCGAAGGGAGATCGCAACCCGTTACGACGACCCGAGGGTCTTCCGGGGCGGACGATCAGACGGCAGTATGCGGCGGACGTGGGAATCCTCGTCCGAGGGTACCGGCGCGCGGGGGCGGTTAGCGAACCGGTTCCGGACGCGCGCCTACACTGTGCGCCAGTCGCCCGCTTTCGCCGTGCCGGTACATCACCGCAGGTCGAGACCAGGATGACCGGCCGATCGCCCGGCCTTCCGAAGGTCGGGCGACGGACACCGCAGCGTCACGCGAGCCCGCCGACCGAACCGGCCCGTCCCGCCGGGCGCACGAGCCAGCCGACCAGGAGTCCGACCGAGCCGTCCCGACCGAGCGATCAGACCCAGCGATCAGACCCAGCGACAAGACTGATCCGACCCAGTATTCAGACCCGGTCATCCGGGCCGGTGATCCGAGCCGGCCGTTCCCGAGCAACGACAAGCCAACCAGGAGAACACGCGGTGGTCAGCAAGGAGCAGCGCCAGCGCCATCTCGCGCGCGCGAAGCACGAGCGGCAGCAGCAACGCCGGGAGGAGGCCCGCGCGCGGGCCAAGCAGCGCAACGCGCTCATCGGCGCCGTGGTCGCCGTGCTGGTCGTCGCGGGCGGCGGAACGTGGATCGCGACGGCGATGAACGACGACGACAAGAAGAGCGACGCGGCGAACGCGGCGGACAACCCGGCCATGGAGCCGACTCCGGAGCAGACCAACCCGGCGCCCAAGACGTGTGCGGCCCCGGCGCCCGGTGACGTGGTCCCGCAGACGTTCCCGAGCGCGCCGCCGATGACGGTCGACCCGAAGGCCGCGTACGAAATGGTCCTGAAGACCACGTGCGGGGACATCACGATCGCCCTCGACGCCGCCAAGGCGCCCAAGACCGTCAACTCGTTCAACTTCCTGGCGGAGAAGAAGTACTTCGACCACACCTCGTGCCACCGCCTGACCACCGGCGGCATGGCCGTGCTCCAGTGCGGCGACCCGACGGCGTCCGGCAGCGGCGGCCCGGGCTACGAGTTCGAGGACGAGAACCTGACCGGCGCGACGTACCCGGCCGGCACCGTCGCGATGGCCAACTCCGGTCCCGGCACCAACGGGAGCCAGTTCTTCCTGGTCAAGGAGGCGTCCACGCTGCCGCCCAAGTACACGCCGTTCGGCAGGATCACGGGCGGCATGGAAGTACTGGACAAGATCGTCGCGGCCGGGACCGCCAACATGAGCAGCGACGGCCCCCCGCACGAGAACGTCGTCCTGAACACCGTGACCGTCACCAAGAAGCCCTGACCCCGGCTCGGGCTCCGTCCAGCCGAAAATGCAGCCCAATTCCCGTCCGCAACGGGGCGGCGGCACGCCCGCCGCCCCCGACTCCTGTGTAAAGTGCGCCGCATTCAGCATCGAAGGAGGCCGCTGTGACCAGCGACCCGTGGGGCCGCGTCGACGAGCAGGGAAACGTCTTTGTCAAGACCGCGGACGGTGAGCGTTCCGTCGGGTCGTGGCAGGCGGGTTCCCCGGACGAGGCCCTTGCCTACTTCCGGCGCAAGTACGAAGGGCTCGTCGTCGAGGTCGAGCTTCTCGAACGGCGTGTGCGGACCACCGACCTGGCTCCCAAGGACGCGGCCACGGCGATCGAGCACCTGCGCGCGAACATCGTCGACGCGCACGCGGTCGGCGACCTCGACTCCCTCGTCAAGCGCCTGGACGCGCTGACCGGCGTGGTCGACGCGCGCCGCGAGGAACGCAAGGTCGCGCGCGCGAAGGCGCAGGAGGAGGCGCACGCCGCCAAGGAGCGGATCGTCACCGAGGCCGAGCAACTGTCGCAGAGCACGGATTGGCGGCAGGCCGGCGAGCGCCTGCGGGCGCTGGTGGACTCCTGGAAGGCCGTGCCGCGCCTCGACCGCAAGACGGACGACGAGCTGTGGCACCGCTTCTCGCAGGCCCGCTCCGCGTTCGCCAAGCGCCGCAAGAGCCACTTCGCCGAGCTGGACCAGCAGCGTGAGGGTGTACGCCGTACCAAGGAGCGCCTGGTCGCCGAGGCCGAGGCGCTGTCGGCCTCGACCGACTGGAACGACACCTCGGCGCGCTACCGCGACCTGATGCGCGACTGGAAGGCCGCGGGTCGGGCGCAACGGGACGTCGAGGAGCAGCTCTGGCAGCGCTTCCGCGCCGCCCAGGACGTGTTCTTCGCGGCCCGCAGCGAGGTCTACGCCGAGCGCGACTCCGAGCAGCGCGACAACCAGAACCTCAAGGAGCAGTTGCTCGTCGAGGCCGAGGCGCTGGTGCCGATCGAGGACGTCAAGGCGGCGCGCGCGGCCCTGCGCTCGGTCAACGAGCGCTGGGAGGGCATCGGCCACGTGCCGCGCGACGCGCGTCCGAAGATGGAGGCCCGGCTGCACGCGGTCGAGCGGGCGATCCGGGACGCGGAGGAAGACCTGTGGCGGCGTACGAACCCGGAGGCCCGGGCCCGTGCGCAGGCCACCGTCGACCAGTTGCAGGCGTCGATCGACAAGTTGCGCGCGCAGGGCGAGAAGGCGCGTGCGGCGGGCAACGAGCGCAAGGCCCGCGAGGCCGACGAAGCCGTGGCCGCGCGCGAGGGCTGGCTGGCCGAGGCACGCAAGGCCCTTGAGGAGTTCGGGGGCTGAGCTCCGCCTTTCGGGGCCACCTTGTGGTCCCTGAAGGCAGGACGCGCGGAGTCGTGCAGGCGCCCGGCCGGGTCTCCCGGCCGGGC
>NZ_JBPKBH010000001.1:138361-153511 GCF_051388915.1 Yinghuangia sp. YIM S09857 | reverse complement strand
CCCCCCCCCCCCCCCGCTTCTGCGTGCACGGCAATTGAGTCGAACGGAACGGCACTTGGAGCCCCGACGGACTGCCGCGCCGGGAACTGCGGTGCACTACCCGGGACTTGCCAGCGCACAAACGTCTCAGTCGTACGACACAACGCGGCAGCGTAGGGGACTTCCCCCGCGCCCCCTGCCGTGATGATCCGCAATGATGTAACGCGTCATCAATCACATCTGCATAGCTGGGACTTCGGGGAGTCATATGTCCGTCGGGGAGCCTTTGGCCGAGTTCGCACGCGAGTTGCGGCGGGTCAGGGGCGAAGCTGCCGTTTCCGACACGGTCGAACTCGCACGGCGCGTCGGCGTCGACGAGGCTGTCCTCACCGCGGCGCTCGGGGGCGTGGTGGTGCCGCCCCTCCAGGTCACGCTGGACTTCGTACGCGAGTGCGGCGGCGACATCGCGGGCTGGGAGGACCGCTGGCGGACGGCGGTTGCCGCGCAACTGTCGGGGGCCACCACGACGGTGACCGCGGTCGACGCCGAGCACAGCGCCGCGAGCACCGCCCCCAACACCTCACCGAATACGCCTGCCGCTCCCCCGCCCCAGCCGTCCGTCGCGCCGCGGGTCGGCCCGCCGCCCCGACCCGCGGGCCCGCCGAACACGCCGCCGACGCCCCCGGCCGTTCCGCCGGCGGTCCCGGCGGCGGCCCCAGCGGCCGCGCCTCCGGCGGTCGGTCCGGCGACGCCGCCGGCCACCCCGGCGCAAGCCGCCCCGCCGCCCGTCCAGCCCGAGACCCCGGCCTCCCGCACCGCGGCGCTCACCCCACCCGCCGCCCCACCACAGCCGCAGGCCCAACCCCAGCCGCGCCCCACCCCCGAAACCGTCGAGGGCCCCGCACTCCCCCGCGCCACGCCGAATCCCCAACCCCCGGCCCCCGCGGGCCCCGTGGCACCGGGCGCGCTCCCCACGGAACCGAACCCCAACCTGGCCGCCGCGCCCGCCCACACCCCCGCGCCCGCCTACACATCGGCCCCCGCACCGGCCTACGCCGCCGCACACGCCGCCCCGCACGCCGCCGGGACCTGGGCCGCCGGCCCCGACCGCGCCGCCCTGCGGCCCCTTGACGCCGACGACCCCCGCAGTGTCGGCGGCTACGTCCTGCGCGCCCGGCTGGGCGCCGGAGGCATGGGCCGCGTCTACCTCTCGGCCACGCCGGGCGGCCGTCCGGTCGCCATCAAGGTGATCCGCGGCGAGTTCGCCGACGACCCCGAGTTCCGGCGCCGGTTCCAGCAGGAAGTGGTCGCCGCGCAGCGCGTGCAGGGCCTCTACACGGCACCGGTGCTCGACTGCGACGCGAGCGCCGCGCAGCCCTGGCTCGCCACCGCCTACATCGCCGGACCGGCCCTCAACGAGGCGGTGCTGCGGCACGGGCCGCTGCCGCCGGAGAGCGTGCTCGTCCTGACCGCGGGCGTCGCCGAGGCCCTCCAGTCCGTGCACGCGGCCGGGATCGTGCACCGGGACCTCAAGCCGTCCAACGTGATCCTCGCCGCCGACGGCCCGCGCGTCATCGACTTCGGCATCGCCCGGGCCGCCGACGCGACGCCGCTCACGCAGACCGGGTTCAGCATCGGCACGCCGTCCTTCATGGCCCCGGAACAGGCCCAGGGACGCCCGGCGGTGGCCGCCACCGACGTGTTCTCGCTCGGCGCGCTCGCGGTGTACGCGGCGACCGGTGTGGGGCCGTTCGGCGAGGGGACCGACACGTCGGTCCTCTACCGCGTGGTGCACGAGGAGCCCGACCTGTCGGCGTGCCCGGCGCGCGTGCGCGAGGTCGTGGCGCGGCTGCTGGCCAAGGACCCGGCCGAGCGTCCGACGCCCGCCCAGGTGATCGAGCTGTGCCGCAGCGCCTCCGGGGACTCGCGCCTGCACGCGGCCGAAGGCTGGCTGCCCGCGACCGTCAAGGCCGAGATCGACCAGCGCGCCGAGGAGGAACCGCCACCGCTGCCGCCGGACCCGACCGCGCGCGCCCCGAAGCGCAGGCGGCGGGCTCTGATCGCGCTGGCCGTGTTCCTGGTGCTGGCCATCGCGGGCGCGGGCACCGCGGTGGCCCTACTGGCCCGGGACGACGACAAGAACGACAAGGCCGACAAGGCCGGGCCCGCCGCGAACACCGGCGGCGTGCCGACGCCCCCGGCCTCCGGGGCGTCCGGAACCGGCGGGAACCGCACAAACTCCCCGACCGGCAAGTCGCCGTCGGGCACGCCCACGGCCTCCTCCACGGCCCGCACGACAGGTTCGCCGACGGGTACCGGCACCGCCGGCTCGGAGGTCACCGCGGGCGGGGTCGCCCCCGGCGAGGTGGTCTCCGAGGTCCGGATGGACGTGCCGGTGAAGTACTGCGTAGCGCTGAAGTACAGCAAGCCCTGGTACAGCGACTACTCGTGCGGTGAGGCGGGCATCAAGTTCCGCGAGGACCGGCTCACCGGCTCGGAGCTGGTGATGCTGCTGCCGGGCGAGAAGATGGACTACCAGACCTGCTCGACGCTGACCCGGTACACCGACGAGTACCCGCTGACCATCGTCAAGCCCGGCACCGTCATCTGCGTGCGCAGCAACGAGCAGAAGCTCGTGGGCGCGGTGCAGGTCATCGCCCTCCCGGACAGCAACAAGCCCAGCCTCTATTGGGTCCTCAAGGTGGTCGCCTGGCGGCAGGACTAGCTCGTGTCTTCAGGGGCTCGTGTCTTCAGAGGCTCGGGAACGGGCGGGCGGCGGCTGGGACACCTCCCGTCCTCCGCCCGTCCGCGCCTGGCGCGTTCTCGCGTACCGCTCGACGCGGCGCGCGGTCAGCCCTGCTGCCGCCCGCTGGTGACGCGGTACGCGTCGAACACGCCCTCGACCCCGCGCACCGCCTTGAGCACGTGTCCCAGGTGCTTGGGGTCGCCCATCTCGAACGTGAAGCGGCTGAGCGCGACGCGGTCGCGGCTGGTGGTCACGGACGCCGACAGGATGTTGACGTGCTGGTCGGACAACACGCGCGTGATGTCCGACAGCAGCCGCGACCGGTCGAGCGCCTGGACCTCTATCGCCACCAGGAACACCGAGGACGCGGTCGGCGCCCACTCGACCTCGACGATCCGCTCGGGCTGCTGCGACAGCGACTCGACGTTGCCGCAGTCCTTGCGGTGCACCGAGACCCCGCTGCCGCGCGTCACGAAGCCGATGATCGGGTCGCCCGGGACCGGCGTGCAGCAGCGCGACAGCTTGACCCAGATGTCCTCGACACCCTTGACGATCACGCCCGGGTCGCCGCTGGCCCGCCGCGAACGCCGGGTCGCGGTCGGTGTGGTGACCTCGGCCAGGTCCTCGGTCGCGCCCTCCTCGCCGCCCAGCGACGCGACCAGGCGCTGCACGATGTGCTGGGCGGAGACCTGCTGTTCGCCGATCGCGGCGTACAGCGCGGAGATGTCCGGGTAGCGCAGCTCGTGGGCCAGCGTCACCAGGGCGTCGCCACTGGTCATCAGGCGCTGCAAGGGCAGGCCCTGCTTGCGCATCGCGCGTGTCAGGGCGTCCTTGCCGTGCTCGATCGCCTCCTCGCGGCGCTCCTTGGAGAACCACTGGCGGATCTTGTTGCGGGCGCGCGGCGACTTGACGAAGCCGAGCCAGTCGCGGCTGGGGGCGGCGTTCTCCGCCTTGGAGGTGAACACCTCGACCAGGTCGCCGTTGTCGAGGCGGCTCTCCAGCGGCACGAGACGGCCGTTCACGCGCGCGCCGATGGTGCGGTGCCCGACATCGGTGTGCACGGCGTACGCGAAGTCGACCGGCGTGGACCCCGCGGGCAACGCGATGACGTCGCCCTTGGGGGTGAAGACGAAGACCTCCTGCGAGGACAGGTCGAACCGCAGCGACTCCAGGAACTCGCCCGGATCGTCGGTCTCCCGCTGCCAGTCCAGGAGTTGGCGCAGCCACGCCATGTCGCCGACCTGGCCGTTGTCCTTCTTGGACGCCTTGGCGTCGGCCGCCGCACGGTTGCCGCCGACCGCCTCGGCCTTGTACTTCCAGTGCGCCGCGATGCCGTACTCGGCGCGCCGGTGCATGTCGAACGTGCGGATCTGGAGCTCGACGGGCTTGCCCTCGGGTCCGATCACCGTCGTGTGCAGCGACTGGTACATGTTGAACTTGGGCATCGCGACGTAGTCCTTGAACCGCCCCGGCACCGGGTTCCACCGCGCGTGGATGGTCCCGAGCGCCGCGTAGCAGTCGCGGACGGAGTCGACGAGCACGCGGATGCCGACCAGGTCGTAGATCTCCGCGAAGTCGCGGCCCCGGACGATCATCTTCTGGTACACGGAGTAGTAGTGCTTCGGTCGGCCCGTGACGGTCGCCTTGATGCGCGAGCCGCGCAGGTCGTTCTGCACCTGCTCGATGACGCCGGACAGGTACTCGTCGCGCTTGGGCGCGCGCTCGGCGACGAGGCGCACGATCTCGTCGTACATCTTGGGGTAGAGGATGGCGAAGGCCAGGTCCTCCAGCTCCCACTTGATGGTGTTCATGCCCAGGCGGTGGGCCAGCGGCGCGTAGATCTCCAGAGTCTCGCGTGCCTTGCGCTCCTGCTTCTCGCGCTTGAGGTAACGCATCGTGCGCATGTTGTGCAGGCGGTCGGCGAGCTTGATGACCAGGACGCGCGGGTCCTTCGCCATCGCGATGACCATCTTGCGCACGGTCTCGGCCTGCGCGGCCTCGCCGAACTTGACCTTGTCGAGCTTGGTGACGCCGTCCACGAGCATGGCGACGGTGTCGCCGAAGTCGCGGCGCAGTGTCTCCAGGCCGTAGTCGGTGTCCTCGACCGTGTCGTGCAGCAGCCCGGCCATCA
This sequence comes from Yinghuangia sp. YIM S09857, assembly GCF_051388915.1. Lineage (NCBI taxonomy): Bacteria > Bacillati > Actinomycetota > Actinomycetes > Kitasatosporales > Streptomycetaceae > Yinghuangia > Yinghuangia sp. YIM S09857. The sequence continues at coordinate 148,655 of NZ_JBPKBH010000001.1, read as the reverse complement.
GGGTCGGCGGGTCCATACCCAGCTCGGCGAGGATCGTGGCGACCGCGAGCGGGTGGGTGATGTACGGGTCGCCGCTCTTGCGCCGCTGCCCGCGGTGCCAGCGCTCCGCGGTCGTGTACGCGCTCTCGATCTGGCGCAGGTCGGCCTTGGGGTCGTTGACCCGCACGATCCGCAGCAGCGGCTCCAGGACCGGGTTGTAGACGCTGCTGCGCTGCACGCCGAGCCGGGCCAGGCGGGCCCGCACCCGGCCGCCGGTGTCGCCGCGCAGCGAGCGCACGCGGTCGCCGGACGTGGCGCGCCGGACCGTCGGCGGGCGTGCGGGAGCGGGCCGGGACTCGGGGCCCGGGGCGCCGGCGGCCGCGGCGCCGTGGTCGGTGCCGACCGTGTCGGTGCGGTCGGGGGACGGCTCCGGGGGCGGTGCCGCGGAGGCGTCGGAAGGCGGCTCCGCGGGGCTGGACGCATCGGCCGACCCGGACGCCGCGGGGGCGTCGGCCGGATCCGGCGCCGCGGAGGCGTCGGCGGGCGCGCCCGTACGGCCCGCCGAAGTGTCCGCGCGGTCGGATCCGTCTCCCGGTGCTTGCCGGTTGGCCCGGTCCGACGCGGCCCGCGAAGGGGCTCGGGACGGGTCCGGTGCGGACTCTCCCGGTGTCGGCGCCACGGGCACGACCTCGTCCGGCAACGGCACTCCTCCCGCCGGTTACTGCTGCGTCGTCTTCCGCGGGCGACCCGCCGGAGTCGGGGCCTGAGGGCTCGGCCGCTCCGCAGTGTCATCGTCGTCGAAAAACCTCACTGGACCTCCATCGTAACGAGAGTGGCCCGGCGCGGGTTCGCGTCCGCGGGTCTCAGATGGTCAGGAAGGACCGCACCGCGGGGTCCGGCAGGAGGCCGTCCAGCTTGGCGCGGCCCGCCAGGAAGCCGAGCTCCAGCAGCACCGACACGCCCGCGACCTCGGCTCCGGTGCGTCGGACCAGTGAGATCGTGGCGGCGACGGTGCCGCCGGTGGCCAGGACGTCGTCGATGACCAGCACGCGTTCGCCGGGGGCGAAGGCGTCCTGGTGGACCTCCAGGGTCGCGGAGCCGTACTCCAGGTCGTAGCTCTCCGCGAAGGTGGCGCACGGCAGTTTTCCCTGCTTGCGGACCGGGACGAATCCGGCGCCGGCCCGGTAGGCGACCGGGGCGGCCAGGATGAAGCCGCGGGCCTCGATGCCGACGACCTTCTGCACGCCGGACTCGGCGCAGTGGTCCGCGAGGGCGTTGACGAGCGCGGTGAAGACCTCGTGGTCGGCGAGCAGCGGTGAGATGTCCTTGAAGACGACGCCGGGCTTCGGCCAGTCGGGCACGTCGCGGATGCGGCTTGCGAGCAGGTCGCTCAGTTCCACGGTTCGGGGGTCCTTTCCCGGACAAAGCGGCGACCGGGTGGCGTGCGGTGCAGCACGAGGGCTGTCCCGTACGCCACCCGGTCTCCGGTGGTCAGTGCTTGCGCTTGCCGCTCGGACGGTTGCGCGAGCGGTTGCGCGTCGGCTGGCGGCGTACGCCTCCCGAACTCGAACCCGAGGTCCGCGGCGTCGACCCGGCGGCGGCCGGCTCGCCGTCGTCGTCATCGTCGTCGCGGTCCTCGTCGGCGTCCGCCCCCGCGGGCGCCGCGGACTTCGCGGCCCCCTCGCCCTCGCCGCGCGCGGCGGCCTTGGCCTGCGCGGCCTGGTGCTGCGCGACCCGCTTGGCGAGCTGGCGCATCTCCGGCGTGCGCTCCTTGAGGTCGGCGAACATCGGCGTGGCGATGAAGATCGACGAGAACGCACCCGCGGCCAGACCCACGAAGAGCGACAGCGCGATGTCCTTGAGCATGCCCGCGCCGAGCAGCCCGCCGCCGACGAACAGCAGCGCACCGACCGGCAGCAGCGCCACCACGGAGGTGTTGATGGACCGGACCAGCGTCTGGTTGAGGCCGCGGTTGGCCGCCTGACTGAAGGTGATCTTGTTCTGCTTGGTGATGCCCCGGGTCGTCTCCTTGACCGTGTCGAACACGACGACGGTGTCGTAGAGCGAATAACCGAGGATCGTCAGCAGGCCGATGACCGTGCCCGGCGTCACCTCGAAGCCGACCAGGGCGTACACGCCGATCGTGATCACGATGTCGTGGATCAGCGCGACGAGTGCCGCCAACGCCATGCGCCACTCGAAGGCGATACTGAGGTAGATCACCACCAGGATCATGAAGATCACCAGGCCCTGGAGGGCCTTCTTGGAGATCTCCTTGCCCCAACTGGGGCCGACCAGCTCGCTGTCGATCTTGTCCGGCGCGACGCCGAGCTTGACGCTCAGCGCCTCCTTGATGTTGTTGAAGTTGCCGGTGTCCTTGCTGGCGATCTGCGCGCGGACCTGGTTGCTGCCGACCTTCTGGACGATCGGCTCGTGCGACCCGGTGAACTCCTCTATGGCGTCGTGCACCTGCGAGACAGAGAGCCCGGGCTTGTTGACCGTGAAGACCGCGCCGCCCTTGAACTCGATGCCCTGCGACAGGCCGCGGCCCAGCAGGCCGGCCACCGCGAGCACCAGGATCAGCGCGGACAGTGCGTACCAGCGCTTCTTCTTGCCGACGAAGTCGTACTCGATCTCGCCGCTGTAGAGCTTGTGGCCGACGCTGCGCAGGCCGGAGAGGCGTGACATCAGGCCTCCTTGGGTTCGACGGTGGGCCGGGGCCGGCGCGTCGCACGGTACGCCAGGGCCCGCTTGGCCCCCAGGCGCGCCGGGTCGAGGCCCGACCACGGGTGGCCGGACGCGAAGAACTTCTTGCGCGCCAGGATCACCATCAACGGCTTGGTGAACAGGAACACCACCACGATGTCGAGGAGCGTGGTGAGGCCGAGCGTGAACGCGAAGCCCTTCACCTTGCCGACCGACACGTAGTACAGGACGGCGGCGGCGAGGAAGGACACGAAGTCGGACACCAGGATGGTGCGCCGGGCACGCGGCCACGCGCGGGCCACGGCGGGTTGCAGCGACTTGCCCTCGCGCACCTCGTCGCGGATGCGTTCGAAGTAGACGATGAACGAGTCGGCGGTGATGCCGATGGCCGCGATGGCGCCGCAGACCGCGGGCAGGTTCAGCGCGAACCCGATGCCGCGGCCGAGCAGGCACATGATCGCGTACGTCAGCAGGCCGGAGATCAGCAGGCTCACGAGGCTCACGACGCCCAGGCCGCGGTAGTACATGATCGAGTACAGGGCCACCAGGACGAGGCCGATCGCGCCGGCGATCAGACCGCCGCGGAGCTGGTCCGAGCCGAGAGCCGCGGAGACCGTGCTGACCTCGCTCTGCTCGAAGGACAGCGGCAGCGCGCCGAACTTGAGGACGTTCGCGAGGGCCTTGGCCTCCTTCTGGCTGAAGTCGCCGGTGATGACCGCCTGGCCGCCGGGCAGCTCCTGGCTGACCGTCGGGGCGACGACCACGGCGCCGTCCAGCTCGACCGCGAAGCGGTTCGTCGGGTACTGGCTGCTCGAAAGCTCACCGGTGATCTTGGTGAACTTGTCGGTGCCGGCTCCGTCGAAGTTGAGCGCGACCTCCCAGCCGCCGACCTGACCGGCGCCCGGGAGCTGGGCCTGCGACGACGAGAGGTCGGTGCCGTCGATCGCGGCGGGACCGAGGATGTACTTCTCGATCGTCTGCGATTCCTTGTTGACGTCCTTGTCGCACGCCACGACCGGCTGGAGGGGGTCGGTGTTGTTGCCGATCCCGCGGTTGGCCGGGTTCGAGCAGTCCAGCGCGTCGAACTTGGCCTGCATCTCGGGCGTCACGCCGTAGGCCGCGAGGTCGGTGTTGGCCTGCGCGGGCGCTTCCGTTATCGGCTGCGTCATGTCGAACGGCGCGGCAGTCGTCGCGGACGGCGACGGCGCCGGGGTGCCCGGCGGGTTCGACGGCGGCGGGGTCTCCTCCTTCAGGTCCGGGATGACCCGGCCCTGCGGCTTCGACGAGGTCGAGGTGCTGGACGCCGGAGTCGCCTTGTTCGACGCGGTGGACGTCGCGGAGCCCGAGGCGGTCGGCTTGCCGGTTCCCGTGGCGGAGCCCGAGGGGGTGCTTGCGGCCGGCGGCGGCGACGAGGCGGCACCCTGGCCCTGCGGCGGGTTGGACGCGGCGGGCGGCGTCGACGCGGGCGGCGTGGTGCCGGGCGCCGGGCTCGTCGGCGGGGGCGTCGCGGGCGTCTCGGTGACCGGCTGCTGCTCGGCCTTCAGCACCGGCCGGAAGAACAGCTTCGCGGTCTGCCCGACCTGCGCGGCGGCTTCCTTCTCGCCCTTCCCCTTGGGGATGTTGATGACGATGTGGTCGCTGCCCTGCGTCTGCACCTCGGCCTCGGACACACCGAACGCGTTGACGCGGTCGCGGATGATCTCCACCGCGGTGTTCATGTTGTCCGGGTTGACGGCGTTCTTGCCCGCGCCCTGGTCGGGCTTGGCCTTCAGCGTCACGCTGGTGCCGCCCGCAAGGTCGATGCCGAGCCGCGGCGTGGTGTCGCCGGTCGCGAACATGATCCCGTAGAGGGCGGCGATGATCACCGTGATGAAGACCAGGGCCCGTCCGGGGTGCCCTCGTGTGCTTGATTTCGGTGCTGCCACCTTCGCCCATCTCCCTGTTGGTGCCGGTCCGGTACGTCGCCGGATCACGGCACAGCGCCCGGACCCGTATCCGGGTGCATCCGTGGCCTGGACATGACTGTATTGCCGACGGCGACCCCATGGGCCGCCGTCATCCCCGCGATTTCAGGAACTACGCGTCCCGGCGCGGTTGTTCGCCGTTGTCACCGTTGGCCGCCCCGCTGCTCGGCTTCTTGCCGAGGTCCACGGAGTCGGCGTCCGTGCCGTCCTGTGCCCCGTCCGTCCCACCCGCCGCGGCGTGGTCGTCCTCGTCCTCGTCGTCATCGTCGTGGTCGCCGTCGTCATCGCCGGTGCTGAGCACCGCGGCGATCGCGCTCTTGAGGTAGCGGCAGTGCACGCCCGGGGCGATCTCCAGGATGACCGAGTCGTCCTCGACCTCCGAGACGGTCGCGAAGAGACCCGCGATGGTACGGACCTCCGACCCGGGGCGCAACGAGTTCTGCGTCTGGGCCGCCTCCTGCTGGCGCTTCTTCGCCGGCTTGATCATGAAGAAATAGATCACGACGAAAATGAGCAGGATGGGCAGAAGGCTGAGGATGTCCACGGCTGGAAACGATTCCTTTCCGGTGCCGCTCGGCGGCTCGGATCATGACGTTGATCAAGGCCGACGTGTGGCCTCGGCGGAGTCTAGACGGACGGATACACAAGGAACAACGATCGCGGCGTCCAGGCGTTCCCGGCCGTCACCCGTTCGCCGCGCCGCCGCCCGATCCGGCCCCGGGACCTTCGTCCCCGAACAATCCCGGCTGGGCGGTACGCCCCGACTGTCCGCTCGCGGTGTTCTGCGGCGGTACGAGACCCAGGTGCGTCCAGGCCGCCGCCGTCGCCACACGCCCGCGCGGGGTGCGCGCCAGCAGACCGCTTCGCACCAGAAACGGCTCGGCCACCTCTTCGACGGTCTCCGTTTCCTCGCCGACCGCGACCGCGAGCGTCGACAGCCCCACCGGGCCGCCGCCGAACAGCGTCACCAGCGCGTGCAGCACCGACCGGTCCAGCCGGTCCAGTCCCGACGCGTCCACCTCGTAGACGTCGAGGGCGAGTGCGGCCACCTCGCGCGTCACCTCGCCGTCCGCGCGCACCTGGGCGTAGTCGCGCACCCGGCGCAGCAGGCGGTTGGCGATGCGCGGCGTACCGCGCGAGCGCCCCGCGATCTCGGCGGCGCCGTCCTCGTGGATGGGGACGTCCAGCAGCCGGGCCGAGCGGTGCAGCACGCGTTCCAGCTCCGCGGGCGCGTAGAAGTCCATGTGTCCGGTGAAGCCGAACCGGTCGCGCAGCGGCGGCGGCAGCAGGCCCGCCCGGGTCGTGGCGCCGACGAGGGTGAAGGGCGGCAGCTCCAGCGGGATGGCCGTGGCGCCGGGGCCCTTGCCGACGATGATGTCGACGCGGAAGTCCTCCATCGCCATGTAGAGCATCTCCTCGGCGGGCCGCGACATGCGGTGGATCTCGTCGAGGAACAACACCTCGCCCTCGGCCAACGAGGACAGGATCGCCGCGAGGTCGCCCGCGTGCTGGATGGCCGGGCCCGAGGTGATGCGGATAGGGACGCCCATCTCCGCCGCGATGATCATCGACAGCGTGGTCTTGCCGAGACCCGGCGGGCCGGACAAAAGGACGTGGTCGGGCGTACCGCCGCGGGCCCTGGCCGCGCGCAGCACCAGCGACAACTGCTCGCGCACGCGTTCCTGGCCGATGAACTCGTCGAGGCTGCGCGGGCGCAGCGCGGCTTCGACGGCCTGGTCCTCGCCGTCCGCCTCGGCGGTGACGAGGCGGTCCCCATCGTGCGTCATGCCGTCTCGCCCCTGAATCCCGTGAGTCCCGTGAAGTCGCCGTGCCTGCCCGGGCGCCATCCTTGCGCACCCGACGGACACTTCGCGCGGCCGTCGTGTGCGGCCCGCGGGCCGATCGGACCACGGGCGCCGAGACCGGCGTGGACGTCCGTGCGGGCACCGACGCAAACGTCGGCACAGATATATCGACTCACCGCCAAGTCCGCGAACATCCCGCTCACCGGCGGTTGAGGCTGCGCAGCGCGGTACGCAGCAGCGCGCCGACGTCCGGCGTCCCGCCCTCGGCGACGACCGCCTCGGCCTCCGGGGCCGCGGCACCGACCGCCTCGTCCGCCTCACGCGTCGCATAGCCGAGACCGACCAGCGCCACGTGCAACTGGTCGCGCCACGACAGTGATACGGGTGCCCCGACGCGGGCCGCCCCGGCCCCGCCGGTCGGCGCGCCGAGCCGGTCCTTCAGCTCGATGAGCAGCTTCTGCGCGCCCTTCTTGCCGATCCCCGGCACGGCGGTGAGCGCCTTCTCGTCGCCGCCCGCCACCGCGGCGCGAAGTGCGTCGGGGCTGTGCACGGCGAGCATCGCCTGCGCGAGGCGCGGGCCCACGCCGCTGGCCGTCTGGAGCAGTTCGAAGGTAGAGCGCTCGTCGTCGTCGGCGAAGCCGTACAACGTCAGCGAGTCCTCGCGCACCACCAGGCTCGTGGCCAGGCGCGCGGGCTCCCCGACGCGCAGTCCGGCGAGGGTGGCGGGGGTGCACAGCACGGCCATGCCGACGCCGCCCACCTCGACGACGGCCAGTTCGGGACCGAGCGCGGCGACGGGGCCGCTGACGAAAGCGATCACGGGGTCATCCTCGCGCACCGCGCGGCAGGCGCGGCGCAGGCGTGCGGGCCGCGGCCACCGCGGCAGCGAGGCGGTTCGTCGCGCCGCCGCGCCAGATGTGGCAGATGGCCAGCGCGACCGCGTCCGCGGCGTCGGCGGGCTTGGGTGGCGAGTCGAGACGCAGGATGCGCGCGACCATCGCGCCGATCTGCGCCTTGTCGGCCCGCCCGCTGCCGGTCACCGCGGCCTTGACCTCACTGGGCGGGTGCAGGGTGACCGGCAGGCCGCGGCGGGCCGCGCAGACGATCGCCACGGCGGACGCCTGTGCGGTGCCCATGACCGTGCGCACGTTGTGCTGGCTGAAGACGCGCTCCACCGCGACGCAGTCCGGCTTGTGCCGGTCGAGCCACTCCTCGATGCCCTGCTCGACTCCCAGCAGGCGCGCGTCGATCGCGGCATCGGCGGGGGTACGCACGACTCCGGCCTCAACCAGCTTCAGCGGCTTGCCGACCCCGCCGTCCACCACCCCGAGCCCGCAGCGCGTCAGCCCCGGGTCCACTCCGAACACCCGCACGCCCACTCCCCTGCCGACTCGCGCGACCACCAAATGCGAACACCTGTTCGCCTGAGAAGGCAGCCTAGCGAAGGACCGGTTCGTCGCGGCGCCGCCACGCCGCATACCCTGGTGGCCATGCCTGCGCAGCCTCGCCACGGCGAGTCCGGGCCCCGCGACTCCGCGGCGCCGCGACCCGACCGGCAGCCTCCCGAGACGTCCCGGCCCGACATCGAGTCGCGCGAGGACATCGTGCGGCTGCTGGAGGACTTCTACGCGGCGGCTTTCNCCCCCCCCCCCCGACCGGCAGCCTCCCGAGACGTCCCGGCCCGACATCGAGTCGCGCGAGGACATCGTGCGGCTGCTGGAGGACTTCTACGCGGCGGCTTTCGCGGACGACATGCTCGGGCACATCTTCGTCGACGTCGCGCGCATGGACCTTGAAGCACATCTGCCGCGCCTGGCCGACTTCTGGGAAGTGACGCTGCTGCGCAGCGGCGAGTACCGGGGCAACGCCCTGGAGCCGCACCGGGTGCTGCACGCGCAATTCCCCCTCACCGCAGAGCATTTCGCGCGCTGGCTGCGGCTGTGGGCGGACGCGGTCGACCGGCGCCACAGCGGGCCGGTCGCGCAGCGGGCCGTCGGGCAGGCGGGCCGGGTCGCCGCCGCGATGCGCAAGCGGCTCCAGATCGCGGACTCCCCCGGCGAGTGGGCCGCCGGTCCCGAAGGGCGTCCCGCGCTGCCGCTGAGCCCGCGCGGCTGACGACCCGCGGCCGCCTGCGGTCAAGCGCGCGCCCGTCTGCGGTCGGCGGCAGCGCAGCCGTCAGCCACAAGCCATCTGTCGTCTGTCGTCTGTCGTCTGTCGTCTGTCGTCTGTCGCAAGCCTGCACGGTGACGTCCCCGGCTTGCGCGGCCGCACGCAACAGCGCGCACCCGCGTGTCCGCGCGGCCTCGTCCGGATAACACGCAGGTGACGGGTGCGTCACCATCGGCATCCGGCGCGCGGTTACGGCTCGGGACCCGGACCGGGGCCGCCACCTGCGGCGCTAGGCTGTGTCCGGTCGATCACGCCCGGCGCGTCCGCGCCCGTGCGGCCCTGGCCGGGCCGCGCCCCAGGGCCCGGCGACCCGAGTACCGCGAGTTTGCAGAAGGGCCCTCATGCCGTCTCCGTCCACCCCGGTCGCCCCGGACGCGGCCAAGCTGCCCGCGGACCCGACCTCCCGGGGCGCCGACCTCAAGGAGCGGGCGAGGGCGGCGGCGGTGGCGACGGGCCGGCGGTTCGTGACGGCGGTACGCCCCGCGCTGCCCGCGATAGTCGGCTACCTGATCGCCCGCGCGGTCAACCTCGTCGTGCTCGGCCTGATGGCGTATGCCGCGAAGAAGCCGTTCTGGTCGATGGTCGGCTCGTGGGACGGCAAGTGGTTCCGGGACATCGCCGACTTCGGCTACGTCGACAAACTGCCGGTGTCGCCCGCAGGGAAGCCGTATTGGGTCAACGTCGAGTTCTTCCCCGGCTACCCGTACCTGGTCCGCCTGGTCTCCAACCTCACCGGCCTCGACAGCCTCAACGCCGGAATGGTGGTCACGTTCGCGTCCGGCGCGGTCGCGGCCTGGGGGCTGTACGCGCTGGGCAGGCACCTGACCGGCAGCCACCGCACCGCCACGATCTTCGCGCTGCTGTGGGCCGTCGCGCCCGGCTCGATGGTGTTGACGATGGTCTACTCCGAGGCGCTGTTCGTGGCCTTCGCCTCGTGGGGCCTGCTGGCGATCGTGAAGCGGCAGTGGACCGCGGCGCTGATCCTGTGCCTGTGCGCGGGCCTGACCCGCAACACCGCGTTCGCGCTCGTCGCGGCGCTCGGCGTGGCGGCGCTCCAGGTGGTGCTGACCAAGCGCGACGACGGCACGCGCGTGGGTCTGCTGGGTCCGGAGGCGCGGCGTCCGGTCATCGCGACCGTGCTCGCGCCGCTGGGCGTGGTCGGGTTCATCGTGTGGGTCGGGTTCATCGGGAAGCGCTGGGACGCCTGGTTCTGGATCCAGGACAAGGCGTTCAACCTGCGGTTCGACTTCGGCATAAGCACCGTGCAGTGGATGAACAAGTACCTGACCCACCTGGGCCGGCCGATCTACGTCGTGTGCACGTTCGTGATCATCCTGTCGGTCGCGCTGATGGCGTGGTCGTTCCGCAACCGCAAGGTCCCGCTGCCCGTGCACGTGTACGGGGGGCTGGTCATGTTCCTCGCGCTGACCACCAGCAACGGCTGGTTCTTCCAGTCCAAGCCGCGCTTCATGCTCCCCGCGTTCACCATCGCGCTGCCGCTGGCGGCGCTGATGGCCCGCTGGCCGCGCAAGGTCGCCGGCGTCGTGCTGGTGGCCGGGGCGGCCTTCTCCGGGTGGTACGTGAGCTACCTCGTGTACGTGGTCAACACCAACCCCTGAGGCAGTCCGAGAAGCACACACGCGAAGGGGCCGACCGCGCAATCGCGGTCGG
>NZ_JBPKBH010000001.1:134448-138270 GCF_051388915.1 Yinghuangia sp. YIM S09857 | reverse complement strand
CCGACCGCGCAATCGCGGTCGGCCCCTTCGCGTTCGGCCCTCAGGGCGGACGTCAGGCGTCGAACCTCTCCGTGACCTCGTCGGACACGTCGCAGTCCGCGTCGCGGACGTCAGGCGTCGATCTTCTCCATGACCTCGTCGGACACGTCGAAGTTCGCGTAGACGTTCTGCACGTCGTCGGAGTCCTCCAGCGCCTCGATCAGCCGGAAGATCTTGCGCGCGCCGTCCTCGTCCAGCTCGACCGTGACGCTCGGCAGGAAGTTCGCCTCGGCGGAGTCGTAGTCGATGCCGGCCTCCTGGAGCGCGGTGCGCACACCGACCAGGTCCGACGCCTCGCTGACCACCTCGAAGGCCTCGCCGAGGTCGTTGACCTCCTCGGCCCCGGCGTCCAGGACCGCGCCGAGCACGTCGTCCTCGGACAACTCGTTCTTCGGCACGATCACGACGCCCTTGCGCGTGAACATGTACGAGACCGAGCCGGGGTCGGCCATCGAGCCGCCGTTGCGGGTCATGGCCACGCGCACGTCCGACGCCGCGCGGTTGCGGTTGTCGGTCAGGCACTCGACGAGGACCGCGACACCGTTCGGACCGTAGCCCTCGTAGGTGATCGCCTGGTAGTCGGCGCCGCCGGCCTCGGCACCGGAGCCGCGCTTGACGGCACGGTCGATGTTGTCGTTCGGGACCGAGCTCTTCTTCGCCTTCTGGATGGCGTCGTACAGCGTCGGGTTCCCGGAGATGTCACCGCCGCCGGTCCGCGCCGCCACCTCGATGTTCTTGATGAGCTTGGCGAAGAGCTTTCCACGCTTGGCGTCGATGACGGCCTTTTTGTGCTTGGTGGTCGCCCACTTCGAGTGGCCGGACATCCGCCTCTACTCCTTCGGGTCACCTACTGATGCGCGGCCGCGGGGGCCACGCGGAAGATCCTACCGAGAGCCGGGCGTCACACCGCGTCGCGGACCAGGTCCACGAAGTACGCGTGCACCCGCCGGTCGCCGGTCAGCTCGGGGTGGAAGGAGGTGGCGACGAGGTTGCCCTGCCGGACCGCGACGATGCGTCCGGCGTACGGCTCGGCGGTGAGCGTGGCCAGCACCTCGACCCCGGCGCCGACCGATTCGACCCACGGGGCGCGGATGAAGACGCCGTGCACGGGCGCCCCGGGGGCGTGCGCGAAGGCGACGTCGGCCTCGAAGGACTGGTTCTGGCGGCCGAACGCGTTGCGGCGCACGGTCATGTCGATGCCGCCGACGGTCTCCTGGTCCTCGCGGCCGTCCAGGATCTTGTCGGCCAGCATGATCATCCCGGCGCACGAGCCGTAGACCGGCATGCCCTCCGCGACCCTGGCGCGCAGCGGCTCCAGCAGGCCGAAGGACACCGAGAGCTTGGACATCGTGGTCGACTCGCCGCCCGGGATCACCAGCGCGTCGACCCCGGCGATCTCCTCGGCCCTGCGGACCGGCCGGGCGAGCGCGCCGGACTCGGCGAGTGCGACGGCGTGCTCGCGCACGTCGCCCTGGATGGCGAGTACGCCGATGGTGGGTGAAGACACTGCGACCTCGGGGATGTTCGGTGCGTACGAATGCAAGGGGCGTGCGCGCCCGGCCGTGCGGCGCGGCTCCGGGCGCGGCACGGGTCCGGGCCCGGCTGCCGTACGGCGACCGGGCCCGGTGGGTGGCCAGGCCGTGCCTGGCGCGGCCTGCGCGGGGGCGTTACCAGCCGCGGCCGGCGTACCGCTCGCTCTCCGGCAGCGTGTCGATGTTGATGCCGACCATGGCCTCGCCGAGGCCGCGAGAGACCTTGGCGATGATGTCCGGGTCCTCGAAGTGCATGGTGGCGTCGACGATCGCCTTGGCGCGCTTGGCCGGGTCGCCGGACTTGAAGATGCCCGAGCCGACGAAGACGCCCTCGGCGCCGAGCTGCATCATCATCGCGGCGTCGGCCGGAGTGGCGATGCCGCCCGCGGTGAACATGACCACGGGGAGCTTGCCGAGCCCGGCGACCTCCTTGACCAGCGCGTACGGCGCCTGGAGGTTCTTGGCGGCGACGAACAGCTCGTCCTCGTCCAGGGCGGCGAGCTTCTTGATGTCGCCCAGGATGGTGCGCATGTGGCGGGTCGCCTCGACGACGTTGCCGGTGCCGGCCTCGCCCTTGGAGCGGATCATGGCCGCACCCTCGGCGATGCGGCGCAGGGCCTCGCCCAGGTTGGTGGCACCGCACACGAACGGGGTCGTGAACTTCCACTTGTTGATGTGGTTGGCCTCGTCGGCCGGCGTCAGGACCTCGGACTCGTCGATGTAGTCGACGCCGAGCGACTGGAGCACCTGGGCCTCGACGAAGTGGCCGATGCGGGCCTTGGCCATGACCGGGATGGAGACGGCCTCGATGATGCCGTCGATCATGTCCGGGTCGGACATGCGCGAGACGCCGCCGTCCTTGCGGATGTCGGCGGGGACCCGCTCCAGGGCCATGACGGCGACGGCGCCGGCGTCCTCGGCGATCTTCGCCTGCTCCGGGGTGACCACGTCCATGATCACACCGCCCTTGAGCTGCTCGGCCATGCCGCGCTTGACCAGTTCGGTGCCGGTCTTGGGGGCGGTGCCGGACGACTCGGGGTTTGCAGGGGTGGTGGACACGCTTGACCTCACACGACGTGGATGACGGTACGGATCCATCGTACGGGTGATCGGTACTGCCTTCTCACGCCACTCGGGGGGCGAAAAACCGGACCACTTTGCGCCGCGGACGCAGGACCACTCCGCGGCCGAGCGTCGGCGCGCCCGCGCCGACGACGGCTCAGGTAGCCGCGCTCCCGCCCGGCAGCAGGGTCGGCGGCTCCTCGTCGTCCATCTCGAACGTCACCGGGTACGGCGCGTGCCCCGCGAGCCGCAGGTAGCGCACCAGCCGGTGCCGCCGCACCGCGCGCGCGGACCGCACCGCGTCGTTGTGGAACCGCCGGGCCATCGGCACCCGCCGCACCGCGGTCTGCAACTCCCCCACCAGTTCGTCGCCGCCGGGCCGCGCGCGCAGGTCCTCGACCTGCCCCGGTTCCTCGAACACGATCCGCAGCGCGCGGGTCAGCTCGCTCTCGGCGATCTCGCGGTCGTCCTCCTCCGCCCCGCGCGCGTCGTGCGCGGCCCCCGCGAGGACCAGCGAACTCGCCGGATCGAGAAGGCCGGACGTCGCGATCTCCAGGGCGATCGAGGCGCGGCGCACCAACTGCGCGTCGAGCGCGGCCCGCGTGGAGTCCACCCGCGCATGCAGCCGGTCCAGCCGCCCCGCGGTCCAACTGAGGTAGATCCCGATCGCCACCACAGCGACGATGATCCACACGGCTGTCATCACACCGGGCATTATCTCCGGCCGCGCCACCCCGCTTTGCGCAACCCACCCGCGCGCGTCAGATGCGGTCGCGCTCCGGCGCGGTCGGGTCGACGGGAGACCCGCCGGCTTCCCCGTCGAATTCCGTGCCGTGTGCCAGGTCGGATGCCGTGTCGCATGGCGTGTCGGGTGCCGTGTCGACCGGCTCGGCGCGCTCTCCGGCAGGTACTTCGCCGGGCGCCTCGGCGGGCGACGCGATGAGCCCGGCGATGGTCTCGGCGTCCCAGGTGCCCGCCGCGCCCGGCCGTCCGGCGAGGTAGGCGGCGATGCGCCGGACGTCCCAGCCGTGTGCCTCGGCGAGGCCGGACGCGAGATGGCGCAGGTAGGCGGGCGCCGGACTGTTGAGCTCGGCCTCGCACGGCGGCTCGGCGGAGGTGAAGGTGAGCACCGGGTGCTCGTGCAACTCCCCGAGGCAGACCAGGGTTTCGTAGCGCCCCGGGCCGAGGG
>NZ_JBPKBH010000001.1:128469-134323 GCF_051388915.1 Yinghuangia sp. YIM S09857 | reverse complement strand
CCCCCCCCCCCCCCCCACCGCCCGGGTGACGTCGAGGTCGGATCCCGTCTCCCGGTACATCTCCTGGGCCGCGACGTCGGAGAACTGCGCCACGCTCATCAGGTACGCCCGGGCAGGCGTCCATCCCTCGGCCTCGGACACGTACAGCCCCAGGCCGCCCGTCCACGCCCGCGATTCGAGGGCGAACACGAGTTCGCCCGGCAGGTACACGGGGGCGGTGCGCAGCGGACGCGCCCGGTCGCGGCAACCCGGGTACGTGCGCGCGGCGTTCGGCGGACAACCGCCGTCCAGGTAGTACGCGAGCCGGTCGAAGTGCATGTTGGAGCCGTATGCGGCGTACCAGACAAGGTCCGACCTCCCCTCGGCCGTAACACTGCCCGTGCGCACGCGATCTTCCTCCGGCGACTCGGCGCCTTTGCCCCACCGTACGACGTGATCCCGGTGTCCGCGTGGCGCGTCAGTCCGCGCGGTCCGACAGCACGGCACCCGCCGTCACCGTCTCGTAGACGCCGAGGATGTCCGCGCCGACCGTCTCCCAGTCGTAGCGGCGGACGTGCCGCAGCCCCGTCTCGCGCAGCCCGGCGCGGCGGTCCGGGTCGCGCAGGAGCGCGATCGCGGAGTCCGCGAGCGCCGCGGAGTCCTCGACGGGGAACAGCTCACCGGCCCGGCCGCCGTCCAGGACCTGGCGGAACGCGTCGAGGTCGCTCGCCAGCACCGGCGCGCCCGCGGACATCGCCTCGACGAGGATGATGCCGAAGCTCTCGCCGCCCGTGTTGGGGGCGACGTAGACGTCGACGCTGCGCAGCAGCCGCGCTTTGTCGGCGTCGCTGACCATGCCGAGGAACGTCACCTGGTCGCGCACCGCGTCCGGCAGCCCCTCGGCGGCCTCCTCCGCGTCCCCGCGGCCCGCGACGAGCAACCGGACGCCCGGGAACGCCTCGGCGATGCGCGGGAACGCGTCCAGCAGCACCGGGAGGCCCTTGCGCGGCTCGTCGATGCGGCCGATGAAGCCGAGGGTGGGCGCGTCGGCCGTGCCCTGCCAGGACGGCTCCGGCTCGGCCTCCGCGAAGAACGCGACCTCGACGCCGTTGGGGATCACGACCGCGTCGCCGCCCAGGTGTTCGACCAGCGTGCGGCGGGCGTACTCGCTCACCGCGATGCGCGCGCTGATCTTCTCCAGGGCGGGCTGGAGGATCGGGTACGCGGCGATCATCGCGCGCGAGCGGGGGTTCGAGGTGTGGAACGTCGCGACGACCGGCCCCGACGCCGCCCAGCACGCGAGCAGCGACAGGCTCGGCGTGGCCGGCTCGTGGATGTGCAGGACGTCGAAGCCGCCGTCGTGGATCCAGCGGCGCACGCGCGCGGCCGACAGGAAGCCGAAGTTCAGGCGCGCGACGGAGCCGTTGTAGCGCACCGGAACCGCGCGCCCGGCACCGACGACGTAAGGCGGCAGGGGCGTGTCGTCGTCCGCGGGCGCGAGCACCGACACGTCGTGGCCGTGCTGGATCAGCCAGTTGGCGAGGTCGCGCACGTGGTACTGGACCCCTCCTGGCACGTCCCAGGAGTAGGGGCACACCACGCCGATCTTCACGCGCCGCTCCGCTGCTGCGCCTCCGAGGGCCCGTCGGCCGCCTCGGGTCGTGCGTCGGGCCTGCTGCCGTCGACCCCGGGCCCGGTGCCCTCGATGCGGGCCAGGCGTTCCGAGTCCAGGTCGGACAGCCAGAGCCGCTGGAGCATGTGCCAGTCCTGCGGGTGCTTGCGGATCCCGGCGGCGAAGGCGTCCGCAACGCCCTGGGTCATGGCGGCGATCTTGCTCTTGCGGTCGCCGTCCTCGGGCACCGCGACGACCGGGTGCAGCGTGGCGTGGATGCCGACCCGGCGGTACGCGAGGGTGACCGGGATCAGCGCGGCGCCCGTCTGGATCGACAGCGCCGCGGGGCCGGCCGGCATGCGCGTCTCCTCGCCGAAGAAGGTCACCGGGATGCCGCTGCGCGTCAGGTCGCGGTCCGCGAGCAGGCAGATCAGCCGGCCCTCGCGCAGGCGGCGGGCCAGCACGCCGAACGTGTTGGCGTCCCCGCCGGTCAGCGGCAGGACCTCCATGCCGAGCGACTGGCGGTATTCGAGGAACCGCTCGTACAGCGACTCGGGCTTGAGTCGCTCGGCGACGGTGGTGAACGGGTAGCCGCGTGCCGTGATGGACGCGCCCGCGAGGTCCCAGTTGCCCATGTGCGGCAGGGCGAAGATGACGCCCTTGCCGCGCGCGGACGCCTCCTCCAGGCGGTGCAGGTGCGCGATGCTCATGCGCTCGACCACGGTCTTCTCGTCCCACACCGGGAGCCGGAAGGCCTCCTGGAAGTAGCGCAGGTACGAGCGCATCCCGGCCCGCGAGAGCTTCTTGAGCTCCGCGTCGCTCGCGTCCGGCACCACGCGGCGCAGGTTCGCCTCGAACTGCTCGATGCCACCCCCGCGCCGGTACCAGACCGCGTCGGCGGCGGCGTTGAACACCGGGCGCGCGACGGCCTCGGGCAGCAGTTTGACGAGCGACCAGCCCAGTCCGTACCCCGCGTCGACCAGGCGCTGCCTCACGCCGTGCCACCGCCCTCCGGCGCGGCGCCGGGCCGCGTCATCTCCAGGCCGTCGGCCTCCTTGCGGACCGCCAGCATGCGCTGGAAGATCGTCACGAAGCTGCCGACCGCGATGGCCCACAACGCGACCTCCTGGATGTACGGCACGCCCAGCCCCGCGAAGCCGGTCGCCACCAGCACGCCCACCAGGCGCTCGGCGCGCTCCACGAGCCCGGAGACGTCGCACTTGAGGCCCAGGCTCTCAGCCCGCGCCTTGGTGTACGACACCACCTGCCCGGACGCCAGGCAGAACACGCACAGCACAGCCAGTCGCAGGTTGTCGCCGTCGCCGGCGAACCACACCGCGAGCGCGCCGAAGATCGCCGCGTCGGCGACCCGGTCGAGGGTCGAGTCGAGGAACGCCCCCCACTTCGTCGACCTGCCGATCTGCCGGGCCATGTTGCCGTCGACCAGGTCGGAGAAGATGAACGCGGTGATCACCAGCGTCCCGACGAAGAAGTGGCCGAACGGGAAGAACACGAGAGCGCCCGCCACCACGCCGAGCGTCCCGAGCAAGGTGACGGTGTCGGGGCTGACCCCCTTGCGGATGAGGAAGCTCGCGAACGGATTGAGCACGCGGGTGAAGAAAGCGCGTGCGTATTTGTTGAGCATCGCCTTCCCGAAGGATCGCCAGGGGACCGTCTGAATCGCGGGGCCGCGGGATCCGGAGGACCGCCGCCGCACCCGCCCGGTCACGCCATCGTACTGACGCGGCCACACTCGGATGTCCCCCGGAGGTCCGCGCGTGCCGTCGGACGCGGCGAATCGGCGGCGGGCCGCGTCCGGGCGCGCCGTATTGGCCGTCGGAGGGTTCCGGGCGGAGACTTGAAGTCCGATCGGCGTGCGGGTGCGCGGCGGCCGTCGTGACTGGTTCGGCCGCTGCTCTTGTGCTCGCCCCGCTTTGGGCGGAAAGCTTCCCGTGAGGAACCGGATGTGCGGACTTGAGAGGCCGACTTCCCGGCCTTTCCCGCGCCTCCACGACGTTTGGAGGAGGTGGGCGCATTGGCGGACAGGTCTGGTGGTTCAACCGGGGCCGCAGGCGTAGGCCCTACCGTGGACGGCCCCGACAGGGTGCGCAACGTCGTACTCGTCGGGCATACGGGCGCCGGGAAGACGACGCTCGTGGAGTCCCTGCTCGTGGCGACCGGAACCATCTCGCGCCCCGGTCGCGTCGAGGACGGAACCACGGTGTCGGACTTCGAGGACATCGAGCACCGGCAGCACCGCTCGGTGGCCCTCGCGCTCGCGCCGGTCGAGTTCGACGGCACCAAGATCAATCTCCTGGACACGCCCGGGTACGCGGACTTCGTCGGCGACCTGCGGGCGGGTCTGCGCGCCGCGGACGCGGCGCTTTTCGTCGTCTCGGCGGCGGACGGGGTCGACGGCTCGACCCGCATGCTGTGGGACGAGTGCGCTGCGGTCGGCATGCCGCGCGCCATCGTGGTCACCAAGCTGGACTCGGCGCGCGCCGACTTCGACGAGATGACCGCCATCTGCCAGCGCGTCTTCGGGGACGGCGACTCGGACCGCGTGCTGCCGCTCTACCTGCCGCTGCACGGCGACGACGAGTCGGTGGTCGGCCTGATGGGCCTGTTGACGCAGAGCGTGTACGACTACTCGTCCGGCACGCGCGTGACGCGCGACCCCGACCCCGAGCACCTGCCGCTGATCGAGGAGGCCCGCAACCGCCTCATCGAGGCCGTCATCGCGGAGAGCGAGGACGAGTCGCTCATGGACCGCTACCTCGGCGGCGACGAGATCGACGTCGAGACGCTGGTGACGGACCTCGAACTGGCCGTCTCGCGCGGCTCGTTCTACCCGATCCTGGCCTCCTCGACGGTCAACGGGCTCGGCACCGTCGAGTTGCTGGAGGGCATCGTCCGTGCGTGCCCGTCACCGCCCGAGCACGAGGTGCCGGCGGTGACCACGCCCGAGGGCAAGCCGCGCGACCCCCTGACCTGCGACCCGGAGGGCCCTCTGGTCGCCGAGGTGGTCAAGACGACCTCCGACCCGTACGTCGGCCGCATCAGCCTGGTCCGCGTGTTCTCCGGGACGCTCCGCCCCGACATGACCGTGCACGTGTCCGGGCACGGCCTGGCCGACCGCGGCCACGAGGACCACGACGTGGACGAGCGCGTGGGCGCCCTGTCGTCCCCGCTCGGCAAGACTCAGCGCCACCTCAACCGCGGCATCGCGGGCGACGTCGTGGCGGTCGCGAAGCTGCTGCGCGCCGAGACCGGCGACACGCTGTCCGAGAAGGACAACCCGCTGCTGATGGAGCCGTGGGTCATGCCCGACCCGCTGCTGCCCATCGCGATCCAGGCGCACAGCAAGGCCGACGAGGACAAACTGTCCCAGGGGCTGGCCCGGCTGGTCGCCGAGGACCCCACGCTGCGTCTCGAACACAACGCAGACACACGGCAGTTGGTGCTCTGGTGCATGGGCGAGGCACACGTCGACGTGCTCCTCGACCGGCTCCGCACCCGCTACGGCGTGGCCGTCGACGCAGTGCCGCACCGGGTGTCGCTGCGCGAGACGTTCGCCGCCAAGGCGCACGGTCGCGGCCGCCACGTCAAGCAGTCCGGCGGGCACGGGCAGTTCGCGGTGTGTGAGATCGAGGTCGAGCCGCTGCCGAACGGCGGCGGCTTCGAGTTCGTCGACAAGGTGTTCGGCGGCTCGGTGCCCCGCCAGTTCATCCCGTCGGTCGAGAAGGGCGTGCGCGCGCAGATGGCCCGCGGCGTCGCCGCCGGGTACCCGGTGGTGGACCTGCGGGTGACCCTGGTCGACGGCAAGGCGCACTCGGTGGACTCATCCGACATGGCGTTCCAGATGGCCGGCTCCCTCGCCCTCCGCGAGGCGGCCGCGGCCACCGAGGTGCACCTGCTGGAGCCGGTCTCCGAGACCTCGATCGTCATCTCGGACGAGTACGTCGGCGCGATCATGAGCGACCTCTCGTCCCGCCGCGGACGCGTCGTGGGCACCGAACCGGTCGGCCCCGGCCGCACGTTGGTGCGCGCCGAGATCCCGGAGATCGAGATCAGCCGCTACGCCATCGACCTCCGCTCCCTCTCGCACGGCACCGGCCAGTTCAGCCGCTGCTACGCCCGCCACGAACCCATGCCCCACCAGCTCGCCGCCAAGGTCAAGGCCGAGACGGCCGGCTGACGGTGTCGGCGTGCCGAAGCCGTGGGGGACGCGGCAACGCGCGTCCCCCACGGCGCGGCGACTAC
>NZ_JBPKBH010000001.1:123526-128385 GCF_051388915.1 Yinghuangia sp. YIM S09857 | reverse complement strand
CCCCCCCCCCCCCCCCCCCCCCCGCGGCGACTACTTGCCGACCTCGGCAAGCAGCCCCGACACCGTGGTGAACTCGTAACCCTTGTCCCGTAGTTGCCTGATCATCTCGGGCAGGCCTCGCAAGGCGACGAGGCGGTCCTCGGGACCCGTGTCATGGGCGAGCAAGATGGTGCCCGGCAATGCGGAGTCGACGATGTAGGTGACGAGTCCGGGCTCGTTCGTGACGTACTCCGACTCGACCATCTGGAGGGACCACAGGGTCACGTCGTAGCCGAGGTCGGCCGCGGCCAGCATCGTCGTACCGCCCAGGTGGCCGTACGGGGGCCGCAGGTGCCGGGGCTCCTTGCCGGTCACCTTCTCGATGGCGTCGTGGGCCTTCGCGATCGCGTCGTACGCCTCGGCACGGTCCATGGTCGCCAGGTTCTTGTGCGCCCAGGTGTGGTTCGCGAATTCATGGCGCGCCGTCCGACCTCGGAGGATCTCGGCGTTCTCCAGGACTCGCTGCCCCACCAGGAAGAACGTCGCGGGGACGTCGGCCCGGTCGAGGGTGTCGAGGACCATAGGCGTCCAGTTCGGCATCGGACCGTCGTCGAACGTCAGGGCGATGAGCTTCTTCTCGGTGTCGACGTTCCAGTGCACATCGACATGCCCGTGCTTCGGCGGTGTGTGGCGGTCTGCGTGGGTGGCCGGCCCGTGGCTGGGCGCTCCCTTGTCGTCCGACAGGAGCGTACGGTCGGCGGCCGCGGTACCGGCGACTCCGACGGCGGCGCCCACGCCGGCGATGGACAAGCCGCGCAGGAGCGCGCGACGGGAAGGGCTCATCGACGATGTCCTCACTCAGTGCCTGGACCGCGCCGACACGCGCGCGCCGGGGCGTTGGATCACCATATCGAGGCTGCGGCGGGGGCTCCGCGGCGGCCGCGAGGGACGGTCCGGCAGGTCACGGGGGCGGAATCGGCAGCGGGTGATCGAGCGCAACGATCGCAAGGACGACGATCGCCGACGTCCAGGCGAGCGGTGCGACCGACACAGGCCGACCGGCCGCGTCCACCTTCTCGGGAAGCGACCCGAACGCGGTGCGGTGTTGCGCGAGCCAGTGCAGACGCGCGACAGCCTGCGGGCGGTTCCCGCTCGCGGCATCGTAGAGCGCGAACGCCGCCGTTTCCGGTGTCCAGGCGACCTCGCGGTGGCCGCGCCAATCGCCACCGGGCAGTATGCCGCCGTTGGCCAGGGTCAGTTCCGCCGCCGACGTGCGGACTGCCGCGGCGACCGCGGGGTCCGGCGCGGCGAACGGCGGGCCGAGCCAAGTCACCGCGGTGTCCGCGCCGCTGACGGAGCGTGCCGTGCGCCGGTAGCCGTGCGCGCCGAACTCGTCGGTGACCGCCTCGGCCAGCGTTTGCGAGGAACCGGACCAGCGGGCCGCGCCCTCGGCGTCCCCGATGCGCCGGGCGAGGTCGGCGGCGGCGCGCAGCCCTGCCAGCAACGGGGCCGCGGTGCCGAGCGTCACCTGATCATTCCGGGACTCCCAGTAGTCGGGCCCGGGAGGCGGCAGGCCGTTGCGGCGCAAGGAGGTCGCCGCCCGGTCGGCGGCCTTGCGCACCGAGGGCCACAACTCGGCGAGGGCGGCGTCCGCGGCGGCGTCGCCGGGCTCCTGACTGCTGTACCAGTACCACACGGCCCATGGGACCCAGCCGTTCCCGTCAAGTTGTGCTCTACGGCCGTCGCCGACGTGTGTGCCGTCCAGGCGGTAGCGGGCCTCCCAGCTGCCGTCCGCCTCTTGCAGCGCGACGAGGCGGCGCAGGATGTTCAGCGCGTCAGCGCTGTGCCCGGTGGCGCACAAAGCGGCCACGACCCAGGCAGTGTCGCGTGGCCACATGTATTGCCAAATGGAGTACCACGCAGCCGCGACGGCCCCGTCCGGGCGCGTGAGCAGCCGCATGTCGAGCAACGCGCGCTCTGCCATGTCGCGGAACGCGGGATCGGTGCCCGGCACCATCCCTGATGCAAGCCACGCGCGTTCCTCCCGCGTGTGGGCCCGCGGTGGCGCGTCGGCCGGCAAGGCCACGAGCCCTCCGGGGGCTCCGGCGTCCGCGGCCACGCCGCCCAGGTAGAGCGGCGGAACGTGATGCCGGCCTTTGGAGTCGTCGGCTCTCGCGATGGCGATGCCCGCGCCGAGTACCACGAGGGCCACACCGATGGCGAGCCATCGACTCCGTCGCCGCATACCCCACCCCTCGACGGCCCGCGGCCGAGACGAGGCAGCAGGCGGAATAAGTGCGATCAGTATATGAACCGACGGTGCCGCGGGGCGCCACTGCCCCTGTACCCGGTATTCGCGACTTGCACGCCTGAAGTACCCCAACGGGCGGGCGGGCGCCACGGGGGCCGAAAGGTATTCCTCGACGCACGGAACGAAGCGATTTCCGCCGTCTGCGGCGAAGCCGATTCCGGCAAACGAAATTCCCGGCCGTCCGAGCCTCGCTCGACCACGTCCACCAGCACGTCGGTGGTTTCCTCCGGTGAAATTTCGGCCGCGGCCGTCTGCAACAGCGGCTGGAACCTTTCGGCCAGATGGGGGGCGTCCGCAGGCAACCACCGCTGGAACCCGCCTACGTCACGGGTGGGTCTGCGAGCGGGCCGCGGAGGGCGGGGGCGCGGTATTGCGGGCGGTCCGGCGGAACTCGGCCAATGTTGTGGTCGGCGTCGAGGACCCGCCGCGGCATACCACAATGGGACCGGGCACTATTTCACCCGGTACTCTGACGTGCCCTGTCTCGCGAATTCGTACGTGGGTCTGATGCACGTGTGATCAGAAGTATTCCGCCGAGCCTTCCGGCACGATCCAAGAATCCCTTCGATCGCTTTGCCGGGCAGGCGACCGAAGGAATCATCGGTACGCCTATTTCCGTCTCCTTCGCCGCCCGCCGAAATGTCAGCCGCGCGTGGCCCCCGGGCGCTGATCCGGGGGCAGGGCGCAGGCGGGGGTTCCGCCGGGGAGCTTGTAGCGGTTGTCGGCGATGAGGCGGTAGGCCTTGGCCGCCAGCAGGTTGACCGGCGGGATCTGCATGACCGCGCCGGGCAGCGTCCATACGCCGCGGCGGTGCGCCAGCATCTTGGCGACCGCCTCGGCGCCCCCGTACACGTCGCCGGTCGGCGTGACCCACAGGACCTCGTGCATCGCCCGCTCCTCGGTCACGCCGAGTTCTCCGAGATCGGCGAACTGCCAGGCGGTGATCTCGATGTCGGGGTCGATCCAGCGCTCCATGACCTCGACGGACTTCGTGCAGAAGCCGCAGTCGCCGTCGAACACCAGCACCGGTCGGGTGGTCATGCGTTCCTCCTGGATCGGTGGTGCGTGATCGGTGGTGCCGTATCGGCGACGCCGCGCCCGGGGCGCGGTGCCGGGGCGCCGAGTCGGGCCGCGTCGCTCAGTCGCTCGGCCACGCGTCCGCGATCATCGCCCGGGTCTCGGCGAGGAGTTGCGGCAGAACGCGGGTGTGCCCGACGACCGGCATGAAGTTGGTGTCCCCGCCCCAGCGCGGCACCAGGTGCTGGTGGAGGTGCGCGGCGATCCCGGCGCCCGCGACGTGGCCCTGGTTCATGCCGATGTTGAAGCCCTGCGCGCCGGACGCCTTGCGCAGCGCGGTCATCGCCCGCTTGGTGAACTCGCCCAGCTCGACGGTCTCCGCGAGGTCGAGGTCGGTGTAGTCGGCGACGTGGCGGTACGGGACGACCATGAGGTGGCCGCCGTTGTACGGATACAGATTGAGCACCGCGTACACC
Source organism: Yinghuangia sp. YIM S09857 (assembly GCF_051388915.1). Taxonomy (NCBI): domain Bacteria; kingdom Bacillati; phylum Actinomycetota; class Actinomycetes; order Kitasatosporales; family Streptomycetaceae; genus Yinghuangia; species Yinghuangia sp. YIM S09857. The sequence goes on along the minus strand of NZ_JBPKBH010000001.1, from coordinate 124,602 downwards.
GCCTCGCCGCGGCGCACGATCAGACCGGACTCGTCGTCCATCTTGGGGATCTCGCAGAACGGGCAGCCGTCGTCGGCCGCGGGCCCGGTCGGCTTACCCTCCCCCTTGATGTACGCCATGCGGTGCGGGGTCCAGAGACGCTGGAACGCATCCGGCTCGCCCACCCCGATCTGCTGCTCCGGCTCGCTCGTCATGGTGGGAATCCTATGACCCCGAGGCGCGGCGATCAGCGCACGGGGGGACTGACGCCCCATCAGTCCCGAGGGCTCGCAAGGGCCGGGCGACCGAGGCGGCAGGAAGGCGGGCACGGCATACTTCGTCGCGTCGGCAGGGCGTGATCGCGGGCTCGGGGGCGTTGATCGGGGGCAGTGATGGGGACAGGTCGGCGGCTGCGCGCGTCCGCGGGCGTCGCGGGTGCGCTGGGGGTTGTGGCCGTCGGCGCGTACTCGGTCGCCGCCGTGGCCGAGCGCGCCATGAAGTACGAGGCCGCCGAGGACGCGCTGTACCGCTGCGAGCCGGTCAGCACCGACCCCGCGCCGCTCGTCGCGCTCTTCCCGGGCCTGGGTACGGTCGCCTCCGTCACCTCGGCAACGTGGTGCGCCAAGCCGCCGGGCGACCCGGAGTACGGCCGCATCACCGACCCCGACCCGGACGACTTCGTCTACTACGCCGTTGTCAGGACGTCCGACCCCGCCGGCGTGGAGGCCGGCCTGCCGGGCCCCTGGCTGCCCACGTCGGCGGGCGTGGGGCCCGCGGACGTCCCGCCTGCCCTGGGCGTCATGCTCCCGCCCTCGGGGATGTGGGTGCGCGACGGGAACTTCGCGGCGTATCTCGACCGCGTGTCCGGCACGGTGGTGCTCGTGGGGGCCAGGCCGACGTCGTCGACCCCGGCTACGCCGCCTGTTCCGGCGGGCCCGGGCGTCCCGAGCGGCCCCACAGCACCGGGCGTCCCCGCGGAGCCGACCGGCCCTACCGAACCGACCGCTCCGACCGCTCCGACCGCTCCGACCGAACCATCCGCTGCGGCCGCCGCAGCCGTGTGAACGCTCAGCGGGGCCGGACACCCGAAGGCGTCC
>NZ_JBPKBH010000001.1:80404-123417 GCF_051388915.1 Yinghuangia sp. YIM S09857 | reverse complement strand
GGGCCGGACACCCGAAGGCGTCCGGCCCCGCGAAGACCTGCACATCAAAGGTGCACATCAGACCCGCAAGTCAGGCTGCGGGCAACCCCGCGCTCAGACCTGTACCCGGTCCTCGACCGCCTTGACGATCTCGGCCACCGCCTCGTCGACCGGCACGCCGTTCTTCTGCTCGCCGTTGCGGTAGCGGAAGGACACCGCGCCGTTGGAGGCGTCCTCGTCGCCGGCCAGCAGCATGTACGGCACCTTGGACTTCTGCGCGTTGCGGATCTTCTTCTGCATGCGGTCGTCGGCCGTGTCGATCTCGACGCGGACCCCCTTCGCCCGCAGCTTCGCCGCGACCTCCTGGAGGTACGGGATGTGCGCGTCCGTGATCGGGATCCCGACCACCTGCACCGGCGCGAGCCACGCCGGGAACGCCCCCGCGTAGTGCTCCAGGAGCACCGCGAAGAACCTTTCGATCGAACCGAACAGCGCGCGGTGGATCATGACCGGCCGGGACCGGTTGCCGTCCGAGCCCTGGTACTCCATGTCGAACAACTGCGGCATCTGGAAGTCGACCTGGATGGTCGACATCTGCCAGGTGCGCCCGATCGCGTCCTTGGCCTGCACCGAGATCTTCGGGCCGTAGAACGCCGCCCCGGCCGGGTCGAGCACCAGGTCGAGGCCCTGCTTCTCGGCCGCCGCGCGCAGCAGCGTGGTGGCCTCCTCCCAGTCCTCGTCCGACCCGACGAACTTCTCCGGGTCCTTGGTGGACAGCTCCAGGTAGAAGTCGTCGAGGCCGTAGTCGCGCAGCAGGTTCAGCACGAAGGTCAGCAGCGAGTCGAGCTCGCCGGGCATCTGCTCCTTGGTGCAGTAGATGTGCGCGTCGTCCTGCGTGAACCCCCGGGCGCGGGTGAGGCCGTGCACGACGCCCGACTTCTCGTACCGGTACACCGTGCCGAACTCGAAGAACCGCAGCGGCAGTTCGCGGTAGGAGCGGCCGCGGGCACGGTAGATCAGGTTGTGCATCGGGCAGTTCATCGGCTTGAGGTAGTAGTCGACGCCCTCGTCGAGCTGCATGGGCGGGTACATGCCGTCGGCGTACCAGTCCAGGTGCCCGGAGACCTCGAACAACTTCCCCTTGGTCGCGTGCGGCGTGTAGACGAACTCGTAGCCGGCCTCCTCGTGGCGGCGGCGCGAGTAGTCCTCCATCACGCGGCGGATGATGCCGCCCTTGGGGTGGAAAACCGCCAGGCCCGAACCGATCTCCTCGGGGATCGAGAACAGGTCCAGCTCGCTGCCGAGCTTGCGGTGGTCCCGCTTCTCGGCCTCCTCCAGGAAGGTCAGGTGCGCCTTGAGCGCGTCGCGGCTCGGCCACGCGGTGCCGTACAGGCGCTGGAGCTGCTTGTTCTTCTCGCTGCCGCGCCAGTATGCCGCGGCCGAGCGCATCAGCTTGAACGCCGGGATGTTGCGGGTCGTCGGCAGGTGCGGGCCGCGGCAGAGGTCCTTCCAGCACAACTCGCCGGTCTTCGCGTCGAGGTTGTCGTAGATGGTCAGCTCACCGCCGCCCACCTCGACGTTCGCGCCGTCGTCGCTGGTCGCGTCCGAGCCCTTGAGGCCGATCAGCTCCAGCTTGTACGGCTCCCCGGACAGCTCGGCGCGCGCCTCGTCGTCGGCGACCACGCGCCGCGAGAACCGCTGCCCCTGCTTGATGATCTCCTGCATCTTCTTCTCGATGCGCTTGAGGTCGTCGGGGTGGAACGGGGTCTCGACGTCGAAGTCGTAGTAGAAGCCGTCCTTGATGGGCGGGCCGATGCCGAGCTTCGCGTCGGGGAACAGCTCCTGCACGGCCTGCGCCATGACGTGCGCGGCGGAGTGCCGCAGGATGTTCAGGCCGTCCTCGGAGTCCATCGGGACGGGCTCGACCTCGTCGCCGTCCGCCACGACGTACGCCAGGTCCTTGAGCTGGCCGCCCACGCGAGCGGCCACCACCGAACGGTCGCCGTCGAAGAGGTCGGCGGCCGTCGTGCCCGTGGCCACCAAGCGCTCTTCCCGCTCCGGGTCGCGTTTGATGATCACTCGGGCGTCGGACACGGCCATCTCCTGACTTGGGGGTGATTGGTGTTCCGATGCTATCGGGGTACGGGAGCACATCGCGCCTCGGTTTGGCCGCGCCGGCACGGCCCTGCCGTCGGCCGGTCCCGTCCCTGGTGGCTCGACGTCGGACGGTACTCGCGCTCCTCGCAGGGCGGGCCGGGACGCGGCGGGCGTTCGGCGAGCAGGTCCCGGGCGCGCTCGCGGGCCGCGTTCCCGGCGTACCACGGCTCGTCCGACCTGCTCAGGTCGGCCGCGATGGGCCGCAGTAGGCACGAGCGCTGCGGTTCGGGAAGTCGGTCGAGCCAGGGCACGGCGTCCGCGGACAGGCCGTCCAGGTCTCGGACATCGACCACGCCGGTGTCGCGCTGGCGTTCGACTCCGACGCGCGCGATCAGTTGATCGGGTGACGCGAGGCCGAGGCCGAACAGGATCACCGCGCCGGCCGCACCGGCGAGCCGCGGAAGCTGCCGCGCGGCGCGCTCCCAGGGGCCCGTGGCCAAGACCAGCACGAGCAGTACGCCCAGCCAGAGTTCGAGGGTGGCCGCGCAGATCCGGAGGCGCGTGAGGCCGGAGTATTCGACGTACAGCTCCAGCCGGTGCAGCGCGGCGGCGACCACCGCCAGGGCGAGGACGCACAACGTGCCCGACAGCGCCTCGAACAGTCGGCGGCCGGGCGCACCGCGGCGCGGGCCGAAGCGCGACGCCATCGCGACCACGGCAAGGGTGAGTGCGGTGACCACCAGCAGGACGAAGAACCCTTGGCGGGCGTAGTCGGCGTAGTTGATGCCTTTGCGCGCGAGGACCTCCTGATAGCCGTCGAAGACGACCACGGCGATCTGCACATAGACGAAGACCGCGAAGACGGCGTTCAGCACCACCAGCGGCAGAGCCCACTCGACCACGCGCAGAATGCGACCGCGACGCGCGACGTGCTCGACGGTGCGCGGACGCGCGGCGAGGTGCGCGGTTGCCAGGACGAGGACGAAGGCCGCGGTGCCAGTGGTGTACGCGACCGGTTCGCGGCCCGGGTCGACCGCGCCGAAGGCGTCGTCCGCCATCGCCGCCACCACCGCATCCGCTGCCGCGAACAAGCCGCCGAACACCGCGAGCACCGTGACGGTGCCGACCAGCGCCCACGCCAGGCTCCGCACCGGAGTACGCCGCGCCGCGATCGTGCCCACCCCGCGCGCGGCCCAGGTGATCCCCGGTTTCAGGGCACGCAGGAGCGCGAACGGCCGCGTCAGCACCGCCCGCCACCCGACTCCCCCGGCCAGCGCGAGCGAGCCGAAACCGAGCGCCGCAATGGTCGTATAGATGTGCAGCCAACTGTCGTCGCGCAACGTGGGCAGGGCGGCGAACGCCAAGGCTGCCAACGCCCACACGAGTCCCCATCCGCCGGGCGCCCTCCTTCCGAGGACAACACTCGCGCCACCGGCGACGCCCACGCGCGACGCCACGGCCGCCAGGGCCGCGAGGACCGACGCAATGAGGAGGTTGGCCCCCATCGCGTCGTGGAACGTGGTCGCCGACCACGCGCCCGCGGCCACCGCGAGGACGAGCACGGCGGCGAGCGCGCGGGGTGGCGGCGCATCGTGCCTAAGGACCTCGTGGGACTTGTGGCCCGCGTGGTCGTCGAGGCCGTCGCGGTCTCCGAGGACGTCATGGTCGTCGCGGTCGTCGCGGTCTCCGAGGGCCTCGTGGTCGTCGCGGTCGTCGTGGTCGCGGGTCACCGGCGATCCGCCGGGCCATCGTCCGTGCGCGTCGACCCACTCGGCGGTCCGCTCTGCGATCCGTACGTCGGTCCGTGGCCGGGCATCACCGGCGACGCGCAGCGCGCGTTCCTCAGGACGGGCCGGTCCCGGAGGATCCGCTCGGCGCGCTCGCGGGCCAGGCTGGTGGCGTACCAGGGCGGATCCTCGTCGGCGAGGTCCGCGGCGATCTCCCGCAGCGCGCAGGACCGGGTCGGCTCGGGGAGGCGGTCGAGGGCGGGGACGGCGTCGACGCCGAGGCCGCGCACGTACTCCAGGTTGATGCGGCCGGTCCGCTCGTACAGGCTCACGCGCTGGTCCGCCACCATGGCGTCCGGGGACGCCGCGGCGATCACCGCGACGGTGACCAGCCCGGCCGCGGCCGCCGTACGCGGCAGAGCCGTGGCCATCGCGCGCCACACCAGCGCGACCGGCACGAGCACCAGGACGACACACATCCACAGCTCGGCACCCGCCATCACCAGGCGGGAGCGGTTGAGGCCGAAGTCGTCGATGTAGGCGTCCGTGCGGTGGAGGCTCGCGGCGCCGACCACCAGCGCGAGCACGGCCAGCGCCCCGACCAGGCGCTTCGCGAGGCGGCGGTCGGACGGGCGGTCGCGCGGCACGACGTACATCACGGTCGCGATGACGACGAGCGTGAGGATCGTGACCCACAACAACTGCCAGAACCCCTCGCGCGCGTATTCGGCGCGCGTCGTGCCCGCGTCGTCGAGCGGGCCGTCGACGCCTCCGAAGAGCACCACCGCCTGTACGACGACGAATCCCGCGAACAGCGCGACGAGCACCGCGAGGGGCACCAACCACTCCATACGCCCTCGCACCGGTACGCGGGGCAGGCTCGGCTCGCGCCACAGGCCCTCGCGCGGCGGGTCGAACGCGACCGAGGCCGCCCCCGCCGCAAGCACCGTCGCCAGGGCCGCCAGGAACAACCGGAGCGCCAACGCGTCCCCGGGTACGAGCCCGTTCAGCAGTTCGGCGAACACCGCGTCGGCCGCCGCGAACAACGCCGCGAAGACCGCCGTCACCACGCCGGTGAGCAGGACGGCCCGGAACGCCGCTCCCGCACTGCCCTGCCGGCGCGGCAGCACCCGGGCGAACCCGCGGTAGACCCAGAGCACCCCGCGCGGCGCCAAGAGCAGCACCGCGAAGGGGCGGATGGCGATCTGCCACCAGGTCCGGCCGCCGGCCAGCGCGAGCGAGGCGGCGCCGAGTGCGACGGCGAGGGTGAGCGGGTGCAACCAGGTGTCGCCGTGCCAGAGCGGGACCGCGACGAGGGCGAGGCCGCCGAGCGCCCAGACGAGCGTCCACGGGCGTATTCGGCGGCCGCGTACGCCCAGCGCCGCCGTGACGGTCAGGGCCGCCGCGAGGATGAGCGCGTTGGCTCCCAGGCCCTCCGATATCGCGACGACAGCGGCGGTCAGCGCGGTGGCCGCGGTCCCGGCCAGCACCCTTGCCGGGGCGCCGAGCTCTGGTTCCTTGTGGCTGGATATGTCCGTACCGGACCATTGGCCGAACTGCTGGTCGTCCACGGCTCCCCCTGCGTCGCTCCCGCTCGCCGAGGCCGGGAACGCGGTGAAGGCACCGCCCCCGTCGGCGACTTGACGAGAACGCTAGGGCCGGGATGCGCGGGAACCGGGGCTCTTCTGCGGAGCACCCGTGAAGATCGTGTGGGGAGTCGGCGGACGATTCTCCGCCGTCGTCGACCGCACCGGATCAACCGTTTTGTCGGATGTAATCGACCACTCCTACCCTTCCGGTCCGGTAAATATCCCTCCCGGCGTCGAGATCGCTCGCTCGTTCGGGTGAGAATGGGCCCGTGAAGCATCGGACGGACCCAGGCGCCGCCCCGTTGCGGCCCGCCGTCCGTGCGCTGGCCGTGGCGCTGCTCATGCTGGGCGCGCTCATCGGCGGGACCTTTCCGGCCCGGGCGGAGCCCGTCCCCGCGCCACCGCCGCCGTCCGCCGCCGACCCGATGGCCTGCCCTTACCACGCGACGAGCCCCAGTGACTCGCAGGGCAACCCCCAGGGCTGCGGATCCGAGGTCAGCGTCTGCACGCCGTCGACGATCCCGCCGATCCCGCCGGTGCTCCCGGTGCCGGTCGGCTCCTTCGTCCCGCCGTGGCTGCTCGACCCCGACGGCACCGGCCCCGCGCTCGACACTGCACCAAGCGCGGTGCCCACCGACCTGACCGATCTCTGCGTCAGTCGCACCTAAGCGGCCCCGCGCGACCACCGGCTCTGCCCCCGCAGGGCCAGTACGGCCGCGTCCGCACACCCGAAATCACCCGCACACCTACTCCCGGAGGGACCCATGGGGCCGCAACAGTCGGGCAGTTCGAAGAAGCAGAACAAGGCGGCGAGGAACGCCAAGATGGCCGCGGCGCGCCAGCGCGTCGCGGAGCAGCGCGAGCGCGAGGCCAAGTCCGCGCGCCGCCGCTCCATACTCATCGGCTCGACCGCCGCGGTGATCGCCATCGGCGTGATCGCCGGACTCGCGGCAATCGTCATGACGTCGGACGACGGCGACGGCGGGCCGGCGGGCTCGGTCGACGCCGAGGTCACCGTCGCGGGCAACGTCAGCAGCACGATCAACGGCGTCGTCGCGTACACCGCGTCGCGCGATCACGTCGGCTCGGGCGTGGACTACAAGCAGGTCCCGCCGGTAGGCGGCAAGCACGACCAGCGGTGGCTGAACTGCGGCATATACGACAAGCCCGTCGAGAACCGCAATGCCGTGCACTCCCTCGAACACGGGGCCGTGTGGATCACCTACGACCCCGCGCTGCCCGCGGACCAGATAGAGAAGCTCAAGGCCAAGGCGAACCAGCCGTACATGCTGCTCACCCCGTACCCGGGCATGCCGAAGCCGGTCAACGCCACCGCGTGGGGCCTCCAGCTCCCGCTGGACACCGTCGACGACCCGCGCCTGGACGAGTTCATCAAGCTGTACCGCAACGGCCCGCAGACCCCCGAGCAGGGTGCGGCGTGCACCGGCGGAGTGGGGAAGCCGCAGTGACCTTCCGCACCAAGGCGGTCGCGTTCGGCGCGGCCGGCCTCATCGCCCTGCCGGTCCTCGCGGCGTGCGACTCCGACGACGGCAAGCCCGCGCAGCCGTCCGCCGCACCGACCGTCATCGGACTGCCGCCCGCGGCGGTGGCGAACCCGCCCGCGGACAACTCCGTCGAGGCCGGGTTCGCGCGCGACATGAAGGAGCACCACGCGCAGGCCGTGGAAATGTCGATGATCGTCCGCGTGCAGACGGAGGACGAGGACATCCGGAGCCTTGCGTACGACATCGCCACCACGCAGCAGAACCAGGAAGGCCAGATGTTCGGCTGGCTGGACCTGTGGGGCCTGACCCAGACCACCACCGGCCCGCCGATGACCTGGATGTCCCCTGAGGGCATGACGGCGATGGGCCACAACATGGGCACGCCTGGCCCCGACGCCCCCCGCATGCCGGGCATGGCGACCAAGGCCGAGATGGAACGCCTCCGCCAGGCCAAGGGGCGCGAGGCCGAGGTGCTGTTCCTGCAACTGATGATCAAGCACCACGCGGCGGGCGTGGCGATGGCCCAGGACGCGGCCAACCGCGCCACCGTGCCGCAGGTGAAGAGCCTCGCGCAGAAGATGGTCAACGGGCAGACGTCCGAGATGGACCTGATGCGCGACCTGCTCGCCGAGCGGGGCGCCTGACGCGAGAGGGGCGGGGGGGGCTCCCGCCCCCCCCCCCCCCCCCCCCCCCCCCCCCCCCCCCCCCCCCCCCCCCCCCCCCCCCTCGCCGTCACTCAACCGGCCTCCGGGACCTCGTCCGGCACCTCGCCACCGCCGCGACGCCGCCGCACCGCCCGCACAATGCGCGCCGGTATGCCGACCAGCAGGGGCACCGAAGCCCCGAGCAGCATGCCGCACACCACCACGAACAACGGGCTGTCATGCACATACTCGCCCGCGAGCGCCCCGATGGTCAGCGCGTACGACACCGATATGCCGGCACCCACCAACGTCGCCGTCCGAAACTGCCGCGGCGGATAACCCACGCGCCCCGCGAGTATGTTCACCGCGGTACGCCCTCCCGGCAGAAACCGCGCGGCCACCAACGCCGCCATCCCGCCCCGGTTGAGCGCGCGCTCCGCAAGATCGAACGCCTTCTGACGCCGCGGCCCCAACGTCACGTCCCCGCCCCGCCGCAACCCCGCGCGCCCCACGGCGTAGGCGCACTGGTCCCCGACAAACGCCCCGACCGCCGCGAGCAGCAGCACCAACGCCAAATACCCGAAGTTCCCGCGCCCCACCGCCGACGCGGCCATCACGAGCTCGTCCCCCGGAATGACCGGCACCACGGAGTCGGCACAAACAGTCAGCGGCAGTACGAGCCACAGCCAAGGCGAAAACAGCAGCCCCGTCCCGGCCGCCGTCACGATGCGCCTCCGCTCCACCGGTCAGCACAGCCGTCACTCAAACTCACCGCCCGATCATCGCGCGCGCCCCACCCACCCCAAACAGCGGGTCCCCCAACCCCGTGCGCCGACGCACTGCGAAGAGCGCGACGGCAAGTCGTCGGGCGCGCGTCGCCGCACGGCGGCGAGGCGAGTGCGACGGCACGGCTGTAGTCGCGCGAAGCCGGGGGCCGCCCTACCGCGGTGGGTTGGGGGAGCGCGTCGGCACGACCGTGGTCGGCAACTCGGCGCCAAACCGACACAGCTGGGGCCGGCAAACGTTTGGTGCCACCGCACTGGCCCCGGTGTGAAGGCGTAGCAGAACACCATGCCGACGCGAAGTCGGAGGCGGGCGTCGGCGGTGTGGAAAGGGGCGGCACGGTCACGCAACGACGCTCCACCGGGGCGATGCCGGAGGCGGGCTGCTTGGGGGGTGGGAAGGCGGGGTTAGTGCGCTTTGCGGGGCGGAGTGCGTTTGCGAGGGGGTGCGGGTGGCGAAGCCCCCGCCGCGGCGAGGCCGCAAAAAACGACGAGGGCGACCCGGTCTGCGCAGTCCGCAGACATGGGTCGCCCTCGCGCTCGTGGGCGATACTGGGATCGAACCAGTGACCCCTTCGGTGTGAACGAAGTGCTCTCCCGCTGAGCTAATCGCCCGGGCGCGGTAAGAACCTTACCGCATGGGGAGGGGTCGTCGTGCCGCGCTCAGGACGGCAGGGCGAGGCCGTACTTGAGGTAGTAGAGCACCGCGGCCGCGGCGATGAGCAGGACGCCGACAATCAGGATGATCAGGTTGCGGCGGCGCGTCTTCGGGTCGAGAGCCCGCTGCGCGGCCTTCGTGGCCTGGTCCTTGGTCCACAGCAGGGTGCGCTGCGCCCAGACGAACTCGGTGCCGAGGATCGCGAGGCCCACCAGGACCGCGGGAATGCCCGGCCCCGGGATCACCATCATGATCAGGCCCGCGACGATCACCGCGAAGCCGACGATCGCGACGCCGATCTGCCACGTCAGGTGCAGGGTGCGGGAACGCTTGATGAAGTGGGGCGCCTTCGACGAGTGCCCGCGGGGCTTCGGCACGGTCGACTCCGCGGTCTCCGCGCCCTCCGTCGCCGCCGTGGGCGCGGCGGTGTCGGTCTCCTGCGCCTTGTTGGCGGCGCCTGCGGCCCCCGTGTCCATCGTGGGCTCCCCTTTCTCGGTGCAGATCCATGGCGCTGTGCTTGTTCCGTGACGGAATGTCGCGTCATCCGCTACATCCGGTGCCACGTACTGTGGACGCGCGTGTGCGCGGGGGGACCACGCTACAAGGGGGCGCCCCGAGGGCACAGGCCCAGTACGTACATGGGTTCGGATACCAAGCGTCGCAGAACAAACCGTCCCCCTGTTGGGGTACACCACGCGACCGACCCGGCACAGCCCGTACGCCACCCGTCCGGCCCCTTCGGGACACATCCGGTACGTGTCCGGGACAGACCCGCAACACACCGCGGGAGGGCCCTCGCGATTGGCCCCGAGCAGGCCCCGGAGGCCGTCCACCGATGGGCTGACCGGCCTCATTGCGGTGTTTCGCGGGGACTTCGCTCTTAAGGAGTACCCAGAGGCGCGTATATCGGGCAACGACGTTTACGAAGCGCGCGTAGGTGGGATGTTGCGAACGCCGAGTGCGAATCCCCGAGCGCACACTGAGCGAAAGGCCATGGCGCTTATGAACACCACGGTCAGCTGCGAGCTGCACCTGCGCCTCGTCGTCTCCGCCGAGTCTTCGCTTCCCGTCCCCGCGGGACTGCGCTACGACTCGTCGGACCCCTACGCGGTGCATGCCACTTTCCACACGGGTGCCGATGAGACGGTCGACTGGGTGTTCGCCCGCGACCTGCTCGCCGAAGGGCTGCGCCAGCCCTCGGGCACCGGAGATGTCCGCGTGTGGCCGTCCCGAAGCCACGGTCAGGGCATCGTGTGTATCGCGCTGAGCTCCCCCGAGGGCGAGGCGCTCCTGGAGGCCCCCGCGCGGGCGCTCGAATCCTTCCTCAAGCGCACCAACGCCGCCGTCGCGCCCGGTGCCGAACACCGCTACTTCGATCTCGACCGCGAACTCTCGCAGATCCTCGCGGAGAGCTGACCTCCCGCCCGCCGCCGTCGCGCCCCCAGGGCCGGTCTCCACGGGCCGTCCGCCGGGCGCCACGCGACGCCGTGCGGTAGCGGGAGCAGTCCTCCGCGGGACACCGGTACAAGCTCCATCCGAGGCCGACCGGGCCTCCCACTCGGGGAAGAGGGTCCGGTCGGCCTCGGCGCATCCGGGGCCGCCGGGCCCTCCGTCGTACGGGGGCCCGGCAGGCCCCGTACGGCTGCCGCGACGTGGCGCGGGTGCGAGGTTTGCGTCCGTATTTTCGCGGAACCGCGACGTTTCCGGTTCGGGTCTCGTTCGACTTGTGCCCGAACGCGATAGATCTGCGGCGAGATCACGATCTGTTGTTGCGCGGCGAAGGAGCCGCCCCGCGCGGGCGTACGGAAGTCGTCCCGGAATTAGGTGAACTTCCCGGTTATTCGCGCATACATATCCGCGCGGACGCATCACCACATGCGTGACCGGATTCACAGGCATGCATCACGACATAGCGTTCAACGCTAACCGCAACGGCTATTTCCGGCGGACCGCCGCATCAGATTCCGCGGCGCCGCAGGATCTCCTCGATCTCCGCGAACTCGTCGCCCAAACCGCTGTCCCCGCGCCGCGACCTGGGCTGCTTGGCAGGCCTGGCCTTGGGCTGCTCCTGGGGCTGCCCCGCGGTACGTGCCGTCTCCCCCGCGACCGGCGGCAGACCACGCGCGGCCGCCCCCGCACCGGCCAGGGAGGCGGGGCCGGACGACTCCTCCTCCGCCCCGGAGCGGCGCGCGCCGATCGCGCGCACGAGCAGGAGCAGCATCGCCGCGAAGGCGAGGATCGCAATCCCTGCCCAGGCGCGAATGCCGAACACCAGGTCCGTCGCCCAGTCGGCGGCGGCGTCGCCCACCCGCCGCCCGAGGGTGGCCAGGCCGGTCAGGTAGAGGCCGGCCGGGATCAGTGCGATGCCCACCCAGCGCGTCGCCCGCAGGTAGCTTCCGGCCTGCGCGGAGCGTACGGCCAGGACAAACCCGAGGCCCGTCAGTGCCGCGCACACCGCCCCCGTGACAATGCCTGCGTCAGACATCTCGCGCTCCCTCCGCGTCGAACACCTCCCATAGTGCCCCCCATGCGCGGCTGGGGCGTCGTCCGCGCGCACGAGTCACGATCTCCGACCTGGGAGAATTGCGGTATGAGTGCTCCTGTTCCACTGCGCCTGGACTTCTGGTGCGAACTGCAATGCCCCGACTGCCGCACCGCGCTCGCCGACGTGGCCGCGCTGCGTGACCTGTTCGGTCCCGAACTCGTGGTGGAACTCCGGCACTTCCCGCTGGAGAAGCACAAGCACGCGCACCTGGCCGGACAGGCCGCGGAGGAAGCGCGTGCGCAGGGGCAGATGTGGACGTACGTCGACGCCGTCCTCGCGCGCGTCGGCGAACTCGCCGCGGCCAAGGGCGCGGCGGCCGAGAAACTGCTCGTCGACATCGCGCGCGAACTGGGGCTGGACGCGGACGAGATGGAACTCGCGTTGATCGACGGCCGCCACATCCTCCAGGTTGATGCGGATGAGGCGGAGGGTGCCGCGATCGGCGTCAGGGGCACACCGACGTACGAGGTGGCCGGCAAGCTGCTCGACGGCAGCAAGGACCAGACGGGGCTGCGCGAGCAGATCGAAGCCCTGCTCACCGACCGTGCGGGGCACCTGCACAACGGGGGCTGACAACCGCGATCGTTCACTTCTGTGCGCGGCGGGAACCGTCCAGCGCCGGCCGTGCCGAGCGCCTTCTCGGGCCGCGCCCCAGCACCACAGCCGGGCCTGGACGGCCGTCAGGGCGGCGTTCCGCCTCGATACGAAAAGCGGCGAGGCCGAGGCGTAGGGGCCGCCGGGATGTTGGTGCGGTTGACGGGTGGGGCCGTGGAGTGCGGTGTGGCGGCGCGGGTGGTTGTCGGCACGGAACGGGCCGCAGGTGTTGGTCCGTTCCCGTTGCCGGTGTGGGGCCGCGGACAGGCGCCTGTGTCGAGTTTGCGAAGGCCGGCTAGAGGATCATCTTCCCGAGCTGCCGCGCATGGGTGGTGTAGCCGAGTTCGGCGGCGATGTGGCGGGCGGCGGGGACGGGGCCGACGAGTTCGAGGCCGAGTTCGCCCAGTCCCGCGGTGTACGCGAGGTGTTCGGCGGTGCGCAGGAGCAGCCTGCCGTGGCCCCGCCCGCGCCACGCGTCGGCGACCTCCACTGCGCGCACCTCGGCGCGTCCCGGAACCGCCCGGGAGGGATCGAGCCACACCACTCCGGCCCGGGCGCCGTCCGGGGCGCACAGCTCGTATGCGGGCGACTCGCCGCCCGACAGGCGTGCGCAGGCGCGTGATTCGGCCGCGCGTCGCGACCAGCCGGCTCCGGTGAGCAGGGCGACGTAGCGGCGCCACGCGTCCTCGCGCCACGCCTCGTGCGCGGTCTCGGACATGACGGCGAGCCTCATGCCCGCCGGCGGTTCGGGCGGCGTACGCTCCGCACCGACCCCGCCCCGCACCCGCGCGACCAGGTAGCGGCTGTCGAACACGTAGCCCAGCGACGTCGCCAGGCGCAGCCCCGGCAGGTTCCCCTCCGGCACCTCGACGGCCACCCGCCCGCAGCCCAGGCGCCGCAGCACCTCTTCGGCGGTGAGCAGCGCGACGCAGCCGTGCCCGCGTCTGCGCCGCGAGGCAAGCACCTCGATGTGGTCGATCCAGCCGGTACCGTCGCCCCAGCGCCCGCCCGCGGCCAGATGCAGGCGTCCGATCGGACGCCCGTTGGCGCAGATCGCGTACCAGTCACCGGTCTCGACCTCCGCCCGGTTCCCCGGCGGAGCGGGCCGCAGTGTCGTGGTCACCGGGCTGCCCTCCCCTCGTCCGTCGAAGGGGTGCTGCCCACCGCGGGAGCCGGTCAACCTACGCGAGGTGCCCGCGGCGAACGCCATGGGCGAACGACGTGTGCACGGCCGAGAATTGCGCCCGGCCGCGGGCGGTCAGGGATCGATATCGGCCGCCGAGCGCGCGGCGAACGCCTCGGCGGCGGCCCGGGTCAGCGGCCCGGGCGCGGCGAGGTCGCGGGCGTCGACCCGGTGCACGGGCTGGACGTCGCGCAGCGAGGAGGTCACGAAGACCTCGTCGGCCTCGGCGAGCACGGCGTAGGGCAGGTCGGCCTCTTCGGCGTCGGTCCACTCCAGGACCAGGGCGCGCGTCACGCCGGCGAGGCAGCCGGATTCCAGCCGCGGGGTCAGCAGGCGTCCGCCGACGCCGACGAAGACGTTCGAGCCGGTTCCCTCGCACAGCAGTCCGGCGGTGTTCGCGAACAGCGCCTCGGACGCACCCTGCCGCGCGGCGTGCGCGAGCATCACCACGTTGTCGGCGTAGCTGGTCGTCTTCAGGCCGGCCGTCGGGGAGTTCTCGTTGCGCGTCCACGGCACGGTGGCGACGGCCGTGGTGGGTTGGTGCGCCTTCGCCGGGGTCAGGGCCACGACGAGGGTCGCGGGGGCCGCGCCGCGGTCGGAGCCGAGCGGGGAGGGCCCGCCGGTGTACGTGACGCGCAGCCGCGCCGTCCCCTCGACCCGGTTGGCCCCCAGGACCTCCGCACATGCCTCGCGGACCAGTGCGAGGTCGGGATCGGGCAAGCCGAGGCCGCGTGCGGAACGGGTGAGCCGGTCGAGGTGCCGGGTGAGGGCGAACGCCTCGCCGCCGACCGCCTTCATGGTCTCGAAGACGCCGTCCCCGACCGTGAACCCGTGGTCGACGACGGAAACCGTCGCGTCCTCCTCGTGGACCAGGCCGCCGCCCGTGCCGTCGCCCAGCCAGATCTTCATGCGTCTCCCTCGTTCCCGTGGCCGTTCGCGTTCCCGTGGCCGTGTCCGCGGTGCGTATCGCCGGACGCCACTCTGAGCAGGTTCGCGGCCTTCAGCTCGGTCTCGTCCCACTCCCCCTGCGGGTCCGAACCGTACGTGATGCCCGCGCCCGTACCGAAGCACAGACGCCCCTCCGCGTCCACGAAGAAGCTCCGGATGCCCACCGCGAGTTCGCCTTCGCGGCGGTCGGCGTCGACCCAGCCGACCGCACCGCAGTAAGGGCCGCGCGGGACCGGCTCCAACTCGCTGATGACACGCAGCGCGCTGGACTTGGGGGCACCGCTGACCGATCCGGGCGGAAATGTCGCGGCGAACAATTCCGGCCAACCGGCGTTCGCGGTCAGCCGGCCGTCGACGACGGAGACGAGGTGGACGAGGCCCGGGTGCTTCTCGACGATGCACAGCTCGGGCACGGTCACGCTGCCGGTCTCGCTGGTCCGGCCGAGGTCGTTGCGGACCAGGTCGACGATCATGACGTTCTCGGCGAAGTCCTTGGGCAGCAGGTCCGCTTCGGTGCGGCCGGTGCCCTTGATCGGCCCGGACTCAACGTGGCGGCCGCGGCGCCGCAGATACAACTCCGGTGAGGCGCAGGCGACTTGCACGCCATGTCCGGGCAGGCGTATGACGCCGCCGTAGGGCGCGGGGTTGCCCAGTGCCAGGCGGCCCGCGAGCCCGACTATGTCGGCGCGGTCGGGATGGGGCAGCGGCGCGGTCAGGATGCGGCAGAGATTGACCTGGTAGACCTCGCCCTGCTCGATGTATGAGCGGATGCGGCGCACCCCGTCGCGGTACGCGTCGGCGTCCAGCGACGTCGTCCAGGCGTCCGGCCGCGGACCGTGCCAGGGCGCGGGCGGCAGCGGCGCCTCGCGCACGTCGTCGAACCGCGCGCACACGATGCCGCCCTCGAAGTCGGCCACCACCGCCCAGAAGCCGCGCGAGTCCAGCGCGGCGGGGTCGTCGGTGACGTCGCGCAGGCCGGTCGCGAGGCGACCGCCGAGGTGGGCGAGGGCGGGGAGTTCGTTCACGCGTTCACGGGGTTCCACGGGATTCGCGGGGCGGCGGAGCCGTCGGCCGGGGATTCGGCCCGGCGCCGGGCGGCGGCGGGCACCTTATTGTAAGGACGTTTGTAAGGACGTTCCGGACAGATGCCGGTCCGCGACGAGGGCTCCCCTACATCGTGATCCGGCCACCCGTTCCCGCGGATGTCCGCGCACGGCATGATGCGGTGTCAGGGGGCGAGGGGAAACTGTCGCGCCCGGTCGTCTCCGGGGACGACGAAGGATCCGCGTGGGCGGACCACCTGGCCATCCCCGGTCCGGCAATTGTCGTCCGGTCTGCTGTCCGGGCTGCTGTCTGGTCTGCATGACAATGAAGGGTTCCATTCGTGCTCTGTCCCGCCTGCGGCACCTGGTCCACCCAGGCCGACCGCTGCTCGCACTGCGGTACCGCGTTGGCCGCGCCCCCGGCGGCGCCTGTCCCCGTGGGCGGTTCGGCGGCTCCCCAGCCTCCCGCGGCCCCGTACGGGCAGCCCGTTCCCGGGCAGGGCGCGCAGCCGCAGAACCCGTACGCTGCGCCGAATCCCTACGCCGCCGCACCGCAGGCACCCGCCTACGGGGCGCCGAACCCGTACGCGGCGCAGCAGGCCGCGTACGGCCAGATGCCCGGGCAGGTTCCGGGGCAGATTCCCGGCCAGGTCCCCGGTCAGATGCCGTACGCCGGGCCCGGCTACCCCGGGGCGCAGCCGCCCTATCCGGGCGCGCCCGGGTACCCGGGCGCCGGGTTCACCTGGCGTCCGCCGCAGCCGTTCAAGCCGCTCAAGGGCCTGGCCGTCTCGCTGTACGTGCTGCTGGGCGTCACCTCGCTGGGCGCGGTGGTCAGCCTGGTCGCCTACTTCATGCGGGCCTCACTTCTGAGCGATCTGATCGACGACCCGGGGTCTGTGACCGGTAGCGAAGCCGACAATGCCGACAACTTCGTCACCGCGGCGACGGTGTTCGAGGGCGCGGTGATGCTGGCGACGGCGGTGGTCTTCGTCATCTGGTTCTACCGGGCGCGCGGCAACGTCGACCTGTTCGGCGCCTCGCGCCAGACGCTCGCCAAGGGGTGGGCGATCGGGGGCTGGTTCTGCCCGGTCGTGTGGTGGTGGTTCCCGAAGCAGATCGCGCACGACATTTGGAAGGCGAGCGACCCGCAGGCGGCGGAACGCGGCGGTGCGACGCCGGGACGCAAGCCGCTGCTGTGGGTGTGGTGGATCCTGTACGTGCTGGCCGTCTGGGCGCCGGTGGGTGCGGCCTTCCTGTACCCGTCGGAGGACGACATCGTCTTCGACGACGCGAAGGACCTGCGTACGGCCGACTACGTGTCCGGCGGCCTGACCCTGCTCACGGTTTTCGCGGCGATCGCCGCGGTGTTCGTGGTCCGCAAGATCACCGCGTTCCAGCACGCCCGTGAGGCGCAGGCGTTCGCGGCGCTGGGCCTGCCGCAGGACGCCGCCGCAGCGGCCGCGTGGTCGGGCGCTCCGGCGGCCGGTCAGGTGCCGGGTCAGGTGCCGGGTCAGGCGCCGGGTCCGCTGGGTGCCGCGTCGGCCCCGGCGCCGGGGGCGCCGCAGGACGCGGCTCCGCCCGTACCGCAGGGTCCGCCGGCCATGCCGACGGCGCCTCCGACGGTCGCGCCCGCGGCGCAGCCCGCGCCGCCGTCGGTCGAGTCGGAGCCCGCGGTCTTCGCGTCGGCTCCGCCCGAGGCGCCTGCCGAGGCCCCGGGGATCCCGGCCGAGCCGGAGGCCTTCCCCGCGTCGGCCCCCTCACTGGAAAAGCCGGAGCCGCAAGCGGCCGCGGCCGTCGAGTCGGCTGCCGAGGCGCCTGTCGAAGCCCCGGCCGAGACCCCGGTGGCGGCTCCCGGAACCGACGCACCGTCCGCCCCGGCCGCACAGGACGACGACTCCTCTCCCCTGACGCTCACCAAGCGCTCAGAGGAGGCCGCCGAGACCGAGGCCGACGAGCCCGTAGCTGCCGAGCCCGTCGCCGCCGAACCGGAGGCGGAGGCCGGAACGACGATCGTCCCGGCCGTCCCGGCGGCCTCCGCCCCGGAGCCCGAGCCCGCCCCGGAGCCCGAGCCCGAGCCCGAGCCGGAGCCCGTGCGCGAGCCCGCACCCGCCGCGGAATCCGACGCCGAAGCGGGCACGACCGTCGTACCGGCGATCACGCCGTCCCACGTGACCCCCGAGCCGGACGCACCCGCCGAGACCGAGGCGTCGCGCACCGAGGCGTCAACAACTGAATCCGCACCGGCCGAGGACGCCGCGGAGCCCGCTCCGATCGCCGAACCGGAGGCGGGCACGATGATCCTCCCGATCGACACCCCGCCCGCGGACCAAGCGCCCGCGGACGATTCGCCGTCCGACGAACCCCCGGCGACGCGTCCGTAACGGCCGTAAAGTCCCGCCGCGCGCAAAGCAGTTGCCCACAGAACTGCGAACAGGCCGAACGCCCCCGCCGCCTCTCCGGCGCCGGGGGCGTTCGGCGTTTTCCCTGGTGTCCCCCGGGTCTCCCCCACGCCAACGCGCAACGCGCGCTGCCTCGATGCACACCAGACGCGCACCCCGCTTCGCTCCCGACCTCACACGCCGGCGTACGCATTCCGGTCGGCCGGGAGGTGTCGCAACGTCCCGGTTGTGTCCTGGTTGTGAACGGATGGCGCCCGGGAATACCCCGTCCCGGATCGCATGTTCGGCCCCCTCCGGGCACGTTGACCTGCGGGTTCGGCGCCGACGCCGGGCAGCGGACATTTCACCCCGGGGGTGGACCTGAGGGAAACGGAATTTGTCCTGGCCTCGGTTTCCGCTAAAGTTCTTCTCGTCGCCGGGAAGCGGAAACGCCGACCGGAAGGCACGCGGACGTGGCTCAGTTGGTAGAGCATCACCTTGCCAAGGTGAGGGTCGCGAGTTCGAATCTCGTCGTCCGCTCGGAAGATGGTTGTGGGATCGCCGTGGGCCACCGCCCATGTGGTCCCGCGCTTGGTGGAGTGGCCGAGAGGCGAGGCAACGGCCTGCAAAGCCGTCTACACGGGTTCAAATCCCGTCTCCACCTCGACGGAGGGAGTTCCGGTCCGCCGGAGCACTCTTCCCCGCGCGATTAGCTCAGCGGGAGAGCACCACACTGACACTGTGGGGGTCACTGGTTCAATCCCAGTATCGCGCACCACCTCGATCGATCGGGCCGCCTGGATCTCGTTCCGAGGTGGCCCTGTCCATGAGGGGCGCGGCACCCGTAGTACCATCTGAGCGGATCGCAAGGTCCGTCCCGCGCGATTAGCTCAGCGGGAGAGCACCACACTGACACTGTGGGGGTCACTGGTTCAATCCCAGTATCGCGCACCACCTCGATCGATCGGGCCGCCTGGATCTCGTTCCGAGGTGGCCCTGTCCATGAGGGGCGCGGCACCCGTAGTACCATCTGAGCGGATCGCAAGGTCCGTCCCGCGCGATTAGCTCAGCGGGAGAGCACCACACTGACACTGTGGGGGTCACTGGTTCAATCCCAGTATCGCGCACCACCTCGATCGATCGGGCCGCCTGGATCTCGTTCCGAGGTGGCCCTGTCCATGAGGGGCGCGGCACCCGTAGTACCATCTGAGCGGATCGCAAGGTCCGTCCCGCGCGATTAGCTCAGCGGGAGAGCACCACACTGACACTGTGGGGGTCACTGGTTCAATCCCAGTATCGCGCACCGACGAATGGGCCGCAGGAGGCAACTCCTGCGGCCCTTCTTCGTGTTGGGAACCCCGCGGGTGTGCGCGCCGAGCCTGGGACGGGGGCGGGCGGCGCGCCGGAGCGGAACCGGGGGGATACCGGGTGGGGGCATGTTCGGGGTCCGGCGCTCCCGGGCGTCGCCCGGCTACCATGACATGCCCGTCCTCCGGGCCCGTGACGAGACGATTCCTCGACCGACAGGCACGCCGATGATCCTCAGACCCCGTCGGCCTGCCGCCGACAGGGGGGCGATCGGCCCCGAACCCTCGCTCGGCGACCGCCGCGCGACCCTCGCCGCGTATGCCGCGATCCTGGCGATCTCCGTCATCGACGCCCTCATCGACCCCGCCGTCCCCGGCGCCGTCGCCCTGGGCCTCGTCGCACCGGCCGCCGCCGCCGTGTGCAGCAGGCGGCAGGTCGCCGGGATCGCGCTGACCGCGACGGTGAGCGCGGTGGTGCTGGTCAGCTGGTACGAGGCGACGACCCTCACGTCCAAGTTCATCCACGTCACCGTCATCGGCTCGCTCGGCCTGGTCGCGCTCGGCGTGACGTCGACGCGCCTGCGCCGCGAAGCGCAGCTCAGACACGCCCGGTCGGTCGCCATGACTTTGCAGAGCGCGGTACTGGAGCCGGTGCCGCCACGGCTGCCGGGTCTGGACCTGGCGAGCCTCTACATGGCGGCCGAGGCGGAGACGCTGGTCGGCGGGGATTTCTACGCGGTGGTCGACGGGCCGCACGGCATCCGCATGCTGATCGGCGACGTGCGCGGCAAAGGGCTGCCCGCGGTCAACACGGCGGCGGCGCTGATGGCGACGTTCCGCGAGGCGGCGTACCACGAGAAGGACCTGACCGAGGTGGCGTCCCGTCTGGAGGGGCGCATCCACCGGCTGACCTCGGAGCGCACCGGGCCTCCCGGCGAGCGGTTCGCGACCGCGCTCCTCATGGCGTTCGACGATCCCGACCGGCTGCGGCTGATCACGTGCGGGCACACGCCGCCCGTCATGCTGCGGGACGGCTCCGCGACCGAGATCGAACTCGGCGACATCGCACCGCCTCTGGGCCTCGCGCCGCTGTACCCGGGCGGGGTGAAGTACGTGGAGCACGAGATCCCGTTCGAGGCGGGCGACACGTTGGTGGCGACCACCGACGGCATCGACGAGGCGCGGGACGCCGAGGGGCAGTTCTACCCGGCGGCCTCCCGGCTCGCGGGGTGGAGCAGGGCGTGGCCGCAGCACATCGTGCTGCACCTCTACAGCGACCTGCGCGCGCACACCGGCGGGCCGTTGCAGGACGACGCGGCGGCGCTCGTCCTCCAGCGCCCTCGCCGCGAGACGCCCGCCGGGACGCGCCGCCGCATGCTGCCCATCTGACCCTGAACCGGGGCAATTCTCTTGCGCGGCAGGCGTTTTCTCGCACCGACGGCCGCAACGCCGTCAGATCTCTTTCACCTGCGCGCAACACATGAGGGCGCCCGCGGAAACAGCCCGTCCCTCTACTAGGTCACGACCCGCCGCGACGGCGGGGCGCGGCTAGGGTTCCGCCGCTCGGTGCCGAGGCACCGGCGGGACTGGTCCGAGAGCCGCAGGCGGGGCCGCGTCGGCCCCGTTCCACGGCGGGGGAAAAGCCCGGGAGGCCAGGTCGATCCGGTACGTCCGGATCCCGGTCCCGGGGAGCTCCCGTGACGCATCATCAGCACTTCCTCACTGCGGCGGCCGTCACGCGCAGCAGGACCGCGCATGCCGCCATGCGCCCGCCTCCCGGTCCCCGGGCACCCCATCGCCGCGCCCCTCTCCCCTGCGCCGCACCGCGCGCGGAAAGGCCCATGCCATGACCACGCTCAGCGCCCCGTCCGGCCCGCCGCCGGCCGCATCCGCGCCCCCCGGTGAAACCGCCGGAGCCGGAGCCGCCGACGCGCACGACCTCGCGACCTTCGGCTACCAGCAGCAACTGCACCGCAAACTGGGATCGTTCGCGTCCTTCGCGGCCGGGTTCTCGTTCGTCTCGATCCTCACGACGGTGTTCCAGCTCTTCGCGTTCGGCTTCGCCTTCGGCGGCCCGGCGTTCTTCTGGACCTGGCCGATCGTGTTCGCCGGGCAGCTCCTGGTCGCGCTGTGCTTCGCCGAGCTCGCCGCCCGCTACCCGATCGCCGGGTGCGTCTACCAGTGGTCGCGCCGCCTCTCCACCGGTCTGACGGGCTGGTTCGCGGGCTGGCTCATGCTGATCGGCCAGATCGTCTCGGTCGCGGCGGCCGCCATCGCGCTCCAGGTCGTACTGCCGAGGATCTGGTCGGGATTCCAGCTCGTCGGCACCGACACCGCGCTCACCTCCGGCGACGGCGCCACCAACGCGGTGCTGCTGGGCACCGCGCTCATCGTCGTGACCACGGTGATCACCGCGGTCGGGGTCAAGGTGATGTCGCTGGTCAACAGCGTCGGCGTGGCGTGCGAGCTGGTCGGCATCGCCCTGCTGATCGCACTGTTGTTCTGGCACGCGGAGCGCGGGCCGTCGGTCGTCACCGACACCGGCGGCGCCGGGGGCGAGGGCGGCTACTTCGCGGCGTTCCTGGTGTCGGCGCTGATGGCGGCGTACGTCATGTACGGCTTCGACAGCGCGGGCGAGCTCGCCGAGGAGACCAGGAACCCCCGCAGGACCGCGCCGCGGGCGATCCTCCGCGCGCTCATCGCCTCCGGGGTCGCCGGGCTCCTGCTGCTGCTCGGCGCCCTGATGGCTGCGCCGAGCGTGACGGACGGCGAACTGGCCGCGGGCGGGCTGCCGTACGTCCTGACCACGCAGCTCGGCACCGGGCTCGGCAAGGCGCTGCTGGTCGACGTGGCCATCGCGATGTTCGTGTGCACGCTGGCTATCCAGACGGCCGCGACGCGCCTGGTGTTCTCGATGTCGCGCGACGGCGTGCTGCCCGGGTCGGCACGGCTGGCCAAGGTGTCCCCGCGCACCGGGACCCCGGTGCTGCCCGCGCTCGTGGTCGGCGTGCTGGCCGCCGCGCTGCTGCTGGTCAACGTCGGGCGCGCGGAGCTGTTCACGGCGCTCACCTCGGTGGCGATCGTGCTGGTGTACGTCGCCTATCTGCTGGTCACGCTGCCCATGCTGATCGCCCGGCTGCGCGGCCGGCTGTCCGCGCACGAGGGCTTCGGGCTGGGCCGGTTCGGGCTCGCGGTGAACCTGGGCGCGGTCGTGTACGGCCTGCTCATGGCGGTCAACATCGCCTGGCCGCGGGCGGAGGTGTACGACCCGGCGGGAGGGCACTGGTATCTGGAGTGGTTCGCGGCGCTGTTCGTGGGCGGCGCGCTGGTCGTGGGCGCCGGAGCATACGCCCTGCTGCGCCGCGAGCACCGGCGTACCGCACCGGTCGCCGTCGCCGCGGGGGTGGCGTCGTGACCGCGCTCCCCCACGCGCCCGGGGCGCCGCTGTACGGGCACGAGATCGCCGCGGGCGCCGCCTGGACCGTGCGCCTCAACCGCCACCGGGCGCTGCGCCTGACCTGCGTGGACGACGGGGCCAACGCGTCCGTCCTGGTGTTCGCTGCGGCCGATCCGCTCGAACGGCTGAACGTCCCGGACACCCTCAAGGCGCAGATGTCCGCACGAGTGTGCCCGCCGATGGTCCTGATGTCGGACATGGGCCGCGCGCTGGCGTCGATGACCGGCTCGTCGCTGGACTGGCACGACGCGATCACCGGGCACAGCACCGACGCGCAGGTGCTCGCCCGGTTCGGGCCGTCCGACTACGCGGGCGACCGCAACGCGTGGCGACGCAGTGCGCGTTCGGGGCTGCTGGACGAGTTGGGGAAGCACGGGCTCGGCCGCCGCGACCTGCACGCGACGCTCAATCTGTTCAGCAAGGTCGTCCCGTCCGGGGACGCGCGCGGCTCGCTGGTCTTCGTGCCGGGGCACGCGTCGGCCGGGGACTGGGCGGAACTGCGGGCCGAACAGGACCTGTTGGTGATGCTGTCGACGGCACCGCATCCCATGGACCCCGCACCGAAGTGGGCGCCGGCCCGGGTGCGCGCGACGGTCGCGGCCGTACCCGCGCCCGGTGTCGACGATCCGTCGCGGGTGTTCCGCGCCGAGTCGGGACGCGCGCTCGCCGCGACCGAGAGGAGCCTCGCGTGACCGCCATCGACACCGGCCTCCTGCTGGACACGACGGTTGCGGCCGGGGACGGCTGGACCGGGGAGATCCCGGCCGGCGGCCGCCTGCGCATCGTCGACCTGTGCGGCAACCAGGCCGTGGACACCCTCTTCTTCGATGCGCACGACTACGCAAACCGCTACAGCGCCGTGGACACCGTTCGCGAGCAAGGTGCCGTCTACCTGACCACGGGCTCCGTACTGCTGTCGACCGGTCTCGACCCGCTCGCGACGATTGTGGACGACACATGCGGCAGGCACGACACGCTCGGCGGCGCATGTGCGCAGGAGAGCAATGTGGTGCGCTACGGCGAGCACACGCGGCACCAACACGCGTGCCGCACCACGTTCCTACGGCAGGTCGCGGCGTGGGGCCGCGGCCTCGACAAGCACAGTCTCGACAAGCACGGCCTCGACAAGCATGGCCTCGACAAGCGCGACATCACACACAACGTCAACTTCTTCATGAACGTCCCGCTCGCGCCCGACGGCGGGCTTGCGTTCGAGGACGGCGTGTCCGCCCCGGGCAAGTACGTCGAACTGCGCGCCGAACGCGACATCCTCGTGGTCGTCAGCAACTGCCCCCAGCTCAACAACCCGTGCAACGGCTACGACCCGACGCCGGTGCGGCTCATGGGGTGGTCCGCGTGACGGCCGTCGCGGGAGCGGAGTCCCCGCAGACGGCATCGGCGGCCCCGCCGGGCTTCACCGTGGTCGCGCCGGGCGTGCAGTCGTTCGTCGTGGACCTGTCCGGACGCCGCGGGCTGTGGGGCGTGGGCGTGCCGCCGTCCGGCGCGTTCGACGACCGCTCGTTCGCGCTGGCCAATGCCGCGGTGGGCAATCCGGCGTCGGCGGCGGGGATCGAGGCCGTGCTGCGCGGCCCGGTGCTGCGGTTCGAGCGGCGGGTGCTGGTCTGCCTCGCAGGCGCGGTCGCCCGCGCCACGCTGGACGGCCGTCCGGTCGTCCCCGGCCGCGTCACCGTGGTCGAGCCGGGCCAGGTCCTCGACCTCGGCGACACCGTCGGCCCCGGGCTGCGGCAGTACCTCGCGGTGGGTGGCGGCATCGCGGTCCCGGCGGTGCTCGGCAGCCGGACCACCTTCCTGCTCGGCAAGTTCGGCGGCCACGAGGGACGCGCGCTGGCCGCGGGCGATGTGCTCGGCATCGGCTCGGCGGAGAACCTGGCCGCGCCGCTCGACGTCACCGCGCTGCTCCCCCGGCTCGCGGACGCGTGGGAACTGCGCGTCGTACCGGGCCCGCACGGCGCACCCGAGCACCTGACCGACGACGGCCTGGCCGAACTGTTCGCCGCGGAATGGCGGGTGGACCACCGGGCGGACCGCACCGGCGTGCGCCTGGTCGGGCCGCCCCCTGGCTGGGCGCGTGGGGACGGGGGCGAGGCGGGGCTGCACCCGAGCAACATCCACGACAGCGCGTACCCCGTCGGGGGGATCATGCTGTCCGGCAACACCCCGGTCGTGGTCGGGCCGGACGGGCCGAGCCTGGGCGGCTTCGTGGTGCCCGCGGTCGTGGTGCGGGCGGACCGGTGGAAGCTCGCACAGGCGCGGCCGGACGACCGCGTGCGGCTCGTCCCGGTGACGCCGCAAGAAGCCGCGGACGCGAACCGGGCGCGGGACGCCGAACTCGCGGACCCACGAGCCGCCGCCGCGTGGCTGGAGGTGCTGGGCGGCCACGCCTCCGACCTGCCGCCGGACGGAGCCGGCCCGGAACTGCCCGAGCCGCTGCTGGTCCTGCCCGCGGCGGGGGTGCGCCCGGCTCTCGCGGTCCGGCACGCGGGCGACTGCCACGTGCTGGTCGAGGCCGGTCCGCCGCGGCTCGACCTGACCGTGCGCCTGCAAATTCACCTGCTCGCCCGGGCGTTGGCCGAGCGGTTCCCCACGGGCGGGGCGACGGGGATCACCGAGGCGGTGGAGGGCGTACGGTCGCTGCTTCTCGCGTACGACCCCGAAGTCCTCGACGCGCGGGACGTCGCCGAGGCCGTGCACGCGGCGTGGTCGACCCTGCCGGATCCGCGCGACATCGAACTGCCGGTGCGCGAGGTCGTGTTGCCGCTGTCCCTGGACGATCCGGCGGCGCACGAGGCGATGCTGCGCTACCAGCGCGGCGTGCGCCCGGACGCGCCCTGGTGTCCGGACAACGTCGAGTTCATCCGCCGCGTCAACGATCTGCCGTCGCGCGAGGCGGTGTTCGACGTGGTCGAGGCCGCCACGTACCTGGTGCTGGGGCTCGGCGACGTCTACCTCGGCGCTCCCGTCGCGGTGCCTCTCGACCCGCGGCACCGGCTGGTGACCACGAAGTACGACCCGGCACGCACCTGGACGCCGGAGAACGCGGTCGGCATCGGCGGCGTCTACCTGTGCGTCTACGGCATGGAGGGCCCGGGCGGCTACCAGCTCGTGGGCCGGACCGTCCCGGTGTGGCGGTTCACCGACTCCGACGAACCGCCATGGCTGTTGAGGCAGTTCGATCTGCTGCGCTTCCGACCGGTCGCTGCGGACGAACTACTGCGCCTGCGCGCCGAGGTCGCCGCCGGACGCGCCGGCCCGGAGATCCGCGAGGCGACGCTGACCTGGGACGACCTGACCGCGGCCACCGTTCTGCTGACCGCCGAACAGCGGCGCGAAGCCGCCGACTTCACCGCGCGTCGCGAGGCCGCGTTCGCCGCGGAACGCGAAAGGTGGGCCGCACGTTGACGACATGGATCTCCCGGTACCCGGAGGATCGGCTGAAAGCCCGCGAACGGTCCGCACCGACCGGCGGATCGCTCGCGGGGGTCCGCTTCGCGGTGAAGGACAACCTGGACGTCGCCGGGCTCCCCACCACCGCGGCGTGCCCCGCGTTGGAGGACCGCGTCGCGACCCACGACGCCGAGGCGGTCCGCCGTCTCGCGGCGGCCGGCGCGGTCCCCGTCGGCAAGACCAACATGGACCAGTTCGCGACCGGCCTGGTCGGCACCCGCAGTCCCTACGGCGCGTGCCGCAGCGTCGCCTCGCCGGACCACGTGTCGGGCGGCAGCAGTTCGGGCAGCGCGCTCGCGGTCGCCACCGGGCAGGTCCCGCTGGCGCTCGGCACGGACACCGCCGGGTCGGGGCGGGTGCCCGCCGCGTTCAACGGCCTGGTGGGCGTCAAGCCGACGCGGGGCCTGGTGTCGACGCGAGGGCTCCTGCCCGCGTGCCGGTCGCTGGACTGCGTCACCACTCTGACCCGCACGGTCGCCGAAGGACGGGCGGCGCTGAGGGAGTTGGCCGGATACGACGCGGCGGACGCGTGGTCGCGCGCGGCTCCACCGGTGGCGCCGCAGGGGATCGCCGCGTCGATGGGCGTGGTGGGCGTTCCGTCCGGGCCGCTGGACCTGGACGGCAAGCACGAGGAGGCGTGGCGGGGCGCGGTCGCGCGCGCGTACGAGATCGCGGACGCGGTCGTCGAGGTCGACGTGGGCGCGTTTCTGGAAGCGGCCCGGCTGTTGTACCAAGGGCCTTGGCCCGCCGAGCGGTTCGCCGCCTTCGGGACGCTGCTGGCACCGGACGGACCGCATCTGGACCCGACGGTGCGCCGCATCGCGATGGCCGGGCGGCTGGTGACCGGCGAGCAGGTGTTCGCGGGCCTGGACCGGTTGGCCGAACTGCGGCGCGCGACCGAGCCGGTGTGGTGGGACGTGGACGCGCTGCTGCTGCCGGTGACGCCGACGCATCCGACCCTCGCGGAGGTCGCGGCGGATCCGGTGGGCGTCAACGCGCGGTTGGGGACGTACACCAACTTCGTGAACCTGCTGGACCTTTGCGCGGTCGCGGTGCCGTTCGGCGAGCGCGCGGACGGCCTGCCGTTCGGAGTGCAGTTCGTGGCCCCGGCGTTCGCGGACGGGCCGCTGCTCGACCTCGCGTCGCGGTGGTGCGGCGAGAGGGACGCGGGGGTGCCGATCGCTTCGGGACGCACGCAACTCGTGGTCGCGGGCGCGCACATGAGCGGTCTGCCGCTGAACCGCCAGGTGCTGGGAGTCGGCGGACGGCTGTACCGGCGCGCCCGGACGGCCGCGGGGTACCGGCTCTTCCGGCTGCCCGGCGACGGCCTCCCGCGCCCGGCCCTGGCCGCGACCGGCGACGGCCCGGCGGAGGGGATCGCGGTCGAGGTGTGGGATGTACCCGAACAGGGCGTCGGTGCACTGCTGGACGCGATCCCGGCGCCGCTCGCGCTGGGTCGCACGCAGTTGGCGGACGGCACGTGGGCGACGGCATTCACGGTGGCCGAGGGCGGGTTGCGGGGCGCGGAGGACATCACCGAGTGCGGCGGGTGGCGGGCGTACCTGCGCCGACGGGAGGAGGACGCGACGTCCCCTGCGTGGCGCGGCGCGATGTGACCGACACGGTGCTCCACCATGTGAGTTCAGGGGAAGAGGCGGCGTGTTCCGACGGTGGGGGCCGGTGCCGCGCGGGAATTCGCCCGTGTGGCACCGGCCCCGGTGGCTTGCGCTGGTTCCCGGTCCGTTACCGGACGGTCTTCCGGTGTGTCGGCGTCTTGGTGACGTCGTCCTACGACGCGTCGGGCGCGTCGGGCTTGGCGGCTGCCTCGCGCGTCTCCGTCTCCGCCGGAACCGTCTCGATCGCCCCCGTCTCCCCGGTCTCCCCCGTCTCCCCGGTCTCCCCCGTCTCCCCCGCCGAGGCCGCGGGCGCGGACGGCTCGGCGGCGGTCGGGGCCGGAGGCGCTTCGGCAGGCCGAACTTCCGGAGCGGGGGCGGAACTCGGCGGTGCGGGAGTCGGCGCGGGGGCCTGGGCCTGGGCCGCCGCCCGGGGCTTGGGCGGGGCCTTCTTGGCCATGGCCTTGCGGTCCGGCTCGGGCAGCCCGAGGCCCTTGAGCTCGTCGGCGGTCCAACCACCCGCAAGGGCCTCGGTCCAGGCGTGCAGCACCCGTTGCTCGCCCTCGGCGGCGGCGCGTTGCAGCGGCTCCAGCTCCGAGGCGGCGGCGGTCAGTTCGCGGATCAGCTCGATGCGCCGGTCGAGCAGGGCCCGGGCCGCCGCTTCGGCCTTCATAATCATGGTGTCATCGGCCATGCACGCACCGTAGTGGATCGCGCGCGCCAGCCGAAATCTCCCACGCCGACCACCAGTCCTCCTACCAGTCCGTTCACCAGTCCTCCCCTAACGCGACCGTCACGAGCGCGCGCACGAAGCGGTCGAAGGAGATCTGGCAGCTCTCCAACCGCTCGTACGTGCGCGCCGAGACCACGACGACTGCTCCTCCGTCTGCTGCGAGGCTCCAGCTCCAGCCCCGACCCCCGTCTGCGCGTCCCATGAGCGGTCGCAGGTCCGCCACGTTCGTGCGCAGCCCCTCCAGTTCCGCGCGGCAGACCGCCACGCTCGCGTACCCCCGCGCCGACCGGGCGATGACCCGGCCGTTGGGCGCGATCATCCGCCACCGGACCCGGCGTTCGGCGTCCAGGTGGACGTCGTACCGCGCGGTGCGGTCGGAGGCGGTGCGGTCGGAGGCGCTGCGGTCCGGGGCGGTGCGGTCGGCAGTGGTGTCGGAAGTGGTGCGTGAAGCCTCCGCCTCACCCGAATCGGCCGGCGACATAGTCGGCCGTCCGGGTGTCCTGCGGGGAGCCGAACACCCGCGTGGTCGGCCCCGACTCGACGATCCGGCCGGGCGTGTCCTCGGCGGCGAGGAAGAACGCGCAGTGGTCCGACACGCGTTGGGCCTGCTGCATGTTGTGCGTGACGATCACGATCGTGACCTCCTCGCGCAGTTCGGCGATGGTGTCCTCGATGCGTCGCGTGGACGTGGGGTCGAGGGCAGAGCAGGGCTCGTCCATGAGCAGCACGTCGGGGTCGACGGCCAGCGAACGGGCGATGCACAGGCGCTGCTGCTGTCCGCCGGACAGCGCGCCGCCGGGCTGGCGGAGCCGGTTGCGCACCTCCGCCCACAAACCGGCGCGGGTGAGGGCGGATTCGACGACCGCGTCCTTGTCGACGCCGCGGCGGCCGGTGAGCTTGAGGCCGGAGACGACGTTGTCGTAGATCGACATGGTCGGGAAGGGGTTGGGCTTCTGGAAGACCATGCCGACGCGGCGGCGGGTGTCGATCGGACGCCGTGCGGGGGCGTAGATGTCGTCCCCGTCCAACAGGACCTCGCCCGCCAGTTGGGCGGACGGGATGAGCTCGTGCATGCGGTTGAGGATGCGCAGGAAGGTGGATTTGCCGCACCCCGATGGGCCGATGAGCGCGGTGACGCTGTTGGCGGCCATGGTCAGGTCGACGCGCTCCAACACCTTGTGGGAGCCGAACCAGGCGCTGACCGAACGGGCCTCAAGCGTCGAGGCGTTGCGGCCGCCGGGCTTCGGGACGAGCGGCGATGGGATGGGCTGGGTGGTCGCGGTGGTGCCGCTGGACACGAGGAGAACCTTCCGCTCCGGGGACGAATTGTGCTTTCCCGCCGGGGACTTGGTCGTGTGGCCCCGAGGTGGCGGCCGCGTGGTG
This sequence comes from Yinghuangia sp. YIM S09857, assembly GCF_051388915.1. Taxonomy (NCBI): domain Bacteria; kingdom Bacillati; phylum Actinomycetota; class Actinomycetes; order Kitasatosporales; family Streptomycetaceae; genus Yinghuangia; species Yinghuangia sp. YIM S09857. The sequence goes on along the minus strand of NZ_JBPKBH010000001.1, from coordinate 93,787 downwards.
CGCGGTGCTCCGGCGGTCTTGCTCGCGCGCGGTCGCCGGGCCTGGGCGGTCCGGGTCGCGCGCGGTGGTGCAGGAGGATCCCTTGCATGGTTCGGTCGGTCGTCGGTCAGGCCGCATGCACCTCACCTCATGTCATTCCATGCTGAAAACCCCGGTCACCACCTCACTCGTTGACCGAACTCACGTCCATACCCCGCGTGTTGTGCTCATTGTGTTGTTCCGTCCCGCACACGGGGGCGTCACCTGCCGTTGACTTTCCGCGTAGCTCGGAGCGGGGGTGGTGGTGGGGACAGGTGGCGGTGGTCCGGACAGGACGGGACCGGTGGGGGGCCGCCCGGGCGGCACGGGGTGGGACCGGCCGCCCGGACGTGCGGCCACGGGGGCGTCACAGCGTCGCGGGCAGGAGTCGGGCGGCCGTGTCGTACAGGCTCCACAGCACCGCGGCGGTGATCGGGACGCCGAGGAGCAGCGTGACGCGCCGGTCATAGCGGCGCAGGGCCCATGCGGCGACGGCGACCACCAGGACGAGCGCCTGCGCCCACAGCAGCAGCCCGATGCCCACCCCGGACTCTCCCCCGGTCCCCTTCTCGTCCTCGCGGATCGTCCGGGTCCGGCCCCGTTCGGCGAGCTGGAACTCGCCCTGGAGGTCGGCCACGACGACCGTACGTCCGCGCGGGCGCCACCACGAGTCCGCGGTGACCAGGGTCAACTGGTGTGCGCCGCCTGGGGAGATGGCGTCGTCGGAGCCGTTGCGGATGTGCTTCTTCTCGCGTACCAGGTAGGTGAAGTCGCCTTGCTGGGTGGTGACATAGATGCGGTGGCCCGGCTTGAGCGTGTCGATGCGGCCGAAGGGTGCGCCGTACGTCCAGGACTTGCCCATCAGCACCGAGTTGCCGAATCCGCCGGGCAGCGACGTATTGCGCAAGTGACCTGGTCCGCCCCGGAGTTCGTTGGCCGTGGTGCCTTCGACCACGACCTGCCTGAGGTCGATGGACGGGATCTCCAGGACCGCGACCGGCGTCCCCTCCTCGATGTCGCCGCCGATCGGGGCGGTGTCGTTGTAGAGGCTGTCGGAGATGCGGTCGAACAACTGCCGCTGGGTACGGGCCTGTTGCAGGTCGGAGGCGACGGCCAGGTAGCCGATGAAGCCGCCGAGGAGCACCACGACCAGTCCCATGGCGACGCCCGCGATGGTGAACGGGTCCCACGCCGGGCGGGTGTCCTTGGGTTGCCGCGGAATCACCTGGAGTGCGGTGGATTTGGCGGGTGTCCCGCCCGCGCTGGGGGCGGGCGGGACGGACGTCTCGGGACGCGGGTCCACAGTGGTCATGTCAGCTTGCTCCGGTGGGCCTGCGGCGGACGAGGGAGATGAGGGCGGCCACCGGCGGCGGCCAGTTCCCGGTCCGGCGGCGCCAGCCGATGCCCAGCAGCACCGGGGCGGCGACCGCGGCGCCCAGGGACATCACCGAGAGGACGAGGAACAGGATCGCGGACGGATCGCCGCGCAAGGCTTGCTTGATCCGCTCGGCGAGGGCCGCCGGGAGGTTCTCGGGCCCGTCGTCACCGGACGCGGCGGCCGGGCCGGTGCGCGGCGAGGAACTGGGCGAGGGGCTGTTCCCGGGAGGCGGGGACGCCCCCGTCCCGCCGCCGCCCGTACCGCCGGTCGCGGCCGCGTCGTCGGTGTTCGCCCCGTCCGGCGACTGGCCGCCGGGCTGCTCCCCGTCGCTCCCGCCGCTCGTGCCGAGCGTGCCGCCCGCGCTGTCCCGCGTGGGCGTCGGCGACGGCGTTTGGGTGTTGGGCGGCACCACGGCGGCGGCCTTCCGCACGGCCTCGCGGGCGGCCGTGACCTGCTGCTTCTGCGTGGCGTTGAGCGGGGCGTACCCCGGCGGAAGCCGCCCCGGCTCCAGCCCGCCGACCTGGCCGGGGCCGGAGGCGTACGCGAGGTAGGTGTCGATGGACGCCGCCAACTCCGTGGTGAGACCTTTCGTGGGCAGGGCGACGACGTCGGTCGTGGTGAGCGGGTACGCCTTGGGGTCGGTCGCGGCGAAGTCGTTGCTGAGCGTCACCCCGTCCGCCCCGCGCTTCGCGGCGGCCACCCCGGCGGAGATCGACTCGGTGGTGGGCGCCACGAACTCCCCTGCCGCGTTGCGGAGTCGGACCACCGGCAGCTTCATGCGCTCGGCGGCTTCGAGGGAGGTTATGCCGATCACCGCCCGTGCCCCGGGCGGATCGGGGTCGACCGACTTGGGCAGTCCTCCGACACCGGTGATCATCTCCGGCCCCTGTGCCTTCCCGAGGTTGTCGGCGATCGTCCAGTACGAGCCGATCGGACGGTATTGGGACTCGCGCTCTTCGATGCGGTTCGTGAGCAACCCGATCGGATACTCCAGCTGCGGAATGCGCCAGGCGTCCGGGCATGCGATGCCGTTCTCGTCGACGGCTCCGCCCAGCCAGTCCCTGGTGGCCTGATCCGAGAGAAGCCACCGTGTCAGCTCGTGAATCGTGTCGTCGTTGACGCCGCGCACAAGAATCCCGTGGAGTGTCGTGATCCCGGGCAGACCCGGGTTGATCGCGGTGAATTCCGGATCCTCGAACAGAGATCTGTAGTGGTCGTACGTGGGCGGGAAGCCGGGCACCTCCTTCTTGGGCAGGCTCCCGCTCTTGTACTTCTCCTGGATTCGGTACGCATCCGTGAGCAGTTTCGCCACCAGTCGAGGTGTCAGGTTGAGGGGTGGCAGCATCACGGGCTGGCCGCTGGCGTCCCATACCTCCAGGTTGGCCGCGAGCACGATCGCACCGTTCGTGACCGGGGCGTACACGACTTCTCCGGCTTTGCGTCCGGGTTGGCCGCTGGATGCCGTGCCGAGGCTCTGGTCCAGCGGGCCGCCGAGCGGTTGCGTGGTGATCGCCGCGTCGACGGTGCCGTTGCGGAACGTGTCACGGCCCTCGGGCGAGGTCCCCGCGGTGACCGTCGTCATCATGGGCTCGGCGGCACGGCACATCCCGCCCTGCCATGACAGACCAGCCATGTTGTGCTCGGAATTGCCCCCCAGCCGCAGTGCCACGCCGCGATCCGCACACTGGCCGGGCTCGGGTGCGAAGTGCAGGGGTGCCCAAGCCGCCTGGCCGCCTTGGACGGCGAGGTCGAATTCCGAGCTCAGGGGGATGTTCGCGTGCCCGGAGCCGGGGACCGAGTTGGCAGGCACCAGGTTCTGCGGCGTCGACCCGGGAGCGGGGCGCAGGACGACTGCGAGGATGCACTCCGTGTCGTCGCCGCACCCCAGGCTGGGGCGATCCGACTTGGGAAGTACCTGAATCCATCCCTCGCCTTCGGATCCGCTCGCGCCGAACGTCGCCCGGTGCCCCACCACGGAGCCCCTGGGCAGCCCGGTCTCCGGATTGATCGCCTCGTCGGTCACGCCGTCGCATTCAGAGCCCTTGGGCACGGTGCCGCGGCACTGGTAGATGCCGAGGGCGTACCTGTTGGGCATGAAGCCGCTCCAGCCGACCTTGATCCGCTGGTTCACCAGGTCGGTGGACTGCGACAAGGTCACCTTGGGGCCACTCGGTTCTTCGGCCGAGGCCGGCCCGGCGGTGTACGCCAGGCCGCCGAGTGCCCCGAGCACGAACGCCAGGAGGGCGGCGGTCAGCCCCGGGGCATGCCACGGCCGGCTGAGGAACAAGCGTTGCACGGTGTCTCCGGTCGTCGGTCGGGCCGCGCTACCCGCGGCGGCTCCCGGCGCGCCAACTCGCGCGCAGGGTCCGGGAACCACCTCACCGGTCGGTCGAACTCACGTCCAGGGCCGGGAAGTTGTACTCATCCTTTCGTTCCCTCCCGCACACGGCTTGGTCACGTGCCGTTGACCTGGCCGGGGCCCGCGTCGTCCTTCGGCGGTATTCGTCGCCCGTCCGGGACTGAAATCCGTGCTGTGTCGGGCCATTTGCGCGCCGGACACCTGGGCCATCGAGCGTTTCCGCCGCGGTTACGTCGAGACGTCCGAACAGCGGCAAGTGTGGTGGTCGTTGCCGCGGCAACACCCATCCAGCACACGGCAGCCCCATCGGGCTCCGGGAGGGAATCGCCATGATTCGCAAGCTCGCCACTGCCACCGCGGCTGTCGCCGCCGCCCTCGTCCTGGCGGTGCCGTCGGCCGCCGACGCCGCGACCGACGAGTATGCGGGTGTCGGCTCGGACACCACGCAGGATGTGATGCGCGCCCTCAGCGAAGAGTACAGCCTGGACAACCCCGACTACCTCTGGACGAGCATCGACGCAGGCTCGACGTCGCAGACCATCCAGAACCTCGGCACCTGCCCCGGCGTGACCTATTCGTCGGGCAACCCGGCGCCGAACGGTTCGAGCGCCGGCATCGAGGCCCTGCTGCTCGGCACGAACAACTGCATCGACTACGCCCGTTCGTCGCGTGCCCTCAAGCCCGCCGAGACTGCCTCGCTGACCGCGGTGCGTCTGGGCGGCGACTCGGTGACCTGGTCGGCCCTTCCCCAGGCGAACGGCGGCTACGCCCCGAACCCGATGAACCTGACGCTCGCGCCCGCCGACGTCACCGACACCCTGCGCAAGATCTACAAGTGCGAGATCACCAACTGGAGCCAGGTGCCCGGCGGCAAGGCGGGCGGCGGCGACATCGTCCGCTACTACCCGCAGACCGGCTCCGGCACGCGCGACTTCTTCACCAACTCGGTCCTGGGCTTCGACCCGACCATCCTGTCCACCGGCAGCTGCACCACGGCGCCGAAGATCGTCCAGGAGAACCGCGGCAGCGCCGTGCTTCCGGCCGACCGCGCCACCGCGATCCTGCCCTACTCGAAGGCCGCCTGGACCGCGCAGGCCAACAGCTCCATCACCGGAGTCCCCGACAACCGCGCCCAGTTCGCCCTCGGCACCATCAACGGCATCGCCGCCGGAGCCAACGGCTTCGTCGGCAACCGCGAGGTCTTCAACGTCTACAAGACCGCGACCGCGCCCCAGACCCTCAAGGACTTCCTGAACTGGGCCGCCGCCCAGAACACCATCAAGGCCACCTACGGCTTCACCCCCTGATCACCCCCACGTAGCCCCACCGCCGCCCCGGAGCCCGCACCAGGACTCCGGGGCGGCGCCACGCCCCCGGCGCCTCGCCGAACCGTCTACGGCGGGTGTCGCAGGTGCGGCCGAACGTGCCGGTAGAGGGCAACAGGCCCTTCGAACAGGCTCGTTCGTTGTCATCTCTTGTTTCCTTCGCAGTCGCCCCGGGCGTACTGGGGCGCTGGTTGGCTCGATTCGATTCGGTTCCAGGGCCGGAAGGCCGCCCTGTCGCCAACGCACCGACCCGGGGGCTCACGCATGACTGCCGCAGTGCCGGACGCCGAGACCGACACTCCTCGCCGCATCGCGGTCCGGCGTACCCGGGTCGACCTGGCGTACCGCTGGACCACGCGTCTCGCGGCGTGTGCCGTCCTGGCGCTGCTGGGGGCCATCGGCCTGTACCTGCTGCGTCGCGGGTACGACGCGCTCGACGCCGCCGGGTGGTCGTTCTTCACGGAGGACGAATGGACGCCGGTGGGCGGCACGTTCGGCGTCAAGGGGCTGCTGGTCGGGACGGTCCTCGTGGCCCTCGTGGCGCTGCTGGTGGCCGTCCCGATCGCGCTGACCGCGGCGCTGTTCATCACCGAGTACGCGCCACCCAGCACCCGCCGGGTGCTCACGTCGATCGTCGACATGATGGCCGCGGTGCCGAGCATCGTGTACGGCCTCTTCGGATTCTTCCTGCTGCAACCGCAGTTGATCCCGATCAGCGAATGGCTCGCGACGCACTTCGGCTTCGTCCCCATCTTCGAGGTGCACAAGCTGGAGGGCGTAAGCCGTTACGTGGACGGGCAGTTCGCCTCCTCGCTGTTCATCTCGGGCGTCGTCGTGTCCTGCATGGTGATCCCGATCTGCTGCGCGGTGATGCGCGAGGTGTTCGCACAGGCGCCGGCCGGCGAGAAGGAGGGCGCGCTGGCGCTCGGCGCGACGCGCTGGGGCGTGGTGCGGTCCGTCGTCCTGCCGTTCGGCCGGGGCGGCATCATCGGCGGCGTCATGCTGGGCCTCGGCCGCGCGCTGGGCGAGACGATCGCCGTCGCGATCGTGCTGTCCTTCGACACCGGGTTCACCGTCCGGGTCCTGGAGGGCCACGGCTCCACGATCTCCACGCTCATCATCCTCAAGTTCGGCGAGGCCGACGAGTTCGCGCTGTCCGCGCTCATGGCCGCCGGCCTGGCGCTGTTCATGATGACCCTCATGGTCAACGTGGTCGCGGGCTGGGCCATCTCCAAGTCGCGCAGCGGCGGCGCCACCGAGGCGTGACCGGCCTCGTCCCGATCCGATCGTCCCCGTCCCGCTTGGAGTGGAGAACCCGCAGCATGACGACCGTCACTGTGCCGCCGCCCCCGGCGCCGACGCCCCCGCCTCCTTCGCCGCCCGTCGAGCCGGAGTCCCCGGAGCGCCGGGTACCGCTGCGGGGCGTCCCGCTGGAGGACGTCGGCGTCGCCGCCGCATCGATGCTCGCCGGGGCGTCGTTCGCCTGGGTGCTGTACGGCCGGATCCTGCCGGTGTCGGGATGGCAGGGCTATCTGGTCACCGCGTACGCGTCCTTCGTGGCGCTGTACGGCATCAGCACCTATCTGCGGTCCGACGGCGTACGGGCGCGCGACCGGATGGCCGGCACCGTCGTGACGACCGGCATGCTGGCGCTGCTCGGCACCGTCTTCACCGTCATCGGCTACATCTTCGAACGCGGCTGGGACTCGATCGACCTCGACTTCTTCACGAAGACGCAGGAGTACTTCGGAGCGCTGAGCGGCCCGGAGGTCGCGGTCGGCGCCGGGCACGCGATCGTCGGGACGCTGGAGCAGGTCGCGCTGGCCACCGCGATGACGGTGCCGCTCGGCATCGCCGCGGCGGTGTACCTCAACGAGGTCCGCGGGCGGCTCGCCGGGATCGTCCGCATCGTCGTCGAGGCGATGAGCGCGCTGCCGTCCATCGTCGCGGGGCTGTTCGTGTACGCGGTACTCATCATCGAGTTCAAGCAGGGCCGCAGCGGCTTCGCGGCGTCGCTCGCGCTGGCCGTCATGATGCTGCCGATCGTCACGCGCACCGCCGAGGTGGTGCTGCGCCTGGTCCCCGGCGGGCTGCGGGAGGCGTCCCTCGCCCTCGGCGCGAGCGAACTGCGCACGCTGTGGCACATCGTGCTGCCCACCGCGCGCAGCGGCATGGTCACCGCGGTGATCCTCGGTGTGGCGCGCGCCGCCGGCGAGACGTCGCCCGTGCTGCTGGTGGCGGGCGGCAACTCGCGGATGAACTGGAACCCGTTCCACGGCGAGCAGGAGTCGCTGGTCTTCTTCATCTGGCGCAACGTCAAGTCCCCCAGCGACCGGCTCAATTCGCTCGCGTTCGGCGGCGCGGTCGGGCTGGTCTCGATCGTGCTCGCGCTGTTCGTGCTCACACGCCTGATCGCGGGACGCGCCCCGGGCGAGCTGAGCCGCCGTCAGAAGCGCCGGATCGCCCGCGAGTCCGCGCGGTGAGCCCGTTGCCCGTAATCCGCCTCATGTCGGGAGCCGACACCGTGTCCAGCAGCAGGTCCCCAGCCCGAGCCCTGTCCCGAGTCCTGCGCCTGGCGGCGGCGCTGGGGCTGGGCGCCGTGATGACCGTCGCCTCCGCGCCGTCCGCCAACGCCGCGATGGAGCCGATCTACGGATCGGGCTCCACCTGGAGTCAGGTCGCGGTGGACCAGTGGTCGCGCGACGTCGCCAGCCGCGGGATCAAGGTCAACTACGGTGGCGGCGGCTCCACCCTGGGCCGCAGCCAATTCATGCAGCAGACCGTGGACTTCGCCGTCTCGGAGATCCCGTTCCAGCCGGCCTACCGTTCACCGAACGGAGTGGTCGTCGACGAACAGAAGATCATGCGCGACCGCGACATCCAGTTCGCCTACCTGCCCATCGTCGCGGGCGGCACGTCGTTCATGTACCACCTCAAGGACGGCAACGACAAGATCCGCAACCTCCAGCTGTCCGCCCCGACGCTCGCCAAGATCTTCACGGGGCAGATCAAGGTCTGGAACCACCCGGACATCAAGGCCGACAACCCGCACATCCGCAGCCTGCCGCCGAAGCCGGTCATCCCGGTCGTGCGCTCCGACGGGTCGGGCACCAGCGCGCAGTTCAGCCTCTACATGTCCACGATGGTGCCGACCATCTGGAAGACCGGCATGACGTCGGACTTCCCGGTCCCGCCCGGCGGAAAGGCGCAGCCGCAGTCGGACGGGGTGGCCAACTGGGTCGCGGCGTCGTACGGGGACGGCGCGATCACGTACGTGGAGTACGCGTACGCCAAACAGCGCAACTTCCCCGTGGCGTCGGTCAAGAACGCGTCCGGCAGGTACGTCCAGCCCACCTCTGACGCGGTGTCAATCGCCCTCACCCAGGCGGAGTTGGCGTCCGACTCGACGCAGAAGCTCGACAACGTCTACAAGATGACGGACGTGCGCGCGTACCCGGTGTCGAGCTACAGCTACATGATCGTGCCGACGAACTTCCCCTCCGGAACACGGTTCAACACCCAAAAGGGCGAGACACTCGGGCGCTACATCAAGTACTTCCTGTGCGAGGGCCAGAAGCAGGTCGACAACCTCGGATACTCCCCCCTGCCACCGAGGTTGGTCGGGTTCGGCTATGCCGCGCTGAAGAAGCTCCCGGGCGCGCCCGATCCGGGTCCGATGCCGCGCGACATCAACAACATCACCCAGGCCGAATACGACGCCTGTCCGAACCCGACCTTCAAACCGGGTTACATCAAGCCGATCGACAACAACCGCCCGGGCGGCACCAACGGCGGCGCGAGCGGCGGAAGCAACGGCGGCAACAGCGGCGGTACGACCGGCTCCGGCGGCAACTCCGGTGGCGCATCCGGGAATTCCGGCAACGCCGCCACCGGTGGCGACGACGCGACCGGCGGCACGGGCGGTGCCCCCGCCGACGGCACCGCGGGCGACGACGCGACCGGGGGCACCGGAGACGCCACCGGGCAGCCCGCGTTCGACCCCGAGACCGGTGAGGCGCTGGACGGTGCCGCGGGCGGGGGCGACGGAAGCGGCGGCGGAAGCGGCGGGAGTGCGAGCGGTGCGCAGAGCGCCGGATCGATGAACCTCACCGACCCACCCGCGATCCCCGCGATCTGGTTCTACGTGCTCGCCGTCGGCACCCTCGCAATCGCCGTAGGCGGCGGCCCGGCCCTGTACTCCTACCTCGACAAACGCCGGACCTCGGCGCGCAGCAGCGGCCCCTGACCGGGGGCCGCCCCAGAACCGCTCACCCCCCTTCCCCGCCCCGCACGTCCCGCACCACCCCGGCGCGCCCCCACGCGCCTTCGAGGGCATGCCCGCGTCGCGGTGTGCTCCGGCCAACCCCGAAGGGAAGCACCACCATGAAGTTCCTCCGTCCCCGTGCCCTGGCCTCGGTCCTGCTGCCGGTCGCGACCCTCGCCGCGCTCGCGGTGCCCGCGTCGGCGAGCGCGCCGACGGCCGCGCCGGCGCCCGCCCCGGCGATCACCGTCACGCCGAACTACGGAGCCGCCAACGGGGGAACGGCGGTCGCCGAGACCAATGCCCCCTGCCCCGAGAACGCCACGTCCTTCCGGTTCATGCTCGACGGCCCGAACGTGTCGTCGTCGCCGTTCGGCAGCTCGCGGTTCGGCACGCCGCTGCCGGCCGACCGGATCCCGGACACCTCGGTCGTGGGGCAGCGTCCGCTGTTCCCAGCCAGCCGTCCGCCGGTGAACGGCGCGTCGTACGCGCTGACCGCGGAGTGCCTGGACGCCGACCTGGCCGTCACCACGCTGGCGACCACCACGGTCAAGGTCAACGAGAACGTGTGGACGACGCTCCAGCCCAAGGTGTACGCGCTGCCGTCGAAGATCGGCTCGCTGCGTCTGGCGCTGGTGGCGTACACCGGGTTCGCCTCGGGTGAGCAGGTCACCGGCGTGCTGCGGGCGGCGGACGGCACGACCGCGCCGGTGACGCTCCAGCCGCAGGGCACCGGGCCGCAGGGCAACGGCGCGGCGCTGCTCCAGATCCCGTCCTCGGTTGCGGACGGCTCCTACACGCTCGTGATCACCGGCGCCAACTCGAAGGCGATCGGCGAGATCGCCGTGACGCTGGACACCACGCGCGTCTGGTGGTGACCGGCACCGCGCCCTGAAATCCACCTGTCGTCCCATCTGACGTCCCACCACGTCCGACCTGACGTCCCATCAGGACGGCTCCCGGCGGCGTAGGTCCACCGCGACCGCGCCGCCGGGGGCCTCCGGCCGGCCCGCCGGTTCCCCTGTCCCCTCACCTACCGGAAGTCGCCATGCTGCTGGTAAGAATCCTCGGCGCCGCCGGAGCGGTCCTGCTCACGGCGTCGCTCACCACCGCCCTGACGGCGTCGGCGGAAGAACCCGCGCCGCCGGCCGAACTCGTCTTCGCGCCCGCCACCGGACAGGTGGCGGTCGCCCCCGATCCCGAAGTGCCCGGAAGCGGCTCGTCCGGCACCGGGGCGACCATCAGCGTCGACACGCCCTGCCCGACGACGCACCGCAACCGGGTCCGGCTCGAACTGGTGAACCCCGCGACCGGGCTGGCCAAGAGCGTGTTCTTCAACCGCCCGACGGCCGACGGCATGCTCGTGTCGACGACCGACCTCAACTTCTGGACCGTCGGCGGCAACACCTTCCCGGCGCCGGACTCCCTGTACGAGGTGCACGCCAAGTGCATCGACACCGCGAGCGTTCCCCTCGTGGTGGCCAAGGCGGTCGTCAAGGTGACCGGCACCACGTGGACCGCGGCGCCGCTCGGCCTCGAGTACCACCCGGAGATCACCAACCTCGGGGACACGCTGACGGCGGGCACTCCCACGCCGCTGGTCCTCAAGGGCTTCCGGCCGTTCGACCGGATCGCGGTCGCGGCTCGACCGGAATCCGACCCTACGGCGACGCCCATCGAGATCGCGACGGTGACGTTGAACGCCACGGGCGACCTCAACGGTGAGATCACCGTCCCGAGTTCGTGGACGACCGGCACCTACCGCGTGACGATCACCGGCGCGCAGACCGGGGGCGAGCCGCCGGCGAAGACGCTCGTCATCAGGGCGAGCAACTTCGGCATCACCCTGACGCCGCAGAACGTCAAGGCGAACGAGCAGGTCACGGTGGGAGTCACCGGCTTCGCGCCGAACGAGCAGGTCGAGCTCAAGTTCGTCACGGGCACGGCGAAGCCGCTGTGGCAGACCGTGACGGTGGACGCTCAAGGCGCGCACTCGCAGGCGTTTGCGCTGCCGACCGGCACCCGGCCGGGAGCGCACGCGGTCGAGGCGGAGGGCAAGACGTCGCACGCCGCCGTCAACCTCCAGTTGGGCGTGCTCCCGTCGTCGTCGCAGCCCCCCACCTCGGAGCCGCCGACCTCGCAGCCGCCCACTTCGCAGCCCCCCACGTCGGAGCCGCCGACGAGCGAACCGCCGACGGAGACGGGCGACCCGACGGACACGGGTACGCCCACCGACACCGGAACGCCGACCGCGACCGACACCGGCGGTTCCAACGGCGGTGGCGACACCGGCGGTTCGAGCGGCGGAACCGGCGGCTCGGACGTCAAGGGCGGCGGTCTCGCCAGCACCGGCGCCCTGGGCGACCCCCGACTGTTCGGCACCGCCGGCGCCCTGCTGATGGCCGGCAGCGGCGCAGTCTGGTACCGCATGCGCCGCCGCTCGACCCTGTTGGAGGCCGACGGCCAGGTATGAAGCCGACCGGCAAACCCTGAGCCCGGCCCGGCAACACAGCACGGCCCGCGCACAACCAGGCGGCGGCCGCACCAGGCCGCCGCCTGTGCCGCCGCAACTGGCCGATCGCCGCCTCTACCCCCTACTCCTGTGCGGTCAAGCGGGCGAAGGCGACCACGTTGCCCGTGTACCCCTTCTTCTTGTCGTACTTGCCGCCGCAGGTGATGACGCGGAGTTCCGGGACGCCCGTTCCGCCGTAGACGCGTTCCACCGGGAAGTCCTTCTTGCCGAACACCTGCACGCCGTACACGGTGAAGACCGCCGTCTTGCCGTCCTCGCGCGGGACGCGGATCACCGATCCCTTGCGCAGCGTCCCCAGGTCGTAGAACACCGCCGGGCCGCTCGGCACGTCGACGTGGCCCACGATCACCGACGTACCCTCGGCCCCCGGCGTGGGCGAACCGTCGTACCACGCCGCGAGGTTGCGGTCCTTGTCGGTGGGCGCGTCGATCCAGCCCTTCGCGGTCAGCCCCACCCGTGTCAGCTTCGCCTGGACGCCGATGCTGCGGATCTCCACGAGCATGGGCGGCGACGGCGGCATCGGCGGGTGCGCGCTGGGCGACGGAGAAGGCGGCGCTTCGGGGACGGTCGCCCCGACCGGCACCGGGGCCGCCTGCGGGGACGCCGCCGCGGCCGACTTCGCGTCCGGTCCCGGCACCACCGGATCCGGGGACGGGGACGGCACTGTGGACGCGGCAGTTGTGACACTCGGCCCCGCGGCCGCTGCCGGTTGCGGCGGGCCGCCACCCCGGCCCAGTCCCTGATTGGCGATCACAATCCCGGTGAGCACCGCCCCGAGCACGGTCGCGACCGTCAACAGCCTTCCTCGGCGCGTGAGTTGGAGCGCCGTGGGAGCGTGCCCGCCTCGACCGGCGCGCCCCGCGCGTCCCGTCCGGCCGTCGCGAGCATCCCGCCCGCGCGGATCGGACGGCCGTCCGCCCGGCCGCGGACGGCGTCGTTCCGGCGGCTCCGACGGCCGCCGCCCGCCGACTCCCGCAGCCGACCGACCGCCGCCACGCCCCACGTCGGCCGACCCCCGAGCCGTCTCGCGCCCCCGACCCGCCCCCGTGCGGCGGTGGCGCACAGCGTCAGGCGGTCGATCCCGCCTCCGCGAGTCCGACGACCCGGACCCGCCGTCCGCGACCGGCCGCCGCTCGCCGGGTGTCTGCGAGCCACCCTGGCGAACGGTGCGGCGGTCACGGCCGGATGCGTCTCCCGAACGCGCATCCGCGTCTGTCGCGGGGCCGTTCCGGTCCGTCGCGTCTCGCCGACGTGCGGCGGCGGACGGTGTACGCCGTCCTCCGTCGCGGTCCCGGTCCGGTGCGGTCCCGCCCAATCGGGAGGCCGCGGACCGGCGCGAGCGATCCGCCATGGGCCCGGTGCCTCCCTTCCTGCCGTCGTCCGGTGCCGCGGCGTCGCGCCGCGCTCCGGCTCCGGTGTCACTGCCCGGTGTGGAGTCCGATCCGGCCTCCTCTCCGATTCGCGGCCCCCTGGGGGGCCTTCGCCGCGGACTGGGGTCCGGCCGCGCGG
>NZ_JBPKBH010000001.1:58373-80266 GCF_051388915.1 Yinghuangia sp. YIM S09857 | reverse complement strand
GGTCGGCCTCCCCGAGGCCGACCCCCCGCCGCCGCGCCCGGCGGGTTCCCGAAACACCGCCGTACGCCCTGGTCAGCGGCTGCCTGGACGATTCCGCCCATGCCGTCGCAGAAGTCGGCCGCCCAGCAGGACCGCGCCGAGTGCGATCGCCGCGCCGGCTGCGATCTGTCCCGAGTTCGACGCCATGGACGCCGTGCTGCCCGAGCCGGTGTCGGCTCCTCCGGCCGGCACCAGGTTGCCGAATACGTCCCGCACCATCGGCGGTGCGTGGTCCGCGCCTCCCGTCGTGGCGCCGGTGGAACCTCCCGAGGTGCCTCCCGTGGTGCCGCCCGGCGGGTTGCTGATCACCACGCACGAGACCTTGAAGACCTTCTGCTTGGCCTGCCCCGACTGGCCCTCGAAGTTCCAGGTCAGCTTGTACTGCCCGTTGGGCAGGGACAGCGGCCCGCTGTGGCCGGTGCCGGTGGCGAGCGTGATGTCTCCGGCGAGGTGGGCGCCGCCCTGCTTCGCCGGCTGCGGGTCGATCGCCCACGACACCTTCTGGACCGTGTCGAAGTTGAACGCCGCCAGGTAGAAGCGGCACACCTTGGGTTCGTCGCGTTGGTCGTCGAACTCCGTGGTGGTGGCGTGGATCTTGACGTCGCCGTTGTCGCCGGGCGCGGCCGCCGCGGTCTGGGGGACGGCGAGGACGGCAAGGCCCGCGCACGCTGTTGCGAGCAACGGCGCGAGCGTGCCACGGGCTCGCTGGGTGGAGGGGACGAGGTGCACGGGGGCTCTCCCGGGGGTCCTTCGACTGCCTTCCAGTCGGATAGACCGACTATCAGCCGGACGTCCGCCAGGACCGCGCCATGGCGTCGCGACGCGCGCGAGGACCACCCGTACGGCTCAGCTCCGGTGTCAGGAATCCGCCTTTCGAGGGCGGTTTTCGCGCAGGCGTTCGGTCATCCTCGCCAATTCGGCCTCCCGGTCGGCGCGTTCCCGGGGGAAGCCCGGCGCGTCCGGCCGGGTCTGCCACGGGTGCGGGCCGCCGGGCGGGCGGTACTCGACGCCCAGCGCGTCCAGCCGGGGCAGGTGGTCGCGTTCGAGCCGCGCCATGAACTCGCCGGTGTCGCGCGGTTCTCCGCTCCACAGCGCCTCGGCGAACGCGCACAGGCGTGGGAAGGCCGCGTAGTCGACCGCGCGTACGGAGTCCAGGTGTTCCGACCACAGCGGTGCCTGTCCGCCGAGGACGCGCCGGGCCTCGTCGGCGGTGAGGTCGGCCGGGACGGGGTCGAACGCACGCACGTCCTCGGTCGTCACGAGCGTGCCCACCGGCAACGGCTCGTCCGGGCCCTCGGCTTGGCGGTAGTCGAGGTACACGGACGTGTCGGGGCTCGCGACGACGTCGAAGCCGAGCCGGGCCGCGGCGCGCACCCCGTGGTCGCCGCGCCAGCCTCCGATCAGCGCACCCTCGGGGGCGCCGTCCTCAAGAATTTCGTCCCAGCCGAACACCGTGCGGTCGTGTGCCGCGAGCATGTCGGCGAGTCGCGCGGTGAACCACCGCTGGAGCCCGTCGGTGTCCGGCAGGCCGAGTTCGCGCGCGCGGGCGACCGACGCGGGGTCGGCGCGCCACGGCCCGCGCGGTACCTCGTCCCCGCCGATGCAGATGTGGCGGGACGGGAACACCGCGCAGATCTCGTCGAGGACTTCGCGGCAGAAGGCGAGCGCTTCGTCGGTGGCGCCGAGCACCGCGTCCGAGATCCCCCAGCCGGTACGCACGCCCTCGGGCGCCGGCCCGGCCGCGAGTTCGGGGTACGCCGCGAGCACCGCCTGCGCGTGTCCCGGCAGGTCGACCTCCGGGACCACGGTGATGTGCCGCGCGGCCGCGAACGCCACGATCTCGCGCAGGTCGTCGCGCGTGTAGTAGCCGCCGTGCGGGCGCCCGTCGTGGCGGGGCGCGTGCCGCGTGCCGACCATGCTCTCGGTGCGCCACGCGCCCACGGCGGTGAGCTTCGGACGGCCGGGCACCTCGACGCGCCAGCCCTGGTCGTCGGTCAGGTGCAGGTGCAGGACGTTGAGGTGGTGCACCGCCATCAGGTCGAGGAAGCGCAACACGTCGGCCTTGGGCAGGAAGTGCCGGGCGACGTCCAGGAGTACGCCGCGCCACGCGTACCGCGGCCGGTCCTCCACCCGCAGCGCCGGAATGCGCCACGGGCCGGAGCCGACGGGCGCGCGGCGGAACGCTGCCGGGTCCATGAGTTGCCGCAGGGTCTGGAACGCCCGGAACACGCCTGCACGGTCGCCACCCACGACGTCGATGCCGTCGCTGCGTACGTCCAGCCGATAACCCTCCGGGCCGAGGCCGCCCGTGTCGAGGCCCGCGCCCGGACCCGGACCCGGACCCGGACCTGCCTCCGGACCCGGGTCCGAGTCCGTGTCCGGACCCGGGTCCGAGTCCGGACCCGGATCAAGGCGCACCACGATCCCGGCCGTCCGACCGCTCCCGCCCGAGGCAACCTCCGGAAGCCGGCACCCGGTCGCGGCCCCGAACGCGCCGCGCAGCCAGGCGACCTCCGACGCGCACTCCTCGGGGGCGTCCACCGGCGTGTCCGGGCGCAGCAGGAACTCGCCCGAACTCGCGTGGTCGAGACGGGCGGGCAGGGGGACCGGGGTACGCCGTCCGGCCTGGATCTCAGACACCGTGCATCCTCACTCGCGTGCTTGTACTCGCGTGCCGGCATTTGCGTGCTTGTCCGGGCTGCGTCCCGGCCGGACGTCAGTCCTTGACCGCGCCGCCCAGCCCCGACACCAGGTGCCGCTGCACCAGGATGAAGAAGACCAGCACCGGAAGCGTCATCAGCGTGGACGCGGCCATGATGCCGCCCCAGTCGTTCTCGTCCGGTTTGAAGAACACCAGCAGCGCCGACGGCAGCGTCTGGTTGTCCTCGTTGCCGATGATGAAGGTCTTGGCGAACACGAAGTCGTTCCACGCCGTGATGAACGAGAAGACGCTCGTGGCGGCGAGCCCCGGCGCGACCAGCGGGAACAGGATGCGCCACAGGATGGTGAACCGGCTGGCCCCGTCCAGGCGCGCGGCCTCCTCCAGCGAGTCGGGCACGGCGGCGACGAAGCCGCGCAGCATCCAGATCGCGAACGGCAGCGAGAACGCCAGGTGCACCAGCATGAGCGAGCCGAGCGTGCTCAGCCCCACCTGCGGCGCGACCTCGCCCATGTCGCGGACCAGGAAGAAGAGCGGGATGGTCAGCGCCTCGATCGGCACCATCTGGGCGACCAGGAACATCACCAGGATCGTGGTGCGGAACCGGAAGTTGAAGCGGGTGAGGGCGACCGCGGCCAGGAAGGCGATGCCCGCCGACAGCACCACGACCACGGTCGCGACGAGCAGGCTGTTGAGGAAGTAGCGGCCGAACCCGCTGACGCCGAGCGCGTGCCGGAAGTTCTCCAGCGTCGGCGCCCACGTCCAGGGCCGCGGGTGGGCCGAGTTGATCTCGTCGTCCGGCTTCAGCGCCGACAGCACCATCCAGTAGAGCGGGAAGGCGGCGACCAGGGCCGCGACGATCGCGGTCACGTTGGCGATCCGGCGGCCGACGCGGCGGTCGGTGCTCACAGTTCCTCCCCGTTGCGGCGCAGCGCGCGGATGTAGAACGCGGTGACGACGACCAGGATCAGCGTCATCACGACACCGATGGCCGCGCCGAAGCTGTAGTCGGACGCCGCGAAGGCCTGCTGGTAGGCGTAGACGTTGAGGGTCAGGTTCTGGCCCGCGATGCCGCCGCCGTTGGTCATGACGTAGATCTGGGTGAAGACCTTGAAGTCCCAGATGATCGACTGGATGACCACGATGGTCAGGATGGGCCGCAGCATCGGCAGCATGACGCGGCGGAACGTGGTCCAGGTGCTCGCGCCGTCGAGGCGGGCGGCCTCCAGGACGGAGGTGGGGATGGCCTGGATCCCGGCGTACAGCGTGATCATGACGAACGGGAACGAGTGCCACACGACGACGGCGCCGACCAGCGCGAAGGCGGGCCACTTGTCGTACATCCAGTTGTGCCCGTCGGTGCCGAGCACTTCGTTGACCAGGCCGAGGTTGGTGTCGAAAAGGAACATCCACACCGTGGAGCCGGTCATCGCGGGTGCGGCCCAGGCGCCGAGGGCGGCGAACATCAGGATGAGGCGCGGCCACTTGCCGACGCGTGTGAGCAGTACGGCGAGGCCCGCGCCGACGACGAGTGTGCCGACG
Source organism: Yinghuangia sp. YIM S09857 (assembly GCF_051388915.1). Classification (NCBI taxonomy): domain Bacteria; kingdom Bacillati; phylum Actinomycetota; class Actinomycetes; order Kitasatosporales; family Streptomycetaceae; genus Yinghuangia; species Yinghuangia sp. YIM S09857. The sequence continues at coordinate 76,026 of NZ_JBPKBH010000001.1, read as the reverse complement.
ACGCAGCCCGCGGCGAACACGATGGTCTGCACGAGGACGTCGCGGAAGAGCGCGTCGCCGAAGAGCCGGGTGTAGTTCTCGAACCCGATGAACCGGGCCGGCACGCCGCCGGACGCCTGCTCCTGGCCGAAGTCCATGAACGACAGCAGCCCGAGTTGGTAGAGCGGGTAGCCGAACAGCGGGACCAGGACGACGGCGGTGGGGAGCAGCAGGACCAGCGGGACGGGGATGCGCCGCTTGCGGCGGCGCGCGGGTGCGGGGTCGGCCGCGCCGCGCGGGCGGACCGGGTCGTCGTCCCGGTCCGCCCGTGCGGGGCTCGTGGTGGGGGCGGGCACGCGGGTCCGCTACTTCCCCGCGAATGCGGCGTTCATGGCCCCCGCCGCCTCGCCGGTGGCGGCGGGCACGTCGGACTTGCCGGTGACGACCTTCTGGAGCATGGTCGGGACGACGCTCTGCGCGTCGATCTTGGCCCACGCGGCGTCCTTGGGCACGAACTTGGTGCCGGCCTCCAGGGTGTCCATGAAGGGCTTGAGGAACGGGTCCCTGGCGACGACGTCGGTGCGAACGCTGGCGAGCGTCGGCAGGTTGCCCATCGCGTCGAACATCGCGAGCTGGTACTTCTTGCCGGCCAGGACCTTCATGAAGTCGACCGCCAGGCTGCGGTGCTGGCTGGACTTCATGACGCCGAGGTCGTTGCCGCCGGCGAAGGCGGGGGCGATGGAGCCGGGGGTCAGGCCGGGCAGCGGGACGACGGCGTACTTGTCCTTGACGCCCGCCTCGACGGCGCTGCGCGAGGAGTTGGGCAGGATCGCCATGGCGGCCTTGCCCGCGGAGAACGCCTCGACGGTCTTGCCGCCCGTCATGTCGGCGCACTGTTCGGCCGGACAGATGTCCTTGCTGAAGAGGTCGGTGTAGGCCTTGACACCGGCCTGCGACTGCGGCGAGTCGATGACGGACTTGTACGCCCCGCCCTGCTGCGCGGCCAGGTCTCCCCCGGAGGCCCACACGAACGGCAGCGCGCCGAAGGTGTACTTGCCGCCCACCGCGATGCCGAACATGTCGGGCTTGGCGGCGCGCGCCTTCTTGGCCGCGTCGACCAGTTCCGCGTAGGTGGTCGGCGCCTTGATGCCCAGCTCGGTGAATACGTCGGTGCGGTAGTAGAGCGAGCGCAGGCCGATCCACCACGGCAGCCCGTACTGGGCGCCGTTGACCATGGTGGTGTCCTTGAGGTCCTGCGGGATGTCCGCGCCCTCGGTCCAGCCGGCGAGGTCGGCGGTGATGTCGGCGAGGCCGCCCGCGGCGACGTACCCGAAGAGGTCGGTGTTGCCGAATTCGACGACGTCGGGGGCGCTGTTGGGGTCGTTGAACGCGCCCTTCATCTTCTCCGCGCGCGGTCCGGCGTCGGTGGGTATGTAGCTGACCTCGACCTTGACCTTGGGACGCGTCGCGGTGAACTCGGCGATGGCCTCGTTGACGACCTTCTCCTTGGGCGCGCGGTTGGCCTCGTCGTACAGCCAGACCTTGACCGTGCCGGTCTGCTCGTCCTTGGTGTCCGTCTTGGACGCGGTGCCGGGCGCGCACGCCGACGCGGCGGCGAGGACGGCACCCGACAGGGCGAGCACGGTCCATCTGCGGATCTTCACGACGTTTCCTCCTGGGGCCGGGTCCGAGGCCGGGTCTGGGGCCGGGCGGTCCGGGGCAGTCCGGTGCCGGGTGCTGCGGGACGTTAGGGAAGGTGCGAAAGCCGCGACAAGACACATCGGCGAAGGTTGTGCAGTGCAAAACTCGATGCTGCGAATGTGGCACTCGCTGCTTTCTTGGCCGTAACGTCCCTGGTCATTGCTCCACGCATGCACAATGGTCTAGACCGATCATGGGTCCTGGCCGATCACGGCTCCGCGTGGACCGGACGCTGTGGACCTCGGACGCTTCGGAGGATGTGCGTGTACGACGTGCTGCTGCGCGGCGGCTGGGTGCTCGACGGCACCGGCGCCCCCGCCTTCCGCGCCGACGTCGCCGTGGACCACGGGCGCGTCGCGGCCGTCGGTGCGCTGCCCGGCGCCACCGCCGCCGCGGAGATCGACGCGACCGGGCGGTACGTCGCCCCCGGCTTCGTGGACGCCCACGTGCACGGCGACGCCGCGGTCCTGGACCCGGCCGTGCAGCTCGCGGCGCTGCGGCAGGGCGTGACGACCTTCGTGCTCGGCCAGGACGGCCTGTCGTACGCCCCGGCGACCGCGGCGGCGCTGGCCTTCGCCACCCGCTACTTCGCGGCGATCAACGGGCCGCACCCCGGGCTCGGGGACGGGCCGGTCACGGTCGCCGAGCTGCTGGCCACGTACACCGGCACGACCGCGCTCAACACGGCGTACCTGGTCCCGCACGGCACCGTGCGGCACAGCGCGCTCGGCCCCACCGACCGGGCCGCGGACGCCGCCGGGCTCGCGCTCATGACGGGCATGGTGGAACAGGCGCTGGACGAGGGGGCGTGCGGCATCTCGACCGGCCTGGAGTACATCCCCGGCCGGTACGCCGACACCGCCGAACTGGCCGCGCTCACCCGCGTCGCCGCCCGCCGCGGCCTCCCGCACGTGTCGCACATGCGCGGCTACGAGGCGGCCGCGGGCGCCGCGATGACCGAACTCCTGGCGGTGGCCCGCGCGTCGGGCGTCGCCACACACGTGTCGCACTACCACGGCCCGGCCGCCGAACTGGTGGCGATGGTCGACGACGCCCGCGCGAGCGGCATCGACCTGACCTTCGACGCCTACCCCTACCTGCGCGGATGCAGCATCCTCGCGATGGTGGCGCTGCCCCGCGACCTGGACGACCCCGACCTGGACCGCACCCGCGACGCGCTCACCGACCCGCGCGTGCGGGCCCGCCTCGCCGCCGGCACCGACCCCGACCTGTGGCCGCGCATCACCCTCGCGCACGTGCCCGCCGAGGACTTCGCGTGGTCCGAGGGCATGCGGCTCACCGACGCCGCCCGCAAGGTGGGCGCGTCCCCGGCCGCGTTCTGCGCCGAGCTCCTGATCGCCACGGACCTCCAGGCGAGCGCGGTGTTCGACCAGCCCCCGACCAACTCCGACGAGTCGGTCCGCGCGCTGCTGCGCCACCCCGCGCACATCGGCGGGTCGGACGGCATCTACGTCGGCGGCAGCCCGCATCCGCGCGGGTGGGGGGCGTTCGCCCGGCTGCTCGCCCGGCACGTCGTCGAGTTGGGCGACTGGACGTGGGAGCAGGCCGTGGTGCACCTCGCCGCCCACCCCGCGCGCCGCTTCGGCCTTGCCGACCGCGGCCTGGTGCGCGCCGGGATGGCCGCCGACCTCGCCGTCATCGACCCGCGGGGCGTCGCCGACCGGGCCGACTACGGCGACGCCCGGAGGCCCGCCGACGGCATCGCCGACGTGCTGGTGGCCGGGGTGCCGGTGCTGGCCGCCGGGGAGCTGACCGGGCGCACCCCCGGCCGACCGCTGCGACCGAGGTAGGGCGGACGACGATGACCACGACGGACCGGAACCAGTCGGCCTCGCTGCGGCGCGCGCTGCTGGTGCTCGAATACGTGCGCGACAACGCCGCGGGCGTGTCCGGGCTGACGCTGACCCACGTCGCCGAGGCCCTGGACCTGTCCAAGAGCACCGTGCTGCGCCTGGCGACCCCGCTGCTGGACGCCCAACTCCTGGCTCGCGACCGGGAGTCCGGGCACTTCCGGCTGGGCCCGGGGGCGCTCGCGCTCGGGCAGGCGTACCTTGCGGGGCTCGACCTGCGGACGGTCGCGTCCGACGAGGCGCACCGGCTGATGCGCGAGTGGGGCGGCACCGTGCACCTGTGCGTGCCGGACGCCCCGCACGTGGTCTACATCGACAAGGTCGAGAACGAGACGCAGGTGCGCATGGCCTCGCGCATCGGCTCCCGCGCGCCCATGTACTGCACGGCGGTCGGAAAGGCGATGCTTGCCTGGCTGCCCGAGGACGTGGTGTCCCTGGTGATCGGCGCCGGGCTGCCGCCGATCACCGCCCGCACGCTGACCGGCCCGGAGGCACTGCGCGGCGAACTCGCCCGCATCCGCAGCCGGGGCTACTCGGTCGACGACCGTGAGAACGAACCGGAGGTACGCTGCGTGGCCGCACCCATCTTCGACCACGACAACGCCGTCACGGGCGCCTTGTCGGTGTCCGGGCTGACCTCGCGCGTCACCGCCGCGCGGGTGCGCGAGCTCGGCCCCGCGGTCGCGGCCGCCGCGCAACGGGTCTCCAAGGTGCTGGGGGCGACCCGATGAACCACGCCGGCCCCGGATCCACCGCGCTTCCCGGACTCATCGAACCGCCCGAGAACTTCGGCCCGTTCGACAAGGGACTCTGGGGCACCGACCCCAGTGCCCTCTCCCCCGATGCCCTGCGCGGCGGCGAACTCGACCTCTTCTCAGGCCCGTTCGCCTACCCCGTGATGGTCGCACGGCAGTCCGTGCTGACCGCGAACATCGCCACGATGTCCGCGTACACGCGGCGCCACGGCGTGCTGTTCGCGCCGCACGGCAAGACCTCCATGGCGCCCAAGCTCTTCGCGGACCAACTGACCGCGGGAGCCTGGGGAATCACGGTCGCCACCGCCAACCAGGCCCTGGCCGCCCGGGCGTTCGGCGTGCCGCGCGTGTTCCTCGCCAACGAGCTCCTCGACCCGAGGGCCCTGCGCTGGGCCGCCGAACAAACGGCTCAGGGATGGGGGTTCGTCTTCTACATCGACTCCCCGGAAGGCGTGGAGGCGGCCGCACGGGCCGCAGCCGAGGTTCCCGGCGGTCGGCTCGACGTGCTCGTCGAGCTGGGACGGCCGGGCGGGCGCACCGGATGCCGCACGGTCGCCCGGGCCGCGGACCTGGCCCGGTCGGCCGCCGCCCGGCCGGGCCTGTCCGTGGTCGGTGCGGCCGGGTACGAGGGCGGGCTGCCGGACGCCGAGGCGGTCTCCGCCTGGCTGCGCGAACTCGCCTCGCTCGCCGACGCCGTGGCCCCCCTGGTCCCCGAGGGGCGGCTGCCGATCGTGTCGGCGGGCGGCAGTGCGTGGTTCGACGCGGTGGTAGACGTCCTCGGGCCGCTGCGCGACCGGCGACAGGTCGTCCTGCGCAGCGGCGCGTACGTCTCCCACGACGACGGCTTCTACAGCCGCGCCACCCCGTTCCGGAGGCACCCCGAGGAAGGCGGGCTCGCCGGTGCCCTGGAGGTGTGGGCGCAGGTGGTGTCCGCCCCGGAGCCGGGACTTGCGGTGCTGGGCGCGGGGCGCCGCGACGTCCCGTTCGACATCGACCTGCCCGTTCCCCTGGAAGTCCGCGGCGCCGACGGCGTGTTGCGCCCGGCGGGCGACGCCGCGGTGGTCAAGCTGGACGACCAGCACGCGTACGTCGAAACCCGCGGCACCGCGCTCGTCCCGGGCGAGGCCGTGCGCCTCGGCATCTCGCACCCGTGCACGGCGTTCGACAAATGGCGGGTGATCCCGGTGGTGGACGACGAGTACCGCGTGGTCGACGTGCTGCGCACCTATTTCTGAGGGGGACACCTGATGTGGACGGGATCCAGATGAACGCGCTCGGCGGCCCGCCCGAGGTCCTGACCCTCGGCGAGACGATGGTGCTGCTCTGCGCGCCGGGCATCGGCCCGCTGCGGCACGCGCGTTCGCTCGACGTGGCGATCGGCGGCGCGGAGTCCAACGTCGCCGTGGGCCTGACCCGGCTCGGCGTGCGGACCGCGTGGGTCGGCCGGGTGGGCGACGACGAGTTCGGGCGCCTCGTGCGCGGCACTCTCGCGGGCGAGGGCGTGGACGTCTCGTACGTCGTCGCCGACCCGGCGGCGCCCACCGGCCTGATGGTCAAGGCCCGGCGCACGAGCGCCGCCACCGAGGTGAACTACTACCGTGCGGGCAGCGCCGGTTCGCGGCTGTCCGCGGAGGACCTGCCGGCCGGGCTGGCGGGCAAAGTGCGGCTGCTGCACCTGACGGGCATCACTCCGGCGCTGTCGGAGTCGGCGTACGACACGGTCGAGGCCGCTCTCGCCGCGGCCGGGGGCGCCGCCGTCCCGGTGTCGCTCGACCTCAACTACCGGCAGGCGCTGTGGTCCCCGGGCGACGCGGCGCCGGTGCTGCGCGGTCTGGTGGAGCGCTGCGACGTACTGTTCGCGACCGAGGCCGAGGCGCGCCTCGTACTCGGCGACCCGCGGGGGGCGGCGTCCTCGCCGCTCGAACTCGGGTACGCGCTGGCCGCGCTCGGCCCGTCCCAGGTCGTCGTCAAGCGCGGCGCACGCGGCGCGGTCGCGGTGGTGGACGGGGTCGCGTACGACGCCCCCGTGCACCGCGTCGACGCCGTGGACCCGGTCGGCGCGGGCGACGCCTTCGCCGCCGGCTACCTGGCCGAACTCCTCGCCGGGGCGGACGTCCCGGCACGCCTGGCGACCGCCGCCGCGGCGGGCGCGTTCGCGGTGACCGTGCACGGCGACTGGGAAGGCCTCCCGCGCCGCGACGAACTCGCCCTGCTGCAACTGCTCGACGCGGACGACGCCGTCGCCCGCTGACCCCCCTCCGACCACCTTCGACACCCAGACCGGAAAGCGAACGCACATGCCCCGCAAGGAACTCCGCAGCTCCGACGCCCCCGCCCCCGGCGGCACGTACTCCCAGGGCATCGACACCGGCGACTTCGTCTTCACCTCGGGCCAGGGCCCGAACGACCCCAAGACGGGGCAGCCGGTCGGCGACGACATCGCCACGCAGACCCGCCGGACACTCGACAACCTCAAGGCCGTACTCGCCGAGGCGGGGCTGGACTTCAGCCACGTGGTGAAGGTGACGACCCATCTGGAGCACCTGAAGCGCGACTTCGCGGGCTACGACGCCGTCTACCGCGAGTACTTCGGCGAACCGTACCCGGTGCGCACGACGGTCGGTTCGGACCTGATGAACATCCTCGTCGAGATCGACGTGGTGGCGCGCCGCCCCTGAAGCCCCGCCCCCTGAAGCCGCGTCCCTGAGGCTGCTTCCCTGGCGCCTCCCTGAAACCGCGCCCCCCGAGGTCACGTCCCCCTGCGGTCGAGTCCTCGGCACCAGGCCCGCGTCCGTGGTGAGTTCGGATGCGGGCCGCGCCGTTCCCGGTGCCGTGGCACTCGCTACACGGCCAACTCCCGTGTCAGCGGCGTCGCATATCGCCGTCCGCGCGCTGCGCCCACGCACCGACAACCTCGCCGTTCCACCACACCGTGGGGCCGTCGTTGCCCGCGCTGTCGTACAACTGATGGCGCGCAGGTCGGGTGCCACGTACCAGTCGCGGTGCCGCCACCCCGTGGTCGCCGGGTCCAGCGCGGGCAGAGCGCGGCCCAGGGCTCGCCCACACCGGCGTCGTCGGTGACCTCCTTCACGCCCACCGACCCGAGGCGGCGAAGCGCACACGCCGCCCCACCGGCACACACCACCGCACGTCGGCCCCACTGGACAGCACACCGTGCGCACCGCTGCCCGCACGTCTCCCCCGATCTCCCCCGCCCCGAAGTGCAACTCAAGGTTGCGTGTCGGCCGATCACGGCCTAGAGTAATACGCAACCAAAGGTTGCACGATCTGAGGAGCGGGGAATCGCCATGGAGTACGGCAGCATCGCCCGGGAGATGCACGTCGAGGCCACGCCCGAAGTGGTCTACGAGGTGATCAGCACGCCCGAACACCTCCGCGAGTGGTGGCCCGACGAGGCCGACATCGAGCCGGTGGTCGGCGCGACCGGGGTCGTCTCCTTCGGCACCGCGCAGACCGCCGTCCCGCACGTGGTTCCGCTCACCGTCGTGGAGGCCGACCCGCCGCGCCGCTTCTCGTTCCGGTGGGTCTACGACGAGGCCGACCCCGCGACGCCCACCAACTCCCTCCTGGTGACCTTCGACCTGGTCCCCGCCGACGGCGGCACGCTGGTCCGCTTCACCGAGGAGGGCTTCCGGGAGAAGGGCTGGGAGGCCGCCGTCCTGGAGGAGCAGTACCGCGACCACGTCGCCGGGTGGGACCACTTCCTGCCCCGCCTCGTCGCGTATGCGGCCAAGCAGGTGTCCGCACCGTGAGCGCCGCCATGGACGACGAACTCTGGTCCGCCGTGGGCGATCCCATCCGGCGTCGGATGCTCGACCTCCTGCTGGCCGGGGGCGGCGGCACGGCGACCACGCTCAGCGATCAACTGCCGGTCACCCGGCAGGCGGTGGCCAAACACCTGGGTGTGCTCGGCCGCGTCGGCCTGGTCCACGGCACCCCCTCCGGACGCGAGCGCCGGTACGAGGTGGACGAAGCCCAACTCGCCCGCGCCGTCGCCCAGTTGTCCTCGGTGGGCGCCGCCTGGGATGCCCGGCTCCGGCGTATCAAGCGCATCGCCGAGGCCATCCAGCGCGAACGGGACGCCTGATCCGCACGCCCGGCGCGCCGCCGACCGAACGCCCGTCCCACGAGAGAGGCACCACCATGGACATCCTGCACCGCATCGGCGTCACCGCGTCCCCCGACGCCGTCTACGACGCCCTGACCACCATCGACGGCCTCGCCGGCTGGTGGACCGAGGAGACCGACGGCAGCACGGAGATCGGCGGTGTCGTGCGCTTCCGCTTCATACCCGGCGGCTTCGACATGAAGGTCGTCGAGTCCGAGCGCGCCGACCACGTGCTCTGGGAGGTCGTGGACGGCCCGGAGGAGTGGGTCGGCACGCACGTCCGCTTCGACATCAAGCGGGAGGACGACTTCACCATCGTGCTGTTCCGGCACGAAGGCTGGAGGGAGCAGGTGGAGTTCATGAACCATTGCTCCACCAAGTGGGCCATCTACCTGATGAGCCTCAAGCGCCTGGTCGAGACCGGCAAGGGCGAACCCGCCCCGAACGACGTCATGATCAGCAACTGGCACTGAATCCCGGCAGCGCGCGTCCGCCGCCGCTTCTCGGCAGGGCCCGCCCGACGACTCCCGGGCGGGCCCTGCCGGTTCACATCGTGTTGACGATCAACCCGATGTGCGTGAAGTAGTTCAGCCCGCCGAACGCGAGGAAGGCGAGCCCGGCGAGCGTCCAGCACACGCCGACCGCGGCGAGGGACCACCCGGCGCGGCGCCGGAGCGCGAGCGGGAAGAGCAGGGCGCCGACTCCGAGAAGGACGTACAGGCTCGACATGAAGGACGCCTCGACCCACGGGTGGTCGGCGAACTCGCCGGAAATCGGCTCCTCTTCGGGCGCCGCGAACAGGGTGTACTTCCACCCGGCGGCGGCGATCCCGAGGCAGGCCAGCCCGGCGCCGAACACGAACACCGAGATCGGGGCGGCCAGTCGGCTCACCGCCAGCAGCCGGTCCTCGCCCGTACCCGCCTCGGCCAGCGCCGCGCCGCGCTTCCACAGCAGCATCGCGGCGGCGCTCAGCAGCACGCCGAAGATCAGGCACGGCTCCCCGAAGATGATGTTGTCGAACGGGAATCCCTGGCCGGCCAGCGGCCACGTCAGCGTCATGTGCGTGCCGGTCACGAGGAGGACGAACCCGAGCGCGCCGTACGCCAGCGCCCACGCCTCCGGCACCACGGGCTTGCCTTTGACCAGATACCAGCCCAGCGCCACCACGAGCAGCAGCCCGGCACCGCCCGCCAATGCCATCACCGTGTTGTAGGTGGGCATTTGCGTCCAGTCGATCTTCAGACCCGCGGCCGTGGTCATGGTGTTCATATTCCGGACGTTAATATCGGCACATTTGCCGTATTAAGTAATAGGCAGTGTGTCTCGGAAATTATCCGAACAATTCACCCGAAGAGCCGCATAGCACGACCGCAGACTGCCCCGGCGTGCCGCGGGATCCGCGCACGGGCACGAGGGGCGGCCGGTACGCGGATCCCGAGGCAGCGATTCCAGGCAGCGATCCCCAGGCAGCCTTCCGAGGTACGTGATCCGGGACGACTTCCGTCAGGCGATCGGCAGCAAGTCTCCGTCGAGGAGCTGGCCCGCAAGCCGGAGGATCGTGGACTCGTCGCCGTACGGGGTCACCAGTTGCACGGCCAGCGGGAGCCCGTCCGCGGTGCGGCCGAAGGGGATGGACGCGGCAGGCTGGCCGGTGACGTTGAACAGGCCCGTGAAGGCCGCCATGCCGCGCATGCCCTGGAGGGCCGCCGCCGGCTCCCGATTCGGGTCCAACTCGCCGATGAGCGGCGGCGGAACGGCCATCGACGGGGTGAGCAGCGCGTCGAAGCCCGACATGAACCCGGCGATGAGGCGGCCCGTCGCGTACATCGTCTCGACGGCGTCGACGTAGCGCGCGATGTCGATGTTGCGGCCGTGGCCGACGACGATGGCCGTCGCCCCGTCGAGGTCGTCCTCGCGCTGCTCGCGGCCGAGTTCGGCGAGCCGCTGGTCGACCGCGCGGGCCGTGTGCACCGCGGAGATCACCGAGACGACCTCGCCGGGCCGGACCAGCGTCGAGGGCCAGGCGAGCGGTTCGATCTCGTGGCCGAACGAGGCGAGCCGGGCGGCGGCGTCGCGCGCCGCGTCGCGGCAGGCAGGGTCGACGGCCACGGCGGGGTCCGGGGCCTCCACGAGCAGCCCGATGCGCAGGCGGCCCGGGTCGGCGCCGACCTCGTCGCGGTACGGCCGGGCGGGGCCGGGCGCGCCGTACGGCTCCCCCGGCGCGGGCGCCCCGAGGACGTCCAGCAGCGCCGCGCTGTCGCGCAGGCTGCGGGTCACGACGTGGGCGACCGAAAGCCCCGCCCAGTTCTCGCCCTTCGGTCCGAGGCTGACGCGCCCGCGGCTGGGCTTGAGGCCGAACAGCCCGCAGCAGGACGCCGGGATGCGGATCGAACCGCCGCCGTCGGTGGCGTGCGCGAACGGCACGATCCCGGCGGCGACCGCCGCCGCCGACCCGCCGCTGGAGCCGCCCGCGCTGCGCTCGGTGTTCCACGGGTTCCGCACGGGGCCGCTCAGCGCGGGCTCGGTGCTGGTGCCGAAGCCGAACTCGGGGGTCCCGGTCTTGCCGAGGATCCCGGCGCCGACACCGCGCAGGCGGCTGACGAGAATGCTCTCCTCGACGCAGGGCCCCGCGTCCGCGAACAGGCGCGAGCCGTTGCGGGTGGGCAGCCCGGCGACGTCGCAGCCGAGGTCCTTGATGAGCGTGGGCACGCCCGCGAACGGCCCCGGCACGGCGGCGCGCGCCGCGGCCCTCGCCTGCTCCTCCGCGACCTCGACGAGCGCGTTGGTCTCGGCACCGCGCTCGGCCAGCACGGCGAGGGCGGCGTCCAAGACCTCCTCGCGCGCCACCTCGCCCTTCGTCACCAGTGCGGCCAGGCCGGTGCCGTCCAGTGCGGTGTACTCGTCCGCGCGCATCGTCTCTCCCCGGATCATCGTCGTCACGTCGTCGTCACGTCGTCGGTGCTGCTTCGGCGGTGCCATCGGTACTGCCATCGGTACTGCTTCAGCGCTGTGCAGGTACTGCCTCGGTCCGCCCCCGCCGGTACGGCGCACCGTACGCGAAACGGCCCGGAAAGTGGATGGCACCCACACCTCCCCGGCACCGCCCGAGCACCGCCCCACCCGCACCGACGCGCCAAATCCTTGTCTTGAGCAAATAAATCGCCGTAGCATCGCAGCTCTGGTCCGCCAACCCGGCACCGCCACCCCGGGCCGGTACGAGGAGACGCGCCATGCCCTCGCCGAACACCGCCTCGCGCCCCGTCGTCCCGCCGGGCATCGACCTGCTCGACCTGGACCGCTTCCGGGACGGCGAGCACCACGAGATGTTCCGCAGGCTGCGCGCCGAGGCGCCGGTCGCATGGCACCCGCATCCGACCGACGCGGGCTTCTGGAACCTGACCCGGCACGCGGACGTGGTGGCCGCGAGCCGGGACAGCCAGACGTTCTCCTCCGAGGCCGAGGGCGTCAACGGGTTCGTGACCGCGGACGAGCTCCGTGCCGCGGGCGGTGGCAGCAACAACGACCTGCGCGGCCTGATGATGCTCTACACCGACCCGCCCAAGCACACCCGTTACCGCAAGCTGGTCAACACCGGGTTCACGCCGCGCATGATCCGGTTGCTGGAGCAGCACCTGCGGCACCGCGCGCACCTGATCGTGGACAACATCATCGAGCGCGGCGCGTGCGACTTCGTCGAGGACCTGGCGGCCGAGCTGCCGTTGCAGGCGATCGCCGAGATCATGGGCGTCCCGCAGGAGGACCGGCGCCTGCTGTTCGACTGGACCAACCGCATGATCGGCATCGACGACCCGGAGTTCGTCGACGAGGACGGCAGCGGCAGCGCCGCGGCGGCCGAACTGTACGGATACGCACACCAGTTGGCCGACCGGCGCCGCGAGGACCCGCGCGACGACATCGTCACCAAGCTCATCACCGCCGAGTTGGACGGGGACCGGCTCAGCGAGACCGAGTTCGACTTCTTCATGCTGCTGCTGGCCGTCGCCGGGAACGAGACGACGCGCAACACCACGTCGTGGGCGATGCTGGCGCTGCTCCAGCACCCCGAGACGTTCGCCGCGCTCAAGGCGGACCCGACCGGGCTGATGGACGGGGCGGTCGAGGAGTTCCTGCGCTGGGCCAGCCCGGTCTACTACTTCCGGCGCCACGTGACGCGCGACGTCGAGATCGGCGGACAGGAACTGTCCGCGGGCGACAAGGTCGTGCTCTGGTACATCTCCGCCAACCGCGACGAGTCGGTCTTCGCGGACCCGTTCACCTTCGACATCACGCGCTCCCCCAACCCGCAGGTCGCGTTCGGCGGCGGCGGCGCGCACTTCTGCCTGGGCGCCAATCTGGCCCGCATGGAACTGAAGCTGATCTTCGAGGAGATCGTCGAACGCCTCCCCGACCTGACACTCGCCGGTCCTCCGGAGATCCTCCGGTCCAGCTTCATCGGCGGTATCAAGCACCTGCCGGTCACCTTCACGCCGGGGAAGCGCCGCCACTCCTGACGTCGGACCCCCGACGCCGGGCCCTCCGACCTCGGGACCCCTGGCCTCGGGACCCTCGACGCCGGGACCCCTGACGCCGGACTCCCGTCCGTCCGCGAGCAGTTGTCGGTCGCGCATGGCACCCTCGGCGCGTGCCGGCGGCGACCGACGACTCGCCCGCGGCCGGATCCGGACCGACGAGAAGGGCAACCCCACATGACCGGCGCCCGGGAACCGCTGACCTGGAACACCGTCGAATGGGGGCCGTGGCCCACGTCGGCCGTCCTCCCCCAGGATCCGCCGACCGACGCGGAACGCGAGGAGCAGGGCCTGCCCCGGACGCTGGACGTGGTCCGCGGCGAAGGCGTCCTTCAGCGCCCGGTGTTCGACCCCGCGCTCAGCCCGCACTTCAGCAAGGCCATGCGCGCCGGGGAACCCCAGTTCGCCGCCTCGGACACCGCGGCCCGCTGGCACCGGGCCCGCCATCACGCGCTGGACAACGTGGTCGCCGCCATCGCCGGGTCGCGCTGGGCGGCAAGCCTGGTGCTCCGGGGCAGCATGCTGCTCAAGGCGTGGTACGACGACGCCGCGCGCGAACCGGGCGACCTCGACTTCGTCGTCGTCCCCGCGACCTGGGACATGGGCGAGCCGCGCACGGTGCGCATGCTGGACGAGATCGCGGAGGCGGCGGCCGCGGCCTCGCGCGCGGACGGGACCGTGGCCATCGACGCGGCGAAGGCGCGACGCGACGAGATCTGGACGTACAGCCGCGTCCCCGGGACCCGGCTCGTGCTGCCGTGGCATGCCGAGGGGCTGCCCTCCGGGACCGTGCAGCTCGACTTCGTGTTCGGCGAACGCCTGCCCGCCGAGCCGGAGTTCACCACCGTCCCGGCTCGGGGAAGGGCTGCCGCGAGCCCGATGCTCGCCGCCACGCCCGCGCTGTCACTGGCGTGGAAACTGCTGTGGCTGCTGACCGACCGGTACCCGCAGGGCAAGGACCTGTACGACGCGGTCCTCCTCGCCTCGGCCACCACGCTGCCGGTGGATCTGCTCACGCGTACCCTCGTCGCCTCCGATCCGGAGTGGGCCGGCAGCCGCTTCCGGCCCGAACTGCTCGACGACATCGCCGTCGACGAGGACGAACTGCGCAAGGACCACCCCGAGATCGACGAGTCCGGCGACGCACTGCTGGAACGCCTTAAGGCGGCGCTGGCCCCGACGTTCGCCGAGAGCGCCGCACTGCCGCCCGCCGACGGATACACCTGGCGGGCCGCACGCCTGACCGCGCACATCGCCGAGGCCCGCGAACTCCTGCGCACCGACGGCCTGGACGCGGTGCTGACGTCGCTGACAGCCGAGTCCACGGCCATGGCCGAAGCCATCGTCATCCTCCGCGAGACCTTGGGCCCCGACCGCTGCGAGGTGGCGGACGCCGCAGCAACCCTGGTCGAGTTCCGCCTGCGTCCGTACCACCCGGTGCCGTACTACGGGTACCCGAGCATCGAAGACCTGACGCAACGGGCGGTCACGGCGCTCCGCGCCACGGTCTGACCGGGCGACCGGACCGCCGGGACCCACCGGCCGGCCCGTCGCACCGTCCGCTCCGCCGTGTGCGAGCTGAGGCCGTGCGGGCCGCGCAGTCCGCGCATGAACCACCGGACGGACCGCGTGTGCGGGCCGCGTGAGACCCGCGGCGCACGCGTCTCCGGCCCGAGCACCCTCTCCCGGCCCGCACCCTCGCCCCCCGGCCGGCCCACAGGCCACAGCCCGCGCTCGTCCGCCCCGCACCCCGTCCCTCCACACATCCACACCACGATCAGCGTTCCCCCGAGGAGTCACCGAGTGAGCAGTTCCGCCCCCGATCCCGTCGGTCTGATCATCGGGCTGGCCGATCCCGACACCGCGCGGGGCGTTGCCGCGCGCCTGGCCGCGCGGGCGGAAGGCGACGAGCCGGACAAGTGCCCCAATTGCGGTTCCCCCAACTGCGGCGGGAGGCGTCGGAGCGGCAGGGGGCACAGAACCCGTCCGGCCGCCGAGATCGTCGCCGAGGCCTGGGCCGGGCTGTCCGCGTCCGAGGAGTCGGAACCGGCACGACCGCGGGTGCTGCGCCGCGTCGGGCCGCCCCTCCCCGGCCCCCGCACAGGCCCGACCACGCCCGAGGAGCTCGCGCTGCGCCCCGACCTGGGCCCTGACGAGTTGGCCTCGCTGCTCGCGCTCGACGACCCCGAGGTCGACGCCCGCCTCTTCGTCGGCCCGGTCCTCCACGAGGACGAGCGCCGCCGCATGCTCGACGGCCTCCGCTTCGACGGCGGCATCGGCACGGTCGGGGCACCGCTCCTCGACCTCCTCTGGTCCGCGGACCGCGCGCGGCTGCGCCGGTGGCTGCCATCGGCCGTCCGATCCGGCGACCCCGGCGTCGCGGCGGCGGTCGTCGGAAGGGTCGTGCTGGAGACCGAGTCGGGGCGGCTGCGGCCGATCGTCGCGGTGTGGGGCCGGCACGGCCGCGAGGCCGCCCGTACGGTGCTGGAGTCCGCGTCCTACCCGCCCGAGCACGTGACAGCGATCGAACGGGCGCTGGACGCTCCGGACGGCCTGAACACCTTGCGGGCCCGCTTGGCGGAGTTGGCCCAGCCGCGAACCATGATCGCGTCCCTGCGCACGCTCCCCCGGGACCGCCAGACCCGGCTCGTGGCGCAGATCGCGGCCGAGGGCGGCGTGTTCCCGTCGGCGGAGGTCGTCCGCGCGCACGAGGACGACCCGTTGCCCGAAGCGCTGCACAGTGCGCTGGCCGAGCTTCCCGGCAGTTCGCGGGAGCTGGTGGTCTCCCGCCTGCACGTGGGGCTGCCCGAGGACGGGGGCTCCGCAAGGTGGCTGGACGCGGCCCTCGAACAGGGCGTCCTCTCCCCCGACGACCTCCTGCGCCACGCCCGCCCGGCCGCCCGCGTGCTGGTGCTCCTGGCCGACCCGGCGGCTCGCGACCGGCGCGAGCGCTGGGCGTCCTCCGCCCCGCGGGTGGACACCGGCGCGTTCTTCCGCGCGGTGCTCGGCACGCACGTGGACACCTGGGTCGTCGCCGCCCTTCTGGCCGGCGACTTCCCGGGGAGCGTCACCGAGCTGCTGGAGACGGCGGTCGCGACCCACGCGGCGCGGGCGTAGCGCGGGTCCGCCGCGGTGGCCTCGTCCCACACACTGCATGCCACCCGTCCCAAGCCCCCGTCCCAAGCCCCGTCCCCTGACACCGGACGCGGCACACTGGTCGCGTCACACCGGATGTGTCACCCCGGACGCGTCGGTCGCACCGACCGCGTCAGCCGCGCGTGCGCTCCGTCACGCCCCTGCCCTCTGCTTATCTGACTCTCCGTCAGCTATGGTGGCAAGGCAGGGTGGAAACCCCTGGCCGATGGCGGAAGCCCAGGTCAGGCGGGTCATCCGGCCGGAACGGGCACCACCATGGACGGAGACACAATGAGCATGGGAGAGGTCGGCGACGAGGGCCTTGAGCGGTTCGGGAAGCCCCTGGACGGGGTCCGGGTCCTGGCCATCGAGCAGATGCAGGCCCTGCCGTACGCCACCCAGATGCTCGCCAGGTTCGGCGCCGAGGTGATCAAGATCGAGTCGCCCGGCGTCGGCGACTCGGGGCGCACCTCGCTGCCGTCGATGAACGACCCCGAGGGCCGCAAGGTCGGGGTCACGTTTCTGCGCAACAACATGGGCAAACGCAGCATCACCGTGGACCTGAAGAACCCCGAGGGCCTGGAGATCGTGCGCAAGCTGGCGGCCAAGGCCGACATCGTGTGCGAGAACTTCAAGCCGGGCGTCGCGGCCCGCCTGGGCCTCGGCTACGAGGACATCGCGGCGATCAACCCGCGCGCCGTCTACCTGTCGGTGTCCGGCTTCGGCAACACCGACAGCCCCTACACGAGCTGGCCGGCGTACGCCCCGATCGCCGAGGGCATGGCCGGGCTGTACGAGTTCAAGCGCGCTCCCGGCATCGCACCGATCGTCTCGCCGCTGGGCGCGCTCGGCGACACCGGCTCGGCGCTGTTCGCGGTCATCGGGGTGCTCGCCGCGCTGCGGCACCGCGACGCGACCGGGCAGGGTCAGTACGTCGACATCGCGATGTTCGACGCGATGGTCGCCCTCAACGACGCGGGGATCAGCTACTGGTCGATGGGCCTGAAGGACCCCGGCCTGGCCCCGCTGATCAACCACTCCTTCAAGGCCTTCGACGGCTACCTGATCATCCAGTGCGCGCGCCCGCACATGTTCAAGGCGCTCGCGGAACTGGTCGGCCACCCGGAGTGGGTGGACGACCCGCGCCTGGCCGGTCCGCAGGACTGGTTCAACCACCTTGAGGACGTCATCCGCCCCGGCGTCGAGGGGTGGGCCGCGGACAAGAGCCGCATCCAGGCCTGTGCCGCGCTCAGCGGGGTCGGCGTGGCGTCCGGCCCGATCTACAACCCGGGCGACGTCATCGAGGACGAGCATGTCCGCAGGCGCAACATGCTCGTGCCGATGGAGCGGACGGACGGCGTCCCCGAGCCGGTGCTGTCCCCGGGCAACCCGGTCAAGCTGTCCAAGGTGGCCGAGCCCCCGGCGAGCCGCGTGCCGTGGCTCGGCGAGCACACCGAGGAGATCCTGCGCGAGGAGCTCGGGCTGTCCGCGGAGGAGATCGCCCGGCTCACCGAGTCGGGCGCGACCGGCTGAGCCGCCCGTGGGCCGGGCCCG
>NZ_JBPKBH010000001.1:55395-58241 GCF_051388915.1 Yinghuangia sp. YIM S09857 | reverse complement strand
GGGCCCGGCCGCCGAACCGCCAGACTGCACCACCAGAACCGCCCGAACTGATGGACTGCGACGACTCGCCACCGAGCGCCGACGAGCGGAAGCGACGGTACCTACCACGATGACCACACCGAACACCGGAGGAGCCGTGCGCGGCATCCTGGGCTATGGCGCGTACCTGCCGTACCGCCGCCTCGACCGCAAGGGCATCGCCCCGGTCGCGGGCACCGGCGGCGGGCGGGGCACCCGCACCGTCGCGTCGTTCGACGAGGACACCACCACCCTCGGCGTGGAGGCGGCGCGCAACGCGCTGCGCGACACGCCCGGTACCTCGCCGCGCGCGCTGCTGTTCGCGACGGTCGCGCCCGCGTACGCGGACCGCACCAACGCGACGGCGATCCACGCCGCGCTGCGGCTGGACGGCGGCGTACCGGCCATCGACGCGACGGGCTCGGTGCGCTCGGCCGCGGGCCTGCTCCGCCTGGCCCTCGACGGGGGCTCGTCCGCCCTGGTCGTCGGCGCCGACATCCGAGGCGGCCTGCCCGGCTCCGGCGACGAGTCGGCCGGCGGCGACGGCGCCTCGGCCCTGCTGGTCGGCTCGTCCGCGGACGGCCCGGTCGTCGCCGAGTACCTGGGCGGCGCCTCCGCGACCGCCGAGTTCGTCGACCGCTGGCGTACCCCGGGCGACACGCGCTCGAAGCTGTGGGAGGAGAAGTTCGGCGAGAACCAGTACCTCGCCGCCGGACGCCAGGCCTGGACCGACGCCCTCAAGGCCACCGGCCTGACCGCCGACCAGGTCGACCACGCCGTGGTCACCGGCCTGCACGCCCGCGCGGTGGCCGGCCTCGGCCGCAAGCTCGGGGTGCGCGAAGGGGTGCTCGCGGACGACCTCGCCGCGACCGTGGGCACCACCGGCGCCGCGCACCCGGGCGTACTGCTGGCGTCCGTCCTCGACGCGCTCGCCGGGTCCGGCGGCGCGGCCGCGGGCAAGGTCGTCGCGGTCGTCGTGCTGTCGGACGGCGCCGAGGTGTTCCTGTTCCGCACCACGGAGGCGCTGGGCTCGTACGCCCCGTCCCGCCCGGTCGCCGCGCAGGTCGCGGGGGGCGCGCCCATCGCGTACGGCAAGTTCCTGGCCTGGCGCGGCACGCTCCAGGTCGAGCCGCCGCGCCGCCCGGAGCCGGCCCGTACCTCGTCCTCGGCCGCGGTGCGGTCGGTGGACTGGAAGTTCGGCCTGGTCGGCTCGCAGGACCGCTCCTCCGGCGCCGTGCACCTGCCGCCCGCCCGCGTGTCGATGAACGGCGGCGCGGTGGACGACATGGAGCCGATCGCGATGGCGGAATCGGTGGGCACCGTCAAGACGTTCACCATTGACCGGATGGCGTACTCGCCGTCCCCGCCGGTGGTGTTCGCGGTCGTGGACTTCGACGGCGGGGGTCGTCTGCCGATCGAGCTGACGGACATGGACGCCGACCAGGTCGCGATCGGCGACCGGGTCGAGCTGACGTTCCGTCGGATCGGCACGGCGGACGGCATCCACAACTACTTCTGGAAGGCCCGCCCGGTGCGGACCGCTTCCTCCGAGTCCGCGCAGGAGGCCTGAGCATGGGATCCCACGGCATCAAGGACCGCGTCGCGATCGTCGGCATGGGCTGCACGCCCTTCGTCGAGGCCTGGGACAAGGGCACCGACGACCTGCTGATCGACGCCGCGCAGGAGACGTTCGCGTCCGCCGGCATCGCCAAGGACGACGTCGACGCCTTCTGGCTCGGCACCGCGCAGACCGGCATGAGCGGCATGGTGCTGTCCAAGCCGCTCCAGATCCAGAACAAGCCGGTCACGCGCGTCGAGAACATGTGCGCGACGGGCTCGGAGGCGCTGCGGCAGGCGGCGTACGCGGTCGCCTCGGGCGCGTACGACGTGGCGATGGCGGTCGGCGTCGAGAAGGTCAAGGACGGCGGCTACCAGGGCCTGAACGCGTTCCCGATCCCCGGCGACGGGACCGCGCGCACGCTCACCGCGGCGGCGATGTTCTCGATGGTGGCGCCGGCGTACGGGCACAAGTACGGCGTCTCCGAGGAGGAGATGCGCGCCGTGCTGTCGCACATCGCCTCCAAGAACCACTACAACGGCGCCCGCAACCCGCGCGCGCAGTTCCGCAAGGAGATCGCGCCGGAGAAGATCTCGGCGATGCCGAAGCTGGCCGGACAGCTCGGCGTGTTCGACTGCGCGGGCGTCGCGGACGGCGCGGCGGCGGCGATCGTGGTGCGGGCCGAGGACGCGTACAAGTACACCGACAAGCCGCTGTTCATCAAGGCGCTGTCGATGGTCGCGGGCAACGGCTCGGGCGTCATCGACCCGGAGTACGACTACACGACCTTCTGGGAGATCGCGGCCTGCGCGAAGGACGCGTACGCGCAGGCGGGCGTGACCGACCCGCGCAACCAGATCGCGATGGCCGAGGTGCACGACTGCTTCACGCCGACCGAGCTGGTCCTGATGGAGGACCTCCAGTTCGCCGACCGCGGCACCGCGTGGAAGGAGGTCCTCGCGGGGGCCTTCAACCTCGACGGGCGCCTCCCGGTCAACCCGGACGGCGGCCTCAAGTCCTTCGGGCACCCGGTCGGCGCGTCCGGCCTGCGCATGATGTTCGAGGCGTGGCTGCAACTGCGCGGCGAGGCCCCGACGGAGCGCCGCATCCCGGAGACGGACCGCAAGCTCGCCCTGACCCACAACCTGGGCGGCTACCCGGGCGAGATGGTCTCGTTCATCTCCATCCTGGGCAACGAACTGGGCTGACGGGCCTGGTACTTCGCATGCATGGCAGAGGGCGGTGGCCCCGGCGGGTGCCGGGGCCGCCG
>NZ_JBPKBH010000001.1:50727-55279 GCF_051388915.1 Yinghuangia sp. YIM S09857 | reverse complement strand
CCCCCCCCCCCCCTCCGGCCGTTCTTGACGACTGTTGTTCTCGACCGGGGTTGTTCTCGGCTGTGGCTGTTCTCGGCTGTGGCTGTTCTCGACCACCGTTGTTCTCGGCCGCCGTTGTACCGGCCGCGGCTGTTCTAAGCGATTACGGTTCCTGGCCGCGGCCGCCGTTGACGGCCCGTCAGCGACCCGCGAGCGTACGGGCGTCCGCCGCGACGACCTCGGCCGCCGGGGCCGGGACGGAGCGTCCCGCCTGGTTCTCCGCCCAATTCGCCAGCGGCGCCCACTGGTTGTGCGCGAGCATCGTCATCAGCGTGGATGTGGCGTGCGGTTGCGCGCCCGAGGTGAGCAGGACGTGCGCCAGGCCGCTCGGCGTCACCGCGATCGTGAAGGACGCCGTGGCGGAGGCGGTGCCGCCGGGGCCGACGGCCTCGGCGGTCACGGTGTGCCGTCCGGCCGGGAGGGTGCGCAGGTCGAGGGGCCTGTCCGCGGCCAGAGTGGTGCCGTCGAGGGTGACGGTGACCTTGTCGGCGTCCGTCGCTGCGGCACCGACGACCGGGGCCTGAGCGCGGTCCAGCGCGGCGCCGTCGGTCACGCCCGTCACCCGGACCACCGGCGGGGCGGGCGGCTGCGGCGTCGGACGCTGGAGGAAACCGGCGTTCCAGCCCGCGAGTTCGGCCGGGCGGTTGGTGATGATCGCGTCCACCCCGGCGGCCTCCAGCGCCTGCCAGCGCGCGGCGCTGTCGACGGTCCACACCATGAGTGCGACACCGGCGCGGTGCAGGTCGGCGATGATGCCGGGCCGCGTCATGAGCGCTGCGTCGGACGGGTTGTACGAGGCCAGTCCCAGTTCCGCGGAGATCGCCACCGGGTCCGCGTCCAACGTGCTGCGCAGCAGGCCGCGAGGCAGCTCGGGGGCCAAGTCGCGTACGTACCGCAGCGCGTCGACCTCGAAGCTCTGTACGAAGACGCGGTCGGTCATCCCGGCCGCGCGGATGTCGGCGACGATGCGGGCCACCTCGTCCCTGGTGTGTGCGCCCTTGATCTCCAGCAGCAACTTGCCGCCGCGCGTGCGGAGATCGTCCAACTGCGCGCTCAACGTGGGTACGCGTGATCCGGCGTACATCGGCGCGAACCACGATCCGGCGTCCAGCGCGGCGAGTTGCCCGCTCGTCAGCGTGCGGATCGGCCCGACACCGTCGGTCGTCCGGTCCACGGTCGTGTCGTGCAGGATGTGCGGCACGCCGTCCTTGCTCGGCTGGACGTCGTTCTCGATCCACTCCGCGCCGCCGCGCCGGGCGATCTCGTCCGACACAAGGGTGTTCTCCGGCGCCGCCGACGAGGCGCCGCGGTGCGCGATGACAGTCAGCGGCGACCCGACCGGGCGCAGGTACCCCGGCGCGCCGAGCGCGGTGACCTTGACGTCGTCGAACGACACCCGCGCACCGTTGACGAGCAGCGCCTGCCCGCCGTCCGCGGACCGCTGCACCCGCGAGGTGCGCAGCGCCTCCTTGCCGTCGAAGAACCAGCGCGCCTGCCCGCCGTGCACCTCGGCGGCTATCCGCACGTCCCGCCCGACCCCGGCCGCGCTCGGCGCCGCGGCGGTGTCCGTGACGTTCCACGTGTTGGCGGCGGTGCGCTGCGCGAACTCCAGCCCGTTCGCGGCCGTCGTACCGCTGCGCATGGTCGCGATCGACCACGGCACCGCACCGCTCGACGGCACGTCCAGCCCGAGTGCGGTCCACCGCGCCGCGTCCGCAACGCTGTCGAACCGGGCCGTCGCCTCGAACCGGAAGTCGGCGAGGTGCTGCCCGAAGGTGATCCGGCTCTGCTGCCCCGAGGACGCCGAAACCCCGTGCAGCCGCCCGCCGCTGACGGTCCACTCCCCCTCGACCGCCCGCCACCCCTCAGGCAGCCGACCGGAGGAGAAGTCCGCCGACACCACCACCTCACCTGGTGCGGGGGCGGCGGTGTTCGCGGCGGCAGCGGGATCCGCTCCCGCCGGGGCGGACGCGGCAAGAGGCAGCAAGGAGGCGGTGGCCAAGGCGGCCAGCCCGAGAACGGTCGTACGGCGCAGTCGCGCCGCTCTGTGCATGGTGGTCATGGTCGCCGACGCTAGGAACCCCGCCCCAACAAGGCGCCACGCCTGGGGCAACCCCCGAACAACGGAAGTCGACGGTTCATGAACGCACAGGCATGAGCACGCTCGGGAGTTGGGTGGTGGTGACGGTCCATTCGAGGCCGCCGCGTTCGGGACGGAGGCATACCGTCTCGGGCTCATCGCCGAGGCGCAGTACGTCCATGACCCGGGCGCGGCCGTAGATCGTGTCCAGTACGGTGCCCACCTCCGGCGCCTGCGCGCACGTCCGCTCCCCCGACAAGTCGCCCATGCCGTCCGCTCCCTCTGTCGTACGTCGAAGTCCCACGCGGAATATGGGAGCGGAAAGCACAAGCCATCCAACAGGTCGCCGCACTGCGCGACGGCGTTCGGGAACAGGACGTTTTGCGCCACCCGATCCGGCCACGTTGCGGATCGGGTCGCTTACCGTACGTGCATGACCAGAAACCTGAAGCTCGCCGCCGCGCTGCGCGAACACGGGTTCACGCAGCAGGAGTTGGCCGAGCGGCTGAACGCGATCCAGTACCGCCGCACCGGGCGGTACGGCACCCTCTCCGACAAGTCGGTCCGACGCTGGCTCAGCGGCGAATGCGGCTGGCCGCATGCGCGTCAACGTGACGCTTTGATGGAAGTATTCAAGTGTCCCGTCGAGGACCTGGGGTTCGTCCCCCGCTGTCGACGACGTTCCTCGCGGGCGCCGGAGGAACCCGTGGAACGACGTACTTTCATCGGCGCTACGGCGGTCGGGGTTGCGACCGCTGCGTTCGCCCCCTCAGTGGCCGCCGCGCCCGTGGTCGGAATGAGCGATGCCCGACGACTCGAAGAGCAACTGGCGGGCCTGGACTCGGTCAGCAACAGCCAGGGTGGACACCGCGCACTCGAACTCGCGGCCCTCGAAGGCGCGGCAGCCTGTCGCGAAACCTTGGCGAAGAGCGCCTCGCAACGCGTCCGTGCGCGGATCGACGCGCTGGCGGCGCAATTCGTCGCCGTTGCGGCGTGGTCGTGCATCGATACCCGTGACCTGCAACGAGCATCGCGGCACGCGCACACGAGCCTGACGCTGGCCGGCATGTCCGGCGACGGGCCCACCCAGATCGCTGCCTGGAACACCGTCTTCGTGATCGCCAACCAACGGGCCCAGCACGCCGATTCGCTCGCCGCGCTCCGAGCCGCCGCAGCGACGACCACTGCCAAACGGGACCCGTTCTTCGCATCCATGCTGCACGGCAAAGCCGCTGGCGCACACGCCGCCTTGGGCGAACGCCAATCCGCGCTACGCCATCTCGGCCGCGCCTCCGACACCCTCGGCCGTGCGGAGAACCGCGAGCGCCCGACATGGACCTCGTTCTACGGCTCGGGCGAACTCCACACCCTGAGCGCCAAAGCCCACCTGGCACTCGGCGATCCAACCTCCGCCGAGTACGCGGCCCACCACGCGCTAACCTCCATCCCCGCAAAGTTCCCACGCAACCGCGGCTTCGCCACCATCCGCCTCGCCTTCGCCCAACTCCACCAAGGCGAACGCGAACTTGCCGCCGCCACGGCCAACTCCGCCCAGAACCTGGCCCGTTCCCTCCCAGACCCCGGACGCCTCAACACTATGCTCGCCGAATTCCGCACCGCCCTGGGCAGTTCCAAGTGCCCCTAGCCGGACAGCGCAGCCCACAACTCCGTTTCGCGGGCGTACACTTCCGCCGCCGTTGACAGGTGGTCGAAAACCATGCCCCGGCGAGCGCGCGCGTCGTACGCGGGCCAGCCCGGGTCGCCGTCGCGGATGAAGGCGACCCAGGCGGCGTGGGTCGCGTCGGCGAGAGCTTGCGGCGGGTTGGCTCCGGTGCTCGCGGCGACGTTCTCGCTGGCCAGGCAGTCCCAGGCGAAGGGCAGTTCGACGCAGTGCCCCGCGATGCCGGTGTCCGGGTTCGGGAAACGGAAGTCGTAGGCGAAGGTTGCGGATTCGCCCTGCCGAGCCCGCGCGGCGAGAGTCCGGGCGACGAAGAACCGGAACAGGTGGTCGGTCAGGATGCGCCCGAACAGCAAGCGCGGCTTGCCCGGCGTCGCGGCGCCGTACGTACGACCTCGCCCGCCGGAGAGCCCGGCCAGCCGCAGGGCCACGCCGCGCGGCATCCAGTCGAGCGCGGCCGGCATCATCGTCGACGCCATCTCGAACTCCCCCGCGGTGGCACCGATCAGCAGCGGCTTGTCGGCGCCGATGCCGCGCGCGACGGCCTGTTCGACGGAGTACGGCACAAGGTCGCCGTCCACGAACGGTGCCCACGTCGACAGGCCGCCTCCGCCGCCCGTGACGCCCTTGAGCATCCGCGGACCCATCTCCTCGTCGCCCATCTTCGCCTGCTCCTTGAAGACCGCCTCCTCGTCGAGGGCGACGAACGCGTCGCGGGTGGGCTCGATCCCCAAACGCTCGGCAAGTACGGCGGC
>NZ_JBPKBH010000001.1:40580-50594 GCF_051388915.1 Yinghuangia sp. YIM S09857 | reverse complement strand
GGGCCGCGGCCGCGGCCCGGTTGCTCCCGAACGCACCCGGGGATTCGGCGACGACCGCCCGGAACAGGTGTTGCGCGTCCGGCATCGACAGCAGCGTCAGGACCGCGCTCGCGCCCGCGCTCTGCCCGCCGATCGTCACCTTGCCGGGGTCGCCGCCGAACGCGGCGATGCTGTTCCGCACCCACTCCAGCGCCAGCAGCCAGTCGCGCACCGCGCGGTTGTCGGGCGCGCCGTCCAGCCGCCCGAAGCCGTCGACGCCGAGCCGGTACGACACCGACACCACCACGACGCCGTCGCGCGGGAACGCACCGCCCTCGTACCACGGCGACGACGGCGACCCGCTCATGAAGCCGCCGCCGTGGATCCAGACGTAGACCGGGAGTTGGGCCGCGGCGTCCCCCGGGCACGGCGTGAACACGTTGACCAGCAGCGTGTCGTCGCCGGGGTACGACGGCTCGGGGATCAGCGTGACGCCCATCATGTAGTCGCGCAGCGGGGTGGCACCGTACCCCGTGGCGTCCCGTACGCCCTCCCACGCAGCGCGCTTGACGGGGGCGGCGTAGCGCAGGTCGCCGACGGGCGCCTCGGCGTACGGAATGCCCAGGTACGCGGCATTCGACGGGCCCAGCATCACCCCGCGGACCGCTCCGGACGGCGTCCGGACGACGGGTGCCTCAGCCGGCCGTTCCGACGGCTGGGCGCCCTGGCTGTGCACGGTGGAGGCCATCGTGGTCCTTTCGAGCGGCACGGGCTCCGCGGCGGCGGAAGCGCGAGCCGACAATACCGAGTGGACACTAGGTTTTCACACCCGTTTGGCCTCCCTCACCCGATCGCCGTCCCCGCGGCGACGCAATCGGGATGGTTCCGCAGCGCCCGGCGCGCGTAGTAGGCGAACGTGGCCCGGTGGCGCTGCGGCGTGGACGTCCAGTCGTGCGCCTCGCGCGCCAGGTCGTCCGGCAGCGGCCTGACGGTCCCGGCGGCCATCGCGAGAAGCTGGAGCTGCGCCGCGCGCTCGATCAGCACGGCAAGGTTGCACGCCTCCTCGACCCCGCCGCCCGCCACGAGCTGCCCGTGGTGCGCCAGCAGGATCGCCCGCTTGTCGCCGAGCGCGGCGGAGATGATCTCGCCCTCCTCGTTCCCCACCGGGATCCCGGGCCAGTCGGGCAGGAACGCGCAGTCGTCGTACAGCGGCGTCGTGTCCATCTGCGCCACCACCAAGGACACTTCGAGCATCGACAGCGCCGCCGCGTGCAGCGGGTGGGTGTGCACGATGCAGCCGACGTCCTCGCGGGCCCGGTAGATCCATGTGTGGAACCGGTTGGCGGGGTTGGCCATCCCGTCGCCTTCGAGGACGTTCAGATCCTCGTCGACGAGGAGCAGGTTGTCCTCGGTGACCTCGTCGAAGCCGAGCCCGAGGCGCTGCGTGTAGTACGTGCCGGGCCGGTCACCGCGCACGGTGATCTGCCCAGCGAGGCCGGAGTCGTGGCCCGCGTCGGAGAGTATCCGGCAGGTGAGCGCCAGCTTTTGACGGACGCTCAGGCCGCTGTCGCCGAACTCCTCCGCCATCCGCCGCGCGGCACGGTCGACCAGCACATGTTTGGGGTCATCGAGCGAATTCGCCATGGCAGTACGTCCGTTCAGCAGCTCTGGAAGAAGAACTCGGCACTGTTGCCGTCCGGTGCGAGGAACAGGTAGCCGACCCCGCTGTCGCCGAAGTTGACCGGGAAGGGCAGCTGGTACGAGTCCATCTGGGCGACGAACTGCCACTCCTCGCCCGGCGAGTAGTCACCCTGCAACCAGACCGGAGTCACGTCCGGGCCGCCGAGCTGGTCCATGCGGATACTGCCCGACGCGTCCTTCCGCAGCTCGTCGAGCAGGTCCTCCAAACGCTCTTCCCGGTCGAACTCGTCCTCGTCCTCGACCGGTTCCATCTCCCTCTCCACGTGGGAGAAGTCGACCTCCTCCTGAACCCTGACGAGGTGTGCCCGGTCCATCACGGTCGGCCCGGTCGCCTCGGCACGCGCCTCGAAGCGCTCGGTGACCTGGCCGCCCGGCTGGACGACGGTCGCGTACTCCCCCGAGTACCCCGCGGCGAACAGGTAGACCATGCGGTCCCCGGCCTCCCCGTCCCCAGCCGCCGGCACCCGGAACTGCCCCACGAACACGGCAAGTTCACCATCGTGATGGTAGACAGGCCACTGCGGTTCGCCCGTCCAGTCCGGCTGGCCGCCCAGCCGGGTGCCACCCGTGACGGCCGTGTCGGCGTCGTCCGCCGGGTGGTAGGTCGTGAAGCGGTAGCGCATAGCGGATCCCCGTGCTCGGCCGGACTGTTCCTGGCAGGCCACAAGTTATCGCCCGACCCCGCGTCCGCCTCACCCGGCGCCGCACCGGAGTCGGGCACCGGCCGCCGCCCGCCTGCGGCAAGCGCCCGAGGCTTGCACGCATTTCGCACGGGCATGATGCAGAGGCGAACGCTCGACATCACGGGGGTGGCCATGCGGTTTCGCCGTTTCGGGGGGAGGCGGCCGGGCGTCTCGACGCGCCGGCGGTCCGTCGCCCGGTGGATCGTCGTCGCGGTCGGCCTGGGGACCCTCGTGGCCGCGCTCGTCGCCGCGGCCGGTCCGTTCCGGGAGACGCGGGACTTCCGTGCGACCGTCACGTGCGAGAAGAACCGGGACGACTGCTTCGACAGCGAGGCCGGCTCGATCACTGGGCGCCGCACGTACACCACCACGTCGACGGACTCGGAGGGCAACACGACCACCACCACGCACCACGAGGTCACCTGGCAGCGGGCCGACGGCTCCCGCGAGACCCGCGACGTGTCGACGAGCTTCTACAAGAAGGCCCGGGAAGGCGAACCGGCCACCCTGCGACTCTGGCACGGCGACGTCGTCGCCGTGGAGGTGATGGGCGCCAAGGAGTCGTTCCTGCCTGAGGCCGCCGGCACACTCGCGTTGTGGCTGTACGCGGCCTACTTCGGTCTCGGCGTGTTCCTCTGGGGGCTGCTGTTCGGCTGGTGGGACGGCTTCTTCATGCTCTTCTTCCGCACCCTGAGCTGGATGTTCGCCGGCATCTTCCCGGTGATGATCACGACGAGCGCACTCGCGTACGGTCTCAACGGCCACTCGGCCTCGATCGGGACGGTCGTCTTCGGCGTCTTCTTCACCGGAATCGCCGTCTTCATACTGACGGGCTCACTCGACAACGCGTGGTGACGCGACGAGGCCCCACCCACAGCCGTCGCTGGCGCCCCCGGCACCCCTGAGGCAGGCTGAACCGCATGGTCTCGGTACTTCAGAACGTGGCGGTCGACTGTTCGGACGCACATGCCCTCGCCCGCTTCTGGAGCGCGGTGACCGGCGGACTGTTGGATCCCGGGGACAAACCGGGAGCGCACGAGACCCAGGTGACGCTGCCCGAAGGCCCCGTCCTGTACTTCAACCAGGTGCCCGAGCCGAAGACCGTCAAGAACCGCATCCACCTGTGCCTGCGCCCGGCCGCCTCGCGCGAGGAGGAGGTCGAACGCCTGCTGGGGCTCGGCGCCACCATGGTGGCGGACCGCCGCGAGCCCGGCGGGGCGGGGTGGGCCGTACTGGCCGATCCGGAGGGCAACGAGTTCTGCGTGCTCCGCGGCGACTCGGACCGGGCCGCGATGTCCGCGGCGGGCGGGGCGCAGGACGAATAGCCGGTCACGGACGCGCTCCGTCACACCTCAGCGCCGCAGCGTCTCCGCCCAGTTCGCCGGGACGCGCCCCGCCGGCCCCGGAGAGGGCTGGTCCTCCGGGTGGCTCTGCGGCGGCGCCAGGTCCGGCCCCGACTCGTACATCTCCGACGTCTTGTAGTCCCAGAACCAGCGCTCGCCCGGCTCGAAGCTGCGGACGACCGGATGCCCGGTCGCCTTGAAGTGCGCGGTGGCGTGCTGTGACGGCGACGAGTCGCAGCAGCCGATGTGCCCGCACCGGGCGCAGCGCCGCAGGTGGAACCACCACCCCCCGGCCGCTTCGCACTCACTGCATCCGGTGCCGCTCGGCTCCGCGGCGGGGTCCACTCCGGCGGGCGATGTCATGGCGTCTCCTCGGGGGTCGGGGCGTCCCCGGTGCGCGGCCCGGTGTCCGGGGCGGTCAGCGGCAGGCGTACCAGGAACGTCGTGTCTCCGGGTGCGGATACCACGTTCAGGCTCCCGTGATGCTTGTTGACGATGATCCGCCACGAGATCGACAGGCCGAGCCCCGTACCCTCGCCGACCGGCTTCGTGGTGAAGAAGGGGTCGAAGATGCGCTCCCGGATGTCGGCGCCGATGCCGGGCCCGGTGTCGTGGAACTCCACGAGGAGCTGGTCGCGGTCGAGCGACGTGCGCACGGTCAGCGTGCCCGCGCCGTCCATCGCGGAGACCGCGTTGTCGATGAGGTTGGTCCACACCTGGTTCAGCTCGCCCGGGTACGCCGGGACGCGCGGCAGCGTCCGGTCGTACTGCTTGTCGACGCGGATGTCCGGGCCGATCTTGCGGGCGAGCATCGTCAGTGTGCTGTCGAGGAGTTCGTGGACGTCGGCGTCCTGCGACGGGGCCCGGTCGAGCTGCGAGTACTGCTTCGCGGCGTGCACGAGCTGGGAGATCCGCGTCGTGGAGTCCTCGATCTCGGTCATCAGCAGCTCGGTCTCGACGGTGTAGTTGAGCCAGCGGATCGCGCCTTCGAGGATCTGCGCGTCCACGGTCGCGGCGACGTTGTCCAGCCAGTCGGTGTCGAGCCCGGCCTGGACGAACGTGGGTGCGATGTTCCAGCCCTCGGCGATGCCGTGGTCGTCGAGCCAGTCGGCGACGGCGTCCTCGCGGTCGCTGGCCTCGATCGGACTGAGCGGCGTGGCCTTGGCGACCTGTTCGGCGGTGCGCTCCTGGATCTCGACCAGCGTCTCCAACTCCTCGCGCCGGAACGGGCCGGACGCGATGGCCTTCAGCTTGTGCCGCATCCCGGCGACGCGTTCGCGCAGCGCCGAGGTCGCGCGTACGGCCGCCGCCGCGGGGTTGTTGAGCTCGTGGGTGAGCCCGGCGGACAACGAGCCGAGGGCCAGCAGGCGTTCGCGCTGCCCGACGACCTGCTGGGTGTTCTGGTGGCCGAAGAACAGGCCCTCCAGCAGGTGCACGGCCATCGGGAACCAGTCGCGCATGACCGCCGCGAAGGTCTCGGCCGGGAGAATGAACAGCCGCGACTGCTCCGGCACCCGGCACGAGCCCTGGTAGTGCGCGCGCGTGGGGTCGGTGGCATAGGCCTGGAAGGCTCCCGCGTACGCTCCGCGGTCCGAACTCCGGGTGACCTCAAGGTCGTCGGCGCCGACACGGCGGGAGAGGACGAGGGTGCCTTCGAGCAGGACGTAGAAGCAGGTCGCCGGCTCGCCCTCGCGGTAGAGGTAGCCCGGCTCGAAGCGCTCCACCCGGCCCTCCGCGCAGAGCCGGGCCAGTTGCTCGTCGTTGAGCTTCTCGAAGAGGAACAGCGTGCTGAGTTCCTCGACTTCGCAGGGCATCGGCACGCCGGCGGCGTCCGCCGCGGCGCCTCCCCCGCCCGCCCCGGCGGGTCCGGCCTGCCCGCTCATGACTGCTCCAGGTAGCGGTGGACGAGCATCACGGCCATGGCTCCCTCTCCGACGGCGGACGCAACCCGTTTGGCGGACTCCGAACGGGCGTCCCCCGCCACGAACACGCCCGGCACATTGGTTTCGAGGTGGTACGGCGAGCGGTCCAGGCCCCAGCCGCTCGGCGACTGCCCGCCGACCGTCAGGTCCGGTCCGGCCACGATGAAGCCGCGCGGGTCGCGGGTGACCGTGCCCTCCAGCCAGTCGGTGAGCGGTGCGGCGCCGATGAACACGAACATCCACTGGGCGTCCACGAGTTCGGTCTCGCCGGTGGTGACGTCGCGGAGCGTCAGTTGCTCCAGGTGGTCGGTGCCGTGCGCGCCCTCGACGACCGTGCCGGTGCGCACGTGGATGTTCGGCGCCTGCTCGATCTGCTGGATCAGGTAGTGCGACATCGACGCGGTGAGCGAGGGCCCGCGCACGAGCAGCGTCACCGACTTGGCACCGCGTGCCAGGTACATCGCCGCCTGCCCCGCGGAGTTCGCGCCGCCGACGATGTAGACGTCCTCGCCCGAACACGCGGCCGCCTCGGTCAGCGCCGAGCCGTAGTAGACGCCGCACCCGGTCAGCGGCTCCAGCCCCGGCACCTCCAGACGGCGGTACGACACGCCGGTCGCGAGGATCACGCTGTGCCCCGAGATGGCGGACCCGTCCGCGAAGCGCACACCGCGCGCCGAACCGGCCACCTCCAGGCCGGTCACTTCGCGCGCGGTCAGGATCTCCGCGCCGAACTTGGCCGCCTGCCGCCGCGCCCGGTCGGTGAGCTGGGCGCCCGACACGCCGTCCGGGAAGCCGAGGTAGTTCTCGATGCGCGAGCTCTGCCCGGCCTGCCCGCCGGTGGCCGAACGCTCGACCAGGACGGTCCGCAGGCCCTCGGACGCGCCGTACACGGCCGCCCCGAGCCCGGCGGGGCCGCCGCCGATGACGATCAGGTCGTAGAAGTCCTCGGCCGGCACGGTGGCCAGGCCCACCTGCGCGGCGAGGTCCGGTTCCGCGGGCTCCACGAGCGTGGTGCCGTCCGGGGTGACGACCAGTGGCAGGTGGTCGCTGTCCGTGCGGGCCGCGGCCAGCAGGCGCTGCCCCTCGGGCTCGTCGCAGGAGTACCAGCGGTACGGGACCTGGTTGCGGGCCAGGAACTCGCGTACCGCCGACGACTGCGCGGACCAGCGGTGGCCGACGATCTTGGTGGTCGGCACCTGCTTGTGGTCGGAGTCCTGCCAGGCCTGGAGGAGGTCGTCCAGGACCGGGTACAGCTTCTCCTCGGGCGGGTCCCAGGGCTTGAGGAGGTAGTGGTCGAGGTCGACGACGTTGATCGCGTCGATGGCGGCGTTGGTGTCGGCGTACGCGGTCAGCAGCACCCGGCGCGCGCTCGGGTAGATGTCGGCGGCCTGCTCCAGGAACTCGATGCCGTTCATCTGCGGCATGCGGTAGTCCGCCAGGAGGACGGCGACCAGGTCGCCGCGCAGCTTGAGCTCGCGCAGCGCGTCCAGGGCCGTCGCGGCGGACTCGGCGCGCACGATCCGGTACGAGCCGCCGTACCGCCGCCGCAGGTCGCGGGCGACGGCGCGCGACACCCCCGGGTCGTCGTCCACGGTCAGAATCACGGTCTGCCGCGAGCCTGCTGTCTCTGCCACGCGTCTCCCACCCGAATTGCTCGATTTGACATTGCCCGGCTCCGGGAGCCACCGGCACACCCCCAACGCCCACTCATCGTATTGGCGCACGATCGATCATGCAGATTCGTATGCGCACAGGTGTTCGGCGTGCGCGCACGGGCACGGAAGGTGCTCGGCCCCGGGTGTCGGGCGGCCCTGGATGTCGGGTGGCCTGGGTGTCGGGTGGCCTGGGTGTCGGGTGGCCCTGGGTGTCGGGTGGCCCTGGGTGTCGGGTGGCCTGGGTGTCGGGTGGCCCTGGGTGTCGGGGGCCCCAGGTGTCGGGGGGCCTGGGTGTCGGGTGGGCCCAGGTGTCTCGGACGGCGGAAGTTGAGCGGGCAACCGTCCGCTTGCCTGGATGTCGCCGGAGTCCTCTGATACCACCGGACCATCCGTCCCGGGATCGCCACCGTCCAGGAGGTACTACGATGGGCCGCTTCACCCGCGAGGAACTGCAAGGCGCTCTCTCCCACTACAACTCGGTCGTCGACACCTGCATCGAGTCCGGCGACTGGACCGCGTTCGCGGACCTGTTCACCGAGGACGTCGTCTACACCGAGCACGCGTACGGCGTTTTCACCGGCCGCGAGTCGGTGCGCTCGTGGATCAAGGAGGTCATGGCTCCGTTCCCGATGATGCGCTTCCCGCAGGACTGGGTGGCGTACGACGAGGAGAACGGCGCCATCGTGCTCGGCCTGCGCAACGTGCTCCCGCATCCCACGGAGGCGGGCGCGGAGTTCGGCTTCGCCAACTGGACGCGCCTGGTCTACGCGGGCGACGGCCTCTTCTCCTCGGAGGAGGACTGCTACAACCCGGCCCGCGACGCCCCCGCCGCCATCGGCGGCTGGCTGGAGGCCGGCGGCAAGCCCGCCAAGGAGATCGTCACCCACGACGAACGCGCCCTCTGACGCACCGGCAGGGTCGCGGCACGCGCGACCGCCCTGATCCGCGGCTCCCTTGCGGCTGCCTTGGCCGCCCGTTCCCTGGGGACCGCGGATCTCGGCGCGTTCGACCCCTGAAGTGTGGCGGGGACGGCTGGTAGAACGGGCCGGTAACCCTTCGGGGGTACGCGGCGTGTACCGCGCTCCCTCGGCACACGACGACTGCACGGGAGCGGACCGAGCCTTGACGGACAAGCTCAGCGCGACGCGCGACACGGCGGACAAGCAACTGGAGTTCCTGGCGGAGAAGGCCGTCGGCCGCAGACTCACCGCGGGCCTGCGCGCGGAACTCGCCCGGCTCGCCGAGCTGTTGCACGCTGAGGGGCGTACGTGCGACCCGGTCGGGTTCGCGACCGTGCAGCGCCTGTACGCCGGCCATCTGCCGATGTGGGACCTCGACTTCGACCTGATCGACGCCGCACTGGCGGCCGGGGTGCCTTTCAGCGCGCCGCCGCCCGGCACCGTGGTCAGCCTGCGCGCCTGGGCGGGCCGGGCGCGTCGCGGCGGCCTCGGCACAGTGGCGGCGGATCCGCGGTTCCGCCCGCTGCTGCGCGAGGCGGTGTTCGACCGGCGCGGCGATCTGCTGGCGCTGGGCCGCCCCGGCTGTGTGCTCCGCGACCACGCCGGTTTCGCCGAAGCGGTGCTGGGCGCACCGGGGTTGGTCGACATCCTGCGGGAATCCGTCGAGACGTGGGCGGACGCCGTGCGGGCGGGCAGTCTGCCGGTCCTGCACGAGGCCGTGTACTTCCTGGACCTGCTGGGACCCGCCCGGCTTGCCGACGCGTGTCCGGACGTCCGGGAGCTCGTCGGCGAGTTGCTGACGGTTGATCTCGCCGAGGTCGTCGCGGCCACGTGGCGCGGCGGGCTCGTGGACGAGCTGGGCGACGCCGCGCTCGACCGGTTCGGCTCGTTCTGGCACAGCGACGACGTCTTCCGCCTGGAGCCCGGCGAGGGTGCCGCCGAGGACTCGTTCGTCGTCGCGGGCAACGGGCGCGCCACTGTCTTCGGGCCACGCGGCGTGGTCGCCGGGCCGCTGTTCCTGTGGTTCCCGGCCGAGGCCGGGTCGTCCGCGACATCGGACCGGTTCGTCTACGAACGCGGGCAGTTCACGGCCTCGGCACCGCCTGCGGACGACGCGCTGTCTCCGGTGGCGCTGCCGGGGGCGGCGCATCAGGGCGAATCGGGACGGGAGTTGCGGCGCGGCTCGGGTGGCTGGTGGGAACTCCTGGACGCGAAGGGCGTGGTGGTGAGCCGCTGGTACCAAGGGCCGTCCCGCCCGGCGCGCGTCGCGGGCACGCACAGCGTCGGTCGTCGCCGCCACCGCTGGGCGTCCGGCAGCGAACTCGTGACCCCGCCCCAGGTCTGGGGACGCCTGGCCGCGCGCGACGAGGCGGGCTCCCGGCTGCTGCGCGGCGCGGACGCTGCGATGGCGGCCGGGGTGCTGGACGCCGTCGACGGTACGCTCGCCGACCGGATCACCGCGATCGGCCGGCGCGTCCCGGTCGGCGACCACACGCACGAGGTCGACGGCTGCTTCGACGCCATCCGCGCGGTGCTCGAACCGGTGTTCCCGGAGTCGGCCTTCCCGGAGCCGGTCGCGGACCGCCTCCTCGACGGCATCGCGGGGACGATCTGGTCGGCGGTGGAGTGCCGGGTGCTGAGTGCCCGTCACGTGGAAGGCGGCGTGCCGAGTGCGCATCTCGTGGAAGGCAGCCGGCCGAGTGCCCGTGACATCGAGCCGAACGCGGCCGGCCGCGACGGCGCCGCGCCGGCCGCCGGGCCCGTACTGCGGG
>NZ_JBPKBH010000001.1:0-40499 GCF_051388915.1 Yinghuangia sp. YIM S09857 | reverse complement strand
CCCCCCCCCGGGCCCGTACTGCGGGCCGTCCCGCTTCCGTACCCGATCACCGACCCGGGCGACCTGCGGGCACGCATCTTCACCGACATGCAGGAGATGTTCTACCGGCTGAGTCGGACGGCCGAGAAGTGCGCGGACCCGGAGGTCGCCACGCCGCCCTTGACCGTGCGACTGGCGAACGCCCGTCGCTGGGAGAGTTCGCTGGGCCGCCTGGGGTGCCGCGCCCTGCGCGCCGCGCTCTCCCCCTCGGAGCCGGATCGGCGCAGCACCGACCTGGGGGCGGACCACGTACGCTCCTGGGGCGGTCCGCCGCTGTGCGACCCGGGCGGCCGCTGGCGGACGTTGACGCTGCGCACGGACGGGGGCGCCGTTCCCCAGGAAGGCCAGGTGTGCCGGACCGCCCGCGGCTGCCTGATCGTGCTTCAGGGGTCACTGGGCAACTCGCCCGACATCGCGGCGATCGAGTACGCGGCGGACGGCGTCTTCGGCGAACCGCCTTTCGGTGTCGTCGAGTCGGAGCGCGTGTGCGCGGGCTGGGGTGGCGCGGCGCGCGTCGCGGCGTTCCTGCGACTGTTGGAGACGCGGGGGCCCGCGCCGTGGCCCGAGGCGTCGATCCGGGCGTTCGGCGAGGCCGCCGGGCTGTCCGTGGAGGAGGCGTCGCTGCTGGCCGTCGGGTTCGACCCCTACGACGCGTACCTGATCGGCCGCGGCGCACACGGCATGCCGAAGACCCTGGTCGAACTCAGCCGCCTGGACGAGGTGCGCCTCCAGGAGGCGGGCCGCTACCTCGCGCGCGTCGCCACGGTCGACCAGCGCCTGGAAATCCCGGAGTTGCTGATGCCGGACGACCCGGCCGGCCTGTGGGACGACCGCCTGGGCGTCGAGCGGGCGGCGGCGTGGTGGAAGGCGAACGTAGCCGGCTGACGGACGTCACCTGCCCTCGCGCATCGCCGCGTAGCGTGCCAAGGCGACTTCGCGCTCCTCGGCGTGGTCGACGATCCGCTCCGGATACCCCTTCGGCAGGCCGTCCTTGAGCTTCCACGGCTCATGGACGGCCGCCCCGGCGATGCCGCGCAGCTCGGGGACGTACTTGCGCACGTAATCCCCGTCAGGGTCGAACTTGCGTCCCTGCGTCACGGGGTTGAACACGCGGAAGTACGGTGCGGCGTCCGTACCGCAGCCCGCGACCCACTGCCATCCGTGGCTGTTGGACGCGAGGTCGCCGTCCGCGAGCCGGTGCATGAAGTGCGCGGCGCCGCGCGTCCATTCCTGGTGCAGGTCCTTCACCAGGAACGATGCGACGACCATGCGCACCCGGTTGTGCATCCAACCCTCGGCCAGGAGCTGCCGCATGCCCGCATCGACAAACGGAAAGCCGGTGCGTCCCTCCTGCCACGCCTCGAACTCCTCTTCCGCGCCGAGTCCTTCGTCGTACGGCATCGCCTTGAAGCGCGCGTCGAGGTAGTCCCGCCCGCTTTCCGGCCGATGCCACAGCACATCCGCGTAGAACTCGCGCCAGGCAAGCTCGGCCCGGAACTTGGCGGCCCCGGTCGCCTGTGCGTCGATCTCGGCGAGGATCGTCCGCGGGTGGATCTCGCCGAACTTGAGGTGCACGGACAGGCGCGAGGAGCCCGGCAGATCGGGTCGGTCCCGGCGTTCGGCGTAGTCCGCCAACCCGTCGCCGTCGCGGAAATCCGCCCATTGCCCGTACGCGGCCCTCTCACCCGCCGCGGGCAAATGCGGTACGCCCGAAGCCGGTTCGTCCGGCAGCGCCGCTCCCCTTCCGCCAGTCCATTCGACGCCGTCGGGCGCGGGCAGTGGCCGCCGCCAGCCGTGGTCCGCCCAGGCGCCGAGGAAGGGGGTGAAGACCCGGTAGGGCGTACCGTCGCCCTTGACAACGCCCCCGGGCGCGACCGCGTACGGCGATCCGGTGCGCACGAACGGCACTCTGCCCAGGGCCTGTTCCACCGCGTCATCGCGCTTCCGGCCGTACGGCCCGAAGTCTGCTGCCACGTGCACCTGTTCGACGCCGACCTCAGCCGCAAGCCGGGGGATCTCGGCAGCCGGATCCCCGTACCGCACCACAAGTCCCTGCTTCCCCCCGCCCTTCCGCACGTCGGCGTCGAGCGCGCGCAGCGACCGCGCCAGATGGGCCCGCCGAGCCGGTCCCGCCGCTCCCCACAGCACCGGATCGAC
Organism: Yinghuangia sp. YIM S09857; assembly: GCF_051388915.1. NCBI lineage: Bacteria > Bacillati > Actinomycetota > Actinomycetes > Kitasatosporales > Streptomycetaceae > Yinghuangia > Yinghuangia sp. YIM S09857. The sequence goes on along the minus strand of NZ_JBPKBH010000001.1, from coordinate 38,303 downwards.
GACGAAGACCGGCAGAACCGTGCCGGCCTCCCCGCCTCCTATCCCGGGCGCCCCCGTCCCCGCCGCGGCGTGGAGGGCCGGGTTGTCCCCGAGCCGGAGGTCACGACGGAACCACAGCAGACGTACACCCATGCCGCGACGCTAGCTTGACTTAAACTTGACTTCAACTTCTATGTTGATCAGGTCATCCGGATCAGCCGAAGGAGGCATCGCGATGACCGTCAAGGACTATCCGGCCGAGCAACTGGCCCACCAGCCGATCGGCTATTGGGCGGGCGTCGCCCACCAGGCGATTGTCGCGTACACGGTGGCGACCCTGCGCAAGGAACAACTCACCCAGCCGCAGTGGTGGGTCGTCAACCTGATCGGCGAATCCCCCGGCACCTGGACGCGCGCGTCCGTCGCCGACCAACTCGGCATGTTCGCCGAGCCCGGACTGTCCTTCGACCCCATCTACGCGCAACTCTTCTCGCGCGGCTGGATCGACGAGTCCCCCGACGGCATGCTGCACCTGACACCCGCCGGTCAGCTCGGTCTCGCGCGCACCCACGCGCGCGTCGTACGGGCGAACGCGCGCATCCACGAGGGCATCTCGGAGCAGGACTTCCTCGGCGCGCTGGCGGTGCTCCGCCGCATGATCGACAACACCGGCGGAGACAGCGACGTCCCGTGGTGGGCATCGGCGCTGGACCTGGTCGGTCAGGCGTCCCCGTACACCATGGGCGAGCCCGAAGACGGCTGAAGGCCCGCCGGGTGACCCGCCGCGCACACTCTCGCGGTCGCACCCACCCGGCCGGCCCCGCCTTTCACCCAGCTTCCCCCGCCGGGTCCGGTTGCCCGCCGGTGGCGGCCAGCAGGCGTGTCTTCATCTCCTCGAAGTCGGCGTGATTGAAGTTGAACGGCATCGTGCCGATCGCCTCGTAGTCCTTGAACGTCGTGAACGGCGTCACCGTCAGGCACAGCACCTCACCGTCCGACGACCGCCACTCCATCCCCGTCTCGTACCCCTTGTCGGCCGGGAGATCACGGCACGGCGCCGGACCGGCGGGAGCGTCGAACCGCTCCGTGACCCGCCAACGCGCCTCGGGCGAGAGGCAGTCCACCGAACTCGGCAGCCGCCCGCCCACCATCGACCCCTCGAACGCCATCAGGCACAACCCACCCTGCTCGCTCTGGGCGTCCACCTCGTCGAGCGGCATCGCGAACCGGTACACCGGGTAGGCGGCGACGGCGGCAACCGCAACGGCCCACACGGCGACCCACCCCAGCCCGGACCGCTTCCGCGGCCCCGACCGACGGCCGTGCCCACGCGAGGAATCGGGCGGCTGGGGGCTTTCGGCGTACGGACTTCCCTGAACCGGAATCGCCATGCGCGGCACCATATACACGGCACCCCACCCAAGGGAATGGTCCAGACCAAATTGGTATGGACCTCTTTGGCCGGACGCCGCCGCCTACGCCGATCGACGCTGCACGACGTCCGCAACGACCGCTGCCACAAGCCTGTGCACCACTGCCGCGTCCGGCGGAGTGGAGTCGCGGTCCCGGTCCGCGAACAGCAGGTGCCCGCCGCCGACCAGGGAAAGAGTCAGTGAGTCGATGTCGGCATCGGCGGCGATACGCCCCACGTCGCGTTCGTCGGCGAGATAGGCCGAGATCTCGCTCGTGGCCTGCCCGAGGATCGCGATGCCACCCCCGGGCGCGGCCTGGCGCAGGCGCGCCCGGAGCTCGTCCCGAAACGTGATGAGCGGGATGATCGCCACCGCAACCGGGCCGAAGAGCGCGGTCAGCGCGGCGGTGAGGTTGTCGGCCACCGTCCCGGTGCCGACCGACCCGCGCAACGCGCGCGCCCGCGCCTCCAGTTGCGCGGCCCGGTCGAGCACGAGCTCGGCGAGGAACCCGTCGAAGTCGCTGAAGTGCCGGTGCAGAACACCCTTGGCGCAGCCCGCCTCGTCGGTGACCGCCCGGCTGGTCAGCGCGTTCGGCCCGTCCCGCAGCAGCACGCGTTCGGCGGCGTCGAAGAGCTGCTGCCGCGCGTCGCGAAGGTGCACTCCGGTGGGCAAGTCAGGGGTCCTCTCGTATGTCGGCCGCCTCATCCTCCCCCATTGACGGTGGGCACGCGCCCACTAAAGTGGGCACATGCCCACTCAGTCGCGCGACCAACCCGATCAACCCCCCGCCCGACCGCACAACGCCCGGCACATGGCCGAGTCGTTCGGCGCGGACGCGCAACGCTACGACGCGGCCCGCCCCCGCTACCCTGACGCGCTCGTGGCCCGCATCGTCTCCTCGGCTCCCGGCGCCACACCCCACCTGCTCGACATCGGATGCGGCACCGGCATCGCCTCCCGCCAGTTCCAGGCAGCCGGCTGCACCGTGCTCGGGGTCGAGCCCGACCCGCGGATGGCCGACTTCGCCCGCGGCCTCGGCCTGGACGTCGAGGTCGCGACCTTCGAGGACTGGCGACATGACGGCCGTACGTTCGACATCGTCACCGCCGCGCAGTCGTGGCACTGGGTCGACCCGTCCGTCGGCGCCGCGAAGGCGGCACGCGTACTACGCCCGGGCGGACGACTGGCGATCTTCGGGCACGTGTACGAACCGCCCGCCGAGGTAGCCGAAGCCTTCGCCGAGGCCCACCGGCAAGCGGCGCCCGACTCCCCGCTCAACGCACTACCGGCCCGCCGCCCACTCGGCCTGTACCAGGCCGGGTACGCCGAATTCGCCGAACGCATCCGCGAAACCGGCCAGTTCGACGAACCCGAGCAGTGGCAGTTCGACTGGCGGCGAACCTACACACGCGACCAATGGCTGAACCTGCTGCCGACAACCGGCGGCCTGACCCAACTCCCTCCCGCCCCACGAGCCAAGGTCCTGAACGCGGTAGGCGACACCATCGACTCCCTGGGCGGCCACTTCACGATGCTCCACACCACCCTCGCCACCATCGCCACGCGCCGCCGCGACACGCAGCGGTAGAAGTGCGTCGCCATCCGTCCAGATCCCGCCTCTCCGATCGCGCCGTGGCTCGGGAACACGGGGATCGCGGTGGGGTCCTGGAGGGGGGTGCCTCCAGGACCCCTTGCGATCAGCGCGGGTCGCGGGTCGGGGTCGTGGTTCTGAACTTGGCCACGGTCTCGTCGGTCTCCCAAAGGCGGAAGCCCGCCTTTTCGAGGACTCTGGCCGAGGCCGGGTTCGAGAGTTCGACGTCGGCGCTCACGGTGTGGACTTCCGGCGCGGCGAGGGCGAATTCGGTGAGGGCGCGGGTGGCCTCGGGGGCGTACCCTCGGCCGCGCCGGGAGGCCACGATGCCGTAGCCGATTTCGAGGACCCCGTCGGTGGGCGGCCAGAAAAGGCCGATGGAGCCGACCACCAGGCCGCTGTCGCGCTCGACGACAAGACGGTGGCCATGGGCGCCGAGCCAGTCGGGGCACCGGTCGAGAAGGCCCGCGATGACGCAATCCCCTTCGGCGGGAAAGTCGTCCGCCCATTGCGGGGACCGGGTGCCGTCGAGGACCGCGGTGGCCTCGCCCACGGTCCACGACCGCAGGACGAGGCGTTCGGTGACCAGGTCGGCGTGACCGGGTGAAGAGGTAGGGGAAGACATGTGTCTCTCCTGGTCGTTGCAACGACCGGCCGTGCGCTGTCAGCGCACGGGCCGGATGAGGGCACGCTGATGACGGCTGACGGCAGCCATACTCATCAACCTCCTCATCCCGAGAGCACGCGTCTGTCGCGCTCGCGTGAGCGTAGTGACCCCGCCCGGCCGAGACAACCCACCTCCGCGGGCAGCAGGTTCAGTCCGGCACGGAGCGCCCGAGCGCGACGCGGCATCGGAGCGGTGGTCGTCGGGGACCGGGGCGCTCCGATGCCGCGCGATCTGCCCGCACCCCCGTGGCGGGCCGATTGTGCAGGGCTACAATAGAACAGGTTCTACCGTAGTGAAAACCATCCGGTTATTGTGCCATCAACGGCCGCTGACTGTGTGTCAGCTGAACTCGACCGGGTGACGGTGGTGTTCGGACACCGCACGGGGCAGGGCGGGCGGCCTGTCGGGTGGTTGCTCGAACGGGCCCGGATCCGCGCGCCGTCCGGGTCTGCGGATGAGCCGGTGCGATCATCGGGCCATGAGCGAGGACCAGTACTACTACTGCATCAAGCACGGCGCCGTCGAGCAGGGTGCCGGGTGCCGGGCGAACGACCGGCTCGGTCCGTACCCGACGCGCGAAGCGGCCGCCCACGCCTTGGAGTCGGCGGCCGAGCGGACACGCGAGGAGGACCGGAAGGACGAGGACTGGGACGACCCCGGCGCGCGCTGACAACCCGAGGCGCCGACAACTCAAGGCGCTGACGGCCCGGGCCCGTCGCGACCCGCGTCGCGGGCGGCCCGCCCCTGCCGTCGGAGACCGACGACACGACCGCGCAAAAGCGGTCGTCGGGCGGGCCGCCCCATCCCGGCCGCCTGTTCCGGGGCGGATGCCACGGGGCCGCACGCTGCCGTGGCGCACCCCGGAGGGCAGCCGTTCGAGGGACGTCCGGCACCGGGGAGGTCCGGTGCCGGCGGCGTCCGGTCGAGGGGCCGAACCGAGCGCGGGAACGTCCGGTCCGGAGGGCGGAACGTCCGGTCGAAATGCGGGAGTGCTCGCCGGTGCGGGATCCGGCAGCCCCCGTCACCCTGGCAGGGCCAAGGCGTCAGGCGACCGGGACGAACGCCTCCGCGTCCGTGGCCGGCTCTTCCTCGGCCGGGGTCTCGGCGTGCACCGGTTGGCGCGGCGGCTTCGTCGAGCGGCCGTCGATGAGCCGGGCCAGGCCGTCGATCACCTTGCTCTGCGGGTCGGAGGCCACATGCACGGGCATGCCCGTCGCGGCGCGGATCATGGCGTCCAGGCCCGGGATGTGGGCCCCTCCCCCGGCGACCGTGATGCCGCGGTCGGCAAGGTCGACCACGAGGTCCGGCGGGGAGCGGCGCAGGACGCAGGTGATGCCGTCCAGAAGCGAAGCCAGCGGCGCGCAGATGATGTCGCGTACGCCGGCCGCCTCGACGGCGAGCGTGCGGGCCAGCCCGGTGGCGACGTCCTTGCCGACCACGGTGATGACCTCGTCGGTGTCGAGCCGGTGGTAGATCTCGCGGATCGCGCCGGTCGGCGTGACGACGCCGTGCCGCGCGCGCAGGTGTTCGGAGATGGCGTGGTCGATCGCGTCGCCGCCCACCGGGAGGATCGACGCGGCGACCACCGCCCCCAGCGACAGCACCGCGATCTGCGTGGTGGCCGCGCCGCAGACGACGACCATGGCCGCCTCGGGCAGGTCCACCGGAAGGCCGCAGCCGACGGCCGCCGCCACCGGGATGTCGACCAGTTCGACGCGCCGCACCCCGAGCCCGGCCAGCGACGAGACGGCCGCCTTGCGGATCAGCGGGCCGCTGTCGTGCGGTACGCCGACCAACGCCCGCACGCCAGCCGGTCTACGCCACAGCGGCGCGACGCGGCGGTCCACCATCTGGCGGAGCATCGACTGCGCGAGTTCCTCGTCGACCACGGTGCCGTTCAGGATGGGTCGCCCGACGCGGATGTGGTCGGGGGACCGACCGACCATCCGGGCTGCGACCGAACCGACGGCGACCAGCCCGCCGTTGCGGGTGTCCACCGCGGCGAGACTGGGCTCGTCGACGACCAGACCGTGGTTCTTGAGGTAGACGCGGGTCCGGGACGCCCCCAGGTCCACGGCCACATAACAACGCCGCAAGGCGGCAGGATCGACTCCCACTACATCCTCCGATTCGTCCGGGCGTGTTCGACGGAGCCGAAACCTCGCTTGGACTGCGGAACGGGCTCCATCGTGTGCCGATCGGGCGGCGGTCCGCGCGCCTACTGGGCCGGTCGGGTGACGACACGCCGTGCGCGGGGCATTCGACCGACGGTGGGCGCGGGGTCGCCGGGCAACCGGCCGACCATCGGTGAGCAGGGTCGGAACCGCGCCGCACAGCGGCCGCGACGACCCGGCGGGACGACGCCACTGCGACCGCCCGGACGGGACGTGATCGCAAGTGATCGTCCGGACGCGGCATCCCGGGACCGCGGCGATCGGCTCCGGTCATCGGGAGCCCCGATTCGGTGCGGAACCGTCAACCCGTCATCACCCTCCACCAATGTGGTGAAATCACCCCCACCGGGAACGCCGTTGTGCGAGAGTCGGTGGGGCCACACGGAAGCGGCGTAGGCGGGTGGATGCACGAGCGGCCGGAGTTCGACGCGGCGGATCTGTCGGCGATGATGACGAGGGTGGCCCGGCTGAGGTCCGAGGTCGACGACCTGCTCACGACGTATACCGCGCAGGAGTCCTCGCGCCGGGCGCACGTGTGCGAGCTGCTGTCGTCCAGCCTCGAACAGTCGCTGAACCACCTCGCGCAACTGTGCGCACCGGTACGCGAGGACGCGGCCCCGCGCGACCACGACGCACGCCGGTCCGAGCCGTACCGCCACGGCGCGCACGCGCTCCCGGCGGTGCCCGAGATGTTCCGGTCGCAGCGCTACCTGCGGCCCCGCCTGGTGGACACGGTCGTCGGCGACACACTGGTGCCGTCGCGCCCGGCGGCCCCGCGCGATCTGCTGCTGCCGCCCGACGAGCCGGTGCGCGGACGCGGGCACGAGGACCTGGTGCCGCCGGCCCTCCCCGGACCGCGGGCGCACGCCGGGCTCATCGCGAGTGCGGAATGGCATCTGGACACGGATGAGATCCGCTGGTCCGACGAGATGTACCTGCTCTTCGACCGCGATCCGGTGGCCGGCCCGGTGCGGCTGGACGACCTGCCGCACCACGTACTGCCCGGCGATCTCCCCGAGGTCGAGACGCTGGTCGCCGGGCTCCTCCACGAACTCGTCCCGGCCGAGGCCGAGTTCCGTGTCCTGCGGACGGACGGAACGACGCGTTCCGTCCACCTCGTCGGCGAGCCGGTGCTGGACGCCGACGGAACCCCCCGCAGCGTATGGGCCATTCTCCGCGACGTCAGCGAACTGCGCTGGACCCAGGCCGCGTTGAGCGAGGCCCGCGAACAACTCCTCGTACAGCGCCAACTCGCCCGCGCCGAGCACCGCATCGCCGCCGAGTTGCAGCGCGCCGTCATGCCGCGCTGGACCCGCGCCATCGCCCTGCCCGGACTGGACGTCGCCACACGCTACTTCCCCGCCGAGGCGGTCTCCCGCGTGGGCGGCGACTGGTACGACGGCATGGCGCTCCCGGACCGCACTGTGCTGGTCAGCCTGGGCGACATGGCCGGGCACGGGCTGGCGGCCGCGGCCGGGATGACGACGCTGCGCAGCGCGCTCGAAGGGTACGCGATCACCGGCGCCCGGCCCGGCGAAATGCTGTACTGGCTCAACCGCCTGGTCCTGCACACCATGCCCACCGAGGCGATCGCGACCGCGGTCTGTGGGCGGTACGACCCGGACCGCCGCGTCCTGACCCTGGCCCGGGCCGGGCATCCGCCGCTGCTGCTGTTCCGCAACGGCAGCGGCTCGATCCCGGACATGCCGGGCGGCATCCTGCTCGGTGTGCACGACGAACCGTGCTACGAGGAACTGCGCCTCGAACTACGGGCCGGGGACCTGCTGTTGCTGTTCACCGACGGGCTCGTGGAGCGCCGCGGGCTGGACATCGACGAGTCGATCGGGGCGCTGCTGTCCCTGGGACCGCTGCTCGCCGGCGCCGACGCACGTGCGTGCGTGGACCTCGTGGTGAGTCGGCTGGGGCACACGGACTATGAGGACGACGCGTGTGTCATGGCACTGCGGGTGACGTGAGCCGACCGTGATCCGAGACGTCACCTGACGCGGCGTTGCGCGGTACGGGACGGGACCACGGCCGGGAGTTCGCCGCCACGCGGCGGGCCGCCACCAGGCGTCCGGGAACCGAACCGGGGCCGACTCCGGCGTCACGCCGTCGTCGGCCCCGTCGGCCCCCCACCGTCGGAGATCTCCTCATGGAGGCTCTTGATCTCCGCCACGTCCTTGTAGCGTCCCGTCAGCTTCTGCATCTCCCCGAGCCGGTCCCACGTGCGGTGCGAGGAGACGTCGCGCGTGGAGCTGATCGCGAGGCGCGCGTATTGCGCACCCGCGTCCGGCTGGCCGTCGAGGAGGTACGCGGACGCCAGCGAGATCAGGTCGAACGTCTGCGACCGCTGGTGCCCCTGTGCCCGCAACTCCATGGCCTTTTGGGCGTGTTCCTGGGCGGGGCGGACCGCCGAGGGGTCGGTGTCGGCCAGCGTCCGGTACACCAGCGCCTGCATGCCGTGCAGGTCCGCGCTGTCGAAGAAGCCGATCCAGTCCGGGTCTTCCTGCGGCTGGGCACGTGTGAACTCGCGTTCGGCGAGCCCGAGCGTACGCCTGCACTCGACGGACTGCCCGAGTGCCGCCTGCGCCCACGCCTCGACCGTGTGGAACATCGCCCGAGTGGTCGGCGTCGCGCGCTCCCCCGCCGTCCGCTGGGCCAGGTCGATGAGCGAAAGCGCGTCGCGGGCCCGCCCGAGGTGCACCATCTGCCGGGCCGCGCGCGACAACGCCTCGGCGGCGCGCGGGAGATCGCCCGCCTCGCGGGCCGCGTGGGCGCCGATGACGAAGTAGTTCTGCGCGGTGGGGTTGAGACCGACGTCGTGCGACATCCAGCCGGCCAGGACCGACAGGTTCGCGGCGACCGCCCACAGGCGCTGCCGGACGGGCCCGGGGTTGTCCGCGGTCAACAGGTTGCCGACCTCGTTGAGTTGGCCGACGACGGCCTTGCGCTGGAGGCCGCCGCCGCGGTTCGCGTCCCAGGCGCGGAAGACGGTGACCGCGTGTTCGAGCGCGGCGACCTCCTCCGAACCCACGGGGCCGGCGTCGATCGGGGCGTACGCCGCACGTGTGCCGAACGTACTGGCGCGCGGGGCCGAGGAGTTGGCGGTGCCCGGCGCGGACTTGCCCGTGCCGAGCCAGCGGTCGAAATTGGTGACGAGGACGGGGCCCGCGACCAGCGCGAATCCCGTTCCGACGAAGCCACGCCGATTGAGCATGAGGTCCATTCCCGTGAACTCGGTCAAGGCGTCCACGGTGCGCTTGGTGCTCCACGGCAGTTCCTCGGGAACGGCTGGTACGTGGTGCCTGGGGCGCCCGGTGAGGCCAAGATCCTCGGAGGTGACAACACGTCCGAGTCGCTCGGTGAACAGCGCCGCGAGCACCCGCGGGACGGGGTCGCGCGGGCATTCGCCGTCCTCCAGCCAACGCCGCACCCGCGAGGTGTCGGTGGCCAGTTGCGGGTGCCCCATGCCGGCCGCACGCCGGTTGACCAGCCGGGCCAGTTCGCCCTTCGACCAACCGGTCAGCGCGAAGAGGTCCACCAGTTTGGTGTTGCGCCCGCGCCGCATCTCGGCCCGCCCTTCGTTTCGCCGTTCACGTTCGAGCCCCCAGGTTGCTCGGTGCTTCGAGGCTAGTGCGGAGTGGGGCACCTGCCGCCGATTCGCCACAGTTCGCCAGGGTCCGCCACGTGGATCACCACCCGCACGAGGGAGTCTCGTGGATGGTGGATACGGAACGCGGGGCTCCCACCCGCCGCGCGGCCGGATCCGCCGGCCCCGGGTCCGCGATCGGATCCGGCCGGACTCGGCCGAACCCGGCCGGTGGCGACAGGACGTGACCGGAGGCGATCGACGACAGTCGGCCGCCCCCGGGACGTCGGCAAGTGCATCGGTCTCAGTACATCGATCAGTACGTCGGTCGGTACGCCCGTCAGTACGTCGGCAAGCGCATCGGTAAGTGCATCGGTAAGTGCAGTCGAAATCCCGTCGAAGTCCCGCCGAAGTCCGGTCGGCTGACCGGAGACCCGCCGGGGGTGGCCCCCAGGACGCCCCCGGTTCGGCCCCAGGGCGAGGACGACCGCCCCCCGGTCGGCCCCGCGGCCCCCGGCGGCACCGCCCGGATCCCCGGAGCAGGAAGGCCCTCGATGTCACCCTCCCCGTCACCCCTGGCCCGCGGTTCGTCGGGCCCCGCGGCGCGCGGCAGCTCGCCGCGGCCCGCGGCGTACGGCCCTGCTACCTCGCCCCCCACGCGCCGCCCCGCCCCGCCTGGTCCCGCCGGCGGCCGGGCGAACAGCCAGAGCGGGCCGCGTCCGCCGGGGTCGCCGGGGGCCGACCCGGGGCGGCAGCGCTCCGGCGGCGGCGTGCCGGGGACGTACGGTCCGGCCGGACGCGAGACGGACTCGGCGGGACGGCGCATTCCGGCGCCGGGTCAGGGCGGTCCGCGTGACCGCACGGGGCGGGGGCCGGAGGGCGGACCGCAACAGCCGCCCGTGACACCGTCGGTGGTGGCCGCGGCGGCGGCGAAGGTGTGCCCGGGCTTCGTCGCGGGCGCGGTGATGCGGCGCACGCAGAAGTCGGTGCTGATGTCCGGCTCGGTGGGGCGAAATCCCGTGGTGGTGAAGTACCTTGCCGACGACTCGTCGCACTGGATGCAGCGGTTCCGGCACGAGATATCGGCGTACCGCACCTTCACGCGGCAGCGGCCGCCGGTGCGTGTGCCGCGCCTGTTCGGCGCCGATCCGGACCGGCGCGTGCTGGTCCTGGAACACGTGCCGGGACGGCCGGTCGCAGTGGAACGGCATCCGGGAACGGCCCTGGCCCGCGGTGACATCCGCTCGGTGATCCAGGCGTTCGGCGCGTTGAACACCTGGAAGCCGCCGACGGGTTCGTTCCAGGCGGCGTTCGACTACCTGCCGCGCGTGCAGCGGTACCACGCGCTGGGGCTGCTGACCGACCGCGACGCGGGCGACCTGGCACAGCTCATGCGCGGCCTGTCTCGGCTGCCGCTGCAACTGTGCCACGGGGACGCGATGTTCTCGAACGTCCTGCTCACGTCGCACGGACCGGCCCTGGTGGACTGGGAGTTCGTCGGCTACCACCTGCCGGGATACGACCTGGCCGTGCTGTGGTCGCTGCTCGCCCGGGACCCGTTGACGCGACGTCAGATCGTCCAAGTTGCCCAGCAGAGCGGCTCCTTCGCGCGCGATGCCTTCCTCGTCAACCTCATGCTCGTGCTGGTCCGGGAGATCCGGATCCACGACCAGGCTTCGGCGGGCGAGGACGAACGCCGTCTGCTCCGCCGCCTGCACGACGACTGCACCACAGTGCGCCGGGCGGTGCGCGCCGCGGTCGGAACGCACTGACGCTCCAACCGACGTAGGCGGGCACCGGCCCGGAGGACCGCATCGGCTCCGCGGGACACGGAAGGGAGGTCGAGGCCCCTGGGGCGGACGCACTCGGGACGAACGGCACAGGAGGCCGGCGGGAGTCCTCCGCTCCCGCCGGCCTCGTGTGCCGCCTCGTGTCCGGGCTCGTGTCGGGTCGGACCCGGATCTGACCTGGGTCGGGCAAGTGTGGTGACTGCGCAGTCCCGCGGTCCCCGGTCAGGCGGGCGCCTTCGACTTCAGCGCGGCGAGGCGCGCGGCAACCTCGGCGTCGTCGGCGACGTCGTCCAGCGACTCGAACTGCGCGTCCAGGGAGGATGCCGCCAGCTCCTCGGCGCCGCGCACACGGGCCTCCTCGCGCCGGACCTTCTCCTCGAAGCGGGACACCTCGCTGGTCGGGTCCATCACGTCGATGCTCTTGAGCGCGTCGTGCACCTGGGTCTGCGCCTGAGCGGCTTTTGCTCGGGCCACCAACTCGTCGCGCTTCCTGCGGAGTTCGTCGAGCTTGTCGCGCATCTTCGCAAGGCCGTCCTTGAGCTTGTCGACCGACTGCTGCTGCGCCGCAATGGTCGGCTCGGCGGTCTCGGCCTCCTTCTCGTAGTCCAGTTGCCGCCCGAGAGCGACCTTGGCGAGGTTGTCGAACTTGTCGGCGTCGGCGGTGTCCCCCGCCGCGCGCAGGGCGTCTGCCTTCTGGCTGGCCGCGAGGGCCTTGCGGCCCCACTCGGCGGCGGACTCGACGTCCTCGCGGTGGTCGTCCTCCATGAGCCGCAAATTGCCGATGGTCTGGGCGATCGCGGCCTCGGCCTCGCCGATGTTCTCGGTGTAGTCGCGGACCAGTTGGTCCAGCATCTTCTGCGGGTCCTCGGCCTGGTCGAGGAGGGCGTGGATGTTGGCCTTGGCCAGTTGGGTGACGCGGCCGAGGATCGTCTGTTTGCTGCTCATGGTGCGCCTTGCCTTCCCTGCGATGGTTCGTGCGTCGTAGCCGGTCTTGCGCCGTCGAGGGCGAACTGTGCCGTCGGTGCGGTCCGGTGGTGCGGTGACTTGCGTTGCGTGCGCGGGTGGTCAGGATGCGTCAGAACCGGCCGCCGCCTCCTCTGCGCCCGCGCGTCCCGCTGCCGCCGAAGCTGCCGGGCCCCGGGCCGCCGCCGCGCGAACCGCCGCCCCAGCCGCCGCCCCTCCCGCCGCTCCGCCCACCGCCCAGTCCGCCATTGATGAGGATGCCGCCGAGCACGACCCCGGCCAGGTTGCCGAACCCTCCCCCGCCGCCCCCGAATCCGCCGCCTCCGTATCCCTGGCCCGGGCCGCCGCCGTAGCCGCCGCGGAAGCGCCGTACGTCCTCCTGTGCGAGCCCGATCGCCTCGCCCGCCAGCGCGGCGGAGCGCTGCGCGGCGGCGAGGGCGGCCACGGGTTCGGCCGACGCGTCGGCGTGGGCCAGGTCCAAGTGCCGCTGCGCCTCGCCGAGTCGGGTACGTGCGGTGCCGCCGACCGCGCCGCGGTTGGTGGTGACGAAGTCGGACGCCGCCGCCACCTCGGCCCGCGCCGCCGCGAGGGCCTGGTCCAGCCCGGCACGGGCCCGCCTGACCCGCTCCTGTTCGTCGCGTACGTCGGCAAGTGCCTTGTCCAGCGCGGCATCCGCCTCCTCGACGCGCCGCGCCGCGGCGATCGGATCGGGACGCCGGTCCGTACCGGACTCGGCCGCCACGGCCGCGAGTTCACCGCGTGCCCGGGCGACGAGCCCCGCGAGGGCCGGATCGTCGTGGCCCGCCGCGACGAGGGCGTCCGCCTCGGCCACGTCTGCTTGGGTCTCCGCGACCAGGCCGTGCAACGACGCTGCGGCCGCGTCGAGTTCAGCGGCGCGGTGGTGCACGGCGTCGAGGAGTTGCCGGGCCTGTCCGACCGCCGCCTCGGCCGCCTGCACGGAAACCGCGGCGGGTCCGATACGCCCGGCGGTGTGCTCCCGGTCCGCGTCGGTCAGGGCCTCCTGCACGAACGTAAGGCGCTCGGCGGCCTGGTCGGCGTTCTCGGCGACCGGGACGAGCGCGGAGTCCGCGTAGCGTTCGGCCAGTTGGACGAGCGTGGTCCGGGCCGGGTCGACCGCCTGGGACAGCATCGCCGCGTCGCGGGCGACCTGCGCGGCCACCTGCGGGGCGTTGGCCTCCAGGTCGCGGAGCCGGTCGAACGCGTCCGACTGCTCGTCCAGGCGCCGGTTGGCCTCGGCGCAGCGGGCGGTGATCTCGGCGAGCATGGCGCGCTTGGCGGCGTCGTCCTCGGGGACGTCGTCGTCGAGGCGCTGCCGGATCCGGAACGCGGCGCTGAGCTCGGAGCGGGCGAAGTCGAGTGCGGCAGCGAAGGGGACGACCGCCTGCTCCCCGAACTCGGCCGTGGCGAAGCCGAGTTCCTGTTCACTCGTGCGCACGGCGTCGTCGGTCTCGACCAACAGGCGGCTCGCGGACTTGTCCAGGTCCGCGAGCGGGACGCCTCCGGCGGAGGACGCCGCATCGGGCACGTCCCGTCCGGCGGCTCGGCGGTGCCGGACGAACAAGTAGCCGCCGGCCACCGCGACACCGCCGATCGCGACGGCGGGGATCCAGCCGGGTACGCCTCCGCCTCCGCCGTCCCCGCCCGGGTCGGCGTCGCCGGGGACGACGGGGCCGGTCACGACGGGGGCACCGGACAACGCGGCGGAGTAGCCGTCGGCTGCGCCGATCGCGGCTCCGGCCCAGTCGTTCCGCCGCAGGTGGGGTTCGATCGCGACGCGCGAGACCTCGTCAATCTGCGGGTCGGTGAGGCGGGCGGCGCTGTCGACGGAGACGTAGTACTGCCGGGCGCCGGTGGCGACCGCGAGCAGGATGTCGTCGCGGCCGAGCCCGTTGCGGGCTGCGGTGGCGTCGGCCCATGCGGCGGGACTCTGGCCGGAGAAGTCGCGCACGTACACGACGAAGAGTTGCAGCCGCTGCGACTGGTCCAACCGGGCGAGCGCGGTCTCGACCTCGCCCTTGCGGCTGCCGAGCGCGCCGACCTTGTCGGTGACCTGCCCGGCGGAGAGCGTCACGGGGCTCTCGGCGCGGGCGGCGGGTGTGCCGGGGTGCCCGGGAACGGCAGGCAGCACCGCGATTGCGACAACAGCGGCGGCCACCGACACCCGTCCCAGCCGCCGCATGCGCTCCCAGCCCTCCGCCGATCCCCGACGGTGCGCCGGGGGTGTCCTGTGCACGCACGCTAACCCGACATTTCGGGCATGGCGAGCGGAGGTGGGACGGGTACGGAGGCGAAAGGAAGGTGGCGGCGCCGGGGTGTGCGGTGGGGCGGCGCAGCGGTGCCGGTGGGGGCAGAGGGGAGCGCCGGGGCTCGCGTAGATTGTCGGGCATGCCGGAAGACGCCCGCGGACGCCTCGTCAGCGACCCCTTCGACTACCGCGTGACCAAGGACCGCAAGGTGCTGGTGTCGCGCGGCGGACGCCTCGTCGTGACGGTGTCGGGCGCGGCCGCCGAACGCCTCGTCGCCGGCCTTGAGGCGGCCGAGGCCGCGGACGACGCGACGGCCGTACAGCACCTCCTGGCCCGCGCGACCGGCAACTACCGCCGCGGCAACGAAAAGCGCCCCACGCGCTGAGGCCGACGGGCCCGACGGACACGCCTGGCCGCGACCGGTCGGCCCCCTGCCACCCACCGCGCCGGAGTGAGCGCGGTCGGCCCGAGGGTGCGGCCGTTCGCGAAGGCGGCGCGTGCGGACCTTGGCTGCATGCCTCGTCCGTCAAGGGTGATTGACCGTGCCGGGGTGAGCGCGGTCGGGGCGAGGGTGTGGGGCAGGGCGGACACGCGTGAGGGCCGCTCGTCCGGCCCCGGCGTCATGCTTTGAAGGACTCCGCCGGGATCGGCTTCAGCAGGGCGAAGATGTCGTCGGTGATGGGGCGGTCCCAGGAGACGACCCGAACCTGCACGTCGTCGCTGCGGTCGAATTCGACGCAGGCCAGGCGGCCCTCGGCGTACTTGACGCGGCGGACGACCAAGAGGCCGTCGTCCTGCATCACCGGGTGCTCCTCGACGCCCAGCTCCTCCGGCATCTCCTCGTGGCCCAGGGCCGCGACCAACTGCTGGGCCTCGATGCGGCCGACGCCCTCCTCCCGGGCGGGGGAACCAGCCGGGAGGTTGCCGATCAGCATGGCGGGGCCGCGGCCCGCGAGCAGGTCGTAGCGGACGAAGATCCCCTGGCAGGTGCCGTCCGCCCCGGGCAGGATGTGCACCACCACCGACCCCGGCCAGTCGGTGAAGGGGATGGCGAGAACGTCGAAGTCCGGCCCGGCGGGCGGGCGGCGGCGCAGGAAACCCATGGGTCCATGCTACGGCGTGCACCGGCGCGTGATTGCCGCGAGGGCCGCCGCGGGATCGCCCTTGTACCCGTGCCGACCTGCGGATACGGTCGCCCCGTCGTGGTAGCTGACTACGTCAAGCATCTGACGGTCCCGCGGGAGGGCGGCAGCACATGGGCGAACGGATCCTCGTAGTCGGCGGCACCGGCCCGACCGGCGTCCCGCTCGTGCGCGGGCTGGTGGCCCGCGGCCACGAGGTGAGCATCCTGCACCGCGGGACCCACGAGACGCCCGAGACCCCCGGCGAGGTGCGCCACGTGCACCTCGACCCGTACGACGAGGACGCGTTGCGGGAGGCCGCGGCGGGTCCGGCGTATGACACGGTGATCGCGATGTACGGGCGGCTGCGCCGCATCGCCGAGGCGTTCGCGGGCCGCACCGGGCGGTTCCTGTCGGTCGGCGGTGTCCCCGCGTACCGCGGCTGGATGAACCCGGACGTCGCGGGCCCCGCCGGGCTGCCGGTGCCGGTCGGCGAGGACGCGCCGCTGGTGCGCGACGTGGCGGAGGATGCCAAGGGATACCGCATCGTGCGCACCGAGGAAGCGGTCTTCGCCCACCACCCGCAGGCGACGCACGTGCGCTACCCGTACGTGTACGGACCGCGCCAGCTCGCGCCGCGCGAATGGTGCGTCGTACGCCGGGTGTTGGACGGGCGGCGGCGCATCGTGCTGGCCGACGACGGCCTGACGCTGCACCACCACGGCTACACCGAAAACCTCGCGCACGCCCTGCTGTTGGCCGTCGACCACCCCGACCGCAGCGCCGGGCGCATCTACAACGCCGCCGACGACGAGATCCTGACGGTCCGCCAGGTCGTCGAGATCGTCGCCGCGGCACTCGACCACACCTTCGAGATCGTCTCGATGCCCTTCGAACTCGCCGTTCCTGCCAGGCCGTTGCTGATGCAACCGTCACCTGCGCACCGCGTGCTCGACCTGTCCCGGCTGCGCGCCGACCTCGGCTACCGCGACGCGGTGGCGCCGCGCACCGCACTGGAGCACACCGCACGCTGGCTCGCCGAGAACCGCCCGGCGCCCGGTGGCACCGAAGAGCAGGTGCTGACCGACCCGTTCGACTACGCCGCGGAGGACCGGCTCATGGAGGCGTGGTCCGACCTCCGTGACAGCCTTCCCGATCCGGGCTTCGCGACGGTGCCCGGGTACGGGCTGGCGTACAGCGGTCCCGGCGGACGCCCGCGCAGCAAGCCGGAGTTCATCGCCTGAAGCACGCACGGCACGACCCGCCACACAAGGGAGAGCTCATGAGTGAGACCGGCCCGCTTCGGGGCATCCGCATCCTCGACCTGTCGATCGCGGCCACCGGGCCGTACGCCGTGGCCCTCCTGGCCGACCAGGGCGCCGAGGTCATCAAGGTGGAGCGCCCCGGGATCGGCGACATCGCGCGCTGGGTCGGCGTCGCGGTCGGCGGCACCAGCGCGCTGTTCGCGTCCTGCAACCGGGGCAAGCGGTCGATCGTGGTGGACGTACACACCACGGAGGGCCGCGACGTGGTGCGGGCGATCGCCGCGACGTGCGACGTCGTGGTGCAGAACTTCCGCCCCGGCGTGGTGGACCGGCTCGGCATCGGCTACGCGGACCTGTCGGCGGGGCGCGACGACCTCGTCTACGTGTCGCTGTCCGGATTCGGCCCGGAGGGGCCGTACGCGGGCAAGTCGGCGTACGACCCGGTCATCCAGGCGTACGCCGGACTCGCCGTCAACCAGGCCGACGTGCCCGCCCCCGGGGAGCCCGAACAGCCGGTGTTCCTGCGGCAGTCCGCCGCCGACAAGGTGACCGCGCTGACCGCGTCGCAGGCCGTCACGGCGGCGCTGTTCGCGCGCGAGCGCGGCCAGGGCGGGCAGCACGTCGAACTGTCCATGCTGGACGCCGTCACGTCGTTCCTGTGGGTCGACGCGACCGGCAACGAGGTGCTGTTGGACAGCGACGGGACGCAGAACTCCAGCTTCAACAAGACGCTCAAGCCGATCCGCTTCAAGGACGGCTGGGCGGTGGTCGCGCCGACGTCCGACGCCGATTTCGCCGGCATGTGCCGGGCGTTCGGGGTCGAGGGGCACGACGACCCGCGGGTGGCGACCATCGGCGAGCGCGTGAGGAACCGCGAGCTCACCTCGGAGTTCGTGCAGCGCTGCTACACCGCCGCGCTGTCGATGGAGGTCGGCGCCGGGATGGCACTGCTTGAGGAACAGCGGGTGCCCTGCGGGCGCGTGCTGGCACCGGCCGAACTCCCCGACGATCCGCACGCGTTGGCCATCGGGCTGTTCGAGGAGAGCACGCACGCGAAGGCGGGGCGCGTCCGTCTGCCGCGGCACCCCGCGCAGTTCGCCGGCACACCTGCGGCACTCGGCGCGCCGTCGCCCGTGCTCGGCGAGCACACCGACGAGGTGCTGGCCGAAATCGGGCTGGCGGACCGGGTGACCGCTCTGCGGGAGGCCGGCGTGGTGGCCTGACGCGGCGTCAACCGCCGTACGGCATCGCATGGTTCGCGGTGCCGGACGGCGACCGCCGGGTGCCGGGCAAGCGCCCGGCGCCCGCACGCGGACTGCGCGGCGAAGTGGTGCCGCGCCCCGAATGCCACCAAACTCCCGCACGCGCACACGTGGATGACGCGCGTCCGCGCGTACGGAAGTCCCCGTCCACGCAACGTTTATGGAACGAGAGGGCCCGCCTCGGGCAGGAGGCGGACCCTCTCGTCGAAAAATCAGCTCGCGCTACACCGAGTCGCGCAAAACCGAAGTCACAGCCGACCGGCCGAGGGCCGGGGCGCGGGCCGTCAGAGCGGGCGGACCTGCTCGGCCTGCGGGCCCTTCTGACCCTGCGTGACCTCGAACTCGACGCGCTGGTTCTCCTCCAGCGTGCGGTAGCCGCTCGTCTGGATCGCCGAGAAGTGCACGAAAACGTCGGCCTGGCCGTCATCCTGCTGAATGAAGCCGTAGCCCTTGTCCGCGTTGAACCACTTGACCGTACCGGTGGCCATGTCTTCTTCCTTCATGAAAACCTCAGCCGCCGCACTGCGCGACGTCCGGGTCGCTTACGTCGAGTGGTCCCACTCCCCGCGAAGTACTCCGGGATGGAAAAACGCCTACGGCAGTCGAGTCCGCAGGCGTCGGTCTTGCGAGGGAACTACTTCTACTGCTTGCAACCGCGGGCAACGTTACACAAGAAGATCGGGGCGCAACAGACCTTCGCGCACCGAATCGTACGGTTCGTCGGCGGCGGGTCCGCGGGGATTTCGCGGGCCCGCCGCCGTTCACGCGCGTGTCATCCGAGGGTCACCACGACGACGCGCCCGCCTGCGGATTCACCCGCCGGGGGTGGGTATCACCATGGTCGGAAAATCGGCCGGCACACTGCCGAGGGTCACCGCGATCTTGGCGAATCCCATGAACAGCGCGAGGGCCGCGGCCAGCTCCACGGTGCCGTCCGGACCGAACGCGGCGAGCAGGTCGGCGCGCAGGTCCGCGGCCCGGTCGGTGGCCATGCCGTGCGGGTCGCCGAGGAAGAAGTCGGTGAACCTGATGACCACCTTGTGCCGCTCCTCCAGGGCGCTTTCCTCGAACCCGTCCGCGATGAGCTCGACCAGGTCCTCGCTCAGGCCGTCCTCGCGCGCCTGCGCGAACCGGACGTTGCGGCAGTAGCGGCAGCCGGTGACGCGGGCGTTGCGCAGCCGGGCGACCTCCTTGGTGGGGTGGTCGACGACGCCGTCCCACCACAGCGTCCCGTACATGCGCAGGAAGGACGCCAGCAGGTCGGGCTGGAGGGCGAGGGGGCTCCCGGCGATGGCGTCGTCCGGCTCGGACACGCGCAGTTCGGCCGGCGCGTCGGGATCCAGGCCCGGCGGGTGCACCAGGACCGGGTACGGCAGGTCCGGGTCGGTGTCCTGGGTGCCCAGCACGACCTGGAAGCGGTCGAAGCCGTCGTACACCGCGCAGGCCATCGCGAGGCCGACAAGGCCCTTCTCGCCGATCAGCCCGATGAGCACCTTGCGGTCGTCGTCGGTGACCGACTCGGGGGCCAGCACGAACTGCTCCGCGAAGAGGAGGCAGGCCGACTCGACGGGCGAGAAGGCGGGGTCCCCCGAGCCGAAGGCGAGGCGGGCGATGCGCGACTCGTCGAGTCCGGCGTGCACCGCGGCGCGGGTGCGGGCTGCCTCCTCGACGGAGCACTCGTGCAGTCCGGCGATGCGCAAGCGGACGAGTTCGGTGAGTACGGGGTCGAGCACATCGGGCGACCACAGGCGGGCCACGTAGTCCCGATAGCGGATGTGAAGCGCAGGGCACAGGCCGAACGCACCGTCGAGCTCGGTCGCACCCTCGGCGCTCTCCGGGAGCCAACTGGGCACAGCGGCACCCCTCCTTCCGACACGTCGTCTCCGCGCGTCTCCGCAGGTTGCGGACGCGCCTACAGGCGATCCGGGGGCATAAGTAACAGATGTTCCGTGCAGCCGGAAGAGGCGCGACACCCCCGACGTCACCGGGCCAAAAAACGCCCGGTTTGCCCCTTACGCCGGGCAGCGCAAACCTCCAATCCCGGGCATTTTTGTATTTTTAGGTGTGACATAGGTCATCTTTCTTCGCGTTTGACGCCAAGATGGCCGCATCCTGTCAGTGCTGTGGATGAGATGGTTTGCCGGTTCCCGGCGAAGCTG
Organism: Yinghuangia sp. YIM S09857; assembly: GCF_051388915.1. Taxonomy (NCBI): domain Bacteria; kingdom Bacillati; phylum Actinomycetota; class Actinomycetes; order Kitasatosporales; family Streptomycetaceae; genus Yinghuangia; species Yinghuangia sp. YIM S09857. The sequence goes on along the minus strand of NZ_JBPKBH010000001.1, from coordinate 18,061 downwards.
CTCGGTCGCAGCACATGGCGGATTCGTCCCAAGGCCGCCACACCGTCCGTCCGAGGAGCCAGGGAGCCGGACATGGATCTCGACCGCAAGGATCTGACCCCCGAATGCGCCGCCGCCGCGCGCAAGCTGGCCGGCACCGTCATCGCGCAGCGTTCGGGGTCCGCAGTACGCCACCCCGCCTTCCCCGGCTGGGCCGGCATCGTGGCAGGCCAGGCCGACGACCTCGCCGCCGCGGCTCCTCCCTTCCCGCGGGCCAGCCTGTGCTACCTGGCCCGGTCCCTGCGGGAGGCCGCGGACGCGCACGGCGCCCGCGACCACGAGGCCGCCTCGGCCTCGTTCGCCACCGCCCTGCGCTTCGCCCGCAGCCTGCTGCGCACGCTGGACCGCTACGCGCCGATCGCCGCCCCCGTGCTGTGCGACGCGTGCGGTGAGCCGTACGTCGCCTCGCTGGCCCGCGTACCGCGCCAACTCCCGGCCGCCGGTGCCGAGGAGGGCCCCACGCACCTGGTCACCAGCCACGGCGCGCCGTACCGCGCCGAGCCGCACACCCCCTGCGCAGCCGCGGCCTGACCCTCCGGCGGGACCGGCGCGCCGCACGTTCACCCGTGCTTCGCCTCGGCGCAATCTCGCCTTGAGTTGCGTGTCCAGGCGGCCACCTAGCGTGCGTTCATGACAGCACCCGTGGCCGCCCCGGCGGCCCCGAGCACCCGGGCCATATCCCGGCCCACGCGCCCGGCGCCCGGATCGGCCCCCCGCCCGGCGGTACGTCCCGACGCACCCGCACCCCGGCGCCGCGCGTCGGTCCCGACCCGGCTCCGCGCCGCCACCGCCGTCGTCCTGGTCCTCGTCGCGGGCCTCCTCGCGGCGCTCGTCGCCGGCGTCTCCGCGGCCCGCGACAACCTCCACACCATCGGCAGCGGAACCGCCCCGCGGGCGGCCACCGCCACCGACCTCTACTACGCGCTCGCCGACATGGACGCGCAGGTCGCGAACGTCCTGCTGATCGGCCACGACGAGCAGATCGGCAACAAGCAGTCGGCGCTGCGGCAACTGCGCCGGGACCGCGCCGCGGTCAGCGCGGCACTCCAGACACTCCTCGACCGGGGCCTGGACGCGGCCGGCGAGGAGACCGCGCGCCGGATGCTCGCCGACCTCGCCGCGTACGACGCCCTCACCGCACAGGCCCGCCTCGCCGACGACCAGGTGCTGGAACGCCCCGTCGCGCGCCCGCCCGCGAACGCCACGGGCTTCTACCTGTCGGCCACCGCGCTGATGCACCAGGACCTGCTGCCGGCCGCGGACCTGCTCGGCCGCACCGCCGAACACGGGCTCGCCGACTCGACGGACGACGGCCGGAGCACCGCGCGCACGGCGGCACTGGCGGTGCTGGGTCTCGGGATCGCGGCGGTGCTGGCGCTGCTGCTCCTGCAAATCCGGCTCACGCGGCGCTTCCGACGCGTGTTCAACCCGTTCCTGGTCGCCGCCACCGTGCTCATCACGGTGCTCACCGGGCTCGGGGCGAGCCTGCTGTTCGAGCACGGCGACCGGGTGCGCGACGCGAAGGCCGAGGCGTTCGACCCGTTCAGCGCGCTGGCCCGCACACGGGCGGTGGCGTCGGACGCGAACGCCGACGAGAGCCGTTACCTGATGCTGCCGGAGCGGGCGGAGTACTACCGGGGGCAGTTCGCCGACAAGGCGGCGCTGCTCGGGCCCATGTCGGCCGATCCGGGGCTGGCCGAACGGCTCGCGGCCTTCCGGCGCGACGACGAGGCGTTGGTCGCCGCCGTCAACAGCGGGCGCCGGGACACGGCCGTCGGCATGGCGACGAATGTCGGGCGCGGCAACCTGGCCTTCGAGTTCTACGACTACCAGAGCGTGCTGGACTCGACCGCGCAGACCCACCACGACGACTTCACCGACCGCATCCGCCAGGGCCGCGACGCGCTCGCGGGCTGGGGCTGGGCGCCGCCGCTGGTGCTCGGCGCGGGCGTGCTGCTGGTGCTGGCGGGCGTGCGGCCGAGGCTGCGCGAGTACCGCTGACCGGTCAGGCCGCCGCCGCGAGGCGGCGCAGCGCGCACTCGGACGCGGACCCCGCCTCGGCGGCGAACAGGTCGAGACCGCTGTACTCGGGGTCTCCCGGCAGCGTCACCAGCTCGCCGTACAGCTCCAGTTCGCCGGCCACGGGGTGCGTCAGCCGGTAGACCCGGTGGCCTGCCCGGGCCACCGGATGCGCCGCCCACATGCGCGCGAAGTCGGTGCTGTCCGCGCGCAGGCGCTCGATGTGCGCGGTCAGGAGCCGGTCGCCGCGGTAGCACGCCGACAACACCCGCAGGTGCGCGACGTGTTCGAGGGCGGTGCGCTCCCAGCCCTCGCCGTGCAGGTCGCGGATGTGCGCGCGGCGGAAGATCAGGTCGGAGATGCTGCGCTCGCCGTCCGGCATCGCCGCGAAGTCGCCGAACAGCGCGGCCGCGACGGGGTTCCAGGCGACGATCTCGGTGTGCCGCCCGACCAGGATCGCCGGAGTGCCGCCGAACGACGCCACCAGGTGCCGCAGCCCCGGGCGCGGCGGGACGGCCGTCACCGGGCACGTGCGGGCGTCCGGCCGGGCGAGCTGGCCCAGGTACGTCCGCTCGTCGTCGTCCAGGCGCAGCGCGGTGGCGATGGCCGCCAGCACCTCCGCCGAGACGCTGTCCGACCGACCCTGCTCCAGCCGCGTGTAGTGCGCGACGCTGACCCCGGCGAGGCCCGCCAGCTCCTCGCGCCGCAGGCCCGCGACGCGGCGGCGGTTGCCGTACGGCTTCAGCCCGACGTCCTCCGGGGTGAGACGGGCCCGGCGGGACTTCAGGAACTCGCTCAGTTCGACGCGTGCGTCCACACCGCGACGATAACCGGAGCGGACGCGAGGGTGATCACGCGGTGCGTAGGCAAAACCCGGGCCTGGGTGCGGGGCGGCCGCCCGCGGAGGCTGGTGGGCGTCCGAACCGACCGCCTCTCCGGAGGCGTCCTTCCGCCGGAGGCCGCCGTGCCGTCCCAGCCCTCGCCCTCCTCGCCGCCGCGCGTCGCGCGGCCCGCGTGGACGCTCGCCCTGCTCGCGCTCGCGGGCCTGATCACCGCCCTGGACTTCACGATCGTGTACGTCGCGCTGCCCGAGATCGCCGCGGACGTCGGCTTCTCCGACCACTCGCTGCAATGGGTCGTCAGCTCGTACGCCGTCGTCTACGGCGGGCTCCTGCTCCTCGGTGGCCGCCTCGCCGATCTGCTGGGCAGGCGCCGGATGTTCGTGTTCGGCATGGTGCTGTACGGCGCCGGCTCGCTGCTCGGCGGCCTCGCGACCGCGCCCGGCACCCTGATCGGTGCGCGCGCCGTGCAGGGTGTCGGCGGGGCGGTGCTCTTCCCGGCGACCCTTTCGCTCGTCAACACGGCGTTCGCGGAGGGACGTTCGCGCACCCGGGCGCTGACGGTGTGGGCGGTTTCGGGGGCCGGCGGGCTCAGCCTGGGGGCGCTGCTCGGCGGCGTGCTGACCAGCGCGCTGGGGTGGCAGGCGGTGTTCTACGTGAACGTCCCGCTGGTGGTGGTCGCGGGCGTCGCGGCGTTCGGGCTGCTGCCGCGGGACGCGGGGGCCTCGGTGCCGACGGCTGCCTCGGTGCCGGCGGCCGCTGCCTCGGTGCCAGTTGCCGCCTCGGTGCCGACGGCTGCCTCGGTTTCCGGGCCGGCCAGGCGCAAGGGCTTCGACTTCCCCGGAGCGCTGACCGGCACGGTCGGCCTGACCCTGCTGGTGTTCGCGATCGCGCAGGGCCCGGAGTGGGGCTGGGGCGACGTCCGGGTGCTGGGCTCCGCGGCCGTCGCGGTGCTGCTGCTCGCCGGATTCGCGGCGGTCGAGGCGCGCACGCCCGATCCGCTGCTGCCGCTGCGCCTGTTCCGGCAGCGGAGCCTGACCGCGGCGGCCGCCGTGATTCTGGTGTTCGGGCTGACGCTGCAAGCGGTGCCGTTCTTCCTGACGCTGTGGTTCCAGCAGGAGATGGGCTACTCGGCACTGCGCACAGGCGTCGCTTTCCTCGGGCCGACGCTCTCGATCACCGTCGGCAACCTGGTCGGCGAGCGCCTGGCCGGAGGGCTCGGGGTGCGCCGCACGCTGATGGCGGGCTTCGGCGTCGCCGCGGGCGGGGCCGCGCTGCTGGCGGCGGGGATGACGGACGCCGCGTCGTACCCGCGGCTGCTGCCCGGCATCGTGGCCTTCGGGCTCGGCACGGGCATCGTGTTCACCACGATGTGGGTGGCCGCGTCGTCCGGGGTGGCCGACGCGGAGCAGGGGGCGGCGTCCGGACTGGCTTCCACCGCCTTGCAGTTCGGCTCGGGTGCGGGACTGGCGGTGCTGGTGTCGGTGGGCGGGATCCGGACCGCGGTGGCCGTGGTCGCGGTGGGCGCCCTGATCGGCCCGGCGGCCGCGCTGCTGCTGCCGGGGGCGGCGCGTACCCCTGGAGAAGGGCGGGCCCGGGACGGCGCGTTCGAGGACGGCGCTTTCAAGGCGGGCGCGCTCGGGGACGAAGGCGGCCCGGTCACCGGCACCGAGTCCGTGCGGCCGTGACGCTCAGTCGTCTCAGTCGTCGTCGGTGCGGTCCCCTTCGGCCTGCGACGTCTTGTACGCGTGCGCGGTCTGCTCGGACGTGAGATCCGCGTCCGAGGTGTGGACGTCGCTCCCCTTCACCACCACGCGCGGTGGCGAGTGCACTTCGTGGTGCCCGTGCGGAACGTCGGAACCGACCGCGGCGCCACGTGCCTCGGTGTCAGGCATGGAAACCTCCAGCGGCCCCACCGCACCCGGGCCGCCGGACGCGGCGCCGCTGCTTCCAGTGTCCCGCAACGCGGCGGGGGGTGCCTCCGGCGTTGCGGAGGCGGCGGGCGCCGTAAGGGTCCGCTTCCGTGGCGACGGCGGGGTTCGGGTCGGGGGCCGAACCCCGCCGTTCGTGTCAGGCGCGGCGGAAGACCGGCTTGCGCTTCTGGGCGAAGGCGGTCGGACCCTCCTTCGCGTCGGCGGTCGCGAAGATCGGCTGGCCGATCTCCAGTTCGCGCTTGAGCGCGTCGGCCTCGGACAGGTCGGCCGTCTCGATGATCGAGCGCTTGACCGCCTCGACCGCGAGCGGGCCGTTGCCGTTGATGATCGCGGCGATCTCCAGGGCCGCGTCGACCGCCGTCCCGGCCGGGACCACACGGCCGATGAGGCCGATCTCGCGGGCCTCCTCGGCGCTGTAGCGGCGGCCGGTCAGGAGCATCTCCATGGCATTGGTGTAGCCGATCTGGCGCTGGAGGCGGACTGTCGAGCCACCCAGCGGGAACAGGCCACGCTGCACCTCCGCGATGGCGAAGACCGCGGTGTCCCCGGCGACGCGGATGTCGGTGCCCTGGAGGATCTCGGTGCCGCCCGCGACGCAGAAGCCCTCGACCGCGGCGATCAACGGCTTGCGGGGGCGGTGATGGCGGAGCATCGCCTTCCAGTGCAGGTCCTTGTCGGCGGCCATGCGCTCGCGGTAGACGGCGGTGTCGCCGTCGGCCATGTCCGCGCCCGCGAGGGCCTTGAGGTCCATGCCGGCGCAGAAGACGCCGCCCGCGCCGGTGAGCACGATCGAGTGGATGTCGTCGTCGGCGTCGGCCTCCAGCCACGCGTCGTACAGGCCGACCAGCATCGGCAGGGAGAACGCGTTCTTCGCCTCCGGGCGGTTCAGCGTGACCAGGAGCGTGCCGTCACGGCGTTCGACCAGAAGATGAGGATTGGCGGCCAAGGCCCCTCCTTGTACGACCCCGTCCCGATTTGGCACGGGAAACACGATCATTGTCTCGGTCAAGGGTGCAGGGCGGTCGAGAGAGTCACAAGACCCGGCGCACAGTAAATCGGTCACACTATGGAATTCACGCGCCCTCGCACCTTACGCTCCGGCCATGGAATTCAACCTTGCCGACCTCTTCGAGCACGCGGTTGAGCAATACCCCGACCGCGAGGCAGTCGTAGCGAACGGCGAGCGGCGCACATACTCCGAATTGGAAGAGCGTGCGAATCGCCTCGCCCACCATCTCGCGGACGCCGGCGTCGCGCCGGGCGACCATGTCGCGGTTTACGCCTACAACATCGTGGAGTGGGCGGAGGCGATGCTCGCGATCTACAAGATCCGCGGCGTCTGCATCAACGTGAACTTCCGGTACGTCGCCGAGGAACTGGCGTACCTGCTCGACCAGGCGAAGCCGGTCGCCATGGTCTTCCAGCGCCAGTTCGCCGACCGGGTCGGCGAGGTCGCGCCCAAGGTCCCCTCGCTGCGCCACCTGGTCGTGGTCGAGGACGGCACCGATCTCGACACCGGGCCGCTCGGCGCGGTCCCGTACGAGGAGGCCGTCGCCTCGGGCACCCCGGAGCGCGACTTCGGGCCGCGCTCGGGCGACGACATCTACCTGCTGTTCACCGGCGGCACGACGGGCATGCCCAAGGGCGTGATGTGGCGTCAGGAGGACGTCATCTTCGCCCTCGGCGGCGGCATCGACCCGACCAACGGCGAGCGCGTCGAACGCCCCGAGGAGCTGGCCGAGAAGGGTCGGGGCGGCAGCGGGACGTTCTTCCCGATCGCGCCGCTGATGCACGGGGCCACCCAGTGGGGCGTGCTGAACAACCTGTCGAAGGGCCAACGCATCGTCCTGATCGACAAGTTCGACGCGCACGGCGTGTGGAAGGCGGTCGAGGAGGAGAAGGTCAACGTCATCATGATCACCGGGGACGCCATGGCGCGCCCGCTGATCGAGGCGGTCGACGAGCCGCGCGCGGACGGGGCGGAGGGGTCGTACGACCTGTCCTCGCTGTTCGCGGTGGCGTCGAGCGCGGCGCTGTTCTCGCCCAGCCTGAAGGACGCGTTCATGGAACGCCTCGGCGTCGTGGTCTCGGACGCGGTGGGCGCCTCCGAGTCCGGCGCGAACGGCGTGGGCGTCGCGGTGAAGGGCCAGACCGCGCCCGACGGCGGCGGCATCACCATCAAGGCGATCTCCGACTCGGTGGTGCTGGACGACGACCTCAACCCCCTGCCGGTGGGCGTGATCGGCCGCCTGGGCCGCAAGGGCAACATCCCGCTGGGGTACCTCGGCGACCCGGTCAAGAGCGCCGAGGTCTTCCGCACCGCACCCGACGGCACGCGCTACGTCGTGCCCGGCGACTACGCGCGCCTGGAGGGCGACGGCCTCATCACGCTGCTCGGCCGGGGCTCGGCGACCATCAACTCCGGTGGCGAGAAGATCTTCACGGAGGAGGTCGAGGGCGCGGTCAAGGACCACCCGGACGTGTACGACGCGATCGTGGTGGGCGTCCCGCACGAGCGCTGGGGGCAGACCGTCGCGGTGGTCGTGCAGCCGCGCGTGGGCCGGGAGCCGACGCTGGAGGCGATCCAGGAGCACTGCCGGACGAAGATCGCGGGGTACAAGGTGCCCCGCGTGCTGCGGCTGGTCGAGGAGACGCGGCGCACTCCCACGGGCAAGCCGGACCTGCCCTGGGCGCTGTCGGTCTGCACGGAGTAGCAGCGGGCGTGGGGGCGGGTCGGCGTGCGTGTGCCGTCGGCACGCCGACCCGGCTCCGCCGCACGTGAGTGCGAAAGGCCGGGCCCGTTTCCGGGTCCGGCCTTTTCGGTACGCCCGGCGGGGTTTTTGTCGGCATAATCCCCGGTGCCCGGCGCGGATAATCGGGCACGCTGCGCCAATGATTCGGGAGCGGCTGGGAAATAGCTTTCCGGGGAACGCCGAATAAACCACCCGGGCCTTCCCGGGCGGTGTATCGCTTTCCGGTCGGCGCCCCCGGAATACGCGTTTGTGCGGTCCGGGGGCGCCTCCGGGCAATGCGTCAGACGGCGCGTTCGCGGCCCTCCCAGTACGGGTCGCGCAGGCGGCGCTTCTGGAGTTTCCCGTTCGGGTCGCGCGGCATCGTCGCGACGAAGTCCACACTGCGCGGGCGCTTGTAGCTCGCCAGTTGCTCCGCGCACCAGGTGGTCAGCTCGTCGGCGAGCGCGTCGCCCGCCTCACGTCCCTCGACCGGCTCGACGACGGCCTTGACCGACTCGCCCCAGTTGTCGTCGGGTACGCCGAACACCGCCACGTCCCCCACGGCCGGGTGGCGCAGCAGCGCGGCCTCGATCTCGGCGGGGTAGATGTTCTGCCCGCCCGAGATGATCATGTCGATCTTGCGGTCCCGCAGGAACAGGTAGCCGTCCTCGTCCATCACACCGACGTCGCCGACCGTGAACCAGTCGCCGATCCGGCCCTTGCGGGTCTTCTCCTCGTCCTTGTGGTACTTGAACGCCCCGGTCTTCATGAGCATGTAGACCGTGCCGACCTCGCCGGGCGGCAGCTTCTCGTTGTCGTCGCCGAAGACCGCGACCTCGCTGATCGGCCACGCCTTGCCGACGGTGCCGGGGCGCTCCAGCCACTCCTGCGAGGTGCAGAAGGTGCCGCCGCCCTCGCTGGCGGCGTAGTACTCCTCGATGACCGGGCCCCACCAGTCGATCATTCCGCGCTTGAGGTGGTCGGGGCACGGGGCCGCGCTGTGCACGACATGGGCGAGGGAGGAGACGTCGTACTTCGCCTTGACGTCGTCCGGCAGTTGCAGGAGGCGGTGGAACTGCGTGGGCACCATGTGCGTGTGGGTGACCTTGTGCCGCTCGATGACGCGCAGCATCTCCTCGGGGAGCCACTTGTCCATCAGGACGACCGAGTGCCCGATGTGCAGCGACTGCGAGGCGTGTTGCAGGACGGCGGTGTGGTAGAGCGGCGAACCGACGAGGTGGACGTTGTCACCGCCGGGGCGCAGGCCGTAGATGAGCAGCGTGCCGCCGTACCGTGCGTCCTCGGGCGAGCCGGAGGGCAACGGGCGGCGCACACCGCGCGGGCGGCCGGTGGTGCCGGAGGTGTAGTTCATCGGCATGCCGACGCCGCGGTCCTCGGGGAGGGTGTCGGGCTGCCCGTCGGTCAACTCGGCGATCGGCCGGAAGCCCGGTACCTCGCCGATCGCGAAGCGGGCCTCGGGAGGCAGCTTGGCCTCCTCGGCGGCCGTGGACACGACGTCCGCGAAACGCTCGTGGCCGATGACCACCTTCGAGCCGCTGTCCTCCAGGATGAACGCCAGCTCGGCGCCCACAAGGTGGTTGTTGACCGGCACGATGTAGAAGCCGGCCTGCGCGGCGGCGAGGTAGGCCACGATGTAGTCGGCCCCGTTGGGCAGGACGACGCTGAACACGTCCCCCGCCGCCATCCCGGCCGAACGCAGCCCGTGCACCAGGCGGTTCGACGCCGCGAGCAGCTCGCCCGCCGACCACTCCCGGCCTCCGGGGTCGACCAGCGCGAGTTTTCCGGGGTTCTCCTGCGCGTGCGCCCAGAAGCCGTTCGCCACGGGCCGTTCCCTTCGCCGGCGGCCGGCCTGCGGCCGCGGAGTTCAGATCGCTGACTGCAAGATCGCTGACTGCACGATCACCGAATACGAGATCACCGAGCACAGGATCACGCAGTACAAGATCCTTGACGTTGCCCAGCAGTATGGCCCCAACGAACGTTTGATGGAAGGGTGGCACCTGATGAAACGTCAACCCGCCAACCCGGTCTCCGCAGGCGCGTCCGCGGGTGCGCCTGTGGGTGCGCCTGTGGGTGCATCTCTTGGTGCGGCCGCGGGTGCGTCGTCGACTGCGTCGGCCGATGGGAGCGTGGCTGCGGGCGCGAATGCGCCGGTTGCCACGCAGGTGGACGCGGGCGCGGTGGCGGGGGTGGCAGTGGGCGCGGCGGGGGTGGGGGCGTCGGTGGGCGCGCAGGTCGGTACGAGCGCGGGCACGCCTGCGGGTACCGGCGCGAGCCCAGCCGGTCAGCAGCGCGCCCGGATACTTCGGACCGCACTCACCCTCATGAGCGCGCAGGGTTTCGCCGGCACCTCGATGCGCAACCTCGCGACCGCCTGCGACCTCAACGTCGCGACGCTCTACCACTACTTCCCGTCGAAGGCCGACCTGCTGCGCGAGCTGGTCAAGGAGCGCTCGTACCCGGACCGCTTCACCGGGGTACCCCCGGTGGACGTCCAACTCCCGCCCCGCGAACGGCTCGTGGAGCTCATGACCCGCCTATGGCAGGCCGGGCTGGCGGAACGCGAGGTGCTGCGCCTGCTGCTCACCGAGGGCATGCGCGGGGACGAACTCTCGCGCGGCGTGACCGGCGGTCTCACCATCGCCCTCGACGCGAGCATCGCGCGGTGGCTGGCCGAGATGTTCCCCGAACTCCCGTACGGCCGCACCCGCGTGGCCCGCATCCTGCGCGCACTGCTGGAGACCGCCATCGTCGACCACCTGGCCATGTCCCGGCAGGGTGCCCGGCAACGCCTGCGCGACCAGGTCGCGGATGTCGCGGCGATGCTGTTCCCGGACGGGGCGGACAAGGCGTAGGGCGGTGCCGCTCTGGCGAGCACCGGTCCCGGACCGACCCGCTCCTCGCGCGCTTCGCGCACCGCGCGGGTCTCGCTCACGTCGCGCACGTCGGGTGCGTCGGGTGCGTCGGGTGCGTCGGGTGCGTCGCGTGCCTCGCGCACCTCGCGCACCTCGCGCACCTCGCGCACCTCGCGTGCCTCGCGCACCTCGCGTGCCTCGCGTGCCTCGCGTGCCTCGCGTGCGTCGCGTGCCTCGCGTGCGTCGCGTGCGTCGCGTGCTGGCGCCTGCCCACGTCCCGTCAACCCGACCGGTCCCGCATCACGGACAGTAGCCAATTACTCCGCAAGGGGCGGAGTTGCAACGGGCAGGTTGGCAGGGGGCCGGGTTGCGGCGGGCGGGGTTGCAGGAGGCGGGGTTGAAGCGGCCGTTGAAGCGGCCGTTGAAGCGGGCGGGGTTGCAACCGACGGAGCCGCAACCACCGCATTCCCCACATCGGTTCGGTAGTAGAGCACCGAACGGCCGCTCCGGCGGCGGTGGATGAGCCCGGCCTCGCGCAGCACCTTGAGGTGGCCGCCGACCGAGCCGAGGCGCTGGCCGCTGAGCGCGACAATCTGCGTCGTACTCTTCGGAGTGTCGAGCAACAGGAGCACCGCCGCCCGGGCTTCGCCGAGCAGGCGTCCCAGAGCTCCGCGGGCGGCGGGCCCTGAGGAGGTGTCAGCGAGTGCCCCCGTGCCGGGGTAGACGATCGCGTACCGCCGAGGAGCCTCCCACGTCACCCATCCGCGGCGCGGGGTAACCGGCACGAACAGCAGTTGCGCACCCGCCACTTCGCGCGGCGGGTAGTCGTGCGTGTTGATCTGGAGCCGCCCGTCCCCGAGCCACCGCATGCCCGGACGCAGGTTGTCGAGCGCGGCCGCCCAGCCCCCACGGCTCAACTCGCCCATCCGCGCGATGACATCCGCCTCCAGGACGCGCCGCCGGGCGTCCCAGTGCGGCAGCACCGCCGACTGCCAGACCCAGCCCAGGAGTTCGGCGGCCGTGGCGCCCAGGTCCACGCCGTCGAGCTCCGGCGGGAGCGGGCGGCCGTACGCCACCTCCGCGTCCGCACGGGCCTGCTCGGGCGCCGTCTCCCGGACCGGGCACACCTCCTGATCAAACGTCAGCCCCGGCTCCCCGGTCGGACACGGCGTCAGAAAGTCCGCGATCCACGAGCGCCCGAACGCCACCTCGCACAGGCGCTCGGCCGCCGGATCCGCCGCCATCCGCTCCCGGAACCCCGGCAGATACGCGTCCAGCCACGCGCGCTCGCCCGGATGGGCAGCCGTACCCTCCGCGAGCGTCTTGAGACACGCGGTCGTCTCCGCAAGCGGCGACACCACGAATCGGCCCGCCGCCAGCGTGTCCGTATCGACCAGCCACAACCCCATGTTTCGCCTCCAGGCGAAACATTACGCCCGGCCGCGCGACCCCGGTCATGCTCCGGCCCATGCACACCTACCGCGAACTCTTCCGCACCCCGGAGTTCACCCCGCTGTTCGCGACGTCCTGCGCCCAGGTCGCCGCGACGACCATCGGCTCATTGGCGCTGGCCACGCTCGTCTATGACGCGACCGGCTCACCACTCCTGTCCGCACTCAGCATGTTCGGCGCGTCCTTCGCCCAGGTCATCGGGGCCATGGCCCTGCTCTCGGCCGCGGACCGGCTGCCGCCGCGCGCCGCCATGGCCGGGATCGCCGCGACGTTCGCCGTCGGCACCGCCGTGATCGCGATCCCGGGCCTGCCGATCTGGGCGGCGTTCGCGGTCCTGCTCGTCCTCGGCCTCGCCGCATCGGTCGGCGGCGGCGTACGCCTCGGACTGCTCACCGAGATCCTCCCGGACGACGCCTACCTGCTCGGGCGCTCGGTCCTCAACATCTGCGTCGGCAGCCTCCAGATCGTCGGCTTCGCGGTCGGCGCCCTGCTGGTCGGCCTGCTGTCCGCCCGCGGAACGCTGCTCACCGCGGCGGCCCTCGACGTCCTCGCTGCCGCGATCGCACTCCTCGGCCTCGCCCGCCGGGCACCCCGCACCGCCGGACGACCGTCCGTGCGCGAGACCTGGCGTACCAACACGATCCTCTGGAGCTCGGTCCCCCGCCGCTACGTCTACATCGCCATGTGGGTGCCCAACGGGCTCATCGTCGGCTGCGAGGCGGTCTTCGTCGCCTACGACCCCGACCACGCCGGACTCCTCCTCGCCGCCGCGGCCGCCGGCATGCTCGTCGGCGACCTCACGGCCGGCCGCCTGCTCACCCCCGACTGGCGCCGCCGCCTCGGCCCCTCCGCACGCCTCCTCCTGGCCGTCCCCTACCTCACCTTCGCCTTCCGGCCCGCGCTCCCGCTCGCCGTGGCCGCAATCGCCATCGCCTCCGTCGGCTACGCCGCCACCCTCCTCCTCCAAGAGCGCCTCATCGCCCTGACCCCCAAACCCATCCTCGGCCAGGCACTGGGCCTCCACTCCTCAGGCATGCTCACCATGCAAGCACTCGGCGCCACCCTCGCCGGAACCCTCGCCCAACACACCACCCCCGCCACAGCCATGACCACCATGGCGGCAGCCTCCATCGCCGTAACCCTCGCAATCGCCCCCGGCCTCCGAACCCCCCTCCCCACCAAGGAACTTCCGGAGACGACTCACGCAATGAAGCCCGCAACCCCAACACCGTGACCAGCCGACGGGCAACGCCGGGTCAGGCACCTGCGAGTGCCGCAAGGCCGTTCGCACGACTTACCTTGGCGCTACCGGCATGCCCCGCACCTCGTGCCCGTGCCGCGAAGGGCCGATATCCACGCATGATTGTGGTCGGTCGCGATGGCCTCCCGGTCCGCGTACCGCAGGGCGGCGGTCGTCTGACCGGGGTGCTTGCGATACCCGTAGACCGGCGATTCGCCCTGATAGACGCCGTCGAAGCGCTCGGTCGCCGCGAGCACGAGCCCGCTGTCCTCGTTGGAGGGCAACGCGGGCCAGCCGCCCATCTCCCACAGCACAGGCGTCGCCCAGACCACCGCGCAGCCGTGGAACGGCAGGAACCCCAGCCGCTGGTAGACGTCGAACACCGTGCCGGCAGCCACCGTGCCGGTCGGCAGATAGTCCGGGAACTCCTGACGAGAACCCTCCTCGTGCAGGTCGACCGTCAGTCCCGCGCACCACGCGCTGTTGGTGGCCCGAGCCGTCGCCACCAACCGGTCGAGGCCGCCGGGCAGCCAGACGTCGTCCGCGTCGAGCACGGCGGTCCACGGCGCGCGGACGCGGGACAGGGCGACCGTACGTGCCGTCGACGGCCCGGCGCTGCGGCCGCTGGCCACCAACAAAAGGTCGGGCAAGAACTCTCTGCAGTGCCGCGTCATCTCCACGAGGGCGGCGGGGAGGCGTTCTCCGTCGTAACAGACGATCCAGTCGATCGGCACATCCTGCTGGGCAAGCGACGCGGCCGCCTGGGGAAGGAACGGGATGGCCTGGTCGTGCACAGCGGTGATGACAGACACGGAATCCAGGGGCGGTTGGGTCTCAAGACGGGAAGCCGCCTTCGACATGCGCGATGGGTCCTTCCGGAGGTCCGAAGTACACACAGAGTCTCCGGCGCCACCGAAGCGACCACGCGAACGAGGCGGGTGATCGCGCGAATGCGGTCACCCGCCGCCGAATATGGACAGCGCAAGGCCACACCTGGGACAGTGCCGCCCCCGAGGAGCCGGTCTGCGCGGCCGGTCTGCGCGGCCGGGCGCACCGATCGGCTACGACGCAGTAAGGCCTGACAGGAGGCTCGGCCTTGTGGGGGCCGCTTCCGGGCCGAGGCGGTCCACGGCGGCCTTGATGTGGGGTGACTGGAAGCCCGCGAGGCGGACTGCCGGTAGTACGGCGAGCGAGGTTGTGCGGATCAGTCTCAGGCCGGTGGTCACGGCGATGGACGGCAACGGGCGGCGTCCGTACATCTCGTGCGCCCACGCGGGCAGCGAACCATAGGCCAGCTCCGACACCTGGCGCCACAACAGCTCACGGCCGAGCCACAGCACCGGGTGCACGGGCGGGCGCCGGAGGAAGTCCCAGACGTCGTCGGACTCCGGCGACCGCCCGAGGGCGGGACGTACGTCCTCGAAGTACTCGCGCATCGCCGCCGCGGACACNGGGGAAGGGGGGGACACAGGAGAACCCCCCACCCGTCTTCCCCCCCCCCCCCCCCCCCGAGGGCGGGACGTACGTCCTCGAAGTACTCGCGCATCGCCGCCGCGGACACGGGCACATCCTCCGGCGCCAACCCCACCAGCACCGCCGAGGCGCGCTGCTCGGCGAGGTAGGTGTCGACCTCGGCATCGGTCAGCGCCAAGCCCGACCGCCGCACCACCTCGGCGTACGACACCACCTCAGCGCAATGCACCCACCGCAACAGCGCCGTCTCGTCTATCCGGTACGACTCCCCCGTCTCGGGGTCGGTCGCCCGCAGGAACTGGTGGATCCGCCGCACCCGCGCCCCGGCCCGCTCGGCCTCGGCGCGCGACCCGTACGTCGTGACACCCACAAAGTCCGCGGTACGGAACAACCGCCCCCACGGATCCTTCCGGAACGCCGAGTTCTGGACGACACCCCGCACCGCACGCGGATGCAACGCCTGCAAGTACAGCGCCCGCACCCCGGCCACCCACATCGCCGGATCCGCATGCAACTGCCACGTCACGGACCCGGGCCCGAACAACCCCGGGTCCCCGGCGGTCGTTGGGCCCTCGCCGTCCTCCCCTTGCGACTGCGCACGCGCGTCCTGCAACGGAACCGACCTCCTGAGTTCCCCTCAACTGTAGGACCTCATCAGCCGAACCAACCGCCCAGGGCACCCGGCGCGCCCCCACTAGACCCGCTTAAGGGCCTCCGTCAACACCACCCACGAGTCACCCGAAACGACGATCGCCCCCCGCCCGACATCCTTGCTGTCACGCACCGGGACGACGCCGAAACCGCGCCCGGCGACTTCGAGGCAGTTGCCGCCTTCCTGATTGCTGTAGCTGGACTTCCGCCAAACGAGAGCGAGCAGTTCGAGACGAGCGGCGTTCTGCACGGGTGGTCTCCTCAATCACCGTTTCGATCATGGACACAGACGACTTGTGTTGTCGGTTCGTGCTCCATCACCAACACATGCGTATGCCATTCGCACACAACAACGGACCGATGCGCCACCGCTACGGAAGTTTGAGGGCCTCGGTCAGCGACCCCCACGCGGCAGCCGAGACAGCAAGCTCGCCACGTCCGACATCCTTGCTGTCACGCACGGGGACGACGCCGAAACCGCGCCCGGCGACTTCGAGGCAGTTGCCGCCTTCCGCGTTGCTGTGGCTGGACTTGCGCCAGTGGATCCGGGACGAACGTCGCTCGCTGGGCATGCGGGGAGTCCTCCATTGCGGATTCGATCGCACGTAGGGACAAGTGCGGTGGTAGGGCCTGCGCTCGCAAGAGATCGTAGATCATTGCGTACCCCTTGAGGACCTGCGGATCCTCGACCAACCTCCCGTAGTCCGCACCTTCGCTATAGGCGACCTCAGTTGTGTCGGGAAGCGTGAGCAGAGTCAACGAACCGCCCATGGCCGCGTGTTCCCCCGAACCGAACGGCAGCACCTGGATCGTGATCCGGGGCTCGTGCGCCGCGGCCAACAGTCTCTCCAATTGATCCCGCATGATCTTCGCCCCGCCTACCGGCCGACGCAGTACCGACTCGTCCAGAACCACCCACAACGACGGGCCGTCAGCGTCTGCAAGACGTTCCTGCCTGCCCATGCGTGCCGCGAGCCGTTCGTCAAGTTGCTGCTCACTCCGCAGCGACCGCGCCGTACGCAACAGGGCACGGGCGTACGCCTCCGTCTGCAACAAGCCCGGAACTGCGTGCGCCGCGTACTCGCGGATCATCGTCGCCTGCGCCGCGAAGCTCATGAACTCCTGGGACCAGTCCGGAAACGACTGCTTGTAGAGGTGCGTCCACAGCTCCACCAGCAGCTTGTCCGCAGCGAGCACACCGTCCAACCTGCGGGCCAGGTCCAGCGTCGGGCGGTGGCCCGTCGCGCGCTCGATCTGGTTGATGCGCGTGCTGTGCGTGCGCACCTGGTCCCCAAGCTCCTCCTGCGTCCATCCGCGCGCCTCGCGGAGTCGCTTCACGCGCGCCCCGAACAGCGCGGCAATCGAGTCCGCCGGGTCCAACACCCTTGGCATACATCCCCCTTCGCCAAGATCCACCAGCCTGAAAGGTGCACGTTTCAGGCCACCGCACCTTACGAGCCTAACCGCGATGAGCAACCGTTTGGATACGGAAAGTCATTCTCGGTCCGGCACACGACGAAGGGCGCGCCCAGCATGGCATCACCCGTAGCGGCGACCGGACGGCGGATCATCCGCCTCCACGCGGCAGAGGCCGTCACCATCAATCCGGCACGGCTTCATCAGGTCGTCATGGGGAGCGACGTGTCTCGTTCCCCGACCCCATTCCTCGTTGTCGCCTGGGGCTCGGAGGCCGATCACGCGTTGGCCGCGCGTCGACGTGCCGAGGACTTCGCGTACGACAACCGACTTCACGTCGTGAACCGCATCGTCAGCCACTGCCCCCGGGTTCGCGATGCCACGCTGTACGACGTTGCATCGGCGGAGGCGGTTTACCGATCGGCGGCGTACGACATGGTCTGGTGGCTGCTCACGGCGACGAGCCGCGGACCGGCAGGCGGCCCGCGGCTCGGGTGACGTGTCCGCCCTGACTACTTGTCGGGGCGGTAGTCGCTCGACGCCCCATCCTCGTCGGTGAGCCGGAGCACGGGGCCGTTCGTGTCCTGGGTCAGCTCGAAGGTGTCCACCTTCGTGTTCTTCGTTCCGTCGCGGTTGTAGAAGTTGCTGCTCTCGCTACAGGTGTTCTGCATCGACGTCTTCACCTTGCTGGGCTTGAAGGTGGCCTTATCCCCGGAGACCGTGACCTTGCCCTCCTCCATGACAAACAGCGACGTCGTGCAGTTGTACATCGTGGTCTGCAACAAGCCGTTGTCGGTGTACGACCCGTCCGCCTTGATGATCAACTCGCCCGTACTGCCACTCGGCGGCGCGTACTTCCCGGTGATCGCGTCCTGGTACTCGACCGTCGCCCCGGACCCCGTCCGCCAGGCGCCGACCAGTTCCTTGGGGACCGAACCGCCTTTGCCACCATCGCCCTTGGCGTCGTCACCGGTGTCGGCGGTGTCGTCGCCCGTGCCGACCTTGTCGCCGAACGAGAATCCTTCGTTGCCGGTGCCGCCTTCTTCGTCGTCCTGACACGCGGTCAGCAACCCCACGGCGAGGACGCCGCCGGCCATGACGATGAAGCCCTTACGCATACTCCTGCGCATGTTGATGAAACCCCCCAGACGCACGCCGCACCCAAGGTCCCCCCAGACAGTCGGCGGTGCTCACTGCTCCCTGCCGACCGGTGCGTGCGTGATGCGTACACGATAGCGGCATCGGTACGACGAACTCAGCCCCCGGCACAGGCTCGTGACAGAACACGGATCGCCCGCCGACACATGTGACAATGCCCGGAAACGCGTGAAGGCCCCCTCCGGAACGGAGGGGGCCTTCACACAAATCAATTCCGGCGGCGTCCTACTCT